>JBHYFG010000043.1:0-522 GCA_051859645.1 Psychroflexus sp. | reverse complement strand
CCGTCTTAAAGTCCTAAAATCTTAACGTCTTCTCTCTAACATCTACCGTCTACCCTCTAACATCTCTCATTCTCAAAAATCTATTTAACTTTGTTGTAACGTAAATGAATGATTTTCTAGTTACTAAATAAACGGGTATGAATTGGTTGAAGCGATTGTTTATGAAGGAGAAGCAGGAGCGATTTACATCGGATGAAGCCCAAGAACTAGATTTCCAAAATAATAGTATGAAGTACTTAATTGTAGGATTAGGCAATCCGGGAGCGAAATATGAGCAAACACGCCACAATATTGGATTTAAGGTAGTGGAAGATTTAGCCAAAAAACATACAGGAGTATTCGCTCCAAATAAGCTCGGTGATACTTGTGAAATTAAATTTAAAGGTAGAAAACTAATTTTGTTAAAGCCATCTACTTTTATGAATTTAAGCGGAAAGGCTGTAAATTATTACCTGCAAAACGAAAAAATTGCTATTGAAAATTTGTTGGTCATAACGGACGATATTGCTTTGCCTTTTGGAA
>JBHYFG010000042.1:0-580 GCA_051859645.1 Psychroflexus sp. | reverse complement strand
AGGGAAGTATTTTGTAAAACCTCCTGTTAGGCTCTTTAGAAAAAATGAATCCACTGTACGTTGATAATCTTCTATTGGAAGCTGGCTAAGGCTTCCATTTTTAAAGTAGTGCTGTATAGAATCATGAACTTCAAGGTTTAAAAAACAAATATTTTGACTTGGGCCTTTCAAATTATAGGCTACTATGTAATTTTTACCAATTCTTGGGTTTGAGTCATCAAATGTTGCTAATGATATAGACCCTTTATAGGTTTTATTTTTAGATTGAAACTTATAATCGGCCATTGTTGATCCCCTTCCAGCACTACCTGTGCTATAAAATATGCCTATTGAATAAGCCTTATTAGAATATATTTGAATTATTTTATTTTTTTTAAAGTAAGTAACAAAAGAAATTACTAACAGAAACACAATTGTACCTATTAAAAGAGACTTAAATACTTCTTTTAATTTTAATTTACCTATTTTCATTTTTGTTGATTTTTTAAAAGTTCGCTACCTAAAACTCCGATAGCGCGGATTTGTAATCCGTGCCTATAAAGTATGTTAAAACAAGTTTTTACTAACACCTGCAATTCAT
>JBHYFG010000041.1:0-665 GCA_051859645.1 Psychroflexus sp. | reverse complement strand
GGTATTTAGACCTTACTAGCATCGTTGAACCTAAAGTAGTTGGTGACTTAAGAAAAATAAAATTTAGCGAGGCACCGAGCAGAGCAAAGAGAATTGTTCATGATAATTCATCCATTCTGGCAATGGTGAGACCTTATCAAAAGGATTTTGTTTTTATTGAATCAGGTGAAGGAATTATATCATCGACAGGTACATCTGTAGTTACAGCGCATGACAAATCTTTAAGTAAATTTATTTTTCACCAGTTTTTTTCTAAAAGATTTTCGAAATATTGTGAAGATAGAATGACGGGAACAAGTTATCCAGCAATAACACCTAGAGATATTGAGGAATACAAAGTTGCTATTCCGAGAAATCAAGACTATATTTTAATGGAAACTGAAAAACTTGACAAAATGGATCATGCTAAATTAACTACTAAATCCAAAATCTCCAGTTCCAAAGCATTATTAAAGAGTTTAATTAATCAGGTGTTTTAGGGTATGGAAAAGGATTGGTTTAAAGTAGAAAAAAATGAGGTAATAAAGCGCTTAAAGATATCGCTTGATTCCAAAGATTTACAATTTATAGGCAAATACGAAACAAGTGAAGACAAGGACTTCGGATTTTTCAAGGATGTACGTTCATTGTCTGGTGTTAGAAAATATTATCCTACTAACCTTGGA
>JBHYFG010000040.1:0-901 GCA_051859645.1 Psychroflexus sp. | reverse complement strand
GGTTTTGACCAAACCACTACTAATAATGCCTCGATGTATGAGTTTATTACAGGTACGGGATGGCAATCTGTTGCCAACACCAACTCAACTAATTTAGCAGTAGGAACTCCTTACCGCTTAATGGTACGAGGCGACCGAGGCATCGATCTTACAAGCAATGAATCTTCAGGTGCCACTACTTTAGTTGCTTCAGGAAACTTAGAAGTAGGAACAAAAAGTTTCACTTTTCCAAGTGCCACAGGAGGTTCTACCACCTTTGCTTTTGTAGCGAATCCTTACCAAAGTAGAATTGATGTGAGTGAGTTATTAGACAATAATTTAAATACCGTTGCCACTAAACTATGGGTATGGGATCCGATGATTAATGATCGTGGTGGATTTGTGGTTGTAGATGAAATTGATGAAGGGCAAGGAGAACAGACCCCTACTAATTCTACAGCAACAAAATTCATAGAACCTGGACAAGCTTTCTTTATTCAAGTTACCGAAAACAATCCTAGTATTCAGTTTACTGAAAGCATAAAGGATGTAACTACTTCCTTAAGTAAACCCGCTACGTTTAGTGATAATCAAATGAGCTTGTTGTTCGAGTTACAAAATGAAAATAACCAAGTCATCGATGCGATTCGTTTACGTTTTGCTGCCGATGGCGATAATGGGATTGATAACTTGGATGCCGGTAAAATGGGGAATTTAGATGAAAATCTAGCTTCTGTCAATCAAAACAGCCTGTTTACGATTCAGCGTAGAAGCTTCCCAGAGGATGATGAAGTGATTCCTCTGTTCACCAACAACTGGCGAAACGATAACTACAGCTTCAAAGCCAACTTAGCTAACTTCGAAGGCACAACTGTGTATTTGGTAGATAATTACTTAGGAACAGAAACCTTACTAGAAAACG
>JBHYFG010000039.1:0-2353 GCA_051859645.1 Psychroflexus sp. | reverse complement strand
TACCCGCAAATTCAGGAAGTTGAATGGTTAGCTGATTGCTAAATGGGTTAGGGTAGATGCTTACATCGCTAGTTAAGAAAAGTTCAGTAGAGAAAGTTTCACAAGCAGATTCTATTTCTTCAACAGAGTTACATCCTTCCGCGTTGTCGTAAATAAATAGGATGTTACCACCAAATACTTCAGCCTCTGATCCACCAACTAGAGCTGCTCCATCTCCACCTCCACCGGCTTCAAATTCGTCTACTATTGCACAAATAAAACTACTTTCGCAAGTTGCTAAATTTGGGTTTTCTGAAATTTCAATAAAGTTAGTATTGTCAAAGTCGCCCATCACACCATCAAGACCATCTAGGTTTTCTAATGCTTGGTTTTCACCAATATATATTTGACCAACAGTAAATGTGGTTAAGCCCGATAGGAAATCTAAATTTTCAACTTCTTCTGTATTAAAAAGAGCGAAGGCATGATCTAAATTTTCAAGGGTGTTTAATGCGCTTAAATCGTTTAATTGATGACCCGATAAAAATATGTTGAATAGTGAATTAGGAACGTTTAGACCGTCAAGTGAGGTTAGCGAATGATTATTGGTGATATTAAGAGTAGGTGCATAAAACCCTAAAGTATTTCCGTTAGGTCCAAAAGCAAAATATTCTCCTGCTACCAACGAAACTTCGTTCAAGAAATTTAAGTTTGTTAAACTTGAATTTCCTCTAACTTCCAAATCATTTAATTCAAATGTACCAAAATTACTTACTGTGGTTAACTGAGTACAATTTGTGATTTCTAGCTTAGTAACCGTTCCTTGAACATTTCCTAAAACATCAAGGCTTTCCATTAATGGACTTGAAGTGATCCAAAGAAAACCAACATTTTCTACATTGTGAAATCCACTAAGGCTAGTACCATTAGTTGTTCCTATTCTTAGCATGCCGTTTACAGTTACTAAATTATCAAACATACTTAAATCTGTAGTTCCATCAGGGGCTATTACGGTCAAGTTTTCTACTTCAGTACAGTTAGTATAAAATTCTCCAAAGCGAGCAATTTGCGCATCAGTGGTGAAAAATAAGTTGCCCTTTGGACATAGTCCTTCTAGTATATCTGCACAATTTGCTTCGGCATCTTCTTTAGAGTTACATTCAGCACCGTTGTTACTGAAGGTTAATCCATTATTGTCATTTACATAAATATACTCACATACCAAAGCAGACCCGCAAGTAGCTAAGTTAGTATTGCCCGAAACGTTCAGTTGATTGATAGTTGAAATGCTAACATTATCTAAACCACTAATGTCCGTTAAGTTAGCATTATTGGTAACTTGAATGTCTAAGTCATCTAAATCTTCTAAATTACTCAATGCATCTAGATTGGTAAGATTTTGATTATTGATAACTCTAAGTCCAACTGTATTAGGCACCCATTTATTAGATTCTTGTAATCCTTGTAGTCCGTTTAAACTTGTAAGACCTGCATTGTTTTCAATCAAAATATTAGATTTAGTTAAGTTTTCTAATCCAGTTAGGTCTGTTAATAATGGATTATTAAAAATAATGGTTTCAGTACGAGGGCCAACAAAATTGAAGTTTGCCAAGGAAGTCAATAAGGAATTGTTTTGAATTCTAAAATTACCTATTGAACCGTTTGGCGGTAGTTCAATAGTCAAATCATTAAAAACGCTTAAATTGGTTAATTGAGTGCCTAAAATTTGTAATGCACCAACACTTTCTAGGTTAGCAAGACCACTTATATTGTTAAGTTGATTAAGATCTGAAAAATTCAAAATTACTTCTATGTTTTCCAAATTGGAAAAACCGGTAATACTTGTTAATGCAGGGTTTTGTAATATATCTAATCGGTTTAAATTTTCAACAGCATTAAAGCCTGAGATAGAATTGATTAATGAATTACTATTGATATTTATAGTTTCAATTGTACTTAGGTTAGTGAACCCTGAAACACTTGCTAAAGATGGATTAGCAAGGATTGAAATATCGTTTGCAGTAGTAAGGCTATTAAAACTGTCAATAGATGTTAAAGAAGTGAGTTGAAGTCGAAGATTGTTAACAGAAACGATATTGTTTAAACCTGAAATATCATCAATATCTGTTATATCTCCATTAAAAGCTGTGTTTCCAATAGTTAAGTCGCCATCAATTTCTGTACAATTTGGGTATTGCGCTACAAAGGCATCTACTTCTGCTTGGTTAGCCAACACAACGTTTCCTGTTGGGCAGTCGTCTGCAAAGCTACTGATGCTAATTAGCATACTTAAAAATAAAAATAATTTTGTTTTCATGTCTTATTATTTAATGATAAAAAGTTTTCAACAAAACTAAAAGTTAATCTAAAGTGA
>JBHYFG010000038.1:0-2720 GCA_051859645.1 Psychroflexus sp. | reverse complement strand
ACGAACTAAATAGAAAAGGAGCCAAATGGGAATACACCATTAGCGACCCAACGCAAAGCTCACCCTATTCAAGTGAGCGCTATGCCTACCTATGGAAACCAAGCAAAGTAAAAATTGTAGGCAAAGCATGGCTTGACCAAAATTACGTACAAGAAATAGAACGCGAACCCTACATGATAAGATTCAAATACAAAGATGAGGTAATCACCATAGCTAACTTTCACGCAGTTCCCACAGCAAAACAACCCGAAACCGAAGTCAAATACTTCAAAACATTCCCTGAATTATATCCGGATGAGTGCCTCATTTTCTTAGGCGACTTCAATCTCCCCGAAACACACAATGTATTCAATCCATTACGTTCATTAGGTTTTACCACAGCACACACCAATCAAAAGACATCACTAAGAACCAAATGCGACACACAAAATCCAAACGACTGCCTATCCAAAGTCTACGACCATATCATTTTCAAATCGGATGAAATCAACCTACTCGATAGCGGAGTGCTACACTTTTACAAAGACTTTCCCACCATTCAACTAGCAAGAAAAATCTCCGATCATATCCCTATTTGGATGGAGTTTGAGGTGGAATAAAAAATGAATCTAATTCACAATTATATTTAGTAAATTGGCAATCTAATTATACCGATATGTTCAACCAACGCAAACCTCAAGAATTAATTAAGAAATACAAGCCACAACTAGAAAAACTCTCTAAACACATAAATGAACTTATTTCGGTGCCTGCATTACAAAAAGAATTAAAAATAGATTTTCAACTTTCTTTCAATGATGTTTGTTATCTATACAAAAATACATTAGAAAAAGGTGTAATATATGAGTCAACAATAGGCAAGATATTTGAACATTACCACGTAGAAATTGGAAATTTTTACTTTGACCTTTCACGCCCTGATATCCCATTTTTCTTACGTAATACAGCTTTAAATGATAGCATTATGTTTTACGATAATTTGGAAGAATATATGGTTTTACTTAAAGATCCTGAATATGATGTGGAATATATGATGCAGTGCTATTACGATATGTTTAGAAGTAGCATTGAAGAAGAACAAAGCGAAGATAGTCAAATACGTGTCAAGCTAAGTAATTTACGCAAGTTTGATAATATTAGTAAGAAGAGTAAAGAAAAAGAAATCATTCAAGATGAAATCAAAAGACTTGGTAGTTACACCAATGGTGTTACCATATACACAATCCGGCAATTTCTGCACAAGACCTTTAAACATTTCCTTTTAACAAATATTGACGATTTTAAACTCGATGGCCTTTATAATTTTGACAAAGAGGAAGTCGAATTTAAAGGAAACTATACCTTACCCTTAAATGTAATAAATGATAAAGATCCTTTTACAGATTTATATCAAAGACTATTTTATATTACACTTTTTGACGATAAGGAACAGTATTATCAAGATGAATTGAAAAAAATTGAAAACATAGACATCAATGATTATGCTAATTATAATTTTCTTCTAAAGTGGTGGGACAAAAATTTAATGGAAGGATTTCAAATAGAGCAAAGAATGATTTATGATTACCCTGATGAAGTCAATTTAAATACAATTGAAGAAAACTTTTATTTGCCATCAAGAAATTTTCCGAAAATTAGAATACTAAAGAAAGATTTAAAACACATAGTAGATTTTTCTGAAAAAGTAAATGAAGTTGCTGATATACTCGAAAAACTAAGGTAGTTGCTTTTAATTACAGTAATCATACAACCAACCAAAATAAACTACAGTAGCATAAAAGAAAAAGAAATGAAATTCAATCCATTAACAAAAGATATTTATACCGACAATGACGAATTTGTAAAGAGAATGCATTGCCCATTTCAAATGAATTGGGATGACTTAGAACACTCAAGAAAGGCAAAACCTTTATGTGTAAATTGCAATAGATTTATTATTGATACACAAGAATTAGCAGATGACGAGCTGTTAACAATAATTAAACAAAACCCTGAAGCTTGTTTAAAAGTAGACCTAAATCAAGAAAATTTAAAAATAGTAACCGATGGCTTTATCATACAAAAATAAAAATCCAAAACAGTTACGTGTTATCAAAACAGCACGAGACAAAGAAAGCATTAACGATGCTGTAAGAAATGGATTTCAAGCTTTGATAAAAAAAATTGAACCTTCAGACAAAATAAGTGCCAAATACGCCGTGATTCAACATAAACAAACAAGAGAAATTAGAATAATAAGTGATTACCGTATGAAGTTTCTTGTTGATGAAGATGGTGATTTTGAGTTGATAATAGATTGGACGTACCATTACCCATATAATTTCAAGTCACCCTTTGCAGCATATCTAATACCTAAGGATATTAGTGTTGGTGAGAGGGTATTTATAGAGGACTTGATCGAAGATTATGTAGGAGTAAGTTGGAATCAAGGAGACACCTTCAGACTTGAAAGCTGTGAAGCTATATGGAATGGCACTGATTTAGAAATCCAATACGAACCAACAATAAACCAAACTAAAATAATTGGTTAAATGTAAGTTGGAAAAATATTTTAAACTAAGAGAAGATAACTTAATGCTAGTAGAATAAAACATTATTGTACTTTTTTAAACAATTATAGGAAGAGGTTTTTAAATTATAACCCAAAGAGCAAACCTCAAGGACGCCTATTTCCATATTTCTGAGTTAGAAGATACGCATAAGTATTTGGTAAGGAATTT
>JBHYFG010000037.1:0-3414 GCA_051859645.1 Psychroflexus sp. | reverse complement strand
GATATTTCTTTCTTCTTATTTAGGCTTGAAAAGTTATTTGCGTAAACTTAATACTCCCCAAATAAAATAAGTGACCCCTAACACCTCCATTCAATTGAGAAATGCCTGTATTCTCTTAGAGGTATTTTCAACAAAAAAGCCACCTTCTAACGAGGTGGCTTTTTAATTGGTATCTAATTGACAATTTATGTACTATGACTTCGGATTAAGGATATCGTCTACACGCAGAATAGCATCCTCCAAATGATAGCGAGTAAGCTTATCGTTTGTTCTTCCCAAAGCAGAACGTAAATCACGTTGAAGTGTTTTCAGTTCGGCTCTAACTAGAGGTCGAATATCACTTTTTTCTACATCAATATTACTTCTACTAATATAACGTCTAAGGTTAGCCGGAACACTAGGCTGCGTTTCTGTCATTAAATAGTGCATTCTACTAATGTAAGCGCGTTGTAAATTTCTTCTTATTCTAGAAATTTCTTGTCCTTTTCGCAGTTCACTAAACAATCCAGTGCGCAAATCTTGCATCATATCATCTAAGGCGTAAGCTTCTTTACCATTAAGTTCTTCGTTTTCAAGCATACAGGCCATTCTTCCAAAATCCAATAAATTGCGTAGTGTACTTTCTTGGTATCCACGAATGTTTTCCAAGTATCCGTCGTATTGAACTTTGTTGAAGATTTCAGCATCAATAACCCATTCAGGAGTTGTAAACAATTCATCTTGCAAGAATTTCATTGCTTTTTTCTGATGTGCCTTATCTACGTGTACATAGTTTGCTTTTTCTTGATCGTAGGTATGGTAGTACTCATAAACTCCACCAATATTAGCAGTAACATGTCCCATATAACGGTTGAATTGTCCAAGAACTTGCTTGTATAACTCCTCCAACTCTTCGTAATCTTTTCCGTTTTCGGCAGTCCATTCAATTAAGTTAGGAACAATACGTTGAAGGTTTTTTATTCCGTAGGTAGAAGCTACTATAGCATCGTCCCCTAAGTCTTCGGTTTGTGCAGAAGGGTCTATTACTCCCCCACTTTGCTGCTTACCAAAACGGTAAATTGGGTCATCTGCACGCTCTAAAATCCACTGATCTAAAATTTCTTTTTCTTCCTCTGGTGTTTTATCAAGTATTGGACGGTATCCCCACATGATAGAAAATTTATCGTAAGGACCAATATCTGGCATTAAGGACACGTCTCCATCACCTGGTTGTGCCACATAATTAAAACGGGCGTAATCCATTATAGAAGGAGCGGTACCAAACTCTTTTGTAAATTCAGGGTCGCGTAATTTTTCGACAGGATAAGCTGAAGAGCTCGCCATGTTGTGAGGCAATCCTAACGTATGACCAACCTCGTGTGCCGATACAAAACGAATTAATCTTCCCATAACCTCGTCTTCAAACTGAGTACCACGTGCATCTGGATTTATTGCTGCCGTTTGAACGAAGAACCAATTGCGAAGCAAAGTCATTACGTTATGGTACCAATTGATGTCGGACTCTATAATCTCCCCCGAACGCGGATCGCTTACGTGTGGTCCGTTAGCATTTGGGATAGGTGAGGCTAAATACCTAACTACAGAGTAGCGTGCATCTTCTGGACTCCAATCTGGATCTTCTTCTACACTTGGAGGGTCTTTAGCAATAATAGCGTTTTTGAAACCCGCCGCTTCGAAGGCTACTTGCCAATCTTCAATTCCTTGCTTAATGTATTTTCTCCATTGTTCCGGAGTTGCTCTATCGATGTAATAAACAATAGGTTTTTTTGGTTCGACCAACTCCCCTGCTTTAAACTTTTCAATATCCTCGTCTTTAACCTCTAATCTCCAACGGTCTAAGTAACGAACAGTTTTTGCTTTTTGGTCTGGCAAACCATAATCTATTTGCCCTCTAGCAAACCATCCTACGCGCTGATCGAAGTATCTTTTTCGATAAGGCTCTTTGTCTAATAAAATAAGAGAATTACTAAATTCTAACGAGATAGAACCTGTACTAGCGTTAGACGGTGGATTTCCTGCAGCATAGGTTTTTACGTGTCTAATCTCAATATTTTTGGGATACGAACGAATGGTATCTATGTACGAGCGAGACTCGTCTAGGCGTTGTACTTGGTATTGTTTACGTCTTCTATCCTGAAACCCAATTGCCTTTACGTCTTTTGTAAATAAATCGGTAGCATCAATGACAGTGGTATTTCCTAAAGAATCTTTTTTTCTAGCCTTCACGTCAAACGAAAAAAGCACAGGCTCAAAATTGGAATTTACCACCGCTTCATGCACAGGAAGCGAATCTGCAGCTACAACTGAGTAAGAAGCTACTCGAAGGTTGATTTTGTCGCCTTTACGTTCCCACTTTAGTACTTGCTCGTTTTGTTTTCCTCCACCAAAACCAATACCACTTGCTGTTTTAGCGATACGTGTAACCATTAGCATTTCTCTTCCAAACAAACTATCTGGAATTTCAAAAAGGTACTTGTTATCTAGGTAATGAACATCAAAAAGACCTTTGTCGGTTTTTGCACCTTTGGTAACTACTTTAGCATAGGGCTGAACACCTCCTTTTTTTGCTGCTGATTGAGAAGCGGCTGGTTTTGCAGCTGGTTTGCTTTTCTTCGAAGAAAAAACCCCACATGATGAGGCCGAAAAAATAAATGCAAATGCCACAAAAGCGTACATTGTTTTTTTAAACATAGCTATTGTTTTTTATTGAAAATTAGTTGTAAACTCAAGTCTACTGTTTTGAGACTAAAAAAATTTGAAAAGGTTTGAAAGCCATGCCCTAAAAAAAAGCCACTCCTTAAAAGAAGTGGCTTGTAAGCTTTAAAGCAATAGAATTAGAACTTTAATGCAAATCCTACGCCAACAGCATCTAAACTTGCACCACTTTCAAAAATTGATTGATAGTAAGCGAAGATGTCGAAATTACCTAAATTGTAACCAAATCTTGGTTCAACAAACATAGCTCCATCTGATTGATCAGCTAAACCTATAGCATACCCTAAGTCTAACCTTGCAAATAATGACTCAGAGAAATCATATCTTGCTGCAACACCCAATGTAATGAAGTCAAAATTATCAACTCCGAAGTCACTAAGTTCGTCGTTCACAACAAACATACCATAGCCTGCTCGACCTCCAATTTTTAATGCTTCCATTACTTCTACAAGATAGTAAGTAAAATTAACACCAAATTGTAAGTCTGTCAAATCACTTGCATCGCCTACTGGGACACCAAACTGGGCATCGATTGACATCATTCCGTCTTGTGCTTTAGCATCGTTAAAGCTAACACCTGCAAAAAAAATTGCAATTAAAAATAAAACTTTCTTCATGATTAGCTGGATTCAAGTCATAAATGCAACTTGATTATTAAACAATAATTTATTCATTACAAATATAGGATTTTCAAAGTCA
>JBHYFG010000036.1:0-3659 GCA_051859645.1 Psychroflexus sp. | reverse complement strand
GAGTTTAGTAAAAATATAGAGTGGGGTCAGGAAGATACTTTACTAGGAAAAACTATCAAGTTGGTATAAGGCAACTCAATTCCCGTGGTATCTTGCACAACGCCGGTTAGGGTTTGGGCTTGGAGTATGCTTTGGATACTAAAAATAAATAACAGAATTGTATATCTAAACTGCAAGATTAGTTTTTATTTAAATTAATACCAAGTTCTTTAATTCTCTCCAATGTTTTTTGGGTAAAAATTGTAATGTAGCTATTATAGTCTATCTCTTCACCTTTGTTTAAAACCATGATTCCCTTTTTCATTTTATAATTAAAATCTATTTTATGAAAGGTGTATTTTATTTTACCATAATTAAGCTCTAAGATTAAGCCTGGCAAATCTCCCGTACCGATAGGCCCAAATGGAAGATTTATTTCAGGACAATACCATGCTTCAATTGGTATTTCAAATGCCTTAGGAGGTGCTTCTATATTTGCTACATCAGATTTTTTTTCAGAAGTCTTGCCTTCAGCTTTTATGACCTTATAATTGTTAATCAGTTTACTTTCATTTGTAAGTACCCATGATTTATTCATATCACCAACGATTAAAAAATTATTTAATTCTTGCATTGGAGAACTTCCAATATTGTAGTAATATTTTTTTTTCTTAAAGTCGATATAGTAGCCTTCCCTTGCTTTATAGGTCAATGCTCTTGCAAAGTCAGCACCTTTAACATCGGCATCGTTCGTTAGTGTGTTTACTATAAAAAAATTAGCTTTATCACCATCAATAATTAACTCAAAGAGAAGGTGTTTAGCGTTGTCTATTGCGCTTTTTTCGTAAGTTGATATATCGTCGTCTTCATTATAATTGATTTCAACCGTGTACGTTATTCGTACTTGAGCAATACTGTTTGAGCATGCCAAAAGAAATAGTAATATGATTGTTTTTTTCATGATAAAAGTTTAATAAAGCCCCCATATATCGTGAGGGCTTTAATGGAATTAATTTCTAATGTAAGGATTTGCATCTATGTATTCCTGTACACCAGTATGTCCTTCGCATTCTAATTGCGCATGAATTCCAGCTTGGTTAGCGATTGTTGCATCCCCAGTCATGATAAATGACAAAGCAAAACCCCAATAGTACTCATTTTCGCAATCATCAATATTAGTGAATTGATACGCGTTTTGCAAATTAAACCCACTCATTCCAAAGGCAAAAACGCCCATTACTAAAGTTAATACTAATTTTTGTTTTTTATTACATTCGTTCTCCAACTTTCTGAAAATTAATCTTTTTATCAAACAGTTCATAGTTAAAATTTTAAGATTCGTGTCTTACATTTTCAAAAAAGTTGGTGTAAAGTTATACATTTTTAATGCTAATTTTTACGCGTTTATACTAATGAATTGTTGGTTTATTTTGTAAATGAGCAACCTTTATACTAAAGCTATTTTAAACAAATTTCAAATAAAATCAGTATTTTACTTATCACTTATTCATAAATTTTCTCATTTCTTTTTCTAATTCATCAGAACTAATTCTTTTACCTTTTGGAAATTTAATTTCATCGTTATATGTTTCAATTTTTGTAGCTATGGTTATAAAATTATTGTTTTTTGCTTTGAATCCCAAAACTAATCCTGGAAGATTATAAACGTCATAGGGACCGAAATTAAATTCTAATTCTTCAGCAAACCAAACCTCAGTTGTAAGCATCTTTTTTAATCGTTCATGTTCTACGTTTCTAATTGCTTTTCTGGTTTTAAAACCTAATATAGTCTTGTATTCATCTAAAATAATCCATTTATTTTCAAAGTTCTCTTCGATTAAATATTTTTTGTTAAATATTTCGCCAACTGATAAGGTGATTTTTTCATTAATGTCGACATAGTATTCACCTGCAGTAAGTTGCCTAATTATTACAGAATATCTATTGTTTATATCAATATGCATAGACTTGTGGGAACTAAAATATGATTTTCCATCATTGATAATAAGTTCAAAATGAAGACCTTTAATCTCTACATATTGTTCATTTTTAGTTTCAAATAAGCTGTAAGTAACTTTAAGACCTTGTGCTTTAATATTTAAAGCACAAAGTCCAAAGATGACTATAAATATGTTGAATTTCATATTCAATATTAGTTACTAATAACAACAGGATTTAATAATTCTCCACCACTATCCCCATCGTGCGATGTGCAAACGCCATACCAGAAAGCTATTGTTGCTGCTTCAACGATCGGAGAAGTAACACCACCATATAGATTATCTATTTCTATATCTGCAGCATTGTACGCATATTCTACACAATCATCATTATTCACACTAAACCCACTCATTCCAAAAGCAAAAACGCCCATTACTAAAGTTAATACTAATTTTTGGTTGGTGATAAATCAAACTAAATAAGATTTACCGCATTTTAATGTACATATCTTTTACCATTTTGTCAAAATCTGCTTGTGAAATTAAGTCGTAATTATCTGGAATTTCTATATTTTTTTGATTTGATAATTTTAATTCTTTTAGTTGAATAACAGTGCCATCAGGTTCTTTTACCTGAATAACTAAACCCGGTAACCCATTGTATGTAAAAGGACCAAAGGGTAAATTTATATCTTGTGAAAACCATACATAATATTTATATTCTTCATTATCAGCCTTGTAAGTAACAGTTGCTTTGTTGCATACAAAGCCGTTAATAGTTGTTTTGTTTCCAGAGCTATGAATAAAAGTTTCATCTTCACTATTATCTGATTCAACTAAATACCCACTTTTATTATAGCTTTTTTTAACATAATAATTTTTTTTGGTTATAAAATCAAAATAGTTTTCGGGATAAATAGAGCGAATAAATTTTAGATGGTCTCTTCTATTATCTGATTCTAACTTTTCTTCTAGAAACATGTGCGACATGTTGTCTTTAAATCTTAACTTGAATCTTTGGTTGTTTATTGCTTTATCAATATTTCTAGAATGCTCTATATGTTTCAATTTACTTTCATCTGTTATTGTCCTTAAAAGTGAATCATAATTGAAATTTCTAACAACTACGTAAGTTGCTTCACCCTCAATTTGCGAGAATGAATTTAATGAAATAATTGAAATAAGTATGATATGTATATATTTCATCTGTTTATAATTGTTGTTTTTTATTGGTGCCGTTTTACGTGCATCCTCGTAAAATTAAGCAAATTTTAAATTTGCTATTTTACGGGATTAGATGCGACACATATAATCATTCTCCTGTGTATAAAAGCTTTTTACATACCTGTTTCATCATATTTGTTAATATAGGCTTGCAAAAGATTTACAAGCCTATTTAATTAAATAGCAATA
Source organism: Psychroflexus sp. (assembly GCA_051859645.1). Taxonomy (GTDB): domain Bacteria; phylum Bacteroidota; class Bacteroidia; order Flavobacteriales; family Flavobacteriaceae; genus Psychroflexus. The sequence goes on along the minus strand of JBHYFG010000036.1, from coordinate 327 downwards.
TTATACACAATTCGCATTGTAATAGTCTTCCATCAATTCATATGCAATTTCTTCATTAGAAACGCCCTTCCTTTTATATAATCCGCTACTTAAAGCACTATCGGCATATTCCCATGCTGCTGCTGCACAATCATGGTTTGATGATGGTTGTATATTATTCACACTAAACCCACTCATTCCAAAGGCAAAAACGCCCATTACAAAAGTTAATACTAATTTCTTCATTTTGATAAAATTTTAATTATTTGTTGTTCCTATTAGGAACGATACTCCAAATTTCTAATTAGAAATTGGTTAAGGTCATCATGAAAAAACGTATCTTTGTAT
>JBHYFG010000035.1:0-4193 GCA_051859645.1 Psychroflexus sp. | reverse complement strand
ATGTTGGGAACCGCCTCTTGCTAATGCAAGGGGTGGTTTTTTATTATAACACTGTTTTACGCAGAAATTTGATATAGACAAAACATAGACAGAATGCTAATAATTTTAAGTATTTGATTTACAGTATTTTGAAAAGTGTTAAAATTCATTTTGTCTATACTTTGTCTATACTCATTTTTTGGTAGAGGTAGTGCTTAAGTCTAAATTTGACAAAATATTACTACAAAATAATTACTTATGAAAACATTAAATTACAAAACACAATTAAAAGGAATTTTATTTTTCCTTGTGCTTAGCTTATTCGGATTGGCGGATGGGTATGGGCAGACAGCTACGCCACCTGCTAATTTCAATGATCCTGACGCAGGAACAGCATCAAACCCATATGAGATTGCTACATTAGAAAATTTAGTTTGGTTGCAGGTGGAGACTAACGCAGGAAATAACTTTTCCAATAATAAATATTTCAAGCAAACAGCAGATATTGATATGATTTCTATTCCCAATTGGACACCCATTGGAAATACTGCTAGTTCATCTGAAAGCAATAAATGGTTTCGCGGTAACTACGATGGAGGAAATTTCAAAATTTCGAACTTGACTATCGATAGACCAACCGATGATGTTCAAGGATTGTTTGGATGGGTTGAGGGCTTTGGAACAAATGAGGTTAAAACTAACTGGACAAAACTGGAAAATATTCGTCTAGAAAATGTAAATGTACGAGGTAATGACCGTGTTGGCGCTATTGTTGGTTTTATTAAACGTACAAGCCTTGAAAATTCCTCGGTACAAGGTCAAGTTAAAGCTTCAAGAGAGCGGGTTGGTGGGCTTGTTGGTCGTTCAGACCCTGCAGATTTAGACAATCAATTGGTTTTTATTGGTGATGTTGAAGGAGGAATTGACACTTCTACTGGTTTAGGAAGTGCTGTTGGAATCGGAGGCATTGTTGGTAGATCTTCCAACGTTTCTTCTGTTTCAGTCGCTTATGTAAGAGGTACAGTAAAAGGAAATTTAGCGGGAGGTATAGTCGGTAGCACATCGACAGTAAATTCAACTTTTTCTGATATGTATGCAGCTGTAGAGGTTATAGCAGGCTCAGGGCAATCATTAGGTGGCGCTATCGTGGGACGAATTGAATCAACTGGAGATGTTATCAACAATACTGTTTACTGGGATAGAACTCTTTTTTCCAATGCTTATGGCTCTGGTACTGGTGGAACGAGAAATGCTATAAGTAGAACAACTGCCGAAATGCAAGGCTCATCTGCAGAAACCAACATGAATAATTTAGATTGGACAACTGGACCTTGGCGCACCGTAACCCTCCCAACAGATGATTATCCGGTATTCCAATGGCAACTAGGAGATGAAATTAGCATTGCTGGCCAATTAACGGCAGCTAATAAATCAGACTTAGAAAATATTACAGTTCGTGCTCAGGTAGGTGATGTTACGTTTACAGACGTTACAACAACAACAGACGCTTCAGGAAATTATTCCTTTAATGCCTACTCTGTTCCCACACAACGTGTTTTTGCACGTACTACAGATGATGATGGTCTACCCATTGGCGCTGCGGTGAATGGACCTTGGACAACGAGTCAAACAGGTATTAATTTGGATTTACAACCACGTTCCTTAACCATTAGCAGCGCAGCAAATAGTGGCTGGATTAAAGACGGAAACGAAATTCTGGCGGTAGAAGCAGGTGCCGTTCTAAATGTCAATACCCTGCGCGATGAATTGCTTGCTGGTGATGTAACGATTGTGGCTGGAGTTGATGTTGTTTTTGATGGTGTATTAGCATTAGATCTGCCTGATAGTAGAGCCCTTACATTAAGGGCAGGTAAAGATATTCGATTTGAGCAAGATGCTGAAATTACTGCCTCTAACAATCCCTTAAATTTAGTTTTTTGGTCAGATATAGACGGAAACGACGAAGGTATGATATGGCTGCGTGAAAACACATCCATTACAACCAATGGCGGTCACCTTTGGATGGGTGGTGGTGAAGGCTCAGTGACTTGGAACGGACTGACAGTTGGTGATGATTATGCAACAGGAAGTGAGGCTTTTATTCCTGATGATAATACGTCAAGTTCTCAAAATGGCTATAACGGAATAACTCTAGACTTAGATGTGACCATACAAACTGGTGCGGGAAATATTGAACTGAATGGAAGAAGTGGGGTAGATTACGCACCAGATATTGGAACTGGAGGTCCATACAGCGTCAACGTCGGAATATATCTCGGTGACGGTTCACAGACCTCTACAACGTCTGGGAATGTTTCTATGAATGGAATAGGAAGATTAACGGGCAACCAACCTACCTCGGGTTGTTCGGCGTGTGGTTTCCGATATGGTATATTGTTCCATAGAGCGAGTCAAACCTCAGGTAGGCAAATTCTAATCACCTCTCAGTCGGGGAATATTGCATTAAATGGATTAGTGGAGGATTACACAGGAACTACTACAGACCGAATGAATAGTGGGGGGGTAACACTATTTGCTGGAACTCAAGGAATGGTCGTTTCTACGGATAGCGGAGATATAGAAATAATTGGTGAAAACCAAATAACAACGCTCCCCACCGGACGTATAGCGAGAGGTGTCTGGTTGACTACAGGTCAGACAGATGTTACCTCTACTTCGGGTTCAATTAGGATTGAAGCCAAATTAGGGAACTCTTCTACAGAACCTTTGGCTTTGCAGGGCGACACAAAAATCGGTGATGGTACGTCTGGTGATATAGAAATCCGCTCTAATAGATGGACAGGTACATCATCCTCAACAACACGTATAGCTGGCTCTGGAGAATTAAGGATTTTACCTGTGGATGAAGCAACAACAATTGGCATTGCAGGTGCATCAGGAACTTTGTCATTATCTTCAACGCTCTTCTCAACTAATTTTGAACCCGGCTTCTCCAATATCATCATCGGTTCGGAAAACCAAACGGGCAATATTGCATGTAATACCGTTACCTTCCGTGATCACACCACCATACAAACCGATGGTAACTTGACCTTTGGCGGTAACGTGACCACCAATGCAGATAAAAATTTGACGTTGATCAATGATAATTTATCTTTCAGCTCATCGAGAACCTTCAACATCGGTGGTGCGTTCGCCTATATTCCTTTTGGAGCAAGTTTTAATAATGATGTTACCTTCCCGATGAATAATTTAAGTTTTAGTTCACCTCTTAAAGGATTGACCATTGGGAAATCTGGGAATGACAAGAATATTGAAATTAATATTCCAATAAATGGGGATCAATCTTTAAATTTATTTGGTGAAGACATAAGCCTAAATGAAACGATTGATGTATCAGAAGTCAACCTAGAAGGAAACACTACTTTAGTCGCAGGTAAATACATTGCATCAAGCGGTGATTTTACCCATGATGGCGATTTAATTTTTGAATCGAATGAAGATAATGGAGATGCCTACTTAGGAACAATTGGTGGAAACTATACAAAAACTTCTGGAACAGTTATCTCCGAAAAATTCTATCCCGACCGAAGAGCCTTTAGAATGGTAGCAAGCCCTGTAAATGGAGGGACTATTTATGACAACTGGCAAAACGGAGGAGCAAATATTGAAGGAATAGGAACTCATATTACAGGCGGTTCAGTAGAAAACGGTTTTGACCAAACCACTACTAATAATGCCTCGATGTATGAGTTTATTACAGGTACGGGATGGCAATCTGTTGCCAATACTAACGCAACTAATTTAGCAGTAGGAGCACCTTACCGTTTAATGGTACGTGGTGACCGAGGCATTGACCTTACGAGCAATGAATCCTCAGGTGCCACTACTTTAGTTGCTTCAGGAAACTTAGAAGTAGGAACAAGAAGCTTCACTTTCCCAAGTCGAACAGGAGGTTCAAGTACCTTTGCTTTTGTAGCGAATCCTTACCAAAGTAGAATTGATGTTCAGAAAGTTTTGTCAGCTACTGCAAACAACAATGCTGTAGATAATAAATATTGGGTGTGGGATCCGATGATTAACACCCGCGGTGGTTTTGTCACTATCGATGAATTAACAGGAAATGGTTCAGCAACACCTTCTTCAAGTGCGACAAAATTCATTGAACCTGGACAGGCTTTCTTTATTCAAGTTACCGAAAGCAATCCTAGTATACAGTTTACTGAAAGCATAAAGGATGTAACTACTTCCTT
>JBHYFG010000034.1:0-4403 GCA_051859645.1 Psychroflexus sp. | reverse complement strand
TCACTCAGTGTAAACACTTCTCGGTACTATTTCAACTCTACTATCGTTCGTTGAAATCACTCAGTGTAAACACTTCTTGGTACTATTTCAACTCTACTATCGTTCGTTGAAATCACTCAGTGACCGCACTTCTCGGTACTATTTCAACGCTACTATCGTTCGTTGAAATCACTCAGTGTAAACACTTCTCGGTACTATTTCAACTCTACTATCGTTCGTTGAAATCACTCAGTGTAAACACTTCTTGGTACTATTTCAACTCTACTATCGTTCGTTGAAATCACTCAGTGTAAACACTTCTTGGTACTATTTCTATCTTATTGAGTTGTTAGTTGTCACCCGTATAAAAAGTAAAAACACCTGCTTAAAAGGCGTCACACAGTTTGCCACCTCGAACGATAGAGAGAGGTCTCATTCGAGTTAGGCTTTATCCGCTTATTTTGAAAAGCAAAATTTGAATCGCGAAATGGGTGCCTCTTTCGATAGCTATCGGAATTGACATGACAAAACCCTGGCTCGTCCAAAGCTCTTTTGGAACTAAATTTTATTTGTGTGAGTTTACGAACTCACTTTTGTAGGTTGTTTAGTAAGTGGTTTGGATAATCTTCCTAGCCTAATGCAGTAGTCTTATTTAAAAACGAAAACCCCTCAAATCTTGTTTGAGGGGTTCTCTTTGTGCTGGAAAATTGTTATACAATCTCAATTATCTGTAGCGCATTATGTGCTCCGTTTAATAATGGGTATTGTATGGAATTTATTTCTTGAAAAAAAGCAATTTTCAAGAAATAGTAGCTTTCCCCTTGAGCAACTGGTAGGTTTGAAAAATTCAAACTTATTGAACTAGAAGCGCTGTCAATAGGTAGGTTTATCACATTGCTTGGCTGCAATTCGCCTATACCTGTTTCAAAGTCAAAATTCATTATTGCTGCACTGATCTCGACATTAGTAGCTCCTTGTGGAAGGCTTAAATTTTGCCGTGGAACAAAGGAGGGGATTGAGATTTCTTGGGCTTGCATGTCTAATGAAAAATTTACTTTTAGGACTGCATCTAGGGTTGCTCGTTGATTAAAGTTAAAAAACTTAAGCATTTCCTTTCCGTTTTGCGAGGCTATACCGATGCTTACTCTTCGGGAACCTCTTGCAGATGTGAAATCTTGGTTTTTAACCTTGCTCAAGACTTTTGTGAGTCGGTAAATTTTAGTTTGATCGGGCACATCAAAGATTAAGTTTGCAAGTGCACGTCTAAAGAGTTTACCGCTTGAAGCTACATGGCCAAACTCCTGGCCATTTTCTCGTGTTCTTAGAAAAGCAGGGTCGTTTTCTATTCTGCTTTTAGAGACACCGCTCTTTGTTTTAACCAAGTATTCTCCTGCTTGGTTTCTGTAAAAGGTCAGCCCGTCTAGGGTACCTTCAATTTTAAGTAATGACTTTAATTTTGCCATCTTTTAAAAAAATTATGTGTCTACTGTTTCAAGACACGTTAAACATTAATTTATACAAGCTTTTGTCGTTGAATTCTAAATCAGTTGTTATGCTCCTCTTGTCGACATTCAAATTTTCGGTTTATACAACTTTTTTATTGTTCTTAACTAATCCCTTTTCTTATTGGGACTAAACTTGATAAGGCAAAATTATTCTCTATTTCTAGTGGTGAATTCGCTTTTGAGAGGCGTAGCTAAAGATGATAAACAATGATAAAATTGATAAAATTATTCGCATTTGTTCACTTTAAGTTTTCATACATAAGCCATACTTAAGCTATACTTAAGCTTTGGTTGGACTTCACTTCGGTACTATTTCAACTCTACTATCGTTCGTTGAAATCACTCAGTGTAAACACTTCTCGGTACTATTTCAACTCTACTATCGTTCGTTGAAATCACTCAGTGTAAACACTTCTCGGTACTATTTCAACTCTACTATCGTTCGTTGAAATCACTCAGTGACCGCACTTATATAGGTCATGTCTTGTCCTATTAAAGTTTTTGTTCGCAGGCTCACTTCGATACATCTCGATTAGAAATCAAGACACTCAGTGTAAACACTTCGATACTATTTCAACTCTACTATCGTTCGTTGAAATCACTCAGTGACCACACTTATACAGATCATGTCTTGTCCTATTAAAGTTTTTGTTCGCAGGCTCACTTCGGTACATCCCGATTAGACATCGGGACACTCAGTGTAAACACTTCGATACATCCCGATTAGACATCGGGATACTCAGTGTAGACACTTGGGTACTATTTCAACTCTCTTATTGTTACCTGAAATCACTCTAAGCATTTTTGATGACCAAATTACCTGTCACACCCTAATTTATTTCAGGGTATTAGTTTTGGAAAAAATGAGAGAATATTTCTCGTTTTTTCCAGATTGTATGGAAGAAATAGATGGGGTATGACTACTGTAACTGGTTATTTTTGAAATACATAAGCGATAATGTAAGCGCTATTGTGTAAATGATAATTTTTAATTGAAGTCGAATGAATACTTACTGTATAGACTGTTTAAAGTTTAATTATGGAACTACTTATTATAAAAACTGAGGACATAATGCGTTTTAAAAAAGTGCAACGTCGTGCTGCACAAAAAGAGATAAAACGCATTAAAGATTATTTTGAAAAGGCAGATTTTCAGCTACTCACCAATGTTGAAGTTGCGGAATATTATGACATTCCCGTAAGTGTTTTACACCAGGAAATGACTCCTAAAAATTAGATTTGATGCCCGTTGAAACTCCTATACGAATTATTGATGTCGTTGACTTAATGGAACGACTAGGAGTTTCACAGCCTACTGCATACCGCAAGTTCAATTCGATGAAAAAAGCATTGGGAAAAAAGAAACACCAAGTTGTATTGAACAAGGAGGCTGCCGAATACTTAGGGATAAGTGTGGCTGATTTTGAGCAGTTAGGGCTGAAATGAATGTAGCGTGATGGGATGAGATGCTGAAAATGAATACAGAATGACTAGAGGGAGATGCTGAAATAAAATCACGGTGATAGTGGAAGTTGCGGGAATGAATTCAGGATGATAAGTCTTATTAAGTATATTGTAGTTCTAAGAGTGAAACTATGATGTTTATGTTTACTTCTCTTTCGGTTGCGTAAGATTTTTCGTAACCGTCTTTTATTTCTAGGTATTCTCTATCGGGGTAATGACTATTGAACCATTGCATAAAACCTGCGGGAGAAACTTCTATATGGTATTTTGGATTTTTGGATTTTTGAAGCCACCTAAAAACAAAGGTAATTGTTTTCTGTGAGGCTTTATTTTTTGCGTAGTAGTCTATGAGTTTATAACTCTCTATGCTTGGGAAGATGTGCGCGGGAAATGGTTCTGACTTGGATTTTTTCTGTTGCAAAAACCGCCTCTCTCCAGGATCAAGTAAATTTTCAGCATAGTCAAAAACAATTTGGTAAGCGATGGGTAAACTATCTAGGTGAAAGCCTAAGCTTCTTTGACGGGTAATTATTTCTTTGTGAAGCCATGCCTTTAAGAGGTTTTTGTACTTGCTCATATCTTCAGGATAGACTTCAAGTAGCAGTGGGCGTTTATGGTTATCGAAATTAAATTCAATATTTAATTCTTTGGCCACCTGTTCTTTAGTGTATTGTCCTGGGTAAAGAAATTCTTTCATTTGAAATTCTTCTACTTTCCAAAAAAGTTTCTCGATGTCTATTTCGAGCTGGTAATAGTTGACTGATTTTGTGTATAATCTATCTAGGGCAAAAGTTTTGAAGGATTCGTATTCGTTGTGGTGGTAAAGGTGCTCTCGTTGGTACACTAAACGTCCAAAATTTAACCACAGAACATTATTCTTGTTAAGGAACTCTTTTAGTTTTTTTACTTTGGTGTTGGTTATGTTTTTTTCAATTTCTTTCTTTTCTGCATGCTTGTATGCTTCTGAAAAGTTGATGTATTCTAAGTCTCTCGAACTGAAATTAAAGTTCAATTTTTCAATAAAAACAAGGATGTCTTCTGTTTTTTTTTCTTTTAATGAACTAAGTTTTTCTCTGTTGCTATAGGTAAAATTCACCAAGCTTATGAGTAAGAATTGCCATGCATTGGAGAGGTCGTCATTTAGGTACTCTATACGGTGTTCGAGTTTGAAGCTTTTGAAAATTACAGGTTTTCCTTCTGTGATTAGTTCTTTCATTTGGATTTCTTTACTGTTTTGGTGATGTAGTTTTCTTATGTGAATACAAAATTAAAAAAAATAATCTATCTTCATTGTTTATGCGGGATTATTGACTGTTGTACCGTTGCGCGTTGCTAACGGGATTAATTCGATCACGCAATTAAAAATTGCTATCTCATTGAATCGGTTGTCGTTTTTTTTGGTTCTGATGCAGGGGGGTCGTATGTTGAATATTAATATTTGAAAATTCTGTGATA
>JBHYFG010000033.1:0-5159 GCA_051859645.1 Psychroflexus sp. | reverse complement strand
AGCTACGGTTTATTTTTTTAACAACATAAAATCAAGAAAGAAACAATTTATTAGTTGTATTTTATGGTTTTATTGGTGTTAGTTAGCAAATATGCAATTTAAGAACCAAACAAGCAAAAAAATAACAGATAACATTCTTGTATTCAATAGACTTTATGCAAAGTGATTTTTAATAGGATAGATTTGCTTTAAAAAGAAAAACTTCAAAACTCTAACTTGATATTTCAATTAAATGCCAACACTTAGCTGTTTAATTTTTAGTATTTTCGCAATATAAATTTAATTTACTACTTAAAAATTTAATATTTATGAGTCAAATAGCCCAAAAATTTGGAATCAATGAAGCTTTACAAGCTTTAGATATACAGAAAAACAACCTAGGTACATCTACTGGAAGCGATTTTTTTTCCGGGGGAGAAGCAATTTCGTCTTTTTCTCCTGTTGATGGCGAATTAATAGCTGAGGTTAGCACAACAACGGCTGAAGATTACGAAAAAGTCGTATCAGCAGCAGTAGAAGGTTTCTCACATTGGAGAACAATTCCAGCACCACAAAGAGGAGAAGTGGTGAGACAATTTAATGAGGAATTAAGAAGACTAAAGGAACCCCTCGGTAAGTTAGTTTCTTATGAAATGGGGAAATCCTACCAAGAAGGATTGGGAGAGGTTCAAGAAATGATAGATATTTGTGATTTTGCGGTAGGATTATCAAGACAATTGCACGGATTTACGATGCATTCCGAACGACCTGGTCACCGAATGTACGAACAATGGCACCCGCTTGGGGTGGTTGGTATTATATCAGCGTTTAATTTTCCAGTTGCCGTTTGGGCATGGAACACGGCATTAGCTTGGGTATGTGGAGATGCTTGTATATGGAAAGCTTCAGAAAAAACCCCGCTTACAGCTGTCGCATGTCAAAAAATAGCTGCTCGAGTTTTTGAAAAAAACAATGTCCCTGCTGGAATTTCTTGCTTGATTACAGGCGATTACAAAGTAGGGGAGATGATGACTAAAGACGAACGTGTTCCTTTAGTTTCCGCAACGGGCTCTACCAGAATGGGGAAAATTGTCGCGCAAACAGTAGCTGGCCGCTTAGGAAAAACATTACTTGAGCTAGGTGGAAATAATGCAATTATTGTTACCCCAAATGCAGATATCAAAAATACAGTTATTGGTGCAGTTTTTGGCGCTGTTGGTACGTGCGGTCAGCGTTGTACCTCTACACGACGCTTAATTATTCACGAAAGTGTTTACGACCAAGTTAAGAATGCACTTACTGATGCTTACAAACAACTGCGAATAGGAAATCCACTGGATGAGCGTAACCACATCGGACCATTAATTGATAAAGATGCCGTAAAAGCTTATTTATCTGCCATTGAAAAAGTAAAAGCCGAAGGAGGAACCATCTTAGTCGAAGGTGGAGTCTTAGAAGGTGAAGGCTACGAAAGTGGTTGCTATGTTAAGCCAGTAATTGCGGAAGCCGAAAATCACTTTGAAATAGTACAACATGAAACATTTGCGCCAGTTCTTTATCTACTTAAATACAAAGGTGATGTAACCGATGCTATTGCTATGCAAAATGGAGTGCGTCAAGGGCTATCTTCTGCAATTATGACCACCAATTTACTAGAAGCAGAACGCTTTCTTTCTGCTGAAGGTTCAGATTGCGGGATTGCAAATGTAAATATAGGAACTTCTGGAGCTGAAATTGGAGGTGCATTTGGTGGAGAAAAAGAAACTGGTGGAGGAAGAGAATCAGGTTCCGACGCTTGGAAAGTATACATGCGTAGGCAAACAAACACCATTAATTATACTACTGAATTGCCATTAGCCCAAGGAATAAAATTCGATTTGTAGAAAGATATATCAAAAGAGCTCAAAAATTTAACTTTTGAGCTCTTTTTGTAGAGTTTTCCTCTGATTTTGAATGAAATATTACTTTTTTGAACAGGTAAATGTCATAAATTTAAGATTCTTTTTTGATTAGAAAATAAAAACAACTTACTTTGCACCTTGGTTGATTGTTTCGGTAATGAAACAATCGGTAATTAAAATACCACTTTATGAATACAATTAAAGCAGCCATTACCGCTGTAGGAGCGTATGTTCCAGAAGATGTACTTACCAACCAAATGCTTGAGCAAATGGTGGAAACTAATGACGAGTGGATTACTTCACGAACTGGAATTAAAGAGCGAAGAATTCTTAAAGACCCTAATAAGGGGACATCGTACTTAGGGATTAAAGCAGCTCAAAACTTAATCGACAAATCGGGTGTCAACCCACAAGATATAGATCTTGTTATTTTTGCAACTGCAACTCCAGACATGCCGGTTGCATCTACCGCAGCTTATACGGCTTCTCAAATTGGGGCAGTAAATGCTTTTTCTTACGATTTACAAGCGGCTTGTTCTAGCTTTTTATATGGTATGAGTACAGCAGCTGCTTACATAGCGTCAGGTAGATATAAGAAAGTGCTACTAATTGGGGCAGATAAAATGTCTTCAATTATAGATTATACAGATAGGGCTACGTGTATTATTTTTGGTGATGGAGGTGGTGCAGTTTTGTTTGAGCCTAATTCAGAAGGCTTGGGCTTGCAAGACGAAATACTTCGCACCGACGGAATTGGAAGAGAGTTTTTGAAAATAGATGCAGGAGGTTCTTTGCTACCTCCGTCTGCTGAAACAGTAAAAAATAATCAACATTATGTTTACCAAGACGGGAAAACTGTATTTAAGTTTGCCGTATCTAATATGGCCGACGTTAGCGAAAGCATTATGAAACGGAATGAGCTTTCAGGTGAAGATGTTAGTTGGTTGGTTCCGCACCAAGCTAATAAACGAATTGTAGATGCTACCGCAAGAAGAATGAACCTTAACGAGGATAAAGTCTTAATGAACATTCATCGATACGGAAATACAACTTCAGCTACCCTTCCCTTATTACTTAGTGACTACGAAAAACAATTAAAAAAAGGAGATAACATCATTTTTGCTGCATTTGGAGGTGGATTCACATGGGGATCTATCTACTTAAAATGGGCTTATAATTCTTAATTAAAATACCCAAAACTATGGATATCAAAGAGATTCAAAATTTAATTAAGTTTGTTGCTAAATCAGGAACAAGCGAGGTTCGTTTAGAAATGGAAGATGTAAAAATCACCATTAAAAATGTAAGTAACGGAGGCAAAGAGCAACAAACCGTTATACACCAAATGCCAATGGGAATGCAGCAAGCACCAATGCCTGCTGTTATGCCACAAGCAACAGAATCAGCACCCGCTTCAACTACCGAAGCACCTAAGGCAACTGAAGACAACAGCAAGTACGTTACGGTTAAATCACCAATTATAGGTACTTTTTATAGAAAGCCTTCACCAGACAAACCAGTATATGTTGAAGTTGGAAGCGCTATAAAAGAAGGAGATGTGCTTTGTACAATCGAAGCCATGAAGCTTTTCAACGAAATCGAAAGTGAAGTTTCTGGTACAATAGTAAAAGTATTGGTCGATGATGCTTCTCCAGTTGAATTTGATCAGCCACTTTTCTTAGTAGACCCGTCGTAAGTTTAGAACACTTACCCAACAATTGTTGAACTAAACTTAAAGACTATGTTTAAGAAAATTCTTATTGCCAATAGAGGCGAAATTGCCCTCAGGATTATCAGAACCTGCAAGGAAATGGGGATCAAAACTGTTGCGGTTTATTCAACTGCAGATAAAGAGAGCCTTCATGTTCGATTTGCAGATGAAGCAGTATGTATTGGACCAGCACCAAGTAGTGAATCTTATTTGAAGATTTCAAATATAATCGCTGCTGCAGAAATTACTAATGCAGATGCTATTCACCCAGGTTACGGTTTCCTTTCAGAGAACGCAAATTTTTCAAAAATCTGTAAAGAGCACGATATTAAATTTATTGGTGCTTCATCAGATATGATTGATAAAATGGGAGATAAGGCAACGGCTAAAGCTACTATGAAAGCTGCCGGCGTTCCGTGTGTTCCTGGTTCTGAAGGAATTTTAAAAAATTATGATGACTGCTTAAAAACAGCAAAAAAAATCGGCTTTCCAGTGATGTTAAAAGCTACCGCTGGGGGTGGTGGTAAAGGAATGAGAGCTGTTTGGAGTGAAGATAAGCTGGAATCGGCTTGGGAGTCAGCTCGTCAAGAAGCTAAAGCTGGATTCGGAAATGACGGTATGTACATGGAGAAATTGATTGAAGAACCACGCCATATCGAAATTCAAATTGTAGGTGACCAAACAGGAAAAGCTTGTCACTTGTCCGAGCGTGACTGTTCAGTTCAACGTAGGCATCAAAAGCTTACCGAAGAAACACCTTCGCCATTTATGACAGACGAACTTCGAGAGAAAATGGGGCAAGCCGCTGTTAAAGCCGCAGAATACATTGGCTACGAAGGAGCTGGTACGGTAGAGTTTTTAGTCGATAAGCATCGCAATTTCTACTTCATGGAAATGAATACCCGTATCCAAGTGGAGCATCCAATAACCGAGATGGTAGTTGATCACGATTTAATACGTGAGCAGATTTTAGTAGCTGCTGGTGTGCCAATATCAGGAAAACATTATTACCCTAAATTACACAGCATAGAATGTAGAATTAATGCTGAAGATCCTTACAATAATTTTAGACCTTCACCGGGTAAAATTACAAACTTACATACTCCTGGAGGTCATGGAGTTCGTTTAGATACGCACGTATACAGTGGTTATGTAATTCCACCTAATTACGACTCGATGATTGCTAAGCTAATTACAACAGCACAAACAAGAGAAGAAGCTATCAATAAGATGAAAAGAGCTTTGGATGAATTTGTAGTTGAAGGTATTAAAACGACCATTCCATTTCACAGGCAACTGATGGACCACCCCGATTATATCGCGGGTAATTACACGACTAAATTCATGGAAGATTTTGTGATGGACGAATCTTACTTGAATGAAGAATAAGATAAATTTTCAGTTTATATTGATTTTTAAAAAAAGCTACTCTTCTAAGAGTGGCTTTTTTTGGGTCAACAATTATTTATGGGGAGTAAAGTATATTTGTTTCTTTAACCTATAGATTAAATTAGATGAATATAGAACTTTTAAAGAGCTTTTTACCTGATGGTTTACTTGATTATTTT
>JBHYFG010000032.1:0-5427 GCA_051859645.1 Psychroflexus sp. | reverse complement strand
CTGTATTTCCCCGCAGTATCAAATCTAATCGACCACGCCCCAAAAATGAGCCGTTGGGAATTCGTTGCACTCATTCCTCAACAGATAAGCCACAAACAAATCATTCAAGGCAAGGATCCTATTATTCACATCGAGGGCTACAGCTTTCAAGTATCGCAATTTCATTTTTACCCTGTAGAATTAAATAGCTTAAAACAGTTATCAATTATCCTGTACATCAAAAATTGGGACCAACTCCAAAACAAAGAAAAAGCAGCTGCTAAACTCTTAGAAATGCTAACCGATTACTTAGGAGAAGTAAAACTTTTCCACATCCTTCACGAAGCTGAGGTTCGCGACTTCATGCAAACCGAAAACTTCAACGAAGCCTATTTCCATATTTCTGAGTTAGAAGATACGCATAAGTATTTGGTAAGGAATTTAGGCTGATTTGTTAGTATTTGGGTTTTGGGTATCATATTAATAATTAATATCTACAATAAAATGCTTAATATTGTAGTATATAATAATTGTGATTGATTAACTAAACCAAGTTTATTAGCCCCTATCAGTTGTTAAAAAAAATATAAGTTGGGAATATAAACTAGTTATGGGCAACCTTAAAGAACCGACAGCATAAGAGAAAAAATGATTGAAACAGAAATTGAATACAACCTTTCAGCTTTTGTTGACCGAATTGAAAAGGACATTGAATTTGGCAATTTCAGGACGACCAAAACAGAAGACTTTTTTCTTCGAGTGTTTAGTGTCGCTTACAACTTGAAAAATCTTGAGAATCTAGCTTACGACAAGATAAATACCATTGCAATTGACTTGATTGACAGAAACAGTAACCTTGGTATTCAAGTAACAGCCCAAAAATCAAACGAAAAGACTAAAATAGAAGACACTATAAATGATACAATTTCTGAATGGAAAAAAGAAGATGTTAAAACCCTTTGGGTTTTCTTCATAACAGAAACACCATACATCAAAAAGAATATTGACACGACAAAGTTGTATCTTGAAAAAGATGGCATTAAAGTTTATATTAAAACTGTAAGAAGGCTTATAGGAGACATAAACAAACGTTCAGTTGAAGAAAGAAATAGAATTGACGAACTCCTAAAACAAGAAATATCAAGTGAGTACAGCGGACTTTCACGATTGGCCATTTTTAAAAGCCTTAATAAAGGAGACAGAATTGTAAACGACCGATTTTTTAATTTATCAGAAACTATATATTACAGTAAAAATGAATTATCTACTATAAGTTATCTTGCAAACGGATTTAATAAAGGGAAACTAAAAGAATATTGCATTCTTGGCAATCCATGTAGTGGAAAAACAACTTTTGCGTATTCAATCATTCAGAAAATAAGTAAGAGAAAGATTTTCTACCTCAATCTTTCAAATCCTTCAATTACTGCAAGTCAAGTAATCGAAGAATTGATACAAATCTCTCACAATTATTCATTTCTCGTTATTGACAACATTCACGATAATATTGAATTATATCAAACTATCCGTGAACGGGTTTCAAAGCTTAAGTGGATAAACACTCTTTATCTATCAAGATATTACAAAACCTATGATGAATTTGACATCGAAAACATCTATCGGTTAATTGAAAGAATGAAGTATTTTCGGATCGATACAAATGAAAACTTTGAAGAAAAGGTATCAGGCATTATTTGGAAGAAAACAAAGTTTTTGAAAGACACAGCAAATCCATTGCAATGGCGGAATGGTGACTTTGAAAAGATTCTCAAAAACATTAGCAGTAATCTCCTGAAACTTAATATTGCATTAAGAATGTGGGAGTTGAAAAACTCACAAACCAACCCAATAACCTTTGATGAAATTGATTCTAACAAAATTTTAGAGCAGTTTTTTGCTGAGCATCAATTGGGTAAAATTAAAAGCGATGCTCTTTATACCTATTGTTTGCTATATAAGAATGACATTTCATTTATACCATTAAAAGGGGCTTATGAAGAAAATTCAATATTACGTGAAAAAGGCATAATTCTTCAATACTTTAAAAGCGACTTTTGTTTCTTTCCGCATAAAGACTATGCTCAATTGATATTTGATGCTTTTAACCATATCGATAATGGCATTAGCTCAGCTAAGAAATTATCATTGATTTTAAATTACATTAACTGTTTTGACACTTCAGAAAATAAAATTGGGCTTCGATTTATCCTATCAAAACTCCATTACTCTGATGATAAAGATATTTTAGGCGATATTTTGAATGAAGAAAAGGTACTTTTATTGCTACAAAATGAAATTTCAGATTCTGAGACTACAATCGCACAAGTCATTGCGACAGTAAATATCCTTTTTACTCATTTAGAAAAAATAGCTAAGGAGCGACTTGAGAAATACTACAATACCTTTCTTACATTTTTCCATAGTCACAAACTAAGTTTATTTCTAGAAGATCATTATTTAGCATATAGTAGATTGCTTCAAATAAGCAATTGGCTAAAAGTGGAATTAAAAGGTGAGTTTGTTACAATTGTCCTTAGATCAAATGAAAGAGCAAACACAAATTCAGTTGTTGAGTTAACACTTCGAGTAAGTAGAAAATATAGAGAGTCTCAAACAATTCTCCGCATACTCAACTCATTTACGTTCCCCGAATGGCTACAAATGATCGTAGAGTTACCGAGATTACCAAATTTGACAAATTCACTTTCTGAATTAAATAGATCATCAGAATCAAAGAAACTTTTAGCAGGTCTATTCAGGAACATTGATTGGAAAAAAGAATATGAAAAGGCAAAGTCTTTAAAAATCGACCAATTTGTAAAATCACTCAGAGAGATAAACCGAATTGATAATTCTATCGGGACAAATATTTCTTGCTTCTTTTTTAAAAATGCTTTAAAAGATTCTCTTTTCAATAATAAACTTAAATCAGCAAGTCTTTCTGAATATGCAAAAGCATTATCTGATTTATCTAAAATCGATTCAGCCTTTGTACAGAGCAAACTTGCTGACGACTTAAGATCAAACATTGTATTTGAGAAATTTTCAAATGAACCTAGTATTTCAAATTTTACTGCAAGGGCACTAGAGTTAAGAAAGCATTTTGAAGATTCAAAGGAATACTTTTCGGTACTTAATAAAATCGTGTTGTCTGATTCATTCATTAAGAGAATCCAAGAAGAGACAAACCTGAATTATCTTTTAATATTTACTGAGTTTGCCGAAAAGCACCTGAATTTTGAGAAGTCAATATTGAAATATGAAACATCAAAAGCAATTACTGAATTCATAGCTAGTCTACCCAATAAATTAGATGCTCTGAGCAATCCCAAATTCTTAAATGTTGAGAATTTAGACTCAAATTTTATTGATTCACTGAGCACGGATGAAATTGAAAAATACTTTAAAACCAATAAGGTAACATATGCAGAAGATTTGTTTAGAGTTTTATCTACAATTGACAAGAAAAAGACCATTGATAAGTTCAAAAAACTTAACAACTCCGTATTAATACGAGCATTTTTAAATCCTGAACTTAATTTTTGTCAAGCGATTGAGAATATCAACAAACTAAAAAACAAAGTTTACAAAAACCGAGAGCTAAATGCCAATAGTAAAATTTCAGAAATATTTAATGATTATCTACTTGCATACACCAAAGACTACAGGCGGTATAAGCGTGTTAGCGTAAGTGACTTTTTTAAGGGCTACTATTTTGGCTTATGTGTCGATCAATTTACTATTGAAAAGTATTGCAAAAAAGATTTCGAAGCAAAATTAAAATCGAAAAATCACAAAAACTTTGAAATCGCATCCCTATTCCAATTCGTGAGAAGGCTTTCAGAAATAGAGAACAGAAATAATGACAAAACCCTTTTAGAATTTTTGGAATTAAATACTAACAACTTTATAGAAACGATAAAAAATGAACAAATAACAAAGATACTTTCAGGTTTGTGTGAACTTGCTTTAACTGACTTTGATGATTTTGCTGACGAACTACTATTTAAAAGCCGAAAATGGGTTATTAAAAAAGTTAAACAAAGAAAGCATCAAAAAATTTATAAAGTAAAACTATTGCCTGACTTAGAAAAAATAGCGAAGAATAAGGGGAAAGTAGTATTAAGAGAACTAGAATAATGAAAAAGGCAGCCCATAACAGCACCTAAGAAAACATGGGGCGGACATTGGTAAACGCCAGGTTTGTTCTTCGTGGCTAAATTTGTCAGGGGCGGACAAGTAAGAGCTTCGAAAGCCCCACGTTTCTTAGCTGCAAACCGTTACATTAATTTAATTTTTCACAATGAATGATTTTAAAAAAGTAATCTCTAATACACTAAAAATTGTGCAGGAGGCAAATAATGATAAAAGAAGTAGTGGCTTAACAGAAATTGAAGATTCGATATGCCTGTTCTCAAATTTAATGCTTCAAACAGCATGTGAATTAACAGAGTCTATTATTGATATCAGGGAAGGTGGTTCCCGATCAGGAGTTAATTGGATTCAGTCTTGTCTGTGTACTAGGTACCTTTTCGAATTATGCGCAAATCATGCAATATTGAAAAATGGTGAGGAAAATGAAATTATGTTAAGATGGGAAAAATACCTTTATTTAAGAAAATTGCAAATATTTGGAGATTATACTTATGGTATTTGTGTTGACCTACTTCCTGAAAAAACTATAAAAAGATTAGAAAAAAATAATGCAGAGACATATTTAGGTCGTAATCATGGTGATGAATTAACTAAAGAGAATCTCAAGGAATCAGTAAAACTAGAAAACGAACATTTTCACTTTGAAGACCCTTGGGAAATGTCAATGTATGATAAATTACAGTTTATAGAAGCTTCTAACCCCAAGGTTTTCTTGAGTCGTTGGAGTATGTACTCTCAAATATCACACGCTAGTTCTTTTTCCATTTGGCCAATGTGGGTAGATCCTGTTCCACATTTTGATGCGATTCAATGTATATCCTTAATTTTCAACCATGAATTTAAGTATCATAACATTGTTTTTGACAAGAATAGATTTATGGACCAAATTTATAAAGGAATTAAAGAAAACTAATTTCAACAGCGCATCAAAAATGGCGAGATTTGGTGCTGTAACAAAAGGTTTTTGTATTTTTATAAAGTAAGAACTTAACCGTATAATTTGTACACTTTAAGCCGTCACATAAGTTATGCACGAGACGCAACACCCAAATTTTTTTCTTACCTTAGCAATCACTACTCATAATAATACAAATAGATAATCAAGAACCTCAGCCCAACAGCTGAGGTTCTACTATAAAACAAAACCATGACCAAGAAAATAACCACATTCATAATCCTACTTTTTGGGGTAGTAAGTTTAAGTTTTGCACAGGTAAAACTTACCTCATGGAACATTCAACACATGGGGAAATCCAAGTCAGACGAAACCATAAGCTATATGGCCAACTTACT
>JBHYFG010000031.1:0-5625 GCA_051859645.1 Psychroflexus sp. | reverse complement strand
AAGGAAGTAGTTACATCCTTTATGCTTTCAGTAAACTGTATACTAGGATTGCTTTCGGTAACTTGAATAAAGAAAGCTTGTCCAGGTTCAATGAATTTTGTCGCACTTGAAGTAGGTGTTGCTGTACCATCTCCTGTTAGTTCATCAATAGTGACAAAACCACCGCGGGTGTTAATCATCGGATCCCATACCCATAGTTTAGTCGCTACAGTATTTGAATTATTGTCTAATAACTCACTCACATCAATCCTACTTTGATACGGATTCGCTACAAAAGCAAAGGTACTTGAACCTCCTGTTCGACTTGGGAAAGTGAAGCTTTCTTCTCCTACTTTTAAATCTCCTGAACCTATCAATGTGGTTTGATTAACAGCTGAGTTATTGGTGAGATCTATTGATCGGTCTCCTCGTACCATTAAGCGGTAAGGAACACCAACTTCTAAATCAGTATTTTTGGTATCAACTACGGCTTCCCAACCATCGTCAAAGAAAAACATAGAAGGTTCACCAGATAAGGTGAAATCAATTCCAGTAGATGAATTAAAGCCTGTACTTGTTGATTCTTCACCTGTAATATGTGTCCCAACATTAGGAATATGCGTACCTGCATTTTGCCAAAGATCAAATATAGGTTGACCACCCACACTACTTGTTACCATTCTAAAGGCTCTTCTTTGTTGGTAATACTTCTCTGTAGTTGTTACTCCTGATGTTAAATTATAGCTACCTCCGATGGTACCTAAGTATGCATCTCCATTCTCGTCTGACTTGAAAGTAATATCTCCATCTTGGGTAAAATCACCTGTTGAAGCCATATACCTACCAGCTTTTAAGACAGCTTTTCCTCCTAAGATAAGTTCACCTGATTGGATATTTTCATTTAAGTTGACATCTTCTCCATAGAAAGCAACTAAATTTTCCATATTGATAGGTGCATTGATGTTCACTTCACTTTCATTACCCGACTTTCCTATGGTCAGTCCTTTAAGGGGTGAGACAAAATCTAAATTAGCTATCGGATAATTCACTGTATGAGTGAAACTTGATGCGTAAGGACGGTATGCAAAGCTTCCATCAATATCAAACGACCTTTGTTCAGCAAATACCAAATTATCATTATCGATTGTTACATCGGCATTTTGAGTTTTGATGTCTGTTGCTAATGTGAATTCACCTGCCGATTGTAAACGTAGGTTGGTTTCATTAACAAAGGTTCCATAAGAAGTAGCACTACCTGGATTTGCTTCTATATTTAGGTCATTTTCAGCAGTAAAGGTACTTGTTTTTTCGTCTCTAACGTCCACTACAAGTCCATAGTTTTCATTTCCTGAAGCTGAAGTTGAACCTTCGGCATTGATGGTAATATTGTTACCGATCAAACTTACTTGGTCGCGTTCATTGTTTTCATCGGCGTAAAAGCGAACACCAATTCCATTAGCAGATGTAGCTGTACTTTTACCTGAGATATAAATATCTGCTGTACCTGCATTGATGCTGGTTGCATTTAAGGACACGCCAAAAGGATTGGAAGCACCTGAGGTAGCTGGACCTTCACCAACTTCTAAATCATTCCACAATAAAGGCGAAGCAGGTTCTGCACCACCACCAATCCACACGTGACCGTTATTGGTAAAAATATTGGCATCATTTAATTCTACACGACCGCCATCATCTGCCAAATCAGACCATATAACCACGTTTAGTGGATTTGAAAATCCTGCTAACACACTTTCGTCATCAAAAACAATGTTTTGTCCACTTTTCAATGTTAATGTGCGTTCAGTAGTCAGTGTAACTCCATTATTTCCTTTCACGATAATATCTTCAGCCGCTACAATGTTTACATCTCTATTGAGCAATTGGTCACGTAGTGTAGTTGTGTTGAGTTTGGCATCATCTGCTACTGCAAGAATGTCGTTACCATCTCTAACCCAACCATTGTTAGCCTCCTCAGAAATTTCAATAGCTCTAGGTTGAAGATTAAGGTTAACCGTTGTAGTTTCTGTAAATGGTCCCTCAACCACTGCGCCTATAGGCAGACCATTAGCGTCTGTTGCACGAGCAAAGACACGTTGCGTAGGTATGGTGTATGCATCAAAGCTATATCCGCCATTGCCATCGGTAGTGGTAGTTACATCAGCAAAGGTGTTGTCACCCACCTGAGCGGTAACCGTCAATCCAGATATAGGTGTAGAACCTTCGGTTACGGTACCACTAATTTGAATAAGATTTCCAGCTTGCCATTCAAATACCGGGTAATCGTTATTGGGTACGGTTACAGTGCGCCAGTTCCCTGTGGTGCCAAAGTCCCATCTATTCGAACCACTACCACCTGTCATGTTGGTTTCAGCGGCTGCACCGAGCATTTGGGAAGTTGTAAGAGCACCGCCACCTGTAACTGTAACCCAAGATGGATTAGGTGCTCCTGAATTACCTATTAATGATAAATTATCTTTGTTTGGGTCTGAAGAGTTATCATCATACCAAACATCTGTTATAGTATGATTTCCACCACCACCACTAGTACTTGGAGCAAACCCAATTAAACCCCTATTATTGGTGCCACCCGTAACAAGTGCTTCTCCTTGTCCGTACATTTCTTCAAAAGAAGCAGCACGTGTAGATGCATTTCCTACAAGTACACCAACTCCTTCATTAGAAGCTACATTTGTTCCAGTTACAATTGCACGTGCATAAGAAAATGAAACGGATGCATTTCCAGATGCTCTTCCTACTAAACCACCAACATCAGTTGTTCCAGTTACTTCACCGATAAATACATTTTGTCCAGTGATATTTGTATTCATTCCAGGATTACCTGCAATACCACCTACACGGCGTCCCGTTGAAACAAGTTTTCCTTGTACTGAAATTTTTTCAATATTCACGGGTGGTGCATTTGTGGCAGACGAAACCCAAGTACTAGATTGTCCAATCAAAATACCGCTTGCTTCGCCGCATACAACATCTGCATTTTCAATTCTAACATTTCGAATAGTAGCATCCCATGCATGGCCAAAAAGTCCACGTTGAGAGGCATTACTATTGATTTTTAAGTTACTAATTACATAATTCTGACCATCATAAGTTCCTCTAAAGCTTTGGGGTTGCCCACTAGCGGTTGTATTCGCTAAGTTACCACTTCCTATAGGCGTCCAATTATTCAAAGCAATCATATCAATATCCGCTGTTTGGATAAAGTGATTACCAATAGAGATATTTGAGCCTGAATTTGTATTATCTCGCAACCAAATCAAATTGTTCAGGGTAGCGATTTGATAAGGATCTCCTACAGAGCCATCACCTGCTGAAGGTGCCTCAGCTGTGGGTGGTGCTGGTGGTGCCGGTGGTGGCGGAGGTGGTATAAAGTTGGGGTCGCATCCTGTGTAAGTAATTTCAAAATTAAACCCTGTAGATACCACTGAACCATCAGAGGTAAATCCTACAGTTAATGTCTGACCAGGGTTTCCTGTGTAGTTAGCAGTTCCACTTCCATTATATGTAGCAAGTATTGTCCCGCTAGTACCAACACCGTTATAAATACGTACCCTATCACAACAGTTTTCTGTAGCATATGAACCTGAAATATTAATAACTGAATTATTGGATGATTCTAACACAGTAAACCCATTAGCATTATTTGCATAATTAGCTGTGCCTGCATGGTCTTGTAAAGTTACATCTGTACAATTCGAAACAGTGTTACTGCCGCTGAAAGGCACTAGTACTATTGGGTTCTGCCCAACCCCATCCGTCAATCCGAATAAGCTAAGCACAAGGAAAAATAAAATTCCTTTTAATTGTGTTTTGTAAATTTTTGTTTTCATAAGTAATTATTTTGTAGTAATACCACTACAAACAAAGTCTATTTTCTTTGTATAACCAAAAAATGAGTATAGACAAAGTATAGACAAAATGAATTTTAACATTTTTTAAAATACTGTAAATCAATTGTTTAAAATTATTAGCGTTCTGTCTATGTTTTGTCTATATCAAATTTCTGCGTAAAACAGTGTTATGAAAGAAAAAAACCACCCCTTGCATTAGCAAGAGGCGGTTCCCAACATTTAACTACAAAAAAATTATTTTAGAAGTTTTCTCTAAGCATCTCTAACTCCTCCTGGAGTATAATCTGCTCTTTGATGAGAAAAACGATGTAGATGCTAATTCCAATCATGGCAATGAGCAAGATTGCAATAGCAACATTATACCAAATTAGGCTATTCCATCGTTTTACCCGCTTCAAGGTTACTTATTTTTAAGTTGACATATCCCTAAAAAGCCCCCAACTACCAAACCAAGATAGACCAGCATGTGGATAGGTGCTTCGGGATTATCCGCTACATTGTCGTTTTCAAAACCAAAAAGGTCTTCAAGTCCGTTTTGCCCATAGGCGCTTGATAAGCCAATAAGGCTTATCAAGGCTAGGGTGAATATGAATTGTTGTTTATTTATATTTTTCATGTTTTTCATGTTTTTCATGTTTATCATGTTTTTTTTGTTTTTTGTTTAGAAGTTAAGTGAAATTTAATTTTATAGTATTTATATATCAACTAGACTTCATAATTAAATTTATAAGATAATCTCTTTCTTTTTTTCATTACCAAAAAAAGAAACAAAAAAGTCTAGGCTTACAAATCTTTATCTAAATTTATCGTTTGATACCTAAATTTTATTAACTCGCTAGAAACATTATTGTAAGAACTAAAATCTTTTTAAGCTCAAACAGAATAAAATTTTACGGTATCCGCACTTCAAATTTTACGATAAATTTTTGTAGGCCGTTTTGACATTCAGAATCTAATCAAATTTATACTTCATTAAATACCCATTTTACTCTTTTATCAATTGCGTACTTTGCTTGTTTCCTGCTTCGTCGGTAAGGTTGACTAGGTATACGCCGCTTGTAAAGTTGTTTACATTTACTTGCAGGTTACTCGCTTTTAGCGTTTGCTTTTGATTGTACACTCGTTGACCTAGCATGTTGTAGATTTCTACGCTTACTTGACTGCCTAGTGCCAAACTCGTTTGAATGTTGACTACCTCCTTAGCTGGGTTTGGATAAAGGCTGAATAAGTGATTGTCTAACTCCTCTACACCTAGTGAAATGGTATCAAACTTTAACTCAAAACGCAATGGATTAGTACTCTCTGTTATTCCTGCATCTACGCTAAAGTGATATACTTCGCCGTTTTCTAGTAAGGTTTCTGTTCCTAAGTAATTATCTACCAAATACACAGTTGTGCCTTCGAAGTTAGCTAAGTTGACTTTGAAGCTGTAGTTTTCGTTTCGCCAGTTGTTGGTGAATAACGGAATAACTTCATCGTTCTCAGGGAAGCTTCTACGCTGAATCGTAAACAAGCTGTTTTCGTTAACAGAAGCAAGGTTCTCGTCTAAATTCCCCATTTTACCGGCATCCAAGTTATCTACTCCATTATCGCCATCGCCTGCAAAACGTAAACGAATCGCATCGATGACTTGGTTATTTTCATTTTGTAACTCGAACAACAGGCTCATTTGGTTATTGCTAAATGTAGCGGGTTTACTTAAGGAAGTAGTTACATCCTTTATGCTTTCAGTAAACTGTATACTAGGATTGCTTTCGGTAACTTGAATAAAGAAAGC
>JBHYFG010000030.1:0-8084 GCA_051859645.1 Psychroflexus sp. | reverse complement strand
TATGCTTGATTTTTTTGCCTAATTAAACCAACAAATAATTCAATTTATTTTAGTTTCATTTTA
The DNA here is from genome assembly GCA_051859645.1 of Psychroflexus sp. Taxonomy (GTDB): domain Bacteria; phylum Bacteroidota; class Bacteroidia; order Flavobacteriales; family Flavobacteriaceae; genus Psychroflexus. The sequence goes on along the minus strand of JBHYFG010000030.1, from coordinate 8,021 downwards.
AAGTTCAATTGGTATAATTAACTAAACCCATGAATAGAAAAGTAAGTATTTACCTTTTGCTACTGTTGTTTATTTTTCAGTTTCAGAAAACCGAAGCTCAGTACGTAAAGCGAATTAATGAATCTGGTTTTCATGTCTTCACTGGCTTAAGTATAATCGATGATGGTTTTACGGTAAGCAATAATCCCTTTGCTTTTTCGGACCGTTTTAACTATGGTTTTTACCTTGGGGTAGAACTTCGATTGACTGAAAAGATATCTGCTCAAGCCATGTACTCGCGAAACTTTTACCAGCAAGGAAACATTGTTGATAATCGACCATTGGAAGCTAATCTTATTTATGAAGCTTATGATTTGTTTGCGTTGTATAGTTTAACCGAAACATTTAATTTAAGAGGACATTTAGAACCGTATTTAATTGCAGGTTTTGGAAGCACCATAATTGACAACACAGATCGATTTACGGTTAATTATGGATTTGGATTTAGGATTTGGATGCGCCAATGGTTTTCCAGACGCAAAAGTATTTTTATGCAAGGGCTTGGATTTACGGCGCAAAGTTTAGGCAAGTCTGGACTTGGTGAGACCAGGGATGGCCGAAGTTATGGGGGGCAAATACAACACACCATAGGCGCTATTTACCAATTTTAGTAATTACAAATAGGGTTGTTTAGGAGTTAAGTCGACTTGATTTTCCTTCAGGTACTTTATACTTGTTATGCTTACTTTACCCATTGGACTACTCAGATCATCTTTAGCATCTTCTTGGTAAATATTCCATTGAAGAGAAACCGGTATTCGGTTTACGGTTATAAATTTATCGTATTGAAGAAAAACTTTCTCGCTTCTTTTTAGTGGATGCGGTAAACTAACACCCTTCAGCATATTGGTTCGTTGCTCTACAAAAACTTCAAAAGAAGTAGGAATTAACTTACTAGCACCTTGATTTTTTAAAGCTACACTGTAAAAAGTTCTATCTAAGAAGGTAAGCTCTTCTCGCTCTTCGTATACATAATCTTCGCCCGTAATATTATAAAACAAATGATAGTTACAAACAACGAAAGAAATTAATTTTTCAGCTGTTTTATTTGGTTGATCACTGTTGTATTTACCTTCTAATGTATTGTAGTAAAAGTTTCCGTTGTTATTGGTTTCCACTAAAAATTCAGAGACATCTGTTCTTGATGTAACTTTAGCTTGTAAATTTTCTCCTTCAAACTGCAAGTCAAATTTAAACGAAACATAATCCTCAGTCATGAAGTCTTGTTTTTTATGGACTTCTGAAACAGAAGATAAGTACTTTTCTGAAGCTCCCATTTTCCTTGGCGATGCTTCTGTTTGGGTTGTTTTTTCTTCATTTTTTTGTTCTTTATCGCAAGAAATGATTGCTAAAAAACAACTTAACATAAGTAGAAATGTAATTTTATTCATTTGAAATTGTTTACCAAACTGCTCAAATACCAGTTATTATATTTTTATACAAAGATGAAAAAAAAAGCTGCTTCTTTGAAAGAAACAGCTTTTTTGTTTACAAATCAATGTAAAGTTACTTAATTAGGTCAAAGCTTCGCTTAATGAAAGCCGTTAGCGCTTCACCTTTCAATAAGTTTCTAGAAAGTAAGGCTAAATCAACCGACTGACTTATCATTTCTTTCTTTTTGTCCTCTTCTTTTTCTTCTAAAATTTGACTCATCAACTCGTGGTTTGTGTTGACAACCAAATTATACATTTCAGGCATGTTGCCCATTCCGAACATTCCACCGCCACCGGTTTGTTGCATTTCCTTCATTCTACGCATGAACTCAGGCTCCGTAACAATAATTGGCGCTGCATTAGAATCCATTGCTTCTAATTGAACGGTGTACTTTTCTTTTGCAACTACAGTTTCAAAGTTTGTTTTTAGCGTCTCTTTTTCTTCATCGGATAATTTGCTTACAGCATCATCTCCCTTTTTTATCAGGTTATCGATATGGTCGCTATCTACTCGCGTAAAGGTTACCCTATATTCTTTAGCTCCTTCAATTTTTTGAATTAAGTGAGAAACTATTGGCGAATCTAACAACAACACCTCGTAGTTTTTGTCTTTTGCTGCTTGGATGTAGCTGTGTTGCTCATCTTTATTAGAAGCATACAAAATAACTAGCTTATCGTCCTTATCGGTTTGGTTATCTTTTACTTTTTCGACTAATTCTTCATAGGTGTAAAAAGCTCCGTCTACCGTTGGATACAAGTTGAATTTTTCTGCTTTTTCGAAGAATTTATCTTCTGTAAGCATTCCGTATTCAATCACTACTTTGATGTCGTTCCACTTGCTTTCAAAATCTTCTCGCTTGTTTTTGAATAAAGAAGAAAGTTTATCGGCTACTTTTTTAGTGATGTAGTTAGAGATTTTTTTCACCGCGCCATCTGCTTGCAAATAAGAGCGAGAAACATTCAACGGAATATCTGGTGAATCAATCACACCACGCAACATGGTTAAGAAATCAGGTACAATTCCTTCTACATTATCGGTTACAAAAACTTGGTTTTGGTATAATTGAATCTTGTCTTTTTGAATAGACATATCCGGAGACAATTTCGGGAAGTACAAAATTCCTGTCAAATTGAAGGGATAGTCAACATTCAAATGAATATGGAACAAAGGTTCCTCAAATTGCATTGGATACAATTCGCGGTAGAATTTTTTGTAGTCTTCGTCTTCTAAATCGGCAGGTTGTTTTGTCCATGCAGGAGAGGTATTATTGATGATATCATCAACTGTTACTTTCTTTGCAGGCTCGTCTTCTTTAGCATCTTTAGCTTTTGGAAGTTCTTTTTCTTTGGTACCGAATTTAATTGGGATAGGCATGAATTTGTTGTACTTCAACAACAATTCTCTGATTTTCCCGTCTTCTAAAAATTCTTCTCCGTCTTTAGAAATGTGGAGGACAATTTCTGTTCCTCTGTCGGCTTTATTGTGTTCTTCAAGAGTAAACTCAGTTGTTCCGTCGCATGTCCAATGTGCTGCAGGCTCATCTTTCCAAGACTTGGTGAAAATTTCCACCTTGTCTGCTACCATAAACGCAGAATAGAAACCAAGACCGAAGTGACCTATGATACCACTTTCTTTTGCATCGGTGTCTTTGTATTTTTCTAAAAACTCTTCAGCTCCTGAAAAAGCAACTTGGTTGATGTATTTTTCGACTTCTTCAGCTGTCATTCCGACACCTTGGTCGATAATGTGTAATTGCTTTTTATCCTTATCGATTTTAATTTCAATCTTAGGTTCACCAATTTCAACATTCGCCTCTCCTATTCTAGCCAAATGCTTCAATTTTAGGGTAGCATCGGTTGCGTTTGAAACTAACTCACGAAGGAAAATCTCGTGGTCGCTGTACAAGAATTTCTTGATAAGCGGAAAGATATTTTCTACAGATACATTAATATTTCCTGTTGCCATAATTTTATTTTTTGTTTAGCATACCAATGGCAAAGGAAGTACCATTTCAACAAAAATGACAAAATGGCATTTTTAGAAATAAGCATTCACTTCAATTAATAGATTTCTTTAATTTCTATACCTTTGAAAAAAAATACATTTATGCGTTATCAAGCTATTTCTAAGGAATTATTTACACACAATCGAGCTAATTTTACGAAAGCTATGCAACCCAATTCGGTGGCTGTTTTCAACTCTAATGATATATATCCTATCGGTGCTGATAGTACGATGCCTTTTCAGCAAGATAGAAATTTGTATTACTTAAGTGGTGTCGACCAAGAGGAAAGTATACTGTTGCTTTTCCCTGATGCAGCAAAAGAAGCCCACAGAGAAATTCTTTTTTTGAAAGAAACCAATGCACACATTGCGGTTTGGGAAGGTGAAAAACTCACCAAAGAAAAAGCCTTTGAAGTAAGCGGTATCAAAACCGTAATTTGGCTTCAAGATTTTGAAAAAACCATGAAAGAAATCATGGCTCAAGCAGATGTAATTTACATCAACACCAATGAACATTACCGTGCTAATAATGAAACAGAAACGCGTGAAGATCGATTCAACGCGTGGGTAAAAAAGAATTATCCTGCTCACCAAGTAGCCAAGGCCAATCCAATTTTACAGCGATTGCGTTCGGTTAAACATCCGCTGGAGCTTGAAGTGATGCAAAAAGCTTGTGATATTACCGAGAAAGCCTTTCGAAGAGTATTGAAGTTTACGCAACCCGGCGTTACGGAATACGAAATTGAAGCAGAAGTAATTCACGAGTTTATTCGTCAATCATCCCGAGGTTTTGCCTATACGCCTATTATCGCAAGTGGACAAAATGCTAATGTATTGCATTACATCCTAAACAAAGATAAATGCCAAGATGGGGATTTAATTCTATTTGATTTTGGTGCTGAATATGCAAATTACGCAAGCGATATGTCGCGAACCATTCCTGTGAATGGCAGGTTTACAAAGCGACAAAAAGCTGTTTATAATGCAGTGAATAAAGTAAAAGAAGAAGCTACAAAAATGCTTGTTCCCGGAGCTGATTGGACGGCTTATCATGTAGAAGTAGGAAAGTTGATGACAAGCGCCTTGCTTGATTTAGGTTTGCTAGATAAAGCCGATGTACAAAATGAAAATCCTGATTGGCCTGCTTACAAAAAATACTTTATGCACGGAACCTCGCATCACATAGGCTTAGACACGCACGACTACGGATTACTTCATGAACCTATGCAAGCCAACCAAGTGTTTACAGTAGAACCTGGTATTTACATCCCTGAAGAAGGTTTTGGAATAAGACTTGAAGATGATGTGGTGATTCAAGAAAGTGGCGAGCCCTTCAATTTAATGCGAAATATTCCTATTGAAGCTGATGAAATTGAAGAGTTGATGAATGAATAGGATGTACAATAGATATAATTTAAAAAAATTTGAACTTGAGTAAGATATAATTATTAGACATAACATACTGAATTATAGATTATTAAAAATAATAATCAAAATTTAATAGACTTTGTGAAACTTAGTGAATTCTTTGTGTATATTGTGTCATAGCTTATTGTTTAATTACACAAAAATCACCAAGAACCTGCCTGAATGCCGTAGTATGGCAGGAGCAGAAAAGCCACAAGATGTTTGAAAAATGATTATAAATCGACCTTAAGTTTTAAAGATCACTAAAGTACACAACAAAAATTTCACTAATTAAGCTCATTGAGTAATTGCTTTTTTTGCAGAAAGACAATTTATTCAATAGCAGTAAAAGTAATTATACAAGTTAACGTATATGGTATTCGAAAGCACAACTATTGTAGACTGTTTTTTAATTAAACCTAACATTCTTACAGATGAAAGAGGTTACTTTTTAGAATCTTTTCACCAAAAAAAGTTTTTAGAAAGAACAGGTATCAGTACAAATTTTGTTCAAGACAATGAATCAATGTCTAACTATGGTGTTATTCGCGGACTACATGCACAAAAAGGCGAAGACGCCCAAGCTAAATTAATACGTGTAGTACAAGGAAAAGTACTTGATGTAATTGTAGATGCACGAAAAGATTCTCCCACCTTTGGACAAGTTTACTCGTCTATCATCAGCGCCGACAATAAACACCAAATTTTTGTTCCAAAAGGTTGTTTACATGGTTTTTCTGTGTTGCAAGACAAAACTATTTTTGCTTATAAATGTGACACTTACTACAAACCTGAGAGTGAAATAGCAGTATACCCTTTAGACTCAGATTTAAATATAGATTGGGGGATCATAAAAGGAGCTGAAATTATTTCTACTAAAGATAAAAACAGTCCTTCCTGGAAAAAGTTTACATCTAATTAGCGTTTATACTAGTTATCAATCTTCGTCACCTTCGTGCTGGGTTTGCTCGGTGCGAGCATCATACCCAATCTCGCGAAGGTATTTGGCAAAAATGTCGGTGTAACCGTGGGTACAAATTACTTTTTCGCATTCTGTAGCTTCAATAGCCGTTAGCAACCCATTCCAATCGGCGTGGTCGCTTAGTACAAAGCCTTTGTCGATGGCGCGCCTTCTTCTCGCCCCTCGAAAACTCATCCAACCGCTCGCTGTCGCAGTAACAAAAGGACTCATTTTTCTTATCCACGTTCCACCGTGCGCACTTGGAGGAGCTATAACTAAATTACCTGCAAAACTTGATTTTGGTGTATCTCGGGTAATTAATTCTGTTTTGGGAAACCGATGAAAAGGGCGCAATACTTCTGTCATATTTTCAACAGCCGCATGGGTGTATATTTTTCCTATACGTTCATCGAGCAAATGAAGCAACCGTTGTGCTTTTCCGAGGGAATATCCAAATAAAACGGAAGTGTATCCTTGCGCTTGGTTTTCTTTCCACCATTCATTTATTTCTGAAGCAACCTCACTTTGGGGCTTCCAATTAAAGGCGGGCAAACCAAAGGTACATTCGGTTATGAAGGCATCGCATTTTACAGCTTCAAAAGGAGTAGAAATCCCGTCATCTTCCACTTTATAATCGCCTGAATATACCCAAACCTCATCCTTGTATTCTACACGAACTTGAGAGCTACCAATAATATGCCCCGCGGGATGCAAGCTAAATTTAACGTTATTAACGATGAAAGTTTCCCCGTAATTCACTCCCGTAACATTCACTTCTCCAAGCCGATGCTGAATGATGGGCACATTGTGATGATGCGTAATGTACTGTTTGTGCCCCCAACGGGAATGGTCGGCATGACCGTGAGAAATGATGACTTTGTCTACGGGACGCCATGCATCTATATACACATCTGCTACCTCGCAGTAGATTCCTTTTTCATTAAAGCTCAGTAGCGGTTGTTTACTCATTATTAGTATACTTTCAATGTGCAAGCTACATAACAAAAATGATTGGTTGTTTAATTTTTAAAATGTTTAACCGAATTTAAACAACTTTGGTTACAATAGCATTTTTCGTGAGCTAATGATTATAAGTATATGTTTAGCTTCGAGCCCATTACTTCTTCAGGATAAACTTCATTTTGTTTAGCTTCGAGCGGAGTCGAGAAGTGGATGTTTCTCGACTTAGCCTGTACTGAGTATAGTCGAAGGGCTCGAATTCCGTAAAATAACAAACTCGCCTGAAAGATGCATTCGGGCAGGTTAATTTTATATATTTTACGAGATTACTCGTTTCGGTACTTGAAACAAGGCTAAAAGGCTTCGCGTGGTTTTATTTGATTGGGTGTAGAGTAAATAAAAACTTGTTAATCAACATTTTGATTGAATTGTAAATTTTTCCAATAATTCAAAATAATTGTTGGTGCCAGTTACTTTTAGTAGGTGTGATGAAAATCCAAATTAGGAAACCTGTAGTAGCGCTAATCGCTTCAACCCAAATTATTAAGCTGCTTATCTTCAAATGTATAAACAACTAAATTCAGGTAGTTCTACTTATTCTTCAACTCCTACCATAAGAAGGGTTTAAAAAAACAGATTAGTATAAATCATACTTACATCATAAAAGAGCATACCTTATTTCAAACCTTACTAATAAACTTCTTGCTTGATTAATTGGTGTTTGTATGCGAAATGAACTAAGCCAACTAAAGAGTCTACGTTAAATTTTTTTAAAATTCGGTTTTTGAACGTTGCAACAGTTGAGGGTGCGATAAATAGTTTTTCGCATATTTCTTTAGTTGTAATGCCCTGAATTAATAATTCAAAAACTTCTGCTTCACGCTCAGATAACACCTTTTCAATATCAATTTCGTCTAAATTTGAAGCGCTGCACTTATTCTTAGATGACAAATATGATTTTCTTTTTAGTAAAACAATTTTACTCATTTTGTAGTATGTATTAAGTTTATAAAGCTATTATTTTACCGATACGTTAATTTTTACTACTTTAAATTAGTTAAGTAAGCCTTTTCTATATTTAAATAAATTTATAATAGGAAATGCTTACCTACAACTATTACTTTTTAACAAACTTCGTTGTAAACTTATTACTTTCAGTAGTTAACTCTACCAAATAAAGTCCAGAAGTAAGTGTTACATCAGTTAGATGCACTTG
>JBHYFG010000029.1:0-18444 GCA_051859645.1 Psychroflexus sp. | reverse complement strand
CGTTTGTGATACCCATTGTTTACTGGTCGTGACATATACACCGTTTTTTAGTGTATCAATATATTAGGACGGGACATGTATTTGAAATAAAAAGTCCTCCTACTAATAAGAAAAGGAATACTAATAGTATTGATTTTTTTTTTCTAATTTTCATAATTTCCTTACTAATCTTCCCCCCAAAGATACTCCAATTCAGGGAAATCTTCTTTTTTGTAGTAGGGTGGGAAAAATCTATTAAAACCTCTTGTTAAATTACTTAAATAAAATGAGTCTATAGTGCGTTGATAAGATTCTATAGGTATTTTATCAATACTTCCTCGTCTGAAATAATGACTTATAGTATCATGAACAGGCAAATTTAAAAACATAGTTGAACAATTTGGGTTTTTGCTGTTGAACACTACTATATAATTTCTTCCTACTATGGGACTGGATTCTCTAAATCTAGCAAAAGAAATAGCACTTTTGTACTTTTGATTATTACTTGTAAAAAAATACTTTGCCACACTTCCTCCTCTACCTGCTGCACCCCATTCATAATAATTACCAAGAGTAATCTCCATATCATAATATTCTGAATATTGTCCTGATTTATCACTATAAATTGTAATAAAATTGAAAACAGTTAAAAACAATAGAAGGATTAAAGCATATTCAACAATTTTTTTAATAATTCTCATTTCAAAAAAGTTATTCTTTTTTCAACATTTCAGCCATCCAAGTTCCCGAAGCACCCCGATAGCGCGGATTTGCAATCCGCGCCCGTAAAGTATGTTAAAAAAAATTTTGCACTAACACCTCAAGTTCATAATCTAATTCCGCATAGTTTCTTGCAGAGCTAAAATAATAATCTTCTGGAGAAGTAACTATTTTTTCTTTTACTGCATTGTAATGAATATAGTCTATTTTTTGTTTAAAAAAAGAGTTGTTATACACATGTCTACACTTCGACACCGCTCAGCGACCGCTGGACATTTTTTATTCTGAGTTGGCACGGATTGCAAATCCGCGCTATCGGGAATTATATTTACTACCATAATTTATTTTCCGCTTTTGCTTTTATTTCTTTTCTAAGCTGAATAATCATAAATGGTATTGATATAATAGGAATGTAATAATAATATTTACCAACAAAAAACCAAAACAAGATATCTATTGGTAAAATAAATATCAAGCTACCTATCCAGCCTCTTTTTAATTCAAAACCTTTTCCTCTTAATTTAGTACCACTTATTAATCCTAAAATATATTTACTCTTTAATTCTAGTAATTCCTTATATGAATGCTTGTCAATGGAATTATATAAAAAATAATGCAAAAAAAGCAAAAAGTCTTTTTTTTCACTTCTTATATGGCTTTTTGGCATAAAACCCTCTAAAGCTTTTAATAGTACTAGAAGTTTATCAAAATCTATCTTTTTTAATTCTTCAGAGGTATATTTCGCTTCCAATTGAAATAAATAATCAGAAGCAATCTTATTAAAACCATTATCTATTTGATTATCATTTAAAAAACTTAGCTCCATTACTTATTACATCTTTGATTTTTAAGGCGTTGTTTAGCGTTCCTGTATTTATAACATTATGATCGTAATTGTAGATTTTCTAAAATAGTTTACTTGTTTTGATCCATATTGCATAAGTGTTCTTTGACCTGAAAATCCTAAATTACTTCTACTAAATGGTGTAGAAATCCCTTCTATTGCTTTTCTTTTATAAAGATTAAAATAATGATTTCCTCTTACGTGAGAATAAATACTTGCCTCTTTATATAAAGCGTTTGTTGTTTTAGCACCTCTAACAAGTCTAGGAGCTTTTGTAATTAAAGCCCCTCCTGCAACAGGCATTGGCAAAATATATGATACATATTCTGCAGCAGTTGAAGTAGCTTCATGCATACTTCTAATCATTTCATTATACTCTTTTTCATAAAAATTGTCATATCGCCAATAACCATATGCTGTACCGTCGTCTTTATAGTCAGTGCCGTATTTAGCATTATATTCATTCATATCCCCTTCAAAATCAGAATTCCACCAATCTAAAGGTTGTTTCATATGTTCGGGCATATGCTTTCTTTCTTTTTCAGCTCCACCTTTTGCTGTTATAATCACTTCTCCTAAAGTCCCCCCTTCTTGATCAGGCGGATCACAATCATCATCTTCACAACCGCCACCGCCATTTGGTATCATCCCCGTAGGATCGGTGAAATTCACAGGATTATTAAAGGTGTAAGCATAGGATGACCACTCGGGCATGAGTTCCGCTAACGGGTCAACAGATGACCAACTCTGCAGACTTTTTTGTTCACGCGAGTACGTTCCCTTGCGCTCGTGTAGCGCATGCACTTTCCAATTGGTTCCTAAATATGTGATTTTCAAGCATCCCATTGATTTCAAAATTACTATTTTTTTCAACTGAAAGAGTTTTTAATTTTAAAAAAAAGAGGTTGATTTTTACTATGCACTATTTTGACTATATTTGTTTTGGTAGTTTAGACATCATATTCAAATTACTATATTGTGTGCTTATTAAGTAGAACAAAAGAATTAAGAAAAGGAAGTTGATAAAATAACGCTTTATCGTTTAAAACATTCACAAAAGCTTTGCTAAAAAGAACGAGGGACTATTAAGAACTTAAAGGATTCGCTTTTACAGATGGCACTGCTTTCTAACTCAAAAAAAATAAGGATTATGAACCTTCAATATATTTCAGATAATAAAGGCAAAACTACAGGAGTTTTTATTCCGATTTCAGAATGGAACGAGCTTAAAAACAAGTACAAGGATATTGAGCAAGTTAATATTCCTAACGAGCAAATAGAGGAAGTCCGAAAACGCCTTGAAGATTACAAAAATAACCCTGAACAGGCGTTGGATTTTGATTCTGCTTTGGGCGATATCGAAAAAGATTTATAAATGTACAAAGTTGTTATCTTACAACTTGCCAAGCTCGATATTTCAAAAGCGGCTACTTGGTACAACTCTAAACAAAAAGGCTTAGGCAAAAGGTTTACTAATGAAGTCCGCGCTAAGGTTTTGTTTATCCGTGAGAATCCAATGTCCTGTGCTATTCGTTATGATGAAATCCGATGTGCCGTATTAGATGTGTTCCCATTTATGGTTCATTATACTATTGACGAAGTAAACAAAACCATTATTGTGGTTGCTATTTTTCATACTTCGCTGAATCCCGAACGGTGGATGAAAAAATAAGGACAATCTAACAAAGAACTCCAAGAATTGTTGGAATTTGTGCCTGAATAACAAATCATATCTTCTTCGTTATTGTTGCGTTTATTGCTATAAGGAAGATGCAGCGTATAAAGCAATTTTTTTTAATCCTTACTCCTCTTCCCCCCAAATATACTCCAATTCAGGGAAATCTTCTTTGGTGTAATAGGGTGGTATAAATTTACTTATACCTTTAAAAAAACTAATGTAATAAAAGGAGTCTATGCTTCGTTGATAACTTTCTATTGGTATGTTTCTCAATGGGCCTTTTTTGAAATGCTTTTTAATCGAATCTGTTACTCTTAAATTAAAAAACATAGAGGACTCACTAGGGTCAAAACCATTGTATAAAACAATAAATTCCTGACCAATATAGGGGGTGTTGTTGGGAAAACTAGCTGTACTCATAGACCCCTTAATATTATTTTTTTTAATTTTAAAATCATATACATAATTAACTGTACCCCTACCCCCCGATCTCCTTTCAACATAATTTCCAAAATAGATTTGTCTATTTTTATACATTCTATAAGCTTGTTTTTTTGATTGCCAATTGAAAAAAATAATTATTTGAAGAAATATTGCAATAGCTAACAAAATGGACTTAAATATTTGCTTCACGTCTATTTTAAATTTCATTATTGAGCATTATTTAGTTCTTGATTTTTTCCCCGATAGCGCGGATTTGCAATCCGTGCCCGTAAAGTATGTTAAAATAAATTTAGCATTAACACCTCCAATTCATAATCTAATTCCGCATAGTTTCTTGAAGAGCTAAAATAATACTCTTCTGGTGAAGTAACTATTTTTTCTTTTACTGCATTGTAATGTATATAGTCTATTTTTTGTTTAAAAAAAGAGTTGTTATACACATGTCTACACTTCGACACCGCTCAGTGACCGCTGGACATTTTTTATTCTGAGTTGGCACGGATTGCAAATCCGCGCTATCGGGGTATTTAGTTAAACCGCCCGTAAGACTCTTTAAGAAAAAAGAATCCACCGAGCGTTGATAGGATTCTATTGGAAGCTGGCTAAGACTTCCATTTGCAAAGTAGTGCCTTATAGAATCATGAACCTCAAGATTTAAAAAACAAATATTTTGGCTTGGGTTTTTCAAATTATAGGCTACTATGTAATTTTTACCAATTCTTGGGTCTGAGTCATCAAATGTTGCTAAAGATATAGCCCCTTTATAGGTTTTGTTTTTAACTCGAAATTTATACCTACCCATTGTAGTTCCTCTACCTGCATTACCAATATCATATAATGTTCCTAATACAAAAACCTTATTTGAATAGATATTCATATCTTCAGTTTTGGTGAAATAAGATAATAACAATGAAATAGCCAAAAAGACAAAAACAGAAATTATAACATAAGAGATAATTTTTTTAAAGTTTAGTTTTCTTAACATAATTTCTATTGATTTTTAAGAAGTTCACTGCCTAATGTGCCGAAAACATTCCCTGTAAAATTTACACCACTAGAACCAAGGTAATTACCAGGTGATGCCATATTCCTACCTAGACTTGGAACATAACTACCTCCTAAGTCATAAAGCAAATATTTTAAAAAAATTGATTTTTCATCAGTAATTTTTGTGCTGAGATTTCATCAGATTCTCTTTAAAAATAGATTTCACTTGCATGCAAGGTATAAGTCGGCTAGGCTTACTACAGATTATTTTATTCTGTTCCACGCTATATTTGGGTTTCTTCTGGTGTGTAACACGCCAAAAATTATAATTTGCTGCGTTGATTCTTCAATTAAATAATAGATAGCGTAAGGAAAACGAGTAACCAAGGATTGTCGTAAGGCTTTGTATTTTATCTGATAATGTTCAGGATTCGTTTGTATATAGTCAATTTCAGCAATAACGGCTTTCTTAAATTCTTCGCCTAAATTATTTCTTTTTTCATTCTACCACTTCTTTGCTTTTTGAAGATCTTTGTATGCAATTGGAAGTAACTTAATATAATAGCCCACTTACCAATCTTTTTTTAGAGTTTCCCAATCTAATACATTATCAGGATTGTCTTTATAGCTTTGTAAGCGATTATCTAACTCTTTTTTATGTATAGAAGATAGGTTTTTATGCTTATCTTTTTCTTGCTTTAAAACTCGCTCTAAAGCATCGATTACGCTCTCCTCTTCTACAAGAACTAATTCTTGAATAAAGTTGTATTTTCTGAGTTGTAAATCCATAATCGTTTATTTATTACAACAAATATAATTTAATAATTTAAGCTTAACTAATCGAATACAACGGATTAACAATTTCATTCAGGTTTTACCTGCTCTTCCATTCATTAATCATTTGTTCTACCTCTTCTTGTGTATGAAAGTCACCGCTGTTCACTTCTGCAATAGCCGCGTCAATTTCTTTATTGTATCGCGCTACGGTATCGCGCTCTTCTATTTCATCCTCGCTATAGGTTGTTGCCATAGCTTGAACGAGCTTCAAAAATTTGTCGTCTGCTTTATTTTTAATATAGTCTAACACACTTTTTCTTAAATCTACAGCTTCCATAATTTCAAATTTTTCTATTGTAAAGTTACATATTTTATTTAAAATACGCTTGATAAAACTATCCATCAACGGATTCTAAAAATCTACATAGTTGAAGAAGATAATCTAATCCATATCTTCGTTAGGAAGATTTTATTGCTATGAGTTAGATTTAGGGCATTATGGAATGAGTTAACTACGAAAAGGTGATTTCAATCAAAATCAATATACTCTATAGAGAGTACCCTATTTTCATCAGAAATAACCTCTTTATAGATTTTTCCTGTTTTTTCATCGTATTCATACATAACTGAATAATGATCTGAAAAAATAAAATCTGCCTTCGTACTTTTTGGTTTTTTGTATTCAAAAGAACAATCGGGTGCAATTTCCAATTCAAAATTTAATTTTAGCATCCATTTGAAAAGTGCATCTAAAGATGATAGCTCTTTAGTTTTTTTGCTGAAATCATTTAAATTTTCAGTTTTGAAATGTGTTATCAATTCATTGCCGTATTGAATAGCTACTACTCTTAGTGGAAAATTAGTATTATTTAAATTTAATAATGAATTGACATTATCTTTTTGATTTTGACGATTAAACCCTTTAAAATCAAAATTCTGTTCTGATTCTATTTGAAAAACAAAGTTTAAAAACATAATTGTTAGTGTATCTGAAAATTTACTTTCTTCATAGGAAGTATACGTTTCATAGATATCAACACCAATTCTTTTTAATTCAAATGTGTCCTGTTTTATTGTTTCCTGCTTTTTTATTTCGGCTTCCTTGGGTTTTTCTGCTTCGCTGCACGAACTTACCGACACAAAACTTAGCAGAAATAGTAAGTACTTTAGTAATTTAATTCCTTTTATCATCTTAACTTTTTTATTCAAGAAAGCACCGGTTTATAGACCTTTGTAAGACTTTTTCTTGTTGACAACTATGCTAACATCACAAAAACTATTCCCTTATGAAAAGAAGGCTTTATATTCTAGCCCCGATTGCAACGACAGCTTTGTGACGGATTTGGTGTGTTTTTGTGGTCGAAGCGGGGCGACCGGAGGAAGCCGCGATGAGAGCAACCCGCATTAAGCATTAAAAAATCTATTACGGAATAAAAGTTCTGCAAAATAAGGCGTTATACTTCGTTTTATTCCTTCACCATAGCTGTACTATGCCTCAGTCATTAAAACAACTTATTTTATTGAACTTTTAGCCCTCATTACGAAGTTCTAACGCTGAATGCGGGTTACAAAAACCACCAAAGACTAACAAACTATAGTGGAAAGCGGGAATGCTGTTGCTTATGAATACTAATTTTTCTTGCTCCTAAAACGAAAACGAATCGACTAAAATCCTAGCATATACTTGGCTATGGTAAAGAAAATTAGTAGGCCAAAAATATCGTTGGAGGTCGTGATAAAGGGTCCTGTGGCGATTGCGGGGTCGATGCCATACTTGTCCAAGACGATGGGAACGAAGGTGCCGATTAGCGAGGCGATTAATATCACGCTAATGAGTGAAATGGAGATGGTAAAGGCTATAATATAGGCGTGACCGTAGATGAAATGTGTCCCAAAAAAGAGGATGATTCCGAGTATGGCGCCGTTGAGAAGGCTTAAGCTTACTTCTTTAAATAGGCGTGCTATTACTGATCCTGAAATGGTTCCGTTTGCTAAACCTTGTACGATAATTGCCGATGACTGAACGCCCACATTTCCTGCCATTGCGGCAATTAAGGGCGTAAAGAAAAAGAGAAAACCGAATTTTTGCATCGCTGGCTCGAAAGATTCGCCTATTAATACTGCAATAAGTCCTCCCAAAAGTGCTAGCAATAGCCATGGCAAGCGGGCGCGCATCATTTCGACAAGGGTGGCGCTGGAGTCGATGTCCTCCGAAATACCTGCTGCTAATTGGTAATCTTTGTCGGCTTCTTCTCGAATAAAATCGATGATATCATCAATGGTAATGCGTCCTACCAAACGCCCTACTTCATCTACAACGGGAATGGCTTCGAGGTCGTATTTCTGCATGATTCTGGCGACTTCTTCGGCTTCGGTGTGCACGGTTACATAATCTACCTTATCAATGTACACATCTTCTATATGAGCATCGCTTGGCGCGGTGATCAAATCTTTTAAGGAAAGTCTGCCTTTTAGTTTTCCTTTGTCATCTACTACGTATATCGAATGTACACGGGTTACATGCTCGGCTTGTGCACGCATTTCGGTCATGCATCCGGTAACGCTCCAATTTTCGTTGACTTTAATGAGCTCTTTTGCCATAAGTCCCCCGGCAGAATCTTCGTCGTAGCGAAGTAACTCTTCAATGTCTTTTGCAAATTGAAGATCATCAAGGTTTTCAATAACTTGCGCTTTGACGTCTTCGGAAAGTTCGGCGATAATATCGGCGGCATCATCGGTGTCCATTTCCTGAATTTCACTCGCAATTTCGCGGGCGTCCAGGTTGTTTAGGATTTTTTCTCGAATGTTGTCGTCCAACTCCATCAGCACTTCTGCTGTCTTGTCGCTATCGAGGAGTTTGATGATGTAGGTGGCTTCGTCTAAATTGAGCTCATCGATAATCTCGGCAATATCCGCATGGTGCAAATCTTCGAAATGCAACAACAGTTCTTGATTGTTTTTTTCTTCAATCAGGAACTCAATTTTATCGATAAATTCTTTAGTGAGTTGAAACTGCATCCTTACCAATTTTTTGCGTTAATCTAAAAAACTATTTCCAAATGACATTTTTTTAACATGAGCTGAATTTATAAAAATTTGTTTTGAAACGCTTTGTGCTTTTTGTGCCTCCTTTGCGGTTTTTGTGTCCAACACAATTTAGCTATTACACTAAATACACAAAGAATTCACTAAGTTCCACAAAGTTTAACCCATACTAATTATTTAATTTAATAAGTTATGTATAATAAATACACCTAACTCATCTTTTTAGCGACAGAGAAAAAATTTGAACCTTCGCTCCTCAAATTTGAGTTTATCTAGCTTAGATCTCGTTTCTGTATTAATTCGTTTCAATGAATTAAGTTATAGAGCTAAGGATTCTCGAAGAATAATGAAATAAAAGTTCTGTTATTCAAAAACTGACCACCATTAAACAAAATCTATTAAGATTTTTCTATCATGGCTGTTAAACCTATAAATTCTTCGACACTAAGTTGCTCAGGTCGCTGGGCAAAGATAACATCTTCTTTTAATTGGTCGGATAGTCCGAATGTTTTTAAACTGTTACGCAGTGTTTTTCTGCGTTGTTGAAAGGCGGTTTTGACTACTTTGAACAATAATTTTTCGTCGCAATCCAATTGAAAGTTTTCTTTTCGCTTCAAAATAAGTACGCCGCTTTGCACTTTTGGCGGTGGAGAAAAAGACTCGGGATGTACGGTAAATAAATACTTGGCATCGTAAAAGGCTTGGCATAACACAGAAAGAATACCATAGACTTTGTTTCCTTCTTTGGCGCAAATTCGTTGGGCAACTTCTTTTTGAAACATTCCGGAAAACACAGGTACTTTGTCTCTGTTTTCAAGCATTTTAAAAACTATTTGTGTAGAAATATTGTAGGGATAATTTCCGATGATGGCATATTCTTCTTCACCAAAAAAATCGGACATTGCTGCTTTCAGAAAATCGGCTTCTACTACTTGGAAGCTGCTTTCGTCTTCAATGCCGTTTTCTTCTTTAAAGTTAGTGTTGAGGTAGGCAATGGATTCCGTATCGATGTCCATGGCGATTACCTTGTCGTGTTTACCCACCAAAAATTGCGTCAACACACCCATTCCTGGACCAATTTCTAGCACATTTTTGATTTCAGGGGTAAGTGTTTCGGCAATGTCTTTTGCAATAGAGGGTTTGTTCAAAAAATGTTGACCCAAATGCTTTTTTGCACGAACTTTTCCTGAAGAAGTAGTATTTTCTGTGTATTTATGATGTTTCATGCACAATTTCTAATTCGGTTCTGAAGGCGACAAACTTCCCTTCAAAAGCTTTGGATTGACTGCGTAAGCGTGGGGCATCTTCTTGATAATAGCGCTCCAAAGTTGCTTTGCTATCGGTTTTGTATTGCACCGAATAGGTAATTCCACCCATAGCTTCTTCAACATTCACCCGTGTCATCAAAGCCGAAGAAAACTTCTTAGTTGCCAACATTTCAGGAATATGGGTTTCTTTCATCCAAGCTACCCATTGGTCATGGACTTCTTCTTGAATGTTAATCGTTACATTATATATGTATGCCATCTGTTTGATTTATCCGTTGATAGCCACTACTGAATTTACTTTTCCGTGAAGCATATCTTTTAGCATGGTTTCGATACCATTTTTCAAGGTCATTGTTGAAGACGGACAACCGCTACACGCACCTTGAAGAATCACTTTTACTTCCTTGGAAGTTTCGTCGTAAGATTCAAAAACTATATTTCCGCCATCACTAGCCACCGCAGGTTTTACATACTCATCTAAAATAGCAACGATTTGCTGAGAAGTATCGTCTAAACCTTCCAAATTTAGTTGCTCCGTACTTGTGTCTGCATCTTTAGCGGTAGTTTTTTCTTTTTTAACGATTAATGAAGCATCAATCACCTGCTCGTTATTTTCCAAAAATTGACGGATATGTTCACGCAATTCTAAAGTGATATCATTCCATTCTACCATATCGTATTTGTGAATAGAAATATAATTGCTATCCATAAAAACTTCCTTTACAAACGGAAAGTGAAACAATTCTTGTACTAATTTTGAAGGTTTTGCTTCGTCTATACTTTTGAATTCGATAGCTTCTAAGACTAATTTCTTATTGGCGACGAATTTTTGTACAGCGGGATTGGGCGTGCTTTCTGCATAAACAGTAATCGGGTTTTTCTTTTGTTGAAGCGCTTCTTCTTGAATAATTGTCCCTCCTTCGTTGATGAATTTTTCGATAGTCTGCAATACTTCAACTTGCACTTCAGGCCATTCTACAATATTGTATTTATCGATTGCGACAAAATTCTGTGAGATATATACTTTTTTGACAAAAGGAAGGTAGAATAATTTTTGTGCTAATGGCGAAGGTTTTGCTTCTTCGATATTACTAAATTCAAAGCTTTGTCTGTTGACTAAGAAATCGTTAGCAACAAATTTTAAAATATTTGGACGGGGCGTTTCTTGTATTTCGAAAGTGTACTTTTTCATCTGTTTATATTATTTTCTTTTTAGTTGTCAGATGCGACACGTATAATAATTCTCCCTTGTAAAGAAGCTTTTTATATGCGTGTTTGATTTCTGCAATAATTTTTTTTCAAAATTACTAAAAGTAAATTAATACTTTGGATATATTTACACTTCAATTAAGAAACTTCTTTTCAGCCAAAATTTAAAAAATTAAAAATGAAACAATTATTACTTTTTTTCTTCATCTACCTTGTTAGTTATTTTAGTTATGGTCAAGACTTTATTGTTACCGATGGTTTAGTGGACAACACTTGTTCAGGCGTATTATATGCAGCTGCGCCGGGTACTAGTTTACCTGCAAATCAAAACTTAACATATACAATTTGTTCAAGCGAGGATTCAGGGTCACGAGTATTTCTTGATTTTCAATCATTTAACTTATCGTACCCCGGGGTTTCGTTAGTGATTCACGATGGCTTAGATACAGGCACACCAGTTATTTTTTCATCTGTGGGGCTTGTTACAGGCGATTTGGCTTTAGTTTTAGCAGGCGGAGCTAACGCGACAGGTTGTTTGACTTTGGTGGTTACAACACCAAGCTTTATTCCTCCGTCAGTTAACCTAAATTTTAGCGCACTTATTGGTTGTGAAGCCCCTTGCCAAAACATATTTCAAGAAGTTGAAATAACGGGTAATGCTTGTTTTTCTAGCACTAGTGTTGGTCAAATTTACCAAGTTAATGAGTCTATTCTTTTTAACGGATTTGCAACTTTTGAAAATGACTTCGATGCAGAGTTAATTTCTTATAATTGGGTAATAAATGATGTTTCTTACGATGATCAGCAACAAGTCGAAATTACTTTCGAAAACCCAGGGACTTATAACGGGAGTTTAATCGTTTCTGACCAGTTTGGGTGTACAAGCGAACCCTCTAACTTTAACTTTGAAGTTGCAGACCAACAACTTTTTCTCTCAGAAGTTAATACTTCTTATACCTTAGAACAATTAATCAGTGAAGTTTTGATTAGCGGAGAGAACTGCGCCAATATTAGCAATATTAGTTCTCCTCAAAACGCATCAGTTTCCGGAGAGAATTTTGAAAGCATTGGTTACTTTAACAAAGGGTGTAGCGACTTCCCGTTTGATGAAGGATTAGTCATAGGATCAGGTTCAATAGCTAATATTATATCCCCTGGGGCTTCAACAGGAGGATTTAGTTGGCTAGGTGTAGATGAACTCACTATTTTAGGAGGAGGGACGCCTGACTCAGGACCTCAGTCTAGAAATGCTACGCTTATAGAATTTGACTTTAGTTCTTTCGAGAATGAAGTAAGCTTCAACTATTTTTTTGCATCCTACGAATACCCTACATTTGTTTGTAGTTTCGCAGATGTGTTTGCATTTGTAGTAAGTGGACCTTATGACGATGAAGGAAATTTGCTAGCTGGTTCACCCCTATTTCCTGAGGGAATGCCTGGAGTTTATAGCGATGTAAATATCTATAATGTAAATGGTAACCCAGCAACGACAAATGATATTGACCTTGGTGGTTTAAACGTTGCAACCATTCCAGATGAAAATGGAGTTCCTGTTCCTACAACACCTACCAATATTCATAACAATTTTGAGTGTTCAGAGGGCTCTTTAGGAGAGTTTTTCTATCCTGAATTTTTTGCAGGTTTTTTATCTGATCTACCTAATCCATATTTTAATTTAAGCGGTCAAACTGAAATTTTAACGGCAGAATTTCAGGTTATCCCATGCATGAGATACAAAATGCGCTTAATGATTGCAGATTGGGCAGATGCAGCTTTCGATTCCTATGTATTTATTGAAGCAGGCTCCTTTACTATTGGCGCTGATTTGGGCGAAGATATTTCGGCAAACGATTTAAATAGTGTTTGTTATGGAGAAGAAATAAATTTATCAGTTTTCGAAGGCCTTATTTCTAATGCATGTGAGGTTAATTTAAATTGGTTACAAGACGGAGAAAGTATCCCAAATAGTAATGACCTTGCAAGCATAAGTGTTACAGAACCTGGTTTGTACAGCCTTTTTATTGGCGGTGAATATGGTTGTGGTGAAGAATTTTCGGTGTTTGTCGATTTTTACCCCGTACCTGCTTATATCGATAACGAAAGTGAATCAATTTATCCTAACTTGTTTAATTGCTTTAATGAATTTGATTTAACAGTGAATGAACCCATTGGGCTAGAAATTTTTCAGCATAATGGAGTAGGACAATCCATCTCAACGGATATCTCAAGTGTAGAGGAATTGGGAATGGAAATTTTGTATTTCGACAATTTAGATAACGCAACAAATAACATTAACCCGCTTTTAAACCCAGAAAGTTACCAAATTCCTGGTAATTCTAGCTCAACGACTATTTACGCAAGAGTTCATGAAAGCGGAACTGGACAACAACTCTGCGAAGACATAAAAGCCTTTGAAGTAATTATAGCACCCCTTGAAATAGAAACACCACTAGAAATTAATACTTGCCCATCGCCTAACTCAACTTTTGGGATTTTTGATTTAACTCAAAACAACGAAGTTGTCTTAGCAGGATTATTTTCAAATTTTTATATGGTTGATTATTTCGAGTCTGAAGAGGAGGCTAATTTATATGAAGGTGTAATTGAAAGTCCAACACAATATCAAGCTATTGCAACCGACCAACAAATTTGGGTACGTGTTTCCAACATTTTATTTGTTGAATGTTTCGATGTAGGCTCATTTCAATTAGTACTCTTAAGTGAAGAAGACCAAGCATGCGATAACTTATCGACAACCAATTTTGCAACAGGATTAAACATTTACCCTAATCCAACAAAAACAATTTTAAGCATAGAAAATCTTACCAATACAGCAATTAAGTCTGTAAACATTTACACGCTAAACGGAAAAAAAGTAGGAGAGTATATACTAAATTCACCCGCACAGATAACAACCTCTATAAATGTTAGTGAGTTAGGTAATGCGTTGTATCTAATTGAAATTATTTCACCAGAAAATGAAAAATATATTTCTAAATTTTTAAAATATTAAACCCGCTTTACACGTAAAAAAACTATTACAAGACATGCCGTTAAAAAATACGGGACAAGATGCACCTTTGCCAATGTTCCAAGCTTTGGCAAAGGTGCATCTTTAAAAATACTACTCATCAAGCAAGTAGCCTGCTTCCATAACACGCACAAAACCCTCTATATTTTTTCAGTTAAATGACTCAATTTATCCTTTTTATAACATTTCTTCAAAATTTATTCATATAAAACAATACTTTGAATATATTTACGCACGAAAATTTTTGGTTATGAAGCGTGTTCTCTTTTTGGTAATTATACCCCTATTACTGTATACCCCTACTTTTGCGCAAGACACATTTAGCTATAGTGTCAATTCCTCAAACACTACAATTAATGATGGTGTTGAATCCTGTGATGGTATAATTTCTTTTCAAGGGAACGGAAACAATCTTAACGGAACAAATATTGTTGTTACAATTTGTCCAGAAGGGAATGAACTTGTAGCTTTAGATTTTATTGAATTTAATAATAGTAGTTTATCAAATTTTACTTTCACAGTTTTTGATGGAGATTCAACTGATAGTAACGTTGCTTTTTCTGTAACTAACAACGGTAATGGTCCAAATGGAATTGTTGTTACCGATAACAATAGCCCGACAGGTTGTTTGACAATTCAAATACAAGCAGGATTTGTTGGTACCGCGAACGCTGTTCTCGATATTCAAGCTCAGATATTATGTCGTCCCCCTTGTCCAAGCATTACTCCTGAGCTAGAAATCAATGGCGATATTTGTTCTGCAGAAGGGAGTGCAAACGAAGCTTACTCACCAGGCGAGCCAATTTTCTTTAATGCCACTGCCATTGCGGAAGATGGCACCAACCCAGCTTTACTTAATTACAACTGGACCATAGCCAATGCGCCGTATACAGGACAAGAGATTGAACTTACTTTCATCAATTCAGGTACTTACCAAGGGGTTCTTACTGTATCTGACCAGTTTGGATGTGCTGGAAGCATTAACTTCTCCTTTACGGTTGGAGATAACCAATTGGTCGTAGAAGAAGTAAACCAACAATTTAATTTAGAAGAGCTAATTAGAGATGTAATGGTGGCAGGCGGAGACTGTGCTAATGTAACTGATATAACTTCTCCTAACAATGCCTTTCTATCGGGAGAAAACTTTGAAAGTATTGGATACTTTAATAAGGGGTGTAGCGATTTTCCTTTTGAAGAAGGTTTGGTGATTGGCTCTGGGGCAATAGCTAAAGTTATTAACCAAGGAGCACCATCTGGTGGGGTAGGTTGGCCAGGAATTGATGAACTTACATTGCTAGGGGGCAGTACTCCTGGTAATGGACCTCAATCTCAAAACGCAACCGTCATTGAGTTTGATTTTAGCGCTTTTGAAAGTCAAGTCACTTTTAATTATATTTTTGCTTCCTATGAATATCCTAACTTTGTTTGTTCCTTTGCCGATGTATTTGCTTTTGTGGTAAGTGGTCCATACGATGATGAAGGTAACTTATTAGCTGGAACACCTGGATTTGAATTTGGGACACCAGGCGTGTTTAGCGACGTGAATACCTATAATACAAATGGTAACCCAGCAACGACCAACGATATTGACCTTGGTGGTTTAAACATTGCTACCATTCCTGACGAAAATGGTGTTCCCGTGCCAACAACTCCAACAAATATTCACAACAATGCTAACTGTGGAGCTGGTACTTTAGGGGAGTTCTTTTATCCACAATTTTATGGAGGGTTGGTTTCTAATTTACCTAACCCTTATTATGCACTTGGCGGGCAAACAGAAATTTTATCAGCTGATTTTGAAGTGATTCCATGTACGAGGTACAAAATGCGCTTAATGATTGCAGACTGGAGTGATCAAATTTTAGACTCCTATGTATTCATCGAAGCAGGCTCTTTTAATATTGGTGCAGACTTGGGAGACGATTTGTTAGTAGAAGCTGCCAATACGGTTTGTTATGGAGAGGAAATAGACCTAGAAATTTTTGGAGGTATCCTTTCGCAAAACTGCGATATTAATGTAGAGTGGCGTTTAGACGGTGAGGTAATTGAAGGTGCTAACGATACTGCAGGAATTACAGTTAACGAGCCTGGTTTATATAGTGTTTTTGTAGGTGGTGAAGATGGATGTAACGACGAGTCGTCAGTACTAGTAGAGTTTTATCCAATTCCTGCTTATATTGATAATGATGGAGCTCAGCTTTATGGAAACTTAGTTAATTGTGTAAACAGCTTCAACCTTACAGTAAATGAACCTATTGCTCTTCAACTTCTGCAACATAACGGGATTGGTCAACCAATTACAAATGATGTCCAAACTGTTGAAGACTTGGGAATGGAAATTTTGTACTTTGATAACTTGGCTGATGCAACTAATAATAACAACCCAATTTTTACTCCTGAAAACTACTCGATTCCAGGAACTAATACGTTTAGGACGATTTATGTACGAGTTCATGAAACTGGTTCGGGGCAACAACAATGTGCCGAAATTAGACAGTTTCAAGTAATTATTCAGCCCTTCGAAATGGAAGAGCCTATTGAAGAATTAAGGGAATGTCCATCCGAGGACTCAAATTTTGGGATTTTCGATTTAACACAGAATACCCCCGTGGTATTGGATGGCCTCAATCCAGCTTCATACACAATTAATTTCTTTGACGATGAAGATGATGCCATTAATAATCAAAATGAGATTCAAAACCCTGAAGCATTCCAAGCAATTATGGATCTTCAGCCAATCTGGATCCGTGTAGCAAACGCTTCTTCTCCAGAATGTTTTGATATAAAATCATTTATTTTAACCACGAATATTACTTCCGATATAGAGCAAACTTTCGATATTGAACAATGTGGCGATTTATCTTGGTTGCAAACCTTCGATTTAACCATCAACAACCCAGATAGCATGGGGGTTTTTGATCCAGGAATTGTTGGAAGTGTAACCTATCACTTTTCACTAGAAGAGGCAGAAAACAGTGAAAACGCTATACCAAACCCTGAAACTTACACCCTACCTATAGGTGTAACTGAGCAAGAAATATGGGTGCGAGTTGAGAATGATGAAAGTAATGGGTTTTGCCACGACATCGATAGTTTTTTTATTCGATTATTCAATACCGGAGTTTTTGCTAATCCATTGGATAATATGGTGAAGTGTACTGAAATTCCTGGCGCAACAACAGATATTTTTGACTTAACAGAACAAAATGCCGATATACTTGGACCTAATCAAAGCACTCAAGACGTTAGCATAAGCTTTCACACAAGCCTTGAAGATGCTAATGGTGGTGTAAATCCAATTCCAAACCCATCGGCATACCAAAATACTCAAAGTCCACAAGAAATATGGGTCAGTGTAAGCAGTATAGGTGGATTTTCACTGGGTTGTTCCAGTGTTAGTTCTTTTTTATTAATTGTAAATACTACTCCTAACTTAGATCAGACTCAAGATTTAAGTCAATGTGGCGATTTTACCTTTACGCAAACTTTTGATTTGACACTTAATAATCCTGCGTCGATGGGAGTGGATGACCCATCAATTATTGGGATTACATCTTATCACTTAACTGAAGCGGATGCCGAAGCGGGTACAGATCCTATCCCTAATCCTACCAACTATTCTCTTAATGATGGAATTATTGAACAAAATATTTTTGTTCGTGTAGAAAACAATGAAGATAATGGATTATGCTCCAATATAACCGATTTCTTAATTCAATTAAACAACGTTCAAATTGAATTTGAATTGGATGATTTAGAAGAATGTGAAGATGGGTTTGTTCCTGGTCAAGGAACGTTTAATTTATCGGCTCAAAATCCATTTGTTTATGGAAACGAACAAACGCCTGCAACACATACGATATCCTATTTCACTAGTGTAGATGATGCGGAGAATAATGTGAATGCGGTAATTGACCCCACCGCTTTCCAAAATACGTCCAACCCACAAGAAGTTTGGGTACGTATTCATAACAACAACGACCCTAATTGTTTTGAAGTAGCTTCTTTTGAAGTTCTTACTACCGAAGCTGCAGAAGTCAACCTCATCCTCGACCCACTTGAAGCTTGCGACAACAACAACGACGGTTTCTTTGCTGGATTTGATTTAGATTCGCGTATTCCTGACATCAACATCAATAACTTGTCTAATGTGGAAGTTTCTTTCCACTTAACCCCTAGTGATGCTGAAACAGGGCAAAACCCTGTGGCTTCACCTTATGCCAATGTAGTGCCTACTTCACAAACTTTGTTTGTACGTGTGTTGGATACCAACAACGGTTGTGTGCAAAATACCGAGCTAGTGCTGAATGTATTCGATTCTCCCCTACTCGCTCCTGTAGAGCCTCTTGTAGCTTGCGATGAAAATGGTTCAGGTTTTGTCTTTTTTGATTTGACTGTTACTCAAGAGCAATTCTTAAACGGACTTGATGCAGACGATTACCAAATCAGCTATTTTACTTCT
>JBHYFG010000028.1:0-18774 GCA_051859645.1 Psychroflexus sp. | reverse complement strand
ATCCTCCTGTGTGTAGAAGCATTATACATGAGTGTTTCATCTGTTTATATTACTTTTTTTTCATTTGACAGATGCGACTCGTATAACCATTCTCCTGTGTGTAGAAAATTTGTACATGCGTGTTTCATCTATTAATTTTTATATGCCATGCTGTCCCGAAGCTTTGGGATAGTTCTGCATTTTATTCTTTGTCAAGCTTTTTTAATTGTTCGAAGTAATCCGCCATCCCCTCTTCCGCCATCGCTAACATATCAGGGTCGTTAGCCATGCGTTTATAGGATTTTTCGTAAGCTGCTCTATCGAGTTGCTCTAAATAGATACTTAAAGCCTTTTCAATAATTTTATTCTTAGGGAGTTTAAGTTCAGAAGAAACCTTCGCTAACTCTTGGAGTAGCTCATCAGGTAAAGAAGATGTAAATGTTGCCATGATTTTCTTTTTTTCAAATATAATTAATAAATATGAATTATATTTTTAAATTATATTTACTTTTTAAAGTAAAGCCTAACTATTTATTACGTGTCATTCTAAATAGATCCTTGAATCGAATATATGAGCAATTAGCCAATCTCCGTTTAGGCATATGAATTGAAAATAATTTTTACCGCTATGCGAATAATTTTCATTTACGTAAAAATCATAATCCATTGATGCGAATGCAATAAATCCATCCACTTGAACAACTAAATTATCAATTTTTTCTTCTATCGATATGCTTTCAGGGAGTTGCTGAATTGAAAAAAGAAAATCAGCCAAGGTTTCAGAAGAATATTCACCCTTATTATTCTTCATAGCGAAGCTTTGAAGCATTGCATCTGGAACAAAAAAGCTTTCCAGTTTTTCATGATTTTTTTGGTTCATCAACTCAAAAAAACTATTTACTTTTACTTCAATTGAAGGCTTGTTTTGCGCAAAGCAAAATTGATATAGCAAAAAAAACAACAATGTAAATTTCTGATTCATAAAAAACATTATGAGATTAACAAATATAGGGCTATGCTAAAAAAAGTAAGCACCTGCAAGTACTTAAAAAAATTTGGGTGAATTGATTTTTCTGTAAGCAAAATATTTATTCGCTCAGCAAAAATAGCAATGCAAGAAAAAATAATAAACGCTTGCAACATAAACAAAACCCCCAGAGCGTAAAATTGCACAATCGTATTTTCACTCTTATCCCATAAAAAACCGGGGAACAATGCAAGGAAAAACAAACTTACTTTCGGATTTAATACGTTCATTAAAAATCCGCGTCTATAAAGTTTCCAAAAGCCCATTGATTGATGAGTGGATTTTATTGACAACGTATTTTCGCTTTTATATACTTTATAAGCTAACAAAAGTAAATAAGCTGCACCTAAATATTGGATACCATAAAACAGCATAGGTGAATTTTGGATGATCACAGAAACTCCAAAAGCAACTAAACTTGTATGCACTATAACTCCACTAACGAGTCCACTTGTCAGAACAATCCCTGCTTTTTTTCCGTTGGAAATACCTTGAACTAGTACATAAATATTATCTGGACCGGGTGAAATAGTAAGCAAGACAGACGCTCCTAAGAAACTAAGTAAGCTACTAATCATGACGTAACTTAGATAAAGGATGGTACTTTAGTAACTCTTGCTTAACGAAACGTTTATCTAAATGCATATAAATTTCTGTTGTAGTAATGCTTTCATGCCCAAGCATTTGCTGTATAGCTCTAAGATCTGCACCGTTTTCTAGCAAATGTGTTGCAAAAGAATGCCTGAAAGTGTGAGGGCTTATGTTTTTTTGTATTCCAGCAATTTTTGCTTGGTTTTTAACAATGGTAAAAATCATCGCACGAGTTAGGCTTTTCCCTCTTCGGTTTAAAAAAAGAATATCTTTACTTTGGGCATCAATCGTTTGTAAAACTCTATGGTTATCAATGTAATTTTCAATTAATTTTTGAGTAGACTTGGCTATAGGAATAAAGCGATTTTTGTTTCCTTTCCCTAAAACTTGTATAAACCCTTCGTCAAAAAATAAATCAGATAAACGCAAAGCGGTAAGTTCACTAACACGCAAACCACAACTGTATAGTGTTTCTAAAATAACCTTGTTACGCTCCCCTTGAGGTTTTGATAAATCGACATGTTGAATAATTTTGTCGATTTCAGCCAAAGAAAGTGTGTCAGGTAATTTTAACCCAATTTTTGGAGCTTCAATTAACTCCATAGGGCTATCTTTACGTATATTCTCTTGCATTAGATAATCAAAAAAGTTTCGTAATCCAGAAAGAATCCTAGCTTGCGACCTAGCATTTACTTCCTCCGAGAGGGCTTCAACAAACAAATTAATTTCTGATTTTGAAATAGTTGACGGAGAGGCAACGACCTTTTCTTGTTCTAAAAAGTGAATCAAACGTCTAACATCAAAAAGATAATTTTCTATAGAATTTGCAAGCAGACCTCGCTCAAGCATGAGGTAGTTTCTAAATTCGGTTGTGGCCTGCTCCCATTTCATAATTACATTTCTTTTGCTTCAAATATACTAAGAGATTTACACAACTCAAGGCGTTTTGCAAAGTAGAAAAAAAACTACTTGAGCAATACATATTTTATAATGATATTTGTAAAAAAATTACGTTTAGGAAACTAATTTTAATTTAATCATTGTTTTTGAAAATTTTTACTTCAATACAATAATAATTAAATTTATGAAGATACATATAGTCAATGGACCCAACTTAAATCTGCTTGGCAAAAGAGAACCAAGTATATATGGTAATAAGTCCTTTCAAGATTTCTTCACCGAGCTTCAGTTTGAGTTCAAGGAAATTGAATTATCCTATTTTCAGAGTAATATTGAAGGTGAATTAATTTCCGAACTCCAAGAAGCAGACCAGAATGTTGATGGAATTATTTTAAATGCAGCTGGTTATACCCATACTTCCGTTGCACTTGCTGATGCAATAAAAGCTATTTCTACACCAGTTATTGAAGTACATATTTCCAATGTGTATGCAAGGGAAGAATTTAGAAAACATTCTTTTATATCTCCTTATGTAAAAGGAGTAATTGCTGGATTTGGCTTGCAAAGTTATACGCTTGCTATAAAAGCCTTTAACTTAGCTTAAACAGAGACACCTAAACACACCTAAACAAAACACACCAAAACACACTCATTATGCGTAAATTTTTATTTCTAAGTTTTTTTGTATTCATCAACCTTTCGTGTGCTACTAAGCAAGTAGCTACTGAATTAGCAGAAGATATTTTTATAACAGGTTGTCCTGACGGAGGAACTTGTTCTTTTGAGGTGTTGAAAGACACGTCTATAACTTTAGTGAGAGATGAATTTGATAATTTTTACCCCAGACAATCTAAAAGTATTGATTTCAACCTTATTAAAATTGCATACACAAAAGATGTTCCAGAAGGAATTATGGATGCTGGTTATGTAGAAGTTTTTTATATAGTAGTTCCAAAACAAAAAAAAGAATGGAACTTAAAAAATAAAGCATTATACAGAGCAAGCCTTATTTACGGAAGAGAATGCCGTTGTCCAGGAGAAACAGGATACGAATATGTTCTTGAAGGAAAGCTGAACTACAGAAGAATGAGAAGTCATTTAGACATCGATTTGAAAGTAAAAAACACGAACCTAAGTATGCTAATGAATAAGTTTTCTGTAAGCGCTGATGTTCTAGAGGTATTTTAAGTCTTGAATTACCTTAACATTAGGCATGAAGATAGCACTAGAAAACAATCGTAAGTTTTTTGAAAGTTTTAAAAGAATCTTTATTTCAAAGAATTGGAGGTAAATAATATGTACTTTTGCCAAAAATTATACATTGCGATTTTTTCTCTATATTTTTAGTTTTGCGATTTCGTTCTCTCTTTATGCCCAAGAGAAACAAAAAATTGATTACACTAGTGATCGTGCTAGCCGAGATAATGCCAAATATCCTGGAGCGCTTATTTTTACTAAAATTCAAAATCAAGTTTATTTCATACATGAAGGCATAGAAGTTTGGTGCGACCAAGCCATTTTTTACGAAGAAGATGATTTTTTTCGTGCTTTTGGAAATGTAAAAATGGTACAAGGAGATACAATTACCCTAACCAGTAAATATGCAGAATATAACGGAATTACACAATTTGCATTTGCATCAGAAGATGTAATTCTTACTTCCCCATCCAATACTTTAGTTACAGATACTTTGTACTTTAACCGAATAAAGCAGGAATCGTTTTACAGAAGTGGAGGTACCGTAAAAGATTCTGCCAGCACTATTGTTAGTAAAATAGGACGCTACTATATGGAGCAAGATAAATATGCCTTCAGAAAAGATGTAGTAGTTACCAATGCTGAATATGTAATCGACACCAATATACTAGATTTTTATACTGAAACCGGGCATGCATATCTGTATGGACCTTCTACCATAACTAGTGAATCAAGTAAAGTTTATTGCGAGAGAGGGTTTTATGATACTCAAAAAGACGAGGGTCATTTTCAAGTTAATGCTAAAGTAGATTATGACTTCAGGACTATGATTGGCGATAGTATTTTTTTTAGAAGAGAAAACAATTTTGCCTCGGCAACAAACAACATAACCATTACTGACACCATAAATAAATCCATTGTAAAAGGGCATTATGCAGAAATTTATAAAGATTTAGACTCCTTGTTTGTAACTAAAAACCCAATAGCTTCTTCGCTTCAAGACAAAGATTCAGTTCATATTGCCAGTGATATTATTCTTGTAACGGGAAAACCCGAAAATAGAATCATGCGCGCTTTTAAAGATGCAAGAATTTTTAAAGAAGGCCTTAGCGGAAAGTCAGACTCGATATGGAGTAGCGAAAAAATGGGACTAACAAAACTAATTACGAACCCGATATTGTGGGCCGAAGAGAGTCAAATTACAGGCGACACAATTCACTTAATTAGTAATACTGAAACGAATAAATTAGACACGCTTAAAGTTTTTTTTGATTCCTTTATGATCATGCGGGATACCATTGAAGGTTACAATCAAGTAAAAGGAAAAGAAATGTATGCTTTATTTGATGAAAAGAACGCTATCTACGAAGTAAACTTTATCAAAAATACGGAGACTATCTACTACGTAAGAGAAGAAGACGGTACGCTTGTCGGAATTGATAAGGCCTTGTCTTCTACAATAAAAATTCTTTTGGAAGAAAATGAAATCACAGAAATATACTATAGTACAAATCCAGAAAGTCAACTATACCCAGAATCAGAATTCCCTCCAAACGCAAGAAGGCTTAAAGGCTTCAATTGGCGAGGAGATGAAATAATCCGCTCTAAAGAGGACCTATTAATAAACCGAAAACCTATCGAATTAGCCCCCATAAGAGGAATAAAAAACCGAAGCATTGAGGCTGATTTTTTTGAAGAAATTGGTTTAAACAAAGAATTTCTTCACGAAGAATCAAAATTAAAAAAGGAAGAGGTACTGCTTCAACAAGAAGAAAACACACTCGAAAAAAAACCTTCAACTGAACATCCAAAATTAAAAGAAAGAAAATTACAGCTTAATGAAAAGTGATTTTTTTCAATACCAAGCACAAACTACTCCTCATCCTTTAGGATTAGAAGTAAGTCATGCAAAAGGGAGCTACATTTATACCACCGACCAACAAAAGCATTTGGACTTTGTTGCGGGAGTATCAGCATGTACACTTGGACATTCCCATCCCGCTATTGTTAGTGCAATACAGCTACAAGTAGAAAAATACATGCATGTAATGGTGTATGGCGAATACATCCAGAAACCAGCAGTGGAGTTTGCTAGACTATTAGCGGAAAATCTTCCCGCACCATTAAAAAAAACATACCTAGTAAATAGTGGTACTGAAGCAATTGATGGCGCGATGAAACTTGCTAGAAGAGCAACTGGGAGAACACAAATTATCGCTGCCAAAAATGCATATCACGGAAATTCCTACGGCGCCTTAAGTCTTATGGATTATGAAGAACGAATCGCTCCATTTCGACCAATGGTTGGAGATATTACCCATATTCAATTTAACGAAGAAGCTTGCTTATCGCTTATTACCGTTAATACCGCTGCGGTTGTATTAGAAACTATACAAGGAGGAGCTGGGTTTATCGTGCCTCAAAACAATTACTTAAGTAAAGTGAAAGCACGTTGCGAGGAAGTAGGAGCGCTTTTAATTTTAGACGAAATACAACCCGGCTTTGGAAGAACAGGAAAACTTTTTGGATTTCAGCACTTTAATGTTGTTCCTGATATTTTAGTTATCGGAAAAGGGATGGCTGCAGGCTTGCCAGTTGGAGCTTTTGTAGCTTCAGAGGAATTAATGGACTTACTTTCAGATCGACCTAAATTGGGTCATATTACCACCTTCGGAGGAAACCCTGTAATAGCCACCGCTTCTTTAGCTTGCTTAAAAGAATTACTCCAGACAAAACTAATAGAAGAAACGCTAGAAAAAGAAGCTCTTTTTCGCCAATTATTAAGTCCGCACCCATTGGTAAAGGAAATAAGAGGCATTGGCCTAATGCTTGCTGTAATGCTAGAGAGAGAGGATTTTGTTAACCATGTTGTGTTAAACGCAAAAGAAAAAGGATTAATTTTGTTTTGGTTACTATACGAAAAAAAGGCCATCAGAATTTCGCCGCCACTCACCATATCTATGGAAGAGATACAGGAAGGTTGCAAGATAATTTTATCATTATTAGATGGCTTAATAGATACTGTTAATTAAATTGTTGATAATACTTTCAAATAAATTATAGGTATTTCAAAAAACTGACTTACATTTACATAAATGCATTTTAATATGAACTTCGACAATAACGAATTTGAATACCCTATCCAACGTTTTGAACAAATGATTAGTTCTAACGAGATTGTGTTTTTCGATTCGGTTGAATTTGAAAACATCATCAACTATTACTTAGATACCGGAAGAATAGGTCTTGCAAAACGTGCCCTAAAATATGCACTTGACCAACATCCGGACACTATAAACTTACATGTATTACAAGCCGATATTTTTATTTTCGAAGAAAAATACATGGAAGCTGAAAAATTGCTCATCGAAATTCTTGAAGCAGACCCAAGAAATGAAGAGATTTACATACTTATGGCCAATGTGTTGTCTAAAAAAAACAACAATCAAGAAGCTATAGACTGTTTATTAAAGGCCCTAGAACTTTCATCAGAAAAAGAAGATATTCATCACCTTATTGGAATGGAATACATGAGTTTAGAAATGTACGACTCAGCTATCTTTCATTTAACAAGAAGCATCTCTGATGAATTTCCCGAGGACGCAACTGCGATTGTAAATATTGTTTTTTGCTTTGAAGAGGCTAACAAAGTTGAAGAAGCTATCAGTTTCTTAAACGACTATTTAAACAAAAAACCCTATTGTGAAATCGCCTGGCATCAACTTGGGATTTTATACGCTAATCAAGGAGAATTAAAAAAAGCACTCGATGCTTTTGAATTTGCCATTATTTCAGATGAATCTTTTGTAGGTGCGATTATTGAAAAAGCCAAAATTCATGAGCAACTACAACAATATGACGAAGCAATTGCGCTTTATTTGCAAACACTAAAACTAGAGGATCCAACAGCATTTGCATATTTAAAATTAGGCATTTGTTTTGCTGCAAAAGGAGATGTTGCAAATGCAACTAAACATTTACACAAATCCGTTTTAGAAGACCCACAAACTACTCAAGCTTGGACACTCTTAGCCGATATATCTGTTGCTACAGGAGAATTTGACAAAGCCTATCGGTATGCTACAAAGGCACTTAACATAGACCCATACAATCAATTAAAATGGAATTCCTTGTTTGTAATAATACAGCTAATAGATTACGACAGGAAGCATTACATCATGGATGATATACTGAAATATTCTAATCCATTTTTAAATTACCACAATAAATACCTCAAGGCACTTTCAGCTTTTATGACTGAATTTGGAGCCGAATTTATAGAGCCTATACTCAAGGCCGCCCAGCTAAGTGTAACATCTAATCCAAGTTATTTAGCGCCAATTCAATTAGTAAATAATTTGCTTAAAAATGGCGAAGGTTATTCCGAGGAAAAATTTAAAAAAGAAATAAGCAAGCTTAAAAAACTAAGTATTGATTATTTCTTGATTTTCGATTCTGTCCTATGGAATGGATACCAAGACCCGATCCTTATTGAACTTAATGACTACGAAAAATATAGCTTATTTCTAGACAACTATATATCAATTGCTGCAAACCACAACAACACAATTTTCATATTAGACAAATTGTTTGGAGACGACTTTGATCAGTCTTAATCCACTATTTGCTAATTTATTTTCACTAACAATTTTTCAAAAAAAGGAGATTCATTAGTTTTATTTAATGACTGAAATACACAGCTCCACAGTTGGGTATAAGTAGTTGCTTAATTTTGTAACACCACAGTTCTTCCTCTTACCTTTACAGACGAATAATTAAAGGCTTGCTTGATATACTCAAATGTAGAAGGTGTATAAAAGAAAACGTGGGTTGGATCCTGACGATATCCCCACGTTTTGAATTTTTGAACTGTAACTTCGTATAATATATCCGTTTTCAAATACAGACGCCCACCTGGTCTCAATAATTTTTTTAACCTAAGAAAAGATGAGTAAGGAGAATTAAAATGTTCTATTACTTCGCAACTCACGATGTATTGATAACGGTTTTTCAGTACTTTTTTGTCTGGCTGAAAGTAAGGGTCAAAAGTAAGTAAATGATACCCCTCCCTTATTAAAAGATACTGAATAACAGGACCCGGTCCACAGCCAAAATCCAAACCCAATGAATTTTTTGTTTCGTTTGATTTAATTAAATCCGTTAAGTCTTGAACAAAATCTTGATAAAACACATCCGATACTATATTATTATGTGTTTTGTACCTTGCAAGCTCTTCCTCTTGGGAAATAAAAAAACGAGAAGCTAAAAAAACGCCACTACATTTTTTGCAGTGGCGATATATTTTTCCTGAGTTATCAGTAAAAAAATGAACACTATGCGAAGAGCATAAAGGACATATTTCTTCGCTTTGATTCATCTTAAAGAGTTCTAACTTTTGCAAGTTTTGACTTCCACATTTCTAGCTCAGTTTTTAACTTTTCAATTTTTGTTTTTACTTCCAATACCAATGGATTTTTACTATTAGTATTCGAAAAAAACTGTAAATTATTTTCAAATTGGTTCAGCTGATCTTTAGTTTCATCAATTTTCTTTCTTAGAAAATTCTCTTCTCTAGCAATCTGCTGTTCACTAGAAGAATCTTCTAAAGCTTGAAGCTTGTTTTCATACTTTAGCATTTCAGCCTCTTGTTTATCAAATCCAGCTTTAAGTAATATGAAATCTAATGCTTTATTAAATTTACTTTCAACATAGCGCTTGTTTTGCGGTACGTAACCAAGACCACTCCACTCTTCAATTAAAGCTTTTACATAAGTTAGTGCATCTTCTTTAGAACTAGGAACTTCTGTTTGCTTCATTTTAGTAATCAGGTCTTTTTTCTTGTTAAAAGCCTCATTCCCTTCGCTTTGCTCACCGTCTTTATGGTCATGATATCGTTTAAAAAAGTGATTGCAAGCTTTTTTAAATTTCTTCCAAATTCGATCGCTATCTTTTCTTGGAACATGTCCTATGGCTTTCCAGTCGTCTTGAATTTTTTTCATTACCTCCACCGTTGCTTCAAAATCATCTGAATCCTTATTAGACTCGGCAATTTCGATTAACTTCAGTTTTTGGTTAAGGTTATCGTACTGGGTTTTCTTTAAATTTTTATAGTATGAATTTTTCTTTCGATTAAAGGATCTTACTGCTTTCTTAAACGCATCCCAAACCTCTTCATTCACTCTTTTAGGAACCTCGCCAGCATTAAAAAACAACTCTCGTAGCTTATCTACGTTCTTCATTTTTTCTTGTGCATCTCCGTGACCTTTGATTTCTAAATCAGCAATTTTTTGAATTTCAGCCACGATATCCTTTTTTACAAGGTAGTTATTTTCTCTAGCTTCATCCAGCTCCTTATATAATTCTTGTCGTTTGTCGTGAATTACCTTGGTGGCATTACTAAAACGTTCCCAAATTTCGTCTCTGTATTCTTTAGCAACGGGACCAAGTTCTTCTTTCCACATTTTATGCAGAAGTTGAAGCTCTCTGAACGAGCGATTAAGATCTTCCTCATCTGCAAGTTCTTCTGCACGTTCAATTAGTTTGAGCTTCTGATCGAGGTTATGTTTAAAATCCATGTCCCGAAACTCCCTATCTAAGTGTAAAAAATCGTAAAAACGCTCAACATGAAAATGATAATTTTTCCATACGTCATTATAGTTAGCTTTGGGTACAGGACCTGCATTTTTCCATCGCTCTTGAAGTTCTTTAAACTGTGCAAATGTACTTCCCATGCTTTCTCCAGAACCAATCATGCCTTTCAATTCTTCAATAATAGAAAGTCGTGCATTTAAATTTTTACTAAGGTTCTTCTTTAATTGGGCGTAATAATCGTCTCGTTTCTCGCGATAATCAAAATAAATAGAATTGAATTTTTTCTTAACGGGAGACGAATAATGAAAATCGATGATGTTCCCCCCTTCTTCTAAAAACTCTTCTTTTTTCTCTTCTACTATTTCATTGAATTTCTTGTCGAAGACAGTTTTTATATTGTTGACATGATCCCTTATGGACTGAATTTTCTCTTCTTTCAGCAACTTTTCTAATTCAATAACGAGCTCATCAAGGGACATTGCCTCATAGTGTTTCATTTCAATAAGGTAACGCCTTGCAGCTTCTGTGTCCTCGGCATCCTCCGCATTTGCACTGTCTAATTCTTCTAGCAAATCACTTGAAGAATCTGTGGCTGAATCGTCTGTAGGCACCTCTTCTGTATCGCTACTTTTTTGTTCCGAAAGGCTTTCGCTGGTTAAAAGTTCATCGTTTATGGAAGACTCAACAACATTTTTCTGTTCATCTTTAGCATCTTCTAAAGGTTTTTTTTCTTCGTCTGACATTTGTTTCAATGTTTAAGTTCATAAATAAAGTTGAAAGATAGTAACTTCTTGTAAACTTCACAAAAAATAAAATAAAAAATAAAAAGCAATCTAAAAGGCGTATAAAACCCTAATAAAATAGCTTAACTACTTCCATTTAATTAGCTTCAAACACGAAAAGCATTTCGCTAAAAATAACCTACTGATTTTTAATTTATTATACCGCTATATAAAATCAATATAAATTACTCTTCAAGCATTTAAAATGTATGCGATTAGTAATTTCAAGATTGTTGATATAATAAAATATGCATCAAAAATATAGGAAATCAGAAAAAAATTACTTTAAATAGTAAGTGTAATTAAAATATACGCAATGTATTTTGATAATGTTTACACATTTTTAATTGTCGACTAGTTTTTTTATTTTTGCGAACGTTTAATAAAAACTTACAATTATGGCATTTGATATCGATATGATAAAGAAGGTGTATAGCCAAATGGAGGAACGAGTTACAAAAGCTCGCGAAATTGTTGGCACGCCTCTAACCTTAGCTGAAAAAATACTTTATGCGCATTTATGGGACGGCACTCCTACAAAAAAATACGTGCGAGGTAAAGATTACGTCGATTTTGCCCCAGATAGAATTGCTTGCCAAGATGCGACTGCGCAAATGGCATTGCTTCAGTTTATGCAAGCTGGAAAAGATAAAGTTGCTGTTCCAACTACAGTTCATTGCGATCACTTAATACAAGCAAAACAAGGAGCTGCAGCAGATTTACAACGAGCAAACGAAACGTCAAACGAAGTGTTTGACTTTTTAGAGTCTGTTTCTAACAAATATGGAATAGGATTTTGGAAACCGGGTGCTGGTATTATTCACCAAGTAGTACTCGAGAATTACGCCTTTCCAGGAGGGATGATGATTGGAACTGATTCCCATACAGTAAACGCTGGAGGACTTGGAATGGTCGCTGTTGGAGTTGGTGGTGCAGACGCTGTAGACGTTATGGCTGGAATGGCTTGGGAACTAAAATTCCCGAAACTTATTGGTGTAAAGCTTACAGGAACACCACAAGGATGGACAGCCGCTAAGGATGTAATTCTTAAAGTAGCAGAAATTCTTACCGTTAAAGGAGGAACAGGAGCCATAGTAGAATATTTCGGTGAAGGTGCTAAAAACCTATCTTGTACTGGTAAAGGTACCATTTGTAACATGGGAGCTGAAATAGGTGCAACAACCTCAACGTTTGGCTATGACGAGTCAATGGAGCGTTTTTTAAGAGCAACGGACAGAAACGATATTGCTGACGAAGCAAACAAAATTAAAGAACACTTAACAGGAGACCCAGAGGTTTATGCAAACCCAGAAAAATATTTTGATCAAGTAATTGAAATTGACCTTGACACATTAAGACCTCACTTAAATGGTCCGTTTACTCCGGATTTAGCTACCCCTGTTGGTGAGCTTGGGGAAAAAGCAAAAGCAAACGATTGGCCACTTAAAGTTGATTGGGGACTAATTGGTTCATGTACTAACTCATCTTACGAAGACTTAACTCGTGCTGCTTCTATCGCGCAACAAGCGATTGATAAAAAATTAAAACCTAAATCTGATTTTGGTATCAACCCAGGTTCTGAACAAATTAGATTTACAGCAGAAAGAGATGGTTTATTGAAAGTATTTGAAGATTTAGGAGCAACCATTTTCACTAATGCTTGTGGTCCTTGTATCGGGCAATGGGACAGAAGCGACAGAAAAGGAGACGAAAAGAACACCATCGTTCACTCTTTTAACCGTAACTTTTCTAAACGTGCTGATGGAAATCCAAATACACATGCGTTTGTAGGTTCCCCAGAAATGGTGGCTGCTATTGCAATTGCTGGTCGATTGGATTTCGACCCAATGAACGATACCTTAATTAACGAAGATGGTGAAGAGGTAAGATTAGAAATGCCTCACGGAATTGAATTGCCACCACAGGGATTCGAAGTAGAGGACAATGGCTATTTAGCTCCCCTTGAAGATGGAAGCGGCGTAGAAGTTAAAGTTTCTCCAGATTCTAACAGACTTCAACTTTTAGAACCATTCGAGCCTTGGGACGGTAAAAATCTTTTAGGTGCTAAACTTCTTATCAAAGCTCACGGAAAATGTACAACCGACCATATTTCTATGGCTGGACCTTGGTTAAAATACCGTGGTCATTTAGATAACATTTCTGATAACTGCTTAATTGGTGCGGTAAATGCATTTAACATGCAAACTAACTTTGTAAAAAGTCAACTGACTGGCGAATATGATGCTGTGCCAAAAACACAACGTCAATACAAAGCTGAAGGCATCCCTACTATTGTTGTAGGCGATCACAATTATGGTGAGGGCTCATCAAGAGAACATGCAGCAATGGAACCTAGACATCTTGGCGTTCGTGTTGTTTTAGTAAAATCTTTCGCAAGGATACACGAAACTAACTTGAAAAAGCAAGGGATGCTAGGAATTACTTTTGCTAACGAAGCTGACTACGATTTAATTCAAGAAGACGATACATTCAACTTTATTGATTTAGAATCTTTCGCTCCAGAAAAACCACTAACAATTGAAGTAGTTCATGCGGACGGTAGCAAAGATATGATTAAAGCAAATCATACGTATAACGAGACCCAAATCGGTTGGTTTAAAGAAGGTTCTGCCTTAAACATGATCAAAAAAATGAACTAAATTAAATTTAGATTTGACAAATAAAAAAGCGCCTTAATTGGCGCTTTTTTATTTTCCAGTAATTTCAACTCATAACTGGTATAGGACAGGTTTAAAAAAATTCTATTACACAAAAATCCCGCTTCAAAAGAGCGGGATTTTTTGTATAAATTTGAAAATGAATTAACTCTTATCCAATAATCTCGTTCAGTATACTGCTTGGTCTCATTTGTTTAGAAACTAACTCAGGATTTGGAAAGTAGTAACCATCTACATCAACAGCTGCACCTTGTGCATCTAGCAATTGTTTTTCAATGGCTTCTTTTTGGGAATTAATAGCGTTAAATACTTCACTAAATTCAGCTTTTAAGTCAGCATCATCTGATTGATTTGCTAAAGCTTCAGCCCAGTAAAGTGCCAAATAAAAATGTGAACCTCTGTTATCATTTTCATTTACCTTTCTAGAAGGTGAATTATTATTTGATAAATACTTAGAATTAGCCAAATTTAAAGCGTCTGCAATAACCTTTACTTTTGCATCTCCTGTTTTTTGAGCAATATCTTCTAATGAAACGGCAATTGCCAAAAATTCACCTAAGGAATCCCAACGCAAATGACCTTCCTCTTGGAATTGTTGTACGTGTTTTGGCGCTGAGCCACCTGCTCCCGTTTCAAATAGACCACCACCCGCAAGAAGCGGAACAATAGAGAGCATTTTTGCACTTGTTCCTAGCTCAAGAATAGGGAAAAGATCAGTCAGGTAATCTCTAAGTACATTTCCTGTAACTGAAATTACATCAGTACCCGCTTTAATTTGTTCGCATGAATAAGTCATTGCATCTACAGGATTCATTACCTTTATATCTAATCCATCTGTATTATGGTCTTTTAGATAGAGTGCTACTTTTTTGCGCAGATTAGCATCGTGTGCTCTGTTTTCGTCTAGCCAAAATACCGCCGTAGAACCTGTTGCTTTTGCACGGTTAACCGCTAATTTAACCCAATCTCTAATGGGTAAATCTTTGGTTTGACACATACGCCAAATATCACCTTGTTCAACATCATGAGACATCAATATGTTTCCATTAGCATCAATCACTTCAACTTTTCCGTTGCTAGCAATTTCAAAAGTTTTGTCGTGGGATCCGTATTCTTCGGCTTTTTTAGCCATCAATCCTACATTGGCAACACTTCCCATGGTAGTTGGGTCAAAAGCACCATTTTCTTTGCAGAAATCAATATTTGCTTGGTAAATTCCTGCATAACTTCTATCAGGAATAATTGCTTTCATGTCTTCGCGTTTTCCCTCAGCATTCCACATTTTTCCTGAATCGCGAATAGCTGCTGGCATCGAAGCATCGATAATTACATCGCTAGGTACATGAAGATTGGTAATTCCTTTGTCAGAATTTACCATAGCAATTGCAGGTTTTTCATTATATAAATCAGCAATAGCTTGCTCGATTTCTTTTGCTTTTTCAGCAGGAAGCGATTTTATTTTGGCATACACGTCGCCTAAACCGTTATTTGGATTTACACCAACTTCAGCAAATTCAGTAGCATATTTTTCAAAAATTTCTTTGTAGTAAGCTTTTACTGCGTGACCGAAAATAATAGGATCTGATACCTTCATCATCGTAGCTTTTAAATGAACAGAGAACAAAACTCCTTCATTTTTAGCGTCTTCTACGGCTTGCAATAAGAAAGCTTGTAACTTTTTAGCACTCATGCGAGAAGAGTCGATTAATTCATCTTTTTCTAATGCCAATTTATCCTTCAATACGGTTTGGGTTCCGTTTTCATCGGTATGAACAATTTGTACCGTTGTTGCTTCAGAAACTACAACAGATTGTTCACTTCCATAAAAATCACCTTCGGTCATGTGTGCTACGTGCGACTTTGAATCTGATGACCAAGCTCCCATTTTGTGAGGATTGTTTTTAGCGTATTCTTTTACAGCTCCTGCAACTCGACGGTCGGAGTTTCCTTCCCTAAGAACTGGATTAACCGCACTTCCTAAAACTTTTGCGTACCTATTTTTTATTGCTTTCTCTTCTTCAGTTGTTGCTTCAAAAGGATAATAAGGAATGGCATACCCCTTAGATTGTAACTCGCTAATTGCCTCTGTTAACTGCGGTATAGAAGCACTAATATTAGGAAGTTTTATAATGTTTGCTTGCGGAGTTTTAGCTAAGTTGCCCAACTCTGTTAAAGCGTCAGGAGTTTGTTGATCAGAAGACAAAACATCTGAGAAATTAGCTAAAATTCTTGCTGCTAAAGAAATATCTTTCGATACCACATCAACTCCAGCGGATTTGGTAAACCTTCTAACTATAGGAAGTAACGAGTAGGTGGCTAGTGCGGGAGCTTCATCGGTTAATGTATAAATTATTTGATTTGAGTGATTTGACATAAGTTATGTTTTAAATCTGTTAAATTGAAATAAAAAGTTAAATAATCTTTCGAAAAACGACAAAATGTTAATGAATAATAAAATTCACTTGGGATTTTTCGAAGCGTGCCAAATATACTAAATAAAAGCCTTTTTTGGAAATTTTAAACGTACAAGCTGAATTAATTTAGTACATTTTTTGTTGAAAATTAAAGACAAAGGTGTTTATTCGTGATAAAATTTAAATTATGTAGTCTTTACTACATAAATCTAAGATTGCATTTTATTTTAAAAATTTATTTTGCCATCTAAACTTAGGATTGCATATTTGCGCCTTCAAAACAAAAACTATGGATATAAGCAAAATTTTGTCAATTTCTGGAAGGCCAGGCTTGTGGGAAATGAAAGCACAAACCAGAGGTGGTGTCTTAGCAGAATCGCTATTGGACGGAAAAAAAATCCCTGTAAACATAAAGCACAACATTAGTATTCTTAGCGAAATTGCTATATATACTTATGCTGAAGAAGTTCCTCTTCGTGAAGTTTTTCAAAAAATCGGGGAAAAAGAAAACTTTCAAAAAAGCATTGACCCAAAGTCTTCAAAAAATGAACTAACTACTTATTTCAGAGAAATTTTACCCAATTTTGATGAAGACAGAGTTTACGCAAGTGATATTAAAAAAGTAATTCAATGGTATAATCTTTTAATAGAGAAAGGATTCACTAGCTTTGAAGAAGTAAAAGATGAAGCTGATACCGAAGCTGAAAACAAAAAATCATAAACCATCATACACCTTTGTGTATACGGTTACATTCTTATTACTTGTTGCTAAATTAACAAAATGAGACACATAAAAGCTATCCTTTTGGATGGCTTTTTTGTTTCTTTGTGGTATAATAGAATATCATGCACACAAAAGAAGAAAAAATTCAAGCATTTGGGCGACTGTTGGATATAATGGACGATTTACGCGAAAAATGTCCATGGGATAAAAAACAAACTTTAGAAAGTTTACGC
This sequence comes from Psychroflexus sp., assembly GCA_051859645.1. Taxonomy (GTDB): domain Bacteria; phylum Bacteroidota; class Bacteroidia; order Flavobacteriales; family Flavobacteriaceae; genus Psychroflexus. The sequence goes on along the minus strand of JBHYFG010000028.1, from coordinate 1,658 downwards.
CATTTAACCATCGAAGAAACCTATGAATTAGCCGATGCTATTTTGGATAATGATTTGGCAGAAATAAAAAAAGAAGTTGGAGACCTGATGCTTCACCTAGTTTTTTATGCTAAAATCGGTAGTGAAACTAATGATTTCGATATTTATGATGTGCTTACTTCTATTACTGAAAAACTTATTAAACGACATCCCCATATTTATGGAGATGTAAAAGCTACTTCGGAAGAAGAAGTAAAACAAAACTGGGAAAAACTCAAGCTAAAAGAAGGCAACAAAAGCGTATTGGAAGGCGTGCCTAAATCTCTTCCTGCCTTAGTCAAAGCGAGTAGAATTCAGGAAAAAGTTGCTGGTGTTGGCTTTGATTGGGAAGAGCCACACCAAGTTTTTGAAAAAGTCAAAGAAGAGTTAGCAGAATTGGACGCTGAAATTAAAAATGGTAGTCAAGAAAGCATTGAAAGTGAGTTTGGCGATGTACTTTTTTCGATGATCAATTATGCAAGATTTATAGGGGTTAACCCTGAAACTGCCTTAGAACGAACCAACAAAAAATTCATCAAGCGATTTCAGTTTCTAGAACAAGAAGCATTGAAAAATGAAAAAAAACTAGCCGACATGTCCCTAGAAGAAATGGACGTTTTTTGGGAAAAAGCAAAAAAGTTGGACCAATAACTTAAACTCTCACTAAAATCTGAGCTTTAATTTGTTAGTTGATATATTTATAATTAAATTTGATTATTGTTAATAATTTAAAATTTTACACATGAAATTAATTAAAAGTATCGGTCTAAGTTTAGTAGTAGCTTTAGTATCATTTGCTAACTTAAATGCACAGGAAGCTAAAGTTACAGACGAACAAATTGACAAATTTGCTAAACTTTACCAAGTGATTACTTCAGAAAACATGAAGGCTCAACAAAATATGATGAGTATTATTGAAGAGGAAGGCCTTACTATGGAGCGCTTTAACGAAATACATTCAGCCTCTATAGACCCAAATTCTTCAGTTGAGGCTAGCGACAGTGAAAAGAAGAAACACAAATCAGCTCTTTCTAAAATTGAAGCAATTAATGAAGACATTCAAAACATGCTAGAAGGAAAAATCAAAGAAGCTGGTATGACAGTGGAGGAGTTTCAAAACTTAGGTCAACAAATTCAATCAAGCCCTGAATTAAATGCCAAGCTAATGGCCAAATTTCAGTAATTTAATTACCTCTTAAAAAAAAGAGGCTGTCCTTTTCGGACAGCCTCTTTTTTTTAACCCGGTTCATACATAAAACTTTATAATGAAAGTCAAAAGCTGAATAAAATCAAGTGTTTAGAGGAATCAGCATAGTAAGTTCTGGGACTATTTCTGAAAAGTCAACGAAGCGTTTGATTTTATCCCGTATTTTTTACGGGATGTCTTGTCATAGATTTTCTTATGCATAAAGCGGGTTAACGTACTTCCAGTTGCTAGTTGAAATTCCTAGAAAAGAAAACAGCCTGTCCCGACCATTTCGGGAATGATTTTTTTCTTTATGTGAATTAGAAAAAATCAAGCATGATTATACTTGATTTTCATGGGTCACTTATTTTATTTGAGGAGTATTAAGTTTACGCAAATAACTTTTCAAGCCTAAATAAGAAGAAAGAAATATCTTTTACCCCTCTAAGGTTAG
>JBHYFG010000027.1:0-18965 GCA_051859645.1 Psychroflexus sp. | reverse complement strand
TCGTTTGTGATACCCATTGTTTACTGGTCGTGACATATACACCGTTTTTTAGTGTATCAATATATTAGGACGGGACAAATTTTAGAAAATAAAAAAAGCGGTTTAAACCGCTTTTTTTATTAGTTTTCTGGTAAAAAAACCTCCGCTAACATGCATCTTGCGCTACCGCCTCCGTATTTTTCGATGGTATGAAGCGGTGCACTAAGTATTTCAGTGTGTTTCTTGAGTTCTTCTACTTGGTTAATTGTTAAGCTTTCAAAAGCAGTTTGGCTCATAATTAAGTAAGTTCTGTCGCTAGTTTTCGATTTTACTTGCAACATATTTCCTGCGAAATGATGCATTTGAGACTCGGATATATCTACAATTGTTTTTCCAGAAGCTTTAAGTTGTTGTAATACATTTTTACGCTCAGCTTTATCGTCAATGCAAGAAGAACAAATTACGGCAAACGAAGTCCCTACACACATCATAACATTGGTGTGGTAAATCGGTAATCGTTCTGAGTCAACAGTTTGAAAAGCCTTAAATACAACAGGAGTGTACTCTAAATCTTCACAGAATTCTATAAACAATTCTTCATCAGCTCTTGGTGAAAGTGCACAATAAGCAATTTTATTCTCTCTGTCTAAAATAATACTTCCTGTGCCTTCAAGGAAAAGGTTTTCTTCTTCAGCATCGGTATAATCGTATACATTCTCAATAAGGAAACCGTGATCCTCGATCATTTCAAGAATTTCTTCGCGTCTTTCTCTTCTTCTGTTCTCCGCAAACATTGGATAAAGAACAATGTTACCTGATTCGTGGAAAGAAACCCAATTGTTTGGGAAAATTGAATCTGGGGTATCGTTTTCTATCGTGTCCTGAAAAACAATGACATAAATTCCTTCGTTTTGAAGAATTTCTACAAAATTGTCGAATTCCTTTTGGGCTTTATTATTTATGTCCTCTAATGATTCTTTATTCTCTGATTGAAAATAATTGTTCACAGCAGTTTGCTCATTTGACCTAAAACTTGCTGGCCTAATCATTAATACTACATCTGTAATTTGTTTCATATCCTAATTATATCGTTTGTTTGTAGCTTATGCTATTTATCAATTGAAATTACCGTACTAAAACTCATATTTTCCTATCTCTTTCATTATAAATAGAAACCATAGCTAAGGCTGTGTTGATTTTTCTAATTTACATAAAGAAAAAAATCATTCCCGAGGCGGTTGGGACAGGCTGTTTTCTTATCAAGTAATTTCAACTAATAACGGGTATTAATTTTTTGTTTTTCAACTAAATAAAACTTCAATTTTCTTATAAAAAATACGGCATTAATTAATGAGGTAATCATATAAATTGACTAAAAATATGCTTACCTAAATTATAATCGATTAATTCTCGCGCTCTAATGGCAATGTAGTACAGCGCAATAAGCCTTCTTGTTTTGCTATTTCTCGATAAGAAATCTCTTCAACGTGAAAGTTATTATTTCTTAGCCACGCATTTAATCGAGTAAAATGTTTGTCAGAAATTACCGTATTTTCATTTATTGAAAAGATGTTACTGGTCATGTCATACATTTCTTGTGCATCAATTTCAAAAACATTTTCTTTCCCAAAAAAATCTACTAACCATTGGTATTCTTTTTCTTCAAGAAAACCATTTTTATGAATTATTGCTTTGTTATTTCCTAAGGGTTGAAAGCAACAATCTAAATGTAGCGCGTTTAGTTTAGCGTTGGTATTGCTCTTTCTTAAATTGAACGAAACCACTTTCTTATTCGGGAACAGCTCTTGAATTGCTTGAACCGCAGCCATGTTTGTTCGTGCAGTTATAAATTGGCTGTAGTCATCGCCCCTGTAGGTGCCAATAAAAATATAATCGCCATGAGGCATGATATCTCCTCCTTCAATATGGCAATCCTCTGGAAGAACGATTAAATTTTCTGGCTCAACTTGATTAATAATGTATTGAATTGCCTCTAACTCTCCTTCTCTATCGGGCAAAATATTGGCCCTAATAAACTTATTTTCAATAACAAAAGCGATATCCCTAGAAAAAATCTGATTCAAATCTTGAATCACCTCGGGCCTATATACTTTTACATTATATTTTTCAAAAACTTTAGCAACCGACTCCATTTCCTCAATCATATCAGATTCAAGAGGATAAGTTCCTGCTTTTATGTACTCGGCAGATTTTGGGTCATAAGCATCTTCTAGCGCTGGAGTTGGCCCGTTAGATACAGCAGTTCCAAGCACCACAGCTTTTAGTTTTGAAAACTCGTTGGTAATATTCAGCTTCATAAGAGTCGCTTTATTATTTTCGCAAAAATAATCTTTTAACCAATTGGATTACTCAAAAAATGAATAGGATTTGGACATATTTTTGAGAAATACGAAACTTGACTTTCTGAACAAACACCTGGAAAATCGTTTTCATAATCAAGCATTGTTTGCATGATTTGGTAATGTAAATGAGGTAAATACCCCCCGTTTTCTGATGGCTCACCTAAGCTACAAAAGCTTTTGTTACGCTCGACAATCCTTCCAATGGGATTTTGACTGAGTGATTCTTTTGAAAGATGCCCAAACAGGCTATAAAAAACCTGACCATTTATACTATGCTTTAATATAATTGTGCCTCCATAATTACCTTCACCTTCATTAAAATGAGAGGCAAAAACGACACCTGACAATGGCGATGCAATTAGCGTGTTAGCAGGAGCCCAAACATCTATACCTAGATGAATGTTTCTGACTTCGTCTTGATTAAATAAACTTGATTTTTGGTACAAGTTTCTCTTTTCCAGGTAACCTCCTACCCCAAATTTTGCTGCATAATTTACAGCTTGATCGTTTATATATTGAAGAAGCTGAGGGTGATTTGTAGGATCAATGTTTTGACGTAAGAGTTCTTTAGCAGAAAGATGTAATGGAAAATAATCTTCTTCAACACTATTTTCTATAAATGTAAAATACTTATTCATATCACACTAAAAAAGCACTCCTTTCGAAGTGCTTTTATTTTATTTTTTAAAATGTCAATTATTCGTCTAAAAGCAAGTTTAATGTAACGTCTATATTATCTCTTGTGGCTCTTGAAAAAGGACAAATTACGTGCGCTTCATTCACCAATTTCTCACCTAATTCAACGTCAGTAATGCTAGGCAGGTAAACGTCTAATTCAGCTGCTAATTGAAAATCGCCTTCTTCTGTTTTCCCAAAACTAATGTTGGCCGTGACACTAAAATTTTCATCTAGTTCTACCTTCATTTTATCGGCAATTGCTTGAACTGCTCCTCCAAAACATGCTGCGTAAGCAGCTCCAAACAACTCTTCTGGATTTGTTCCTTCACCGCCTTTACCTCCCATTTCTTTAGGAACGCTTAAGGGCAAATTTAACAAGTCGTTGTCCGACTGAATTGTTCCTGTTCTACCTCCTTCTACTGTTGTTACTGCTGTATACAATGTTTTCATCATGTATGATTTTTGAATAGTTGTTTAATTTATTTTAAAAAACCTTTGTTATTGTGTTGTTGTATAAAAAATTCAACTTACACCTATTTTATTCCATAAAAATACTAAGAATAAGCGTAGGATTGGTATTCCGCTTCTTAAATCTGTAATAAAATTTACAAAAGAAATCGAGCAGGTGGCTAATACCATTTATCAATTGAAATTAACGTAACAAAACACCCTTTTTCCTTTCTTTTTCTTCACAAAAAAAACAATAGCTAAGGCTATGCTTGATTTTTCTAATTTACATTAAGAAAAAAAACATCGCTTTCTTTTCAAGTAATTTCAACTCGTAACTGGTATAAAAAAACGAGTAAAGAAAAAATAAGTTAGTTTTATGGGAGAAAAAAAATAAGAATAAACATAATTGATTATTTTCGTAAAAGAATGAGATAAGCTTTGGAAAAAAGGAACAAACAACCCTATATTTCTGCACTTGGTCATACAGACGAAGTGAGAAAACCTTCGCATATAAGTGCAAAAATCGCAGCTAAAATTAAAGCCAGACGAAGAGCTAAAGTAGATGTAACACAGCTTTGTAAGGGAATTATTTCTGGGAACAGAACGGCTTTAAGTCAATCGATTACACTTATCGAAAGTAGCGCTCCTAAACACCAACAAATGGTGAAGGAAATTATATCTCACTGTGTAACCCATTCGGGAGAATCCATTCGAATCGGAATAACTGGGGTCCCTGGGGTTGGAAAAAGCACCTTCATTGAATCCTTCGGAAAGTTATTAGCCCAAAAAGGAAAAAAAGTGGCTGTTTTGGCCATAGACCCGAGCAGTAGTATTTCAGGAGGAAGCATTTTAGGAGATAAAACCAGAATGGAGGAATTGGTAAATCACCCAAACGCTTTTATAAGGCCTTCGCCCGCTGGAAAATCCTTAGGAGGTGTGGCAAGAAAAACAAGGGAAAGTATTATACTTTGTGAGGCTGCTGGATTTGATGTTATTTTGATTGAAACCGTAGGAGTGGGACAAAGTGAAACTGCTGTGCACAGCATGACTGATTTTTTCTTACTTCTGAAACTTGCTGGTGCTGGGGATGAGTTGCAGGGCATAAAACGTGGGATTATAGAAATGGCTGATGCTATTATTATAAACAAAGCTGACGGTAATAATAAAGACGCTGCTCTAAAGGCTAAGCAGGAGTTTAACAGAGCCTTGCATTTATATCCGCCTAAAAAAAGTGAATGGAAACCAAAAGTAAAATTAGCAAGTGCGCTTCACCACGAAGGTATCGAACAAGTTTGGAACATGGTTGAAGAATACACTAGACTAACTACTACGAATTTGTACTTTCAAAAAAACAGACTTCAACAAAACAAACAATGGATGTTTCAGCGTATTGAAGACCGACTAAAAGAACGTTTTTTTTCTGACGAATTAGTTAAAAAAGAACTGATTATAAGTCTAAAAAAACTAGACAAAAATGAGGTTTCTCCTTTTGAAGCTGCAGATTATTTACTAGGATTGAAATAGAAGGCACTAAAAGCTCTATTACCAAAGTATTGGTAGATTTTGAAAAAAACAAAACCAAAAACTGAACCTGCAATAGCTCCAACAAAAATATCGCTTGGGTAATGAAAACCTAAATAAATTCGACTGACACTTACTAGAAATGCCCAAGCTAAAATTAAACCAAATATAAATTTACTTGTACCTTTTATTAAGCTTGCTAAAAATACTGCAATAGCAAATGAAACAGCAGCATGTGCTGAGAAAAAACTAAATTTCTCGCATTTTTCAGCATTGGAATCCACCAAAGAGCCTTTAAATAAACTATCTGCCACAACTCTAACTTGAGTAGTAATATCTGAATTAATACTGCAAGGTCTTGGTCGTTGAAAATAGTTCTTTATCAAGCTTGAAAACAAATCCGTAAAAACTAATAAACCAATTAAAAATAATCCTACCAAAAGCGTAGTTTTAAAGGTGGACTTTTTCCACATAAAAAGCATAATAAGCCCTATAAAAGGAATAGCTAAAAACTTATCGGTTAAAAGCGTCCAGATAAAGTCCCAAAACGGATGATGGTTTTGATTAAAAAGCAATAACAAGTTATGGTCTAATTCTTTCATATACATAGAAAATTATTCTTCTTCGTATTGGCTTATTTCATTGTCGTAAAAATCATAAGCTTCTTTAACTAAAAGTTCAGTTTCGTCGGTTAATTGCTCATCTTCCAGCTTAGTTACATCTTCCCAAAATTGAAGTTCATCATTTTCAAGATTTAATATAAACCTTGGAAACTCTGTGTGTATAATAAAAATTGCTTCGGGCATTTCAGAATTATCACCTAATATAAATCGTGGTAATTTCATTTTATGTAGTGTATTGTTAGTTGAAAATTAGATACTCATTTCTTAAAAGCCAAAAATAAGCTTATTTAAGTAAGATTTAGAAAATCAGTAAAAAAACTATTGGGTAGATAACGTAATTTTTTTCTTGGTCAGGAAATTAAATCGAAGAAATAACAGAACGGCAGAAGCGGTAAGACCAGAAAGCAAGCCTAACCATATACCAAAACTACCAAGTGAATCTTCTTTTCCTAGAAAAAAAGAAATAGGAAAACCAATTACCCAATACGCAATAAAACAAATAAAGGTAGGTATTTTAACATCTTGCATCCCTCTTAAAGCCCCTAAAATTCCAACTTGTAAGCCGTCGCTTAGTTGAAAAAGTGCTGCAATAATAAGAAGCTGGCTGGCTAAAAAAACCACTTCGGTATTGTCTATATAAAGGCTTGGCAAGAAATTTTTAAGCAATATAAAGCCAATTGCAAAAAGTGCTTCAATTAAAAATATTTGGAGAAAAATAGAAATTGCTACACGTCGTAAGTTAATAAAATCTTTCTTACCTTTCTGATTGGCCACTCGAATTGTAGCGGTTACGCCTAAACCTACAGCAATCATAAACGTCATAGATGCCAAGTTAAGTGCAATTTGATTAGCGGCTTGTGCATTGGTACCTAACGTACCAGCTAATAAAACTGTTGCTGTAAAAATCCCACCTTCGAACACCATTTGTAAAGCTGTCGGAAAGCCTAAGCTAATAAGTTTCTGAAAAATATGTTTTTGAACAGACTTTTTCATTAAAACAAAGTAAGGTTTGAGTCGTTCGCGCTTTTTTAAAATTAAAAAAAGAAAAATAAGCATACAAACCCTAGAAAGCAACGTCCCAATCGCTGCCCCTTCAAGCTCGAGACGAGGAAAAATCCAAACACCGTAAATTAATAAATAATTGAGTACTACATTTACTACATTCGCCACTAAGGTCGCATACATAGCGTATTTGGTGAGGGCCAAACCGTCCGCAAATTGTTTAAAGCCCTGAAATATCATAAGCGGAATTATTGATGAAGCAACAATAGATAAATAAGGCATTGCTAAATCTACCACCTCAGTTGGTTGATCTAAATAATAAAGTACTGGTTTAGAAACGAGTAAACCTACAAAAAGGAACAATCCAAGAACAGTACACATAATTAAGCCATGTTGAAAAATCTGTCGCCCTTTTATAAAATCCTCTTCTCCATCGGCTTCCGCTACAAGTGGAGTAATTGCAAAACTAAAACCTATCCCAATAAAAAGAGCAAAGAACATCAGACTATTTCCTAAAGAAACCGCTGCAAGCGGTGCAGCTCCAAGTCTACCCACCATCAAATTATCTACAAAACCAACTAAGACGTGGCCTAATTGACCAAGCATTACCGGAAAAGCGATAGAAAAATTCCTTGAAAACTCTTTGGTATATTGCTGAAACATAAAATTATAAAAGTGTGCAAATGTAAAGTTTAAATCTTATTTCACCTTGAGCAAAAGGTTAAATAAATGGAATTAAAAGTACGGGTAAAGCAAAGCATTCACATTTATAAATTTTACTTTTGCCTTGTAAAAAATGAAAAAGGTAAGTTTGAACAAAGAAAAATTAATTAAAAATGTTGCTGTATTGCTTAGGGAAACTCCTTCATCAAGCGATATTGTAATAAAAGACAAGAAAGAGGCTGATCGGTATCTTTACCTTGCAAGGTATATGGTTGAAAAGGCCATAAGAAAAGATGCGCTTATACATGATGAGGACTTTGGTAGTATTGCAATCGTTTTTCATAAAAAAACAGACGAAAAAGAAAATGTTTTGCTTCATCTCTGGGAAGACCTTAAGCTCGCCTATTTTGTAACGGGTTTGACCAAGGGCTTAAAGGCACTTAAAACCCAAAGAAAAATTAAATCGAAGTACCCTAAGTACGACGAATATTTATACTGTTGGTTTTTAGGAGTACTCCCTAATGAAAGAGGACTAACCGACAAAAAACTAGCCTACCAAATGAAAGATCGCATTTTAGCTATTTCCAAAGAAAAAAAACTTCCGCTAATTGCCGAAACACGTACCAAGCGAATAGCAATTGCTTACGTTAGGTATGGTTTTAAAATAATTGAAAAGTGGCGTCATCCCAACGGTGGAGATATGTATTTTTTAGAATACAATCCGAACACACAGTAATTTATATTTTTTTTAGTAGTAAACAAACCGACGTAAATCGAACCATTAAAGGCATATTTAATTTTTGTTGAATTATACCCATTTACCAATTGAAATTACCGTAATAAAAACTCCCTTTTTTTCCTTTCTGTTTTACTAGAAAAAAATCATTCCCAAAACGGTCGGGACAGGTTGTTTTCTTTTCGAGTAATTTCAAAATAATAATTGGTATTCCGTTTAGAGAACACTACCAACTAAATACGTTTATAGGAATGTCATCGAACAAAAAATCGTCTGTTTTATCGAATCCTCCAGCTCCTTTATCCTCGTTTCGGTTCTTACGAAGAGAGATGTTGTAATTTTCAGGATTCCCTTTCATTCGAATGTTCACATAACGTGTGTTTCTGGTTTCATCTTTATAAATAACATCATCTTCTTGAGTAGGGTCTACTACCCTATTTCTAGATCCAAAAAGTTTACGCGAAGCAACTTGCGTTACCATTTGTAAAGGAATTCGAAGATAATAATCCATTTCTAAGTCTACGCTTTGCTTGCCTGATAATTGCATAAAGCCAAGGGATGAATTAATAACCATATTTGGAATTATAATACTGCCATCTTTGAGTTCTAAACGATTTTCTAAGCTCCCAAAAAAAACTTTGTTTAGGTTTTTATCATCAAAAAATTCAGCCATTGCATGAAGGGGTTCAAAGTTTTCAAGACGTCCATTACGCATTAATACATCTATAGTTAACTCAGATTTTTCCACATAAGGTGTAAGATCTGTGTGCATAAGTACTTTTCCCTTTACCCGTCCAGTTAGCTCACCGTGAAGATTGTCTGATAAAAGTTGATCTTGCCCAAAATTATCAAACTTAAACAGCAATTGATCTACCTCTACCTCCTTTAACTTTAAATCCGTATGAAAATAAATACTATCCGGATTAGAACCATTAAAATAACCTGCTAGCCCTACTTTTCCGTTTGCAGCTTCAAATGACATCTGATCTATGTATAAAAAATGATCGTCTTGCATTCGCAAAGTTGAACTAAAATTGGATAATACATATTTATGGTAGTTTAACTTACCAATTGAAGCTTCAATTTTTATATTTCTAAAAGGGACTTCAAAAATATTAAATACATCATCGTGATCTACTTCGGAAGTGCTTGCCGGTTCTTCATAATTAGTGAGTTCATCTATATCTAAATACGAAGCTTTAAAGCTAAGTTGGTCCCCTTTTTTTAGTATAGCTTCGTCTTTTCCTAAGTAATAATTACCCGAAAGCTTGAATTCTGACTTGCCTAATTTACCTTGAAAATTTTCAAAACTCAGTTGTTCATTTTCGAAATGAAGATTTCCTTTAAAGTTTTCAAACTTTAATGGATGTATATTCATTTTTCCTTTAAATTCATTAATTTGAAGGTCTTTGGCAATCAGGCTATCGTTATAGGTAAGTTTAACGACTCCATTAGAACGAAGCTGAGAGAGCTCTTCATCTCGGTAGTCTTCAGGTATGAAATTTTCATTTTTGTAACTAAAAATATCACGGAAACTAATTTTATCTGAATCTAACTTAAAAGTAAAATCCAATGCGCCTTTTGGCTTTTCATCAAATAAAATAGGATAATTTTTCAACTCGCCTGTAAAATGGATATCAGAATCGTCTATCATACCTTTAAAATCCTTTACCTTTAACTGACTTTCCTCAATATAAATTGTGGCAAAAAAATCATGTAACTGATGTGGGTAATTTTTAAGTGAAGCATTTAACTCTTCAAGATAAAAATTGCCTACAGGTAAAGATTTAGACACTTGAAAGGTATTGGCATTTCCGTTAAATTTAAACCTGGCTGTAAAATCTCTTACTTCTTCCTCGATTTTATCTTCTTCATTTTGAGTAGAAGTTAATTCAGTAAAATTGACAAAATCTGACTTAAACAAAAGATTTGCTTCTACTTTATTGGGTGTTTTATGTATTATATCAGGTAAGTTGGTTAAGCTACCTTTAAAATAAAAATCTGACTCGCCTAGGTTAAATTTAAAAAGCTCTATTTCTGTCAAATTTCCTTCTGCAGATGCTTTTACTGAAAGGTTTCGAATAGGTAAGTGAAAACTATCGGAGCTAAAATTTAAATTGTCAATAACCAATTTGGTGTAATATGACTGATTAAATTCTTCGAGGGCACGCTCAGGATTTTCAAGATCAATGATATCGTTAAAATTCATTTGAAGCTGAACTTTTCCAGTCAAATTACGCAAGTCGTTTAAATTGAAAAACCCGGTAAGAAAATTCAAATCAAAATCTGAATCTAATTGGACGTCAATTTCTGGTGAAACAAAGTTTGTTATACGTAAGTTTCCATTAAAAATACCTGCGTCTGGCTTAGCGGAAAAGTTTTGGATTTTTACCTCAGAAGTACGCATGTGTTGCTCTTCTCCATTGGTAAAAAATCCTAAGAAATTAAGTTCCGACAACTGTTTGTCATTTGCTAAATTATCAAAATAGCCATTTTCGCATCCAAATCTAGCTTCAACAAGAGGAGAATTACCGGCTGCTGACTTGCCTTTTATAGAGGCTTCAAAAAAAACATTCCCTTTGTTTTCGTAGGCTTGAAGTGCTTGGCTTACTTGATCAGGAGCAAGTGCAAAAAACAAATCGAAAGTATTGCTTTTTCCCGTAAAATTTAAATCAAGGTTAGCATCATCAGCCAAATTTATCCCTCCTTGCATTTCAAAAACTCCTGTTTCTACAACTACCTCTGCCGATGTAAACGCTAAAATAGTTTCATCTAAATCGTAGGTAAAACCCGTATGAAACTCCATGTATTTTTTATTCACAAAGGTTGTATCTGAACGTGAAATAATACTAAAATACAATTCGGTATCTAAATTTAATTCTAACAATTCATCTTTAAACCCAACTTTTGAAGTTGCATTTCTAATATCAAAAAACAACTCTAATGAATCTACTGAATTAATTTTTCGAAGCTGAATGTTTGCTAATTGTATACTTTCCAGACTTACACCGGTAGTTTCCTCTGCATCAATATTTAAGTTGTCTTCTTCTATGCTGCTAATAGCTTTTAACAAATTTAATTCATTATTTTCGTCTTGAATAATGGTTAAATGGCCATTGCTAAGTTTTACATACTGTATTTCAAAGTTACCACTCGCGATGTTCCAAAAATCGAAACCTATGTACAAATCATCTATTTGCATTAAGGGTTGCTTTGAGTGATCTTTATCTTCATAGAAGGTAAAATTCTTTAAATCTAAGGAGATATAAGGAAAGTTTTCGAATGGAGAAATGGCGACTTTTTCTACACTAAAGTCTCCTAAATAGCTTTTAGATAAATCGTTCAAAATTGACTTTACTAAACTATCTTTTTTTACAACAAGAACACTTGTTAGTAGAAAAAAAAGTAAAATTGGTACTAAAATAATGCTAAGAATTATCTTCTTTTTTTTACTCATAGGAATTCATTTATATTTTAATTTCTTTATTAAAGGCCATAATTTCTTTAGAACCACCAAAGATATAAATAATGTCATCAACGCATATTTTAGTTTCAGAATTGATGTTTGAAATGTATTTGTTTCCGCGTTTAATTGCAAGTACATTAACATTATAACGTCTACCAATAGCAGCCTCTGAAAGGGCTTTCCCTACGATTTCGTTGTTGGAATGTTGAACATGTAAACTCGCTATTTCTTTATTTGGTATATTAAATTGCTGAAATGCGCTATTCTTATTAATAGGTTTTAAAGAAGTAAGCATTTCGTAATCTGATGCGCGTAAGGTTTTAACAATTTCGGTGATTTTTGACTCGGTAACTAGGTATTGCTTTAGTACGCGTGTAAATATTTCAATTGAAGTTTCAAACTCTTCAGGTATAACTTCATCAGCTCCTAAGCGCATGTTTTCTTTAATCTCGCTTACAAAGCGTGTCCTAACAATTATATAAGCAGTTTGCGAAAAATGTCGAATATTTTGAACAATTCGCTTGGTTGATTCTGCATCAGAAATGGCAACCACTACGACACGCGCTTTTTGAATATTAATATGATGTAGTATTTCAGGCTCTGCTGCATTACCAAAAACTACCGGTTGTTGAGCTGCTTTAGCATTGGCGAATTCTTGGTAATCGAAATCTACAACAACATATGGGATATCCATAGTTTGCGCAACTCTGGTAATATTTTTACCATTTAAACCGTAACCAATAATAACCAAGTGATCTTCTAAATCATGCTCTTCATTTTCTACTTTTAGTGTTTCTCTTCTAGCTATCAATCGTTTCTTTACTTTTTTAGGAATTGGTACTTGTACAACAAAGGAAGCTAACGCATCAGACTTTAGCATTATGAAAGGGGTTATTGCCATTGTAATAATAGAAACCGCTAAAAAATACTGGTACATTTCCTGTGGCATGATGTTATTGGAGACCCCAACTGTAGATAGTAATAGTGAAAATTCACCCACTTGAAATAAAGAAAAAGCAGACTTAAATGAGGTAATTGGTTGATATTTTAAAAATGTTGCTACTAATGTAATTACTAGCATTTTGATCAACAAAACAAGAATAACAAAAGCTAGAATGTAGACAATATGAGCAACAAAAAAACTGATATCTAGAAGAGAACCTACAGAAATAAAAAAGAAACTTATAAAAATTTCTCTGAAAGGTAAAACGTTTGCAGTCGCTTGATGCGAATATTCTGACTCTGAAATAATAAGCCCAGCAAAAAAAGCACCAAGTGCAAGCGAAAGTCCAACTGAAGAGGTTAGCCAAGCAACACCGAAACAAAATACTACTACTGTAAGTATAAAAAGTTCCCTGTTCTTTGTTTTAACCACCGTTTCCAGTACAAACGGGACAAGGTATTTTTGAAGCACAAAAACAACCATTCCTACACCAGCTAGCTTAAGGAGTAAAAATAATACAGTTTGTGTAACGTTTTCAGTTTGGCCAGCTAAAATTGGCGTAACAAGCATCATAGGAACAACAATGATGTCTTGAAATATTAAAATTCCCAGGGCTACTCTTCCGTGAGGAGATTTAATTTCTCCTTGGTCGTTTAAAATTTTAAGTACAATTGCTGTTGAGCTTAAAGAAATTAAAAAACCTATAAAAATGGACGTATTTACAGGTACATTCATTGCCATAGCCAAAAGTGTTGTACAGATAATTGTAACACCTACTTGAAGGCCGCCACCTATAAAAACAGTTTTCCATATGCTTATCAAGCCTTTGAATGATAATTCAATCCCGATAATAAATAGTAGAAATATTATTCCAATTTCAGAAAGTAATTCAACCTCATGCTGAGAACTCAGGAGGTTAAATGCACTTGGTCCCACAATGATTCCTGCTAAAAGAAACCCCAAAATTGATGGCAACTTTAACTTTTGAAAAGCTAATATAATGATTATCGCTATTCCAAAAACAACAACTATTTCTTTAAGTAAAGGGATTTCCATACAGTTTATTAAAATTAATTGTACCTTTAATTAGGTAAGTTCATCATGCTTTCAAGAATTTCATCGATGTAAGATTCTTGTGTGTCAGGATTTATGAAACAAAAACGGGCAATGGTTTCTTGTTTCCCGTCTACCTCCCACTTGGTTGGGGTGACTAAAGCTACCCCGTTACGATGATTGTTATATGTCCATTGAGTGTAATTTTCTGGTTTCCAACCTTTTCTTCTAAACAAGACACATGATAGACCTACATCTCTAACCATTTCCACATGGTCTAATGTTTTAATCCTTGAAGCTGCATATTGAGCTAAAAAAAGACCCCTTTCTACGGCTTCTTCATACTTTTTTGTTCCATGCATTGCTAAAGAAAACCACAGTGGCATACCACGTAAGCGCCTTGTAAGTTGGATTTGATAATCTGAGGGATTAAATCCATGCGCCCCTTCGTCTTTAAAAATATCAAGATAAGATCCTTTTTGCGCGTGTGCATTAGCTGCTAATTGCATGTTTTTATAGATAATTGCACCACAATCATAAGGTGAGAACATCCATTTGTGCGGGTCGATAGTTACGCTGTCGGCATGCTCTATTCCTTTGAATAAACCTCTTACAGAAGGTGCCGCTAGAGCTCCTCCGCCATAAGCAGCATCTACGTGAAACCAAAGTTGATTGTCTTTACATACCTTAGCAATCCCATCTAAATCGTCGATTATCCCTGCATTTGTAGTACCTCCAGTTGCAACAACAGCAAACAACCTAAGCTGATCAAGATGATTCAAACTTTGTATTTTTTTAGCTAACGAAGCTCCAGTCAATTTCTCTTCGTTAAGATCGTCTACAAATAAAATATCTGCATCAATTACTTTGGCCATTGATTTTACAGAAGAGTGTGCACCTTTAGATGTAATAATTAATCCTTTTAAGCTATGATGCATTTTGTCTCGAGATCGCCAAGCTTCACGTGCTGCAACAATTGCTGATAAGTTTGCTGCTGTCCCGCCGGATGTAAAAACACCAAACGAACCCGCTGGCATTCCAGTCAAAGAAACAAGCCATTCCATTGCTCTGTTTTCACAAAAAATTCCTCCTGCACCTGTCATCCAATAAGCACCGTGAATGCTAGAAGCTGAGGTTACCAAATCAAATAAAATTGCTGCTTTTGTGGGGGAGGCCGGAACAAAAGCAAGGTGTTTTGGGTGATCTACTGGTACAGCTGCTTTGACTAAAATATCTTTGTAAAGTTGGAATGCTTTTTCTCCTCCAATACCTTGTTCTGTTATGGTGTCCCCCACTAAACTAAAAAGCTCATCCTCGCTTTTAGGGATTCCTATTTCTGGATTGTTATTTGAAATTCTATTGATAGCAAATTTCATGATATCAAAAGTCATTTCTACTGTATCTATATCTATGGAATGCATACTTTTCATGTACTCAAATTTTGTTATACAAATGTACAAAACAAAGATGTCTATGGGGACACAAAGATTTTAATAGTATAGGAAAGTTATAAAATAGAAGCTTAAAAAAAACAAACGCTACTCTGAAATAGGTATAATAAGATATATGATTTAAAATTACTAGAAAAGAAAAACAGCATGTCCCAACCACTTTGGGTATGATTAATTTCTTTATGTGAATTATAAAAATCAAGCATAGCGATAGCTTTGATTTTTTCATTATAATGAAACAGAAAGGAAAAAAAGGCTTATTATTATGGGGATTTCAATTAATGAATGCTATTAATACTCCTTAACTTTATTTACTTCATTTAAGAGTTTCTTATTAGCCATCATGCGTTGGTAATTTTCATACAACTGCTGGGTTACAGAGGCTGGAGAAGTTTTACTTGCTATATGTGGCGTAATAGTAACGTTGGGTAATGTCCAAAAAATATGGTCCTCGGGAAGCGGTTCATAATCGAAAACATCTAAATGTGCAGCCTCAATAGTCCCCTTTTTTAAAGCGTATAAAAAATCATCTTCGTTTAAATGAGCTCCTCTAGCTACATTTATCAGGAAAAAAGGGTTTTGTATTTTGGTGAATAATGTTTTAGACAAAATACCTCTAGTAGCATCAGTAAGAGGCAACAAACACACTAAAATATTCAATTCTTTTAAAAACTCGTCCATAGAATCAGCAGAAAACACATTGATAATTGGATGGGGTTTTGAGGTTTTAGAAAGAGCTTTTATATTAAACCCAATACCTTTTAAACGCATAGCAACCGCTTCGCCTAATTCACCAAATCCCATTACACCAACTGTTAGTTGGTTTACAGAACGATAAGGTACAGGGCTCCACAATGATTTTTTTTGATTATTAAAATAAGTTTGAGTATTTCTAGCATAGTTCAAACAAGATAACAAAACAAAGTCCGACATATCATTAGTTAGCTTTTGGTCTACTATTCTTGTTACTTTTACTTGTCGTGGTATGTTTTTATCTCGAAAAATATGGTCCACGCCAGCGCCTAAACTTGCAATAACTTTTAAATTAGGGAATTGATTGAAATAACCAATTGGATGATTCCATGTAATTGCAAATTCAACATCATTATAGGGGATATTTTTTTCGCTATAATGATAAATCTTAAGAGTGTCATCAAATTGAAAAAATTCTTTTTCCCATTCCTGTTTTGATCTATGTTCACCAACAACTAATATTGCCATCTTTTATAGCGTATATTTATGGTCGAATGCATATCTAATAAGTTCATTTTTACCTTGAAGACCAAGCTTACGAAGAATATTCCTTCGATGTGTTTTTATTGTTGAAACAGCAGAATTTAGTTCATTAGATATTTCTTCAGTTGTTTTTCCTTCCGCAATTGCTTTAATAACTTTTGTTTCGGTTTTCGTAAGAATAGGCTTATTTGTAGTTTGTACTATATTTTCTTTTTCTTGAGCTTCGTTAAAGAAAAGATTTTGATCAAAAAATTTCTTCCCCGATAAAACAGTTTTAATTGCGTTCAAAAGCTCTGATAATGGAGATGTTTTTATCAAATAGCCGGAAGCTCCTGATTGTAAAGTACTTTTAAGTACTTCCTCTGTATCAAACATAGAAAAAACTATAACCTTTGATGATGGTGATTTTTGAAGAAATTTTTTAGTTAATTCAAAGCCGTCCATTATAGGCATTTTAATATCTGTAACCAGAACATCCACAGATTTATACTTTATAGCATCAAGTAATTGGTTTGGGTTAGTTGAATATGCAACAATATTTATATCTTTTTGTGTTTTTAAAAGAAGTACAATTCCGTCTAATAACGACTGATGATCATCTACAATAGCAACGTTTATCATTTTTATAACGGAATTTCAATCATTACTGTTGTACCTTCACCATGATTAGATTCAATATGAAAAGTGCCTCCATAACTTTTTATTCTCGAGTTCAAAATTGGAAGCCCCATATTAATATGTACTTCGTCACTAGTTAAAGAATAATTAGAATCTTTTTGCAAATGTTCATCTACACTAAAGCCAATGCCATCGTCCTCTATAGTAACGCATAATTTCTGGTGTTCCTCGTATATAGATATTGAAATGTTAGTGGCATTAGCGTGTTTAAAAATATTGGTAACAAGCTCCTGAATAGTTCTAAAAACACCTATTTCAACTTGGTTATTAATTCTACTTTGAATTTCATGAAGATTCAGATTAAAATTGACTCCTTTAAAGCTTGATCCTGTTTTAGCTAGGATTTTAATAGCTGGAATTAAACCATTATTAGCTAATTGCCCCGCATTCTTGTAATGAGCCATACTTCTAATTTGATTATAAGCATCCTTTAATAGTCCATGTGTTTTGGTCACAATCTCGTTTACACTTTCATTGAGATTCAAGTGTTTTAATTCAGAGACAATAACATCGAAATGCATATTAACAGCAGTAAGAAGTGAACCTACATTATCATGTAATTCTTCTGCTATTCTCTGTCTTTCTCCTTCTTGAGCATTTACTAAACGGTCAATCCCTACTAATTCAAATTTTCGTTGATCTCTTTCAAAATTAGCACGCATAATTTCAATTTCCTTCTCTCTAATCTCTTGCTTTTTCTTATTGTTCTTATAAATCAAGTATGATGCAATTATAACAAGTATTGCAAAAAGAGAGGTGAAATAAATTATAAACTGAGCTTGTTGGTTCTTTTTCTGTAAGAGTAGATTTTCCTTATCCTTTTTCTCTGCTTCAAACCTTGCTATATTAATATTTTGTTGCTGTACTGAATACAAATCTCTAGTATTATCGTATAACGACATATAAGCAAATGCAGAATCTGTTTCTCCAATTGTTTTATAATCATCAGCAAGCTGTTTATAAATTCTTAAATTCAGTTCCGTTTCATAAGAAGATGAACCCAATGAATCAGCTTTTTTTAGTAAATTAATACTCTCTAAGTAATCATTTCTTTGCCTTGCAAGGTTAGCTTTTAATATAAAAATTGGTTTTTGCTTAAATCCTCCTTCAATTGATTTATATATTTCTAAGGCATCATCATAATATTTCTCAGCAATATCAGGACGTTGGAAGTTCTCGCCATACATCATACCGTAATATGTATAAATTCTTGCCAAATCAAGCGGATTCCCCGACTTTTTTGCAAAATCCACTGCCCTATCAAAATAATCGGTAAACTCCATTGGGTTATCAACATTGAAGTTTTCGAAAGCTAAGTTGATTTCGGCTCTTGAAAGTTGAGAATAATTGTTAATTTTTTTTGCATTTTCATAAAACTCATTTAAATGCTTTACATCATCACCTTTATAAAAAGGTGAAGCAAGAAGAGTTAAATACATTTGCATGTTCATTTCATTTGATTCTTCTTTAAAACCTAATTGGTCATAAAGTTCTTTAGCTTTATCGATATAAGAAACAACTAAGTCATATTCAATATTTTGGTCATATGCGGATGCAAGATAGTGGTAATAAGTAGCTTTTTGATATTTAGAAAGCGCCAGCGTATCTACCATTAATAAGGTATTAAAAGCTGAATCTATTATATTTCTTTCAACAAATAACTTTCCTTTTATAATAAGCTTATCTACATCAGTTAGATTATGTGAAAGTAAGATAGAATCGATTGCAGAAAGGTCACGTTGAGCAATAAGTGTATTAACTTCTTTAAATTGTCCTCTTACAGACATGCAAGTTATTATTGCTAAAGTAAATGATAAGATAATTTTCATAAAAATGTTTAAACCAAAATTAGCACAAACTTAGTTGCAAAACAAATTATTTAGCTTAAAATATTAACTCAATAACAAAATAAAAATAAGATAAAATGAACATGTAGAAACAATATTACATGATTAAAAAATAAACTACAACACATAATTGAGAAATTAAAAAATATTGATTAAAATCTTGTATCAATATTACTGTTAATTAAAATTCAAAGGCTATTTTTGGGTCACTTATTTTATTTGGGGAGTATTAAGTTTACGCAAATAACTTTTCAAGCCTAAATAAGAAGAAAGAAA
>JBHYFG010000026.1:0-23617 GCA_051859645.1 Psychroflexus sp. | reverse complement strand
AAACTTACCTTCTTCTGTTTTGAAAAACATATTTTAAACCTCAAACCGAAAGTTGCATTTATAGGTTGAATTCAAATTATATTTTTTAAGTTTATCAGATAAAAGTAATATTTATTTTTAACTTTAAATAATTTATCTGTTATTTTTTTAAAATTTCCGCATTAAAAACAAAAATTTTCATACCTGAGAAGTAATCTGACAAAAAATTTAACTAGAAGAAAAGTCACACTATACAATTAGTTTAGTCCTTATTTTTTAGGTATTTCTTGTAACACATGAAGTGTAAACTCCCAAAACTTCTGGGTAGATGAAATACTCGCTCTTTCATCTGGAGAATGAGCGCCTCTGATGTTTGGTCCAAAAGAAACCATATCTACTCCCGGAAGATGCTGCGATAAAATTCCACACTCCAAACCTGCATGACAAGCGGCTATGTTTGCTTTTTCTCCGTTTTTCGCTTGGTATATTCGATCTACAATACCTAAAATCTCTGACTCGCTATTGGGTGTCCATCCTGGATAATCGCCAGAAAACTCAACATCAAAGCCAGCCAATTCAAAGGCAGAACGCAATGCATTTGCTAAATCCCATTTAGAAGATTCTACCGAAGATCTTGTTAAACAAGCTATTTCAATTTCACCATTCTGTAGATTAATGCGGGCAATATTATTGGATGTTTCTACCAGTCCTTCAATCGCTGGCGACATTCTATACACTCCATTGTGGGCGGCATATACTGCTTTAATAAAGGCTTCTTGAACCCCTAAATCCATCACCTTAGCCGGGAGCGAAGTGGGATTTAATTCCATAGTGAGTTTAGGCTCAAGGTGTTTGTATTCTTCTTTTATATCGGCAATAATAGTTCCTAAATCGTCCTTAAATGCTTCTACATGTATAGCATCTACTACAATTATAGCTTGACTTTCGCGGGGTATGGCATTGCGCAAACTACCTCCTTGAAGAGAGTGAATACGCATTCCGTAGCTAACATAGCCGTCATAGAGTAGGCGATTCATTAGTTTATTTGCGTTCCCTAATCCTTTGATGATGTCCATCCCAGAGTGGCCTCCTTGAAGCCCTTTGATGCTTACTACAAAAGCTTCGGTAGCCTCTGGTGTAACTTCTTCTATATAGGAACGATTTGCTGAAACATCTACACCACCAGCGCATCCAATACCAATCTCGTCGTCTTCTTCTGTATCTAGGTTGAGTAAAATTTCGCCAGAAAGTAGACTTGCATCCAATTGCATCGCACCCGTCATTCCTGTTTCTTCATCAATTGTAAACAAGACTTCTAAAGCAGGATGGGAAATGTCTGTACTTTCTAAAATAGCCATAATGGTAGCCACTCCAAGTCCATTATCTGCACCTAGCGTTGTTCCTTTTGCACGGACCCAATCGCCATCTACATACATCTCTATTCCTTGTGTATCGAAATCAAACTCAGTATCGTTATTTTTCTGATGAACCATGTCTAGATGAGACTGCAAAATCACGGTTTTTCTATCTTCCATTCCTGGTGAAGCAGGCTTTTTGATAATTACATTCCCGATGGCGTCTACAACGGTTTCTAGCCCTAAATTAGTGCCAAAATCTACCATAAATTGGATGACGCGCTCTTCTTTTTTGGAAGGTCGAGGAACAGCGTTTAAGGCTGCAAAATTTTTCCAAATGCTTGTTGGTTGAAGTTGAGGTATTATTGAATCTGCCATGTGTTACTTTTTCTTGCAAAAGTAAACATTCAATTTTGAAAGCTTCAATAAAACTTAAAACTTAAGATTAACGCCTGTGTAAATTGCAAAAAAGTAAGGGTTAAATCCTTCTATTTGATTAGAAAAAGTATTGAATTGGTACCTTAATGAAGGTTCTAAGTTAAGGTTGAATCTTCTTGTAAGCTGGTATTCTAGACCTAGTCCTAGATTTCCTGAGAAACTTGTATTATTTGCCGCTGCATTTTCTCCAATGTTCCAAACGCCTGTTTCGTTACGTAAACCTACTGAATTTTGTAATAAAAACAAGCTACTTGCTCCACCGGAGGCATAAACACCAAATTTCCCATCGATTAATTGCCATTCAACTTCTAAGGGGATTTCTACAAAACCTAGTTGCTGCTGTAAATCGCCAGAAGCGGCAAATGTTCTGGAGTTAGGGTCTGCATTAGCGTCATAAATAAGCTGATTAAATACATTAAATCCCTCGGCGGATACGTTAAAGTTGATTTGATTAGAGGCGACACCTGCAACTGCTGGCGCAAAAACTACATCATTTGTTGTGTATGACATATTCACTTGCTGAACTCCAGAACGCAAGCGTAAGTTAGTTGCTAACGTATACGTAACTAACATACCATAAGCTAGAGAAGTGTTTCCTTGTGAAGAATTATTACCAAGCATAGGGTCTATGGATGCACCACTATTGGCAGCAAGATTAAACACGGGAGAAACCTGTGGTTTTAGCGACCAAAGATGCTTTTGTTTATTCGCTAAATTTTCTTGTGCTTCTTCAGCTATTTCTTCGCTGGTTTGCTGGGTCGAAAGTGGGTTATTTTGCGCTAACAATTTTTCCTCCGCATATTTTTCTGTACCAAAACTACGAGGTACTTTTGAGCGACTTATATCTCTGGCGGCAATTTCATCTACAGCAATAGGATGAGTGGTTAGGTTGTTTTTAAGCGAAGTAAGTATGCTATTGAAATTATTTTGAGTTAAAGGAGTAGAAATTTCGCTATCTATGCTTGTAATTGCTCCCTCTGCTTTTAAAGTGTAATCTTTACTACTAGTATTTGCTGAATTATTTAGTACGTAACTTTCTGAAATTGAATTTGCTTGAAGAGCTTCAGTATTGGTACTTTTATCAGTTAAGCTAGGTTGAGAAGTAGTGGTGTTTTTAGGCGTTGAACTTTCTGAAGAAGTAATTTCTATTGCTTCATCTACCGTTAATTCGGTTGAAAAGCCAAGGTTCGTTTTGGCAGGAGCTGCCTCAATTTCAAGCTGATTTTCAATATTATTTTGATTTACGACGGAACTACCTGGGTTGGTAAAATTAGACTGGTAAGTAAACCACACGGTAAGCAAAACAGCAAAACTTGCGGCAATTCCTGCGACTTTCCACCAAAGTGGGACGACTTTGCGAGGTTTATTTTCGTCTAATTTCGATTCTATTTTCGACCACAAATCCATGCTTGGAGAAACTTCAAAATCTTTGAATTTCTCCTGAAAAACACGGTCGATATGTTTTTTTTCTCCTCTCATTAATTTGTTGCAACTGAAGGTTCGACTTGTTGCGCTTCTTCAATTTTTTGTTTCAAAATAATTCTTGCTCTTGCTAGGTTCGACTTGGAAGTTCCTTCTGTTATTTCGAGTTTTTCTGCTATTTCTTTATGCGAAAATCCATCCAAGACATACATGCTAAAAACCAATCTGTATCGGTTGGGAAGGGCCTGGATGATTTCTAGTAAAAACTGAAGGCTCAATTCGTTTTCGTCAACTTCAATACGGTTATCGTCTTCAATGTCTTCAGAAACCAATTCAAACAAGCGGTGTTTTCGGTAGCGCTGCAAACAGGTATTCATACATATGCGTTTTAACCAACCTTCAAACGAACCCTTTTGTTTAAACTGGGCTATTTTTTCAAAAATTAAGAGGAAGCTGTCTTGAAGATTGTCTTCAGCTTCCTCTTTGCTTCTTGAGTATTTTAAACAAACTGCATAAAGTTTAGCTGCATACAAAACATAAAGCTCTTGTTGTGCTTTTCGGTTTTGCTTTACACAGCTTTTTATGAGTTTCTCTAGTTTCATTACGGCATAACAACAGGTCTGTTTACACGAATATAAATAGGCTGATTTGGGTTGGATTCTGGTACTTCTGCTAAGAAGTAAAACTCGTACCTATCCGTTCTATTTACCGTAAATTCAAACTCTTCTATTAGTGTACTTTCTGGGGTGTCTTGGCAATTACCAAAATCTTGGAACAACGTAACTGCGCCAACGTAAACTTCTACCCCACTCGGCTCAACGGAAAATTCTTTGAATGAGTGGCAGGTTGTGGGACGTTCAATAGTTACGGGAAACCTGTACGTTTCTTGAAAAACTAATTCTTCCGGAAGTATGACATCAATGATGTTTCCGAACTGCTCAGTTTCTAGCCGAGGTCCTCCAGAATTACATCCTAGCAATAAAACAAAGAACATAAGTGCGAAAACTATTCGCTTACTCTTATAGATGCTTTTAGTTACCATACGTTGCGTCAATTTATTACGAATTTGCTTTTTCTTTAATGTGTGCTACTATTTTCGTTTCAATTTCTTCCATAAGCTCTGGGTTGTCAAGCAATAAAGTCTTAACAGCGTCTCGTCCTTGGCCTAATTTAGAATCTTCGTAACTAAACCATGAACCTGCTTTTTTCAC
Organism: Psychroflexus sp.; assembly: GCA_051859645.1. GTDB lineage: Bacteria > Bacteroidota > Bacteroidia > Flavobacteriales > Flavobacteriaceae > Psychroflexus. The sequence continues at coordinate 19,212 of JBHYFG010000026.1, read as the reverse complement.
TATATCATATTCCACACCAAGGTCGATAATTTCACCTACTTTAGAAATTCCTTCACCGTACATGATATCAAATTCGGCTTGTTTAAAAGGAGGAGCAACTTTGTTTTTTACCACTTTTACCTTGGTTTTATTTCCCATTACATCGCTGTTATTGTCCTTAATTTGGGTTGAACGCCTAATGTCTAATCGAACCGATGCGTAAAATTTCAGTGCGTTACCTCCTGTAGTTGTTTCTGGATTTCCGAACATTACTCCAATTTTTTCACGTAATTGGTTAATAAAGAAAACCGTACAGTTGGTTTTACTGATTGCACTAGTCAATTTTCGTAAAGCTTGAGACATCAAACGTGCGTGAAGTCCCATTTTAGAATCACCCATTTCTCCTTCAATTTCACTTTTTGGGGTAAGTGCTGCAACAGAATCGATTACAACAATGTCTATTGCTCCAGAGCGGATAAGGTTTTCTGCAATTTCTAGGGCTTGCTCACCATGGTCTGGCTGCGATATAATTAAATTATCGATATCAACTTTTAGCTTTTCGGCATAGGTTCTATCAAAGGCATGTTCAGCATCAATAAATGCAGCAATTCCGCCCGCTTTTTGAGCTTCAGCAATAGCGTGAAGCGTTAAAGTAGTTTTACCAGAAGATTCTGGTCCGTAAATTTCAATTACTCGTCCTCTTGGGTAACCTCCAACTCCTAAAGCAACGTCTAGACCTAAGGATCCAGAAGAAATGGCATCTACATCTACGACAGCTTGATCGCTCATTTTCATCACAGTACCCTTTCCATACGTCTTGTCTAGCTTATCTAAAGTTAGTTTAAGTGCTTTTAATTTTGCTTCTTTCTCGCTATTTTCTTTGCTCATTTTAAAATTTTTTATGTAAGATTGTAATCTGAAAAGGTAAAAGTACAATTTATTTCGGTGCTAAATCAACAGAAAAGCAACCTTTTTAAAACAATGTATCTTAATAGTAATTGCATATAAATGAAATTTTTAAAAAAAGTGTGTTTTACTACTTACGCAGGTCAAGTTCTTAGCTTTACCACGGTATGTAGTTGCAAAATTGATGGTGGCTGACGCTGTTTATTTAATTGAACGAAAGATTAGTTAAATAAAAAGTAAAACAACGAATTAGCCACCAAGTTGTACAACTAAAGTTGACAACTAATCAAAGAAAAAAAGTCCCCCTACAGGGGCTTTTTTCTTTTCCTTTAATTTCAACTAATGACTAGTATAAATTAGAAAAAAAAAGTATCTTCACCTCTGAAATTTATGAACATCCTATCATGTTAAGTGAAAACGAACTAACCTATTACATCGCCTTGCAAAAAACTCCGTTTATAGGCGATACCATGGCAAAAAAATTAATAGAAAAACTAGGTTCTGCCGAAGCTATTTTCAGCGAAAAAAAAAGCAATCTTCAAAAAATTGAAGGCCTTGGATCAGTAAAATTGAAGCATTTAGGAGACTCTTCTATACTTGATGAAGCCAAAAGAGAAGTAGACTACATTCAAGAACAGCAAATTGAAGCTGTTTCTTACAAAGATATACACTACCCAAAATTATTAAAGCACTGTATAGACGGGCCCATTCTGTTTTTTCAACGCGGAAATATAGACCTTGTTAACCGTAAAATTATTAGCATAGTTGGTACCCGAAAAATAACTTCGCATGGAGTTGCTTTTTGCGAGGAACTTATCGAAAAACTTTCCCTTTTCGATCCTGTTATTGTTTCAGGTTTTGCTTACGGAACCGATATCGTTGCTCATAAAGCCGCATTTAAAAACAAGCTTCAAACCATTGCTTGCCTAGCGCACGGACTTAATCAGTTATACCCTAAATCGCACCATATTTACACTAAAGAAGTAGAAAAAAATGGAGGCTTTATAACCGACTTTTCTAGCTCTAATAGTTTTGACAGAACTAACTTTTTACGTAGAAACAGAATTATTGCGGGAATGAGTGAAGCCACAATTGTTATTGAAAGTGCTGAAAAAGGAGGTTCGCTGGTAACGGCAGACATTGCTCATTCTTACGACAGGGAGGTATTTGCCGTTCCTGGCAGAACTACCGACAAGCTAAGTTTAGGATGTAATAACCTCATAAAAAGCCAAAAAGCTAGAATGTTAACCTCAGCCGAAGATCTTATATACATGCTTAATTGGGACATCGAAACTAAACAACCAAAACAAATATCTTTGTTTGTTGAGTTAACCGAAGAACAAAAAAAAATTACAGATAAACTGGCAGAACTTGGGAAATGTGAACTCGACAATTTATCTTTGGCGTGCGGAATTCCAACCTTTAAGTTAGCAAGCATGCTATTAGAATTGGAATTAAGCGGAGTAGTAAGACCCTTACCGGGAAAACAATTTGAATTAATTTAAAACGTAAAAAAATGAACAGAAATTTTTTAAAAAACACCCTTTTGGGAAGCTTATTTATGCTTGGTTTAGCACTTATTAGTGTATCTTGTGATGAAGCGCCAAAAGAGAAAAAAGAAACCACGGAGGTTTCTAGTGAAGTTGAAGCCTACCAAGAGAAATTTAATGGCTTAATGAAAGAAACCGTTGCTGTGCACGATGAAGTTATGCCGAAAATGGGAGAAATTAAAAGCTTAATCAGTAAACTTGGTGAAGCTGAATTAGCAGAAGAAAAGGCTGAGGAGCTTATTGGTAATCTAAAAGATGGACACGACCATATGATGAAGTGGATGAAAGAATTTTCGAGCACCTTCGACCGTACTGAGGTTAATGAAGGCATAGCGGCAACTGATATTGAAACGCTAGACGAAAGACTCACTGCTTTAAGCCAAAGCTATGAAGATGCAATTATTATGAAAAATAAAATTAACACAAGCATCGAAGAAGCTAGTACAGCGCTTTCTGAATAAGCACTCATTTTTTGAACCTAAAAAAGCCGTTTCTGCTGAGCAGAAACGGCTTTTTACTTTAACAGTTATCACAAAAACTTAAGAGTAATTACAAGGCAAAGGAAACTCCAACTCCAAGGACTTGCCTAAACTGAAAACCCCTCACGGCATTATCGTCATATATGGCTTGCATCGTAAAGTTAGTACTTAAGTATTTATTAACCTTCAAAACAATGTTTAAGGTATAATCTATATCTATATTCCCTAAATTTTCTAGGTAGTTAGCATATAAGTTCAAGAAATTTTCCACCGTTACGTTTTTCATAATTTCGAATTTACCATAACCTGTTAAGGCGGCACCAAATTCATAACGAGCAGACTTCCCGGCATCTAATCCAAAGAATGCTCCATCTTGGTAGCCTTCAAAGCTGGTGAATCTTGAATTAGCCAAAATAACTCTTCCTGTAGCTGGAGATATGTTTATCCTAAAGTTATCACTTTGCTTCCACTGCGTACCCAAACCAAATTGTAAGAAAGCTGGCGACATAAAGTCAGTTTCTAAAGTTCTGGTTTCATTACCATCTGCATCAGTTCCAAAAACATAGCCCGGTGCAAATTGCGTTCTGAAATTCAACATTCCTGAGTAACTCCATTTAGAAGTAGGTGTAATTTTGTAACCTAAAACAGAGTTGAGCTCCAAACGATCGTTTGTTTTTCTGTTAAATTCTTGCCCTCTAATTTTAGTAATCCCGTAATCTCCCAAAAATTTTGTGTCCCAAGAAAGGCGCTCTTTTGCATAGTTGATATCATAACTAACCAATAAGTTGGCAGAGTAGTTAGAAACACCCCCTCCTAACCAGTCGTCGTTAAAGGTAGATTGGTTCACTAAAAATGAAAAATTACCTCCCATTTTCCATGCGCTAGTTGGTTCATCGGATTCTTCATCAGCATTTTGAGCAAAAACAAAACTGCTAAAGCTTAGAGAAAGAAGTAAAAAGAATAAGCTGTAAGATTTCTTCATGTTTATTTAAATTTTCGGCAAAAGTAAATAAACCTTAAAAGAAATAATGAAAAAAGGTATAAAATTCAATCGTTTGTGATAAATTGAATAGGCTTTTTTGTGAAAAATGTAAATTTGTAGTCGTCGTACTAGGAACTAATTTTACTTTCTTTTAAACAAGGGTACCGAGGAACATGCTTCTCCGTAAAACACAGATTTTGCTATTGGTTGGAGTTTCTCTAATAAAAGAATATAAGCAACCTCAGGAACTGGAAAATTGGAACAACCCTTAATAATTACGGGCTTATCTTGAAATTCACTAAGGTCTAAAGCTTGAATTTTTTCAGCATAAAGAATTTTATCTAAATCATTCATCGTACCCACAATCGATTTTTTTGCTATTCCTAATAAATGCGAAGCAACTAAAATAGGAGCCCATGAAGGCAAGATGGCATCTGTAGAGCAATATATTGCTACTAGTTTGTCCTTGTACACAGTCCAATCAAAATCTTTGAGGGCTTGCCTAAAGTCTTTTTCTTTAAGAATGAAGCCTTCAAATAGCCATTGACTTATATCCAATTGAACGCGCTCTTGTTTTTCATATAAACTTTCTAAGTCGAAGGTTTTAAGTGGAGAATTGGCTACTCTGTTAATTATTTCACTCATTGTATTATAGCATTCCAAGTTCTAACTTTGCTTCCTCACTCATGTTGTCTTTGGTCCAGGTTGGCTCAAAGGTTAGTTCTACAATACAATCCTTAACTACTTCTAAGGATGCTACTTTGTCTTTTACTTCTTTAGGTAAGGATTCTGCTACTGGGCAATTGGGAGATGTTAGCGTCATGATAATTTTGACTTCGGCGTCTTCATTTACAAACACATCGTAAATAAGGCCAAGCTCATAAATGTCTACTGGAATTTCCGGATCGTAAATGGTTTTGAGTACACGTACAATTTTATCTCCTAATTCTTCGGTATTTATAGTGGTATCTGACATGGTTTACTAATTAAGAAAGTTTTGTTTTGTATGCGATGGCATAGTTTTTTATTTGATTTAGCATGCTTACTAAGCCGTTTGCTCTTGTTGGAGACAAGTGTTCTTTGAGTCCAATTTCATCTATAAACGTAGTATCTGCTGCTAGAATTTCATCAGGATGTTGATTCGAAAAAACACGAATTAATAAGGCAATGATTCCTTTGGTTATAATGGCATCGCTATCTGCTGTATAAACTACTTTTTCATTATTTAATTCAGCATGAAGCCATACCCTACTTTGACAGCCTTTAATTATATTATCGTCTGTTTTTTTTGCATCGTCAATAACAGGTAAGCTTTTTCCAAGTTCGATCATGTATTCGTAACGCTGCATCCAATCGTCAAACATGGCAAATTCTTCAACAATGTCTGTTTGTATGTCTTTTAGACTACTCATTATTTATCATTTTTGTTTTTGCTGTTACTAGTATTTCATTTTTATCATTGGTAAACGTAATGTTTTCGCCTTTTACTAAAAAACGATTTACTTTGGCCATTTGGCTAAAAAATTCACTTTCGATGTGGCTCGTTTCTTCGCAATACATTTTTGTTGCCATCCCAAAACCTAAATCAAGAATTTCATTTTCTAGCTGGTAGGTAAAACCGTAGCGATTGCATCCGGAATCTCCTGAAATTCTGTTTTGCTTAGGATCGATGTGCATTTCTAGCTTCATCTCCTCCACATTTCTTTCTCCAATTGAAACCAGCTCGTAAGAAGCAAGTACAAAGGATGTAGAGAAACCATTTGTTGTATTTTTTTCTTTTGAAGACGCCATACTTCCGCAGGAAATCATTAAAATAATACTAATGATGAGCGCTAAAAATTGAATTGTTTTTGACATTTTATTTGTGTTAATGACTTGTAATTTTCTACCCCTAAGATAGCATATTTTTTGCTCTCTTAAGTGCGTTAATCATCAAGTCTATTTCTTCTTTAGTATTGTAAAACGCAAACGAAGCGCGAATGGTACCTGGAATAGCATAAAAATCCATTATGGGTTGAGCGCAATGATGTCCAGTTCGTACAGCAATTCCTAACTTATCAAGAATTGTTCCTGCATCGTAAGGATGAATTCCTTCAAAATTAAAGGAAATAACCGCCGTTTTTTTATTGGTGGTAGTCCCAAAAATTCGGGTTCCTTCTATTTTAGAAAGCTCTTCTGTTGCGTAAACCAAAAGTTCGTTTTCATAGGCTGCAATGGCTTCGAATCCTATATTATGCATATAATCTAAAGCCGCACCAAAAGCAATTCCGCCACAAATGTTTGGTGTGCCTGCTTCAAATTTATGTGGTAATCCGGCATAGGTTGTTTTCTCAAAACTAACTTCAGCAATCATTTCGCCACCGCCTTGATAAGGGGGCATCATTTCTAAAAGGGCCTGTTTTCCGTATAAAACTCCAACACCAGTTGGGCCACAGATTTTATGTGCAGAGACCGTATAAAAATCAACGTCTAAGGCCTGAACATCGGCTTGTATATGAGGTGCTGCTTGGGCGCCATCAACTAAAACTTTTGCGCCAAAAGCGTGGGCTTTTTCAATGATTTCTCCAATCGGATTAATGGTTCCTAATGCATTTGATACGTGGTTAACAAAAACTAATTTGGTATTTTCATTAAGCAAAGACCTATACGCATTCATGTCCAGCTCACCATTGTTTTGCATAGGAATAACCTTTAAAGTGGCGCCTGTTTTTTCGCACATCATTTGCCAAGGAACTATATTAGAATGGTGCTCCAAAGCCGAAACAATAACCTCATCGTCCTTAGTTAAAATGGATGAGTAGCCATTTGCTACAAGGTTTATAGCGTGCGTAGTACCCGCGGTAAAAATTATTTCGTACGCTTTTTTGGCATTAAAATGCGAACGGATTTTTTCCCTTGCTTTTTCATATGCATCCGTCGCTTCTTGGGAAAGCGTGTGTACTCCTCGGTGAATATTTGCGTTGTATTTTTGGTAATAATCAACGATTACATCTATCACTTGTTGAGGAGTTTGAGATGTTGCTGCATTGTCAAAATACACTAAAGGATGTCCGTTTACTTCACGCTGAAGTATTGGGAAGTCTTTGCGTACTTCTTCTACAGGAAACTTTACTTGGGTATATAAATTACTGTCGTTGGACATCTTATACTCATTTAAAAATTAATGTTTGTCGTAAAAATCCTTCTGTATTACCTTAACATTCAGCTAATTTTATCTTTTTTGGGAGTAAAGGCCATTCAACTCTGAATGTTATAGGTCGAAGCCTAAATTTACTCCTAATTTAGAAGCAATTAATTGAGCAATTCGGTGCTTAATTTCAGGTATTTTTACGCTCGTTAAAACTTTATTGGCAAACGCGAACATAAGTAATGCACGGGCTTCTTTTCTAGGAATACCTCTAGTTTGCAGGTAATATAGTGCATCTTCATCCAATTGGCCTATCGTACATCCGTGGCTACATTTTACATCATCTGCAAAAATTTCTAGCTGAGGTTTGGAGTTTATGGTTGCCTTATCGTCTATCAAAATGTTATTATTACTCTGAAAAGCATCTGTTTTTTGAGCAATCCTATCTACTAAAACTTTTCCGTTGAAAACCCCAACCGACTTGTCTGAAAAAATTCCTTTATAGTCTTGATGACTTTCGCAATTGGGTTGCTGATGATGGACGAGTGTGTTGTGGTCTACGTGCTGATTACCTTCTAGGATAGTAATTCCATTTAGAATAGAGTTTACATGTTCTCCTTTTTGGTAGAAATTAAGGTTGTTCCTTGTTAGTTTTCCTCCCAACGAAAAGGTATGCACTGATACGGTAGAGTTTGTTTTTTGTTCGACATACGTGTTGTCAATAAGCGAAGAAGAAACGGTATCGTTTTGAATTTTATAATAATCTACATAAGCATTTCGTTCTGCAAAAATTTCAGTTACCGAATTGGTTAACACAGCATTGCTTGTTAAGCTTTGGTGACGTTCAATAATTTGAATTTGTGCATTTTCTTCAACAATAATCAAGTTTCTTGGTTGAAGCATCGTAGCTGCTTCGCTTCCTGTTGAAAAATGTAAGATTTGCACTGGCTTTTCTGCTGCAACCGATTTTGGTACACGAATGTAGGCTCCTTCTCTACAAAAAGCGGTATTTAGTGAAGTTAGGCTTTCTTGTGGTGCAACCTTATTAAAATACTTGCCAATAATTTCTTTATACTTGGGGTTGTTTAACGCAGAAGACATTAAACAAGCATCAAACTTATCGTGGGTCGTACTAGATAAATGAGAAGCATAAATTCCATCTACAAAAACAATCTGATAGGTATCTACTTCATGAATGCAAAATTCCTTTACATCTTTGTAATCAACTGTTTCCTGTAGCTTAGGGAAAATACTGTAATTTTCTTTAAGCACTGGCTTGAGGGAGGTGTACTTCCAAGCTTCGTCTTTTTTTGAAGGAAACCCATTTAGCTCAAAAAACTTTATGGCCTCATTTCTATGAATATGTACATCGTTTTCTAAATCTACTTGCGCTTCGAAGGCAAGAAAAGAAGAAACGAGTTTGTCTTTTAATTCCATGATTATTTTATTTGCATTACACCTTAGCGCTTAGCTCTTCTTTTATCCAATCGTATCCACGCTCTTCAAGCTCTTTTGCCAGTTCTTTATCGCCAGTTTTAACAATTCTACCATCCATTAATACATGAACAACGTCTGGCACGATATAATCTAACAAGCGTTGGTAATGGGTAATTACAAGTACTGCGTTGTCTGCAGATTTCAATTTATTTACACCATTAGATACAACTCTAAGCGCGTCTATATCTAGACCTGAATCTGTTTCATCAAGAATGGCAAGTTTTGGTTCAAGCATGGCCATTTGAAAAATTTCATTTCTTTTTTTCTCACCACCTGAGAAACCCTCGTTAAGGGAGCGTGAAAGAAACTTTCGGTCCATTTCCAATAACTCTGCTTTTTCTTTTATCTTTTTTAGCATTTCGTTGGCTGGCATTTCTTCTAAACCACGTGCCTTACGAATTTGGTTGATAGAGGTTTTGATAAAATTAGTTACCGAAACTCCTGGAATTTCAACGGGGTACTGAAAAGAAAGGAAAATCCCTCGATGAGCGCGCTCATCTGGAGACAATTCTGAAATATTTGCTTTTTCGAATATAATATCGCCATCGGTTACCTCATAATCTTCGTTTCCTGCAATAACTGAGGACAACGTACTTTTTCCTGATCCGTTTGGCCCCATGATGGCGTGTACTTCTCCAGGCTTAATTTCTAAGTTAATTCCTTTTAATATAGCTTGACCTTCTACACTTGCGTGTAAGTTTTTTATTTGTAACATGTTGTTTAATTTATGGCTGATTCTACTCTAATTACATCTTCTGAAGAGGGAGGATAAACCCGAAGAATTTCTTTTACTTCAACAAGTTTTTCCCAACCTTCGTCTGGATTATTGATAATATTTCCTTTAATAAGTACCGGAATCATATCGAACTCGTCTACTTTTTGGTTGTTGGTTTGTTCAATTAATTCGTTTGCTTTTTCGTCTAAAACTACCCCGTAAATAAAGTCTCTTCCTTTTAAAACGGCAGCTCCTTCAACGTAAATGAACTCGCCCTTCAACTGTCGAAGACCGTCATTTTTACTTAAGGCTTCAACGTCCTGTTGTTCATTGCTTTTCGCTTTTTTATCCGACTCGCAAGCCATTAGTAAAAAAAGCATCAAAAAAATTAGGCTGATTTGTTTCATGGTGAATTATGTTTATCCTACAGAACCTTCTAAGGAAATTTCTAATAATTTTTGAGCTTCTACTGCAAATTCCATTGGAAGTTTATTTAAAACCTCTTTACTAAATCCGTTTACAATAAGTGCTATTGCCTTTTCTTCGTCGATACCGCGTTGGTTGCAGTAGAAAATCTGGTCTTCTCCAATCTTGCTTGTGGTAGCCTCGTGCTCTACCCTCGCTGTTTTGTTTTTGGCTTCAATGTAAGGGAAGGTGTGCGCACCACATTTGTTTCCCATGAGCAATGAATCACACTGAGAAAAATTTCTTGCGTTGTGTGCTTTGCTATTGATTTGAACTAAGCCTCGGTAAGAATTTTGCGACTTTCCTGCTGAAATTCCTTTAGAAATGATAGTGCTTTTAGTGTTTTTACCAATGTGCACCATTTTGGTACCTGTATCTGCTTGCTGGAAGTTGTTAGTTAAGGCAATTGAGTAAAACTCACCTACTGAATTGTCGCCTTTTAGGATGCAGCTTGGGTACTTCCAAGTAACAGCCGATCCGGTTTCTACTTGTGTCCAACTAATTTTAGCATTCTTTTCGCAAATCCCTCGCTTGGTTACAAAATTAAAAACTCCTCCTTTTCCATCTTTTCCTCCGGGAAACCAGTTTTGGACGGTAGAGTACTTAATTTCTGCGTCGTCTAGTGCGATAAGCTCTACAACGGCAGCATGTAATTGGTTTTCGTCTCGCATTGGAGCGGTGCAACCTTCTAAGTAACTCACGTAGCTTCCTTTGTCTGCAATAAGTAGTGTACGCTCAAACTGACCTGTTCCTGCTTGGTTGATTCTAAAGTAGGTAGACAATTCCATTGGGCATCGTACTCCTTTGGGGATGTAACAAAAAGAACCGTCGCTAAATACAGCCGAATTTAAAGCTGCGTAAAAATTATCCCTAGTTGGAACAACACTACCAATGTATTTTTTAACAAGTTCTGGGTGTTTTTGAATTGCTTCAGAAATAGAACAAAATATAATTCCTTTTTCGGCTAAGGTTTCTTTAAACGTAGTTGCTACAGATACTGAATCGACGACAACATCCATTGCCACTCCGGCTAATTTCTTTTGCTCGTCTAATGAAATTCCCAGTTTTTTAAACGTATCCAATAATTCTGGGTCTACTTCGTCTAAGCTTTCGTATTTTGGTTTTTTGTTGGGAGCCGAGTAGTAAGAAATATTCTGAAAATCAGGCTTGGTGTAATGAACATTCGCCCAAGAAGGCTCTTCCATGGTTTGCCAATGCCTAAATGCTTCAAGCCGCCACTCTGTCATCCACTCCGGTTCTTCTTTTCTCGCCGAAATTGCACGAACAATGTCTTCATTTAATCCAACAGGAAAAGTATCCGATTCGATATCGGTATAAAAACCGTATTCGTATTCTTTATTTTTAAGGTCTTTTTCTAATTGTTCCTCAGTATATGCCATCGCAATTATTTTTAAAGTGAAAAACTCTCTCCACAGCCACAAGTTCGCTGTGCGTTAGGATTATTAAAAACAAATCCCTTTCCATTTAGTCCACCTGAATATTCAAGTGTAGTTCCGACAAGGTACAAAAAACTGCTTTTGTTTACAACAATTTTCACTCCATTATCTTCAAAAACTTTATCGTTATCATGCTCTTGTTGATCAAAATTTAGTTCGTAGGAAAGGCCTGAACAACCTCCACTTTTTACACCAACACGAACAAAATGCTGTGCCACGTTGTAGCCTTCTTCAGACATTAAGGCCGCAATTTTTGTTTTGGCTTCTTCGCTAACTTTTATCATGTTAATTTGATTTAATCTAAATAATTACAAAGGTATTATATAGCTTCGTTTATGCAAGTTGTCTTAACATTTTTTATCATCAGTTGTTCTAATTTTAAAATAGGAGTTGATTATAGGTTTATCTTACACCTTTTATCAATTGAAATTACAGGTATCATCCCTAAATTTTCTATTCAATAGTTGTTGTTAGTGAACAGTGACCAGTGAATCTGTCGACCTAGGTTATTTCAAATTTATTATTTCAAATTTCTCATCTCTCAATTCTTCACCCTTCACTCTTCACACCTCTCACTTTTCATTCCCCCTCTCGTGCTGAGCTTAGTCGAAGTATTGGGGGTTAGGGGGCCCCACTTCTCATTTCTCACTTCTTTATTCGTTATTCTTTAATCGATGTTCGAAGCATTTTTTTGACTACAATTTTATCCTTTTAGTTCAAAACAACGAATATCGGTATATATTTAAAATTAAAATGATGAAATTTTACTTAATCATGTTAACTAATACCTTTTATCAATTGAAATAACTGGCATAAGGCATCTCCCTAAATCGCTTAAAAATAAGCCTTCTAAAAATCAGCTTCGTAAGTAAAGGTCATTTCTTTATTGGAAACTGGGTGAACAAATCGAATTAGCCCTGCGTGCAAATGCAAACGATTGGCTTTTTTGCCATATAAATCGTCTCCAACAATTGGGGCGTTTAATCCTAATTGATGAGCAGCGTGAACACGTAATTGATGTGTACGTCCCGTTACAGGATAAAAATAGACTCTTGTTTTTCCTTCCTGCACGCTCACTTTTTCCCAATGCGTAAGGGCTTTTTTGCCATGTTCGTAGCACACCAGTTGGTGCGGTCGGTTATCTAAGTCTACGCGTAAAGGTAAATTAATTGTTCCGCTCTCTGATGTAAGCTCACCTTGAAGTAAAGCTTCGTAGCGCTTGTATACTTTTCGTTGAATAAACTGGGCTTGTAAGATTTTGTAGGAACGACTATTTTTTGCGATAAGCATTAACCCAGAGGTGGACATATCTAGGCGATGCACCACCAAAGGTCCTTCTGCCTCCGGAAATTTTTCGCGCAACCGAAGCGCAACCGAATCGGTAATTTGCTTTCCTGGGACGGACAGAAATTCAGCTGGTTTAAAAATAACCGCCATTTCTTCGTCTTCATAAACTAGGGTAATTTCTTTATTTTTTGCAGGGTTTTCTAGCAAAGGATTGTCCTCCACTTGCAATCCATTAAGCATATGTCCTAAAATAGGTTCGCATTTACTTCTGCAAGAAGGATAAAATCCGCGGTGTTTTCTAACCTCTGATGGCGGCGAAGCTCCCCACCAAAATTCGGCAAGTGCAATTGGACGTAACCGATTAGCATAAGCGTATTGAAGTAGCTTCGGTGCCGCACACTCTCCCGCGCCAGCTGGTGGATTTGCACCAAAAATAGCACCTAAACTTTTTTCTTCACCCTTCGTATTTAGGAAAGTATAATGATTGAATATTTTCTGTTGCAAAGCAGCCGATTGTGCGCTACGGCGCTTTTTTAAGCCTTCAATTTTTGCATCAAAAACAGCGAGTTTGGATTGTGCTTCGGTTAAACGGTACTTCCAATACTTATTCATTTTCTTCAACAAAATGCTTTCTTTTTTGCTTTCTTCATTGAGTTGAAATTGAACTTTACTTGCTTCTTCTGGTGCTAAATTTTCAAGTTGAAGCCTTAATTCTGCTCGCTTCTGCTTCCCTAGTTTAATTTTTTCTTTTTGATGAAGAAGGTCTTCTTTGGCTTCTTGCTGAAGAATAAAAAGTTCTCTTTTAAGCTGAAGGTATTCTTCTTGTTGAAGCATTTTTTCTAAAGAAGCGTTCATTTGGTTGAGCTCTTCTTCCTCTTTCATAAAAAAACCATCGGATGAAAGCAAATCGAATACAGGAGGCACAAAAAAATCATGTGCATTGCTATTGGCCAACTTTCCAGAAAAAGCGGCTAAGTAGCCTAGTTGTTTTTGCTGGTCTTGAACCACCAAAACTCCAAACATTTTGCCAATAGGAGTTCCTTCACTGGTTGCGGATAACCCAAAATTATGAACAAAATCAACTTGGTGTTTCAAGTAATTTTGCACCTCTTCAGCAGCTAAAACACTTAATGAATGAGGGGTGTAATAAAATGGAAAATTAAACTTCACAGGGAGTTCAATTTCTGAAACAGTTGTTTTAAAACGATGTAATTTACTCACGTTGAAGCTTCAATTTGAAAATACAAAGCAAGTAAAAATAAGTTTGAACAACTAACTTTTTAGAAAGATTATAGAGCAATGTTTAGCTTATACGATTTGCCAACTAACAATTGCCACAGTCAACGAATTATCAGATTTTATTATTCGTATTTAATCGTCCTTAATTTAAATGAGGAAATAAATCAATTCAACAGCCCCCATTTTTGAATGGGGAATTAAATAGTTGGGGACGAAAAATTGGCTTTAGGCAAATTCCTGAGAATTACATAGCGTTTTCGGCTAAAGCCATTTGATTTGGTGTATGTTGTAAACAGGATAATCCCGTTTCTATTATTTTTTGAATTTTCAATTAGTTGGTTTCATTTTGCATGAAATTCAATTTTTTGTCGTGTACTAAACATAATTTGTTTTAAACACTAATTGAAATTCAATGTAAAACCAACCCGCCATTGTTCTGTCCATCGCATCGGGTCAAGCACTTCTTCTTCACTAATAATGTAGAAGTATTGAAACTTAAGCATCGCATCAAACCCATTGAATTGGTATGCCAATGCAGGTGAAAAACGTTGTGATTTTCCTTGCGCTAAATCGTTGATATTGAATTCTTCATACCTCACTGAAAAGATGCTCTTCGCTTTCTTCCAAAAATAGTTGGCTTGTGCGATATAGCCTCCTGCGTAAAATTTCCCCTCGGTTTGTTCAGGAGTAAATCCTAAAAAATTTGGATCCAATGGACTTTGGGGTTTGGCTAGCATTTGGTGGGCTTCAAATTGAGCCGAAAATCCCATGTATTGAAAAGCAACATCGAAACCATAAATATAACGCTCTCCATCGATCGCTCGTAAGCCGTATCTTCCCCCTAAATCTTCAGGGAAATTTCTTCCTTCGGGCAATCTTCTGTCTGAATATCTTGCATTAGCTCCCACTACAAACATTGGTACCGGAGACACAAAATAATCGATGTCGCGGTAGCGGTAACGCGATGGAAAAGCAAGTTCAGCACGTGTGACATATTCAAGATTTCCGGTAGCATCATTATCTCCACGCAGAGAAAATTCACCCAAGCCTGTATAGGCTCCTGCATATAATTTAATTCGCTGCTTCCACGTTGATGTGCTTAATGTAATTCCTGCATCACGACGGGAGAAAAACTCACCTCGTGTAAGCTGTGCTCGTTGCCAATAAGGTGAAGCAAAAAATGGAACTAAGGAATTTCGCGAGTAAGGAAGCTTCCCGTAACCCACTTGGATATCCATAAAACTTAAGCCTTTGTACTTTACCCAAGCATCCATAAGTCCCGGGTTTTCAGGGTCGATTTCTCCGGTTCCTGCTACGGCTAAATCTACAAAATCCACTTGAAGTTCGTACGCCCATTCATCTCTGATTCTACCTTCAAATTGAACTTGGGCATCCCGTAAACGAAAACGGTCTTTGTTGCGGTTGTTGTTGGTTGGCTTTAAATTTCGCTCGTTGTAATAGGTTGAAAGTCGACCTGAAATTTCTAGCACGTGCTCTCCATTAGACAAGGTTACTTGAGCGTCTGCTTGTTCAAAAGAAATGAAAAACAAGCTTGAAAATAGGTATAAAATATATTTATTCATGGCTAATTAGTCTAAGGAATTGAAATAATACAAACGCTCTCTGTCATCGGAAATAATAAGTACTTTTCCATCTTCTGTAAAAGCTAAACCTTCAGGGTTAACCACAGGAACATACCATTTTTGAAGAATTTCGTAGGTGTTCGGGTCTAACTTAAAAATGAGTTTATCTTCATCACTCAGCAAGTACACAAACCCGTTGTAGAAGCTCGCCGCTGAAATATCGCGGGCAATTTTACCTAAATTAATTTGATTATAGACTTGTAAATCTTCGGTTAACTCAAAAAGATAAACAGGATTTTTTTCAGTAAAAAGCAAGAACATCTTTTTAGCTTCATTGTAGGTAAAAGCTTCATAAGAACGGTTTCTCCCTCCTGCATAAGGTATATTAATAGTGCGTAAGACTTCTAAATCGTGGTTAAAAACAGTGATGTTTCTTGTAAATTCATCCACGGCATATACAAATTCAGTATTGGCGTAAACTCCTTCTAGATCGTAAGCATCAAATTCTTTGATTCGTGTTGTTTCGCCATTGATGTTTATTTCTGCTAAGTAACCATCGTCACTTGCCACAAAAAAATGATCTTTTTTGAGTGGATTGATGGCAATATCGGAGGGTTCACTAACGGTTAAATCGACGTAATTGGTTGGCTTTAGGTGAATGGCGTCTTTTGGCAAGTTGCAGGACAATACTAGACATCCAAGCAAAAAAAGACTAATCATTTTTCTCATGTTCATAGCTTATAGTTGAATTCCTTCAATAACTAAATTATCAATTCGGTTGTTTCCACTTGAATTTTCTCCTCCTGGACCAAAATCTATTTTTAGTTGAAAGTTTGGGTTATTGTTGATGCCTTCAATAGCAGAAAGGTCAATTTCAATAAGAGAAAATTCCTCCAAAGCTCCACCAACTTCAATAGGGTAAACTAACTGAGTAAGTCCATCTGTAATGAAATCGGTACCATTTAGCGTATACGAAATCAACTGTTCTGATGCACCATTATTTGTTCTTCGAGCTGCGTAGGAAATATGAATTTCTTTGTAATTTTCAGTTGAAGCTTTTATAAAAAATGGTCCTGCAGGATTGCGTAAGCGTAAAGCTGCTCCAGCGGCATCATCATTCCTAGCATTTACTAGGCTTCCATCTGTTTCGTCAAAGAAATTTCCTTCGTACACCAATTCGTATGAACCTACAAACTCATTTGCAGTGATCAAAGCTTCTTCAGTTGAAGTATCGTTGAAATTCCAATAATACATGATGCTTTGCTCGTTTTCTTCTTCCTCTTCTTCTTCCTCTTCTTCTTCCTCTTCTTCTTCCTCCTCTTCATTTGAGCCCCCTTCTATTGGTTCCGCATCGATAGTAATATTGTCGAAACGCGAGTTACCTGAATCTCCATCTGCATTTTCAGAAAATTGTATGCGAATTGAAAAATTGGGATTGTTGTTGGCTCCTTCAATTTCAGCGAAGTCAAATTGCTTTAAAACCCAATCTGTTGGCACTCCATAACTAGTATTGGGAAGTCCTTCTGAGGTAAAATTGACGCCATCTAAACTATAGCTCAATGATTGTACTTGAGGACCGTTATTGGTTCGCGTGGTTGCGTAAGTAAAAATTGGAGAAGTAAATCCTTCCGTAGAAAGTCGAAGGATAAAATCACCCGACGGATTTCTTAGTCGCAAGGCGCTACCTTCATCGTCCTGAAAACGAACATTAATGGCTGTTCCTTCGTTTACTTCATCAAATCTGTCACCTAAATATGAAAAAGAGGAAGGCGAAACTTGAGAAAATGTAGGTAACTGAAGGTTAGCCGTATCATTAAAATTCCAATAATGTACGAGTTCTAAATCTTGATTTTCATTTGGATCTTGAATGTTTATTGTTTCTATGTCCCTGTCTTCCGTGCATGAAAAAAGGAAAACACTACATAAAAGTAAGAGTAATCTGAATTGACTAATTCGCATAAATTTACATTGAATATTTGTGCAAAATTAATCTCAATTACAGCGCAATAGATTAACCTAATGTTAGCTTAACATCAGGAAATGTTACTAAATTGTTAAGAAAAAATAGCCGTTTTTACAAACGGCTATTTTTTAATTTATAAGAATTTCAATGAAAATTACCTCTTGATTATCTTTTGAGTGAATGTGTCGCTTTGGTTTGTGATTTTCACTAAATACAAGCCTGCATTGAAATTTTGTAAGTCAAAAGTAGTAATCTGTTGACTCGCTTTTGTAGTCCATAGTAAATTTCCTGCCAAATCGAATAGTTGAATATCCGAGCCTATTAAAGCCTGAGGCATCTCTATAGAAAAAATATCGCGAGTAGGATTAGGGTAAAGGCTAACCGACTCAAACAAAACTTGATTTACACTCATGTTCTCATCCGAACCTAATACAAATAAACCTAAGTCCGTTAAGTTAACAGTGCTTGTAATCGTGCCTGTTGGCAAGCCGTCTCCTTCGCCTCCAACACTTACCCAACTGCCTTCTTGCAATTGAGCTATACGTAACTTATCTGCATCTTGAACTAAATCATCTTCGCCATACGAAAGAGTAATAGTTGCGGCAACGAGTGGATTTTCAACTCCGAAAAATCCTGCAAAATACTGTCTTACTTCCGAAACATCGGTAACTCCTTCGCCAATTGGGAAGTCATTTACTTCGTTGAACATTTCAATATAATACCAATTGTCATTTGTGTTTGTCTGTTCTACCGTTAAGCTTGCAGGTCTGTACACACCGTCTTTTCCAATAGGGAAAGTTAATTCAGTTTGATCAGTAGTACTTACTTTTAAGAACAAAGGTCCATCGAAATGGTTGTTTTCACTCGCATTTCGTACTCCATTATTGTTAGCAAGGTAAACTCCCGCATCTAAATCGCTAAAAATTTTACCAAAAACAAAAGCCACACTATCGGTTACAAACATATCTCCTAAGGTTTGTAAGTCGTTTAAAATTCTTACTTTATCAAAGTTGACAACAAACTGACTATCGAAAACTTGTGTAGTTGCTTCGCCATTTACTCTAAGTTCTCTAATATCGTTGACAAAAGTTCCTTGGAAACCATTTTCGATAATAAAATCTCCTCCTAATTCAATTTCATTGTTGTAAAAACGAATACCACCTAAGACTTGGCTTTGGATGATAAAATCTCCTTTTACTTTAAAGACATTAGTGGTTCCATCTCTAAAACGAAACTGACCACCTTCATTTACAGCGCTAACTATCAAGTTATTGAAAGCTGCAACTGCATTGTCATTGTCTCCACTATCTCTAATATTGAAGTTGTTTCCGTCTCCTGAACCATTTACCACTCCTTCTTGAAAATCTGCTAAAACAAGTGTACCTGTAAAATTGTAAGCAGACTCAAGTCCATCTACGTTTACTGAATTTCCTGCATAAATTGTATTTCCGTTATCATTAAATAAAGATGACCCACTAAAATCAAGTACAAGTTGACTATCTGTTGAAATATCTCCATTCAAGTCGAAGCTTCCTGCTGTTTTCTGAACCGAAATCTCGTAAGAGCGGAATAAATTTCCATTGGTGTTTATTGCTTGATCAAAATCTCCTGAAAAAGTAAAATCGTATTCATTAGCACCTCTTGCGACAGGCATAGTTACGTTGCCTTCTAACGAAACGTCTCCTGAAATAACTAAGGCTCCGTTTCCATCAAACTGAGGGTTAACGTTATCAAATACAAGGTTGTGGTAGTTTGTGTAAGGTACATCAGAAGCATCCCCTGAAAATACAAGCGTAGAACCTTCATTTGCAACGAACGTTGGAATAGAAGCATTTTCTAACCGAAGCGTAGCTGCGCTTTCAACTTGAATAAAAGCTGCTAAATTCGCCTGAACAGTAAGGCTTATGTCATCGGAAGCATTTCCTAAAGTCACTAACGAATTAGCTCCTGAAACTGTCCAATCTGAAGTTAAACTAACAGAGG
>JBHYFG010000025.1:0-29792 GCA_051859645.1 Psychroflexus sp. | reverse complement strand
AAACTTACCTTCTTCTGTTTTGAAAAACATATTTTAAACCTCAAACCGAAAGTTGCATTTATAGGTTGAATTCAAAATGTAAAAAAAATACAAAACAATGGAAAGATTAGTTTTTTTAGTATTTTCAGTTTTTTTAGTTTCGTGTAGTAGTGAAGTTGTTAACAATGAAACTATCAACGAAAATAAAGAAACTCTTGAAACTAAATCCCTTATATTAGAAGGCGATGAAGTTTTTAATCAAAAATTTATGATTAAAACAATAGAAGGAGAAATGCTTAAATTAGACCGGGAAAATTTGATTTCATTTCTTAATGGGAAAATGTTTGATTCTGAAAATGTGTTGGATTTGAAGTTTTTTAGTATTGAAAAAAATCCTAATGAATCAACAAATGAATACGCTATTGTTGCAAAAACATCAGATCATCTTATCAAGGTTAGCGCGTTAATGCATAAGACACATAATGGTTATGAGCTTCTTGGTGGTACTTGTGAATGTAGTTCTTCTTGTAAATACGGGTGCAATACAAGTATTTGGGGTACTGAATGTTTGTGTTCAAGATGTTCACCAAATGGCGAATGCAATAAGAAATCAACAATAAAAGTACCGTCTATATCAAATTTTGTTCAATAAATTTTACGGATGCAACTAGGCATAAACATGAACAGTGGTTCAGAGTCAATGATTTATTGACACATTTCATGGCTTTTTTCTTGGCTTTGGAAAATACCCTTTCAAAAGTGGTAAGTTTTAAGTTGACATACAAACTTAATTGTTTATAACTAGCACTTTTGGATTAGAAACTTTAACCTTACACCTGCAATTATGTCAATTGTTATTTGAAATTATCCGTATCCGATTCTACGTACGTAAAGTATGTTTAATACCATTTAACAATTGAAATTACCGCAATAAAACGCCTTTTTTTCCTTTCTGTTTCATTATAAAAAGAAACCATCATACCAATTGAGCCTTAAAATGAGACTAAAATAAATTGAATTATTTGTTGATTTTTCTGATTCACATAAATAAAAAAATCATCGCTTTCTTTTCCAGTAATTTCAACTAGTAACTGGTATAAAAGCCTTAATGCAATGCGTGAAAATTTTATAAATTCAAGGTAACATAGTTGAATTTAGGCATATCTTTTTTTTTTTTTTTTTTTTTTTTTTAGGAGGTAGTGTACTACTATAAACGATAATTTACCTTTAGCATAATAATACGCGGTTGCAGAAAGATTTGTTGGTCGTTCACGAAAAACTGATTAACAGAATTGGTGTTTTTAAACCTGATGTTGAACAAATTGGTGGCATCTATCCCAATTCCCCACGGACTACTTTCTTTTTGGTAAAACAAAGATGCATTAGCTTGCTCGAAGGTATTGGACTGATTTTGAGTAATGTTATTAAAATGATTGTAACGGTAGTCTCCCTTAAAAATAAAGTCTTCCCAAAAACGGTATTCTACTTCAAGTGATGGAGTAGTGGTTACAAATTCATTATCAAAGCTTGTGGAAGTCAAACTTGAATAATTCTGACTCATTGCAGCAGTTACATTTGGCAAGCCTTTAAATCGAGTAGAAAAGGATAATCTATAAGTGTAAGAATTCGATTGAAAACTGGTAGCTTCTTGATTAATAATTCGCGCATAGTCACTAAATGTTGCATTTCCTGAAATTCCAAACTTTAATTTATTCACTAATTTACTTATCGATGCGCTAGTTATGTAGGTGTTTTCTGGAATATCTTGCAAAATAGTACTGGCTATTTGATCGATACCTTCAATTTCGGTTATATTTCGGATGCTTTCTTCTCGGCGCAAGTAGCCTACCGATGCATTTAAGAAAATACCTCTAAACATATTGAATTTTGAATACCTAAGACGAAGGTCGTGGTAACGTTGGTTGGCTAAGTCCTCATTTCCTTGAAATAGGTTATTGAACCCCACTAAGCGTAAGCGATTGGCGTATTGTTGTGCATTGCCAAAATTTGTTTTTAGGTTGTAATCAAAATTGAAGCGTTCGCTGGAATTGAAATCGTATTTCATCATTAACTCTGGAAGCAATACCGCTCTGTTTTGCGAAAAATCTTCTTCCATGAGTTGCCCTACCTTCCAATTGAAATGATGCAGAATAAATCCTGGGCGAATGGTAAGTTTATCTATTTTGGTTTTGTATTGCATACCCGCATACACATCGATTAGCCGAAAGTCTAAGTCGTTGTTAAAGCCTGCATCTTGAAACGAATTTATACTCCCATCTGCCAAGACTTGCTCGTCTAAACTAAAAAAGGTTTCTTGAAAAATATTGGCACCAACCACGGGATATAGGTGATGAAAGTTATGCAACACCCAGTAATGCTTAGCATCTACTTGTGCAACAAAAGACTTGTTTTGGGTATGTTGTAGTAGGTTAAAATCTTCGCTATCTCCATCCGATATAAACGGGATAATCCCCGAAAAAATTGGCTGATTAAATAACCAATCTCTAGTATTGGTAGAATTGACCATGCGCAGATTAGTATTCAAACTCGTGGTGTGCTTATAGGAAAATTGCCTGTTTAAGCTTATACTCTTGGTAAAATCTAACTTAGAAGGTGTTTCTAACGAATTGACAAAGGTTTCTCTTGTATTGGTTAGCGAGGTAAGACTAGCGGTAGCATCTGCATCCGAATGCTTGAGTAATAAGTCGATAAACACATCGGTGTCTTTTACATTATCGTAGCGCAGTTTTACTTTATTGATGCTAAACAACATTGCTTGATCGGAAGCTTGGTCTCGAAATTCGTTTTCTGCTTCTGTATTTTGATAACTTATTTGGTTGGTAGTTCGGGTTTCTAATCTTCCTTTATTGATAATTGAATACGCATCAAACTGCCATTTGTTGCCTAAATCTTGCGAGATACTTCCTGCAGCAAAATCGGTTTGGTTGAAAATAAAATCTTGCTGATTTAGAAACTGAGCAAAATCGTCTCGGTAAATTGAAAAGGCATTGGGCCTGTTAATCATATCGGCATAACCCCCTTCAAAATTGATGTAATCCTGCATGCTGAAAGACTTGATGCCAGCATTGTTAAAATCGCCAATAAAATTGATAGAGGTTTTGGGACTGTAATAAAAAACAGTAGGGTTAAGTAAGTAGCGGTCTTGGTAACCACCACCGGCTTCTATTTCTCCGAAGGCAAATTTTTTCTTGCCCTCTTTTAGTTTAATGTTTAATGCCATTCGGTCGGTATCGTTCAGGCCTTTTAAAAAGGCTACTTCCGAATAATTGTCTAGGGCTTCTACTTCATCTACCGCATCGGCGGGAATATTATTCACTCCCAATTTTGGGTCGCCAAAAAAGAATTCTTTGCCGTCTACCATTAGTTTGGTAACCGGTTTTCCGTTGACGGTAACATTCCCCTCGCGATCTACTTCTACGCCGGGTAGTTTTTTAAGGATGTCCCGCAGTTTGCGTTCTTCTCCTGTTTTAAATTGGTCGGTGCGGTAGGTTATGGTATCTTCCTTTACAATAACCGCCATTTGGGATTTGATGAGGACTTCCTCTAAACTCTCGGTGCTTTCTTTGAGCTGGTAATTTTTGGTGGTATTTTCTAAAATTTGTAGGGTATCTGTAAGTTTAGAAAACCCCATGTGGGTAACTTCTATTTGGTATAAAACTGCCTTGGCAAGATTAAGCTTATACCTTCCTTTTTCATCGGCAATAGAAAATGTAATTTGCTCCTCTGGAGCATCTATGGGTGAAGCAATCAAATTGGTGTAAGGCAATTCAATTCCCGTGGTATCCTGCACAACGCCGGTTAGGGTTTGGGCAGAAATTAAACTAACATAAAAATATAATAATATAAAATTTACTTTTTTCAAAAATAATTTGTAAAAACTTCACCAACATTTAATCATTAAAACGTTGGTGAAGTTAATTAATTTAACATTTTTTGGTTAGTTACTTAATTCTGAGTAAATGCACTCTGATAGATAAGAACTATATTGTTGATAAGCATAATCCGAATCTCCATCTGAGAAATAATATGCTAGGGCGTACATTGACATTGCTTGTTGATGACAAGGAGTTCCTCTTGTCAATTCTATTGAATTATTTGTTGCAAATGTCAAACTTGAAAATATAATTGTTGATACTATAAGAATTTTTTTCATTTTATGTTTATTATTAATTTATACCCATTAATTTTTTAGAGTATTTTTCTATGTATTTATTGAATTCAACATAGGATAATACTTTTTTGTTTTTATCGCTTAAAATTTCAATTTCAACCTCAGTTTTTTTGACTTTTGTAGCAGTTGCTTCCGAGAGTTTCGTTTTGTAACCTAAAACTGCACCAGGAAGTGTATTTCCAAAAAAGCTAGGTGTAGCTACATAGTTTATTTCTGGAGCAAACCATACATATTCAAGAGCATATATCTTAGGAGTTTTTTGAAATTCTTTTTTGAATGTAGGAATCGCTTTATAGCATGTATAACCTGCAATCTCTTTTTTATCGGGTAGAATCTCCCAATTTAAAACATCACTTTCAATTTCTCTTACAAGATAGTCTGGATAATCTTTTTTATAAATAAATAACTCATCTTTACATCCATAAGACATATCACCACTAAAAAAGGAGCCCCTGGCAATATTCATATCAACAAGCTCCATTCCATCTGGAGGCATTACATCTTTAAAATGCATTGAAAAATTATTTCCATCAGATACAACATAAATTTTCATAATGTTACTTACTAGCTCATTATTCTTATTAGTTTTTTTTAAGTGATTAAGAATTTGAGGGTCAACATCTTTAAGTTTTTCATGTTTTAAATCAATCGGAACGATATCAATCGAATATTCTATTAAAAGATTTTGTCCAAAAATAGTATTTACTATAAAGAACATTATAAATCCAAACTTTTTCATGATAAATGGGTTTTAATTAAAATATGGAGGATAAAACCTTAGTGAGAACAGAAGAACCACCATTTTGAAAGCAATTCCAGAAATATTTATTCGCCATATTAGTTGCAGTTTGTGTGTCATGACCATGATATATAGCATACTCGTAAACAGCAGCTCTCGAAATATCACAATTTTCTTGGATATATTCCTCATTCACACTAAACCCACTCATTCCAAAGGCAAAAACGTCCATTACTAAAGTTAATACTAATTTTTTCATTTCGTTATTATTTTAATATTATAAGTTCCTATTAGGAACGATACTCCAAATTTCTAATTAGAAATTGGTTAAGGTCATCATGAAAAAACGTATCTTTGTATTTCGTTATGGTAAGATATGTTATTTCATATTTTCCGCTTCTAGAAGCTCTTGTCTTTTGGCAGGAGCTTTTTTTGCGATAGGCTGTGCAACAGAAAAAATCCCTTTTTCAGATTTGCGGTAATTACATTAAATGAATCGTTTTGGTATTTTGGTTATACACTTTCAAAGTTAAGGGAAAGTAACAGATAAAACCAAATAAAAAATCGTTTTTTTATTTTTTTGCAAGTATCTCTAATTGTGTTGTTTAGGTGTCAAATTTTAACATTTGTTCTATTTTACTATATAAAACTAATTGTCTGTTAATCAATTCTATTCCCCATCGTATCTTGCACTACGCCGGTTAGGGTTTGGGCAAATGAAGTTAAATAACAAAAAAAGAATAGAATGATGTACTTCATATATACAGTAGATGAAATTTCTGGAATTTATCTTCCATAATATTTTCTAACAATTTTTGTGAATTCATCTTGACTTACGTCTATGCCATTTTCAGGTTTACTTATCTCGATATCATCTTCAAATTTAATTTTTTTTGCAGTATATTCAATAGATTTCTCTCTTATTTTTAAAATTAAACCTGGTAAACTGTTAAATTCTTTAATACCGTATTGAAAAGGTAGTTCAGGTGCAAACCATGCTTCTATTTCTATGATATCACCATTTTCTAGTTTTTTATTAGTTGTTGCTTTTCTGACATTATAATTTAAAATTAAATTTTCTTCATTATGAATTTTCCATTTAAATGTATTAGGTTGTCGAACATTATATTTTTTATTATTGAAATTTATTTGCCTAATTGAAAGTTGATTATTTTTGAAATATGTACCATCAGCATCAAGAAAAATTAGCATTTCTTGAAAGTCAATGCCATTATCTATCTGCATTGGAATAGTGCTATAAAAAGTAGATTTTTCTTTGTTAAACTTTAATTTAAATTCAAGAAAATTTAAACCAGTTTTTATGGTTCTAATTTTATTTTTCATTAAGCTTAAAACCTGTTTGTCACTAACTTTTGTTGTATCAATTGGGTAACTATACATTTTAGTTTCAAATGTAACAACAGCTGATTGCTGAGAAAAAATATTCAAACTTAAAAAAACAATAATAATAGTTATTCTAGTTTTCATTTTTTTATTTATTATTTAAAAAACTTCCCTAAAATATTTAGGGAAGTTTTATGAAAAACTTAATTATTTATGATTACTTCTGTTGATGGACTGCCATTGTGAGAGATACATCTATTATATGCTCTTTCTGCTTCTCCTCCAGCTGTCCTTTCTGTAAAACCTTCTGAAATCCATGAATCATAAACATTAATCGCTAATTGAGTACAATCAGTTTGAAAATCGTTTGATAATGAAACTGCGTTACTGCTTAAGGCAAAAACGCCCATTACTAAAGTTAATACTAATTTTTCATTTCGTTATTATTTTAATATTATAAGTTCCTATTAGGAACGATACTCCAAATTTCTAATTAGAAATTGGTTAAGGTCATCATGAAAAAACGTATCTTTGTATTTCGTTATGGTAAGATATGTTATTTCATATTTTCCGCTTTTGGAAGCTCTTGTCTTTTGGCAGGAGCTTTTTTTGCGATAGGCTGTGCAACAGAAAAAATCCATTTTTCAGATTTGCGGTAATTACTTTAAATGAATCGTTTTGGTATTTTGGTTATACACTTCAAATGAACAAAAAATATGTTGTTCTGGCAATAAAAAAATGTTTTTTTTCTTCTAAATTATTGATTAATAGGGTTTTGTGGATATTTTTCTACATTCGTAAGTTTTGTATAAATAAATTACTACGGATATTTACGCATTTATTTAAGAACAAATAACATTTCTTTTTTAAAACGTATCATCCTTTTATGCTGAGTTTAGTAAAAATATAGAGTGGGGTCAGGAAGATACTTTACTAGGAAAAACTATCAAGTTGGTATAAGGCAACTCTATTCCCGTGGTATCTTGCACTACGCCGGTTAGGGTTTGGTCGTTTATTGTTAAGCCAAATAGTAATAGTAGACATGCAATGTTTTTCAAATCAGTTTTTTAATTTTTTAATTTAAAACTCGACTCAAGTCTACCGTTAACCTTTTTAACATAGTCATCATATGTTATAATTTTTCTGTTATTAGTGTCCACTTCATCAACTGTTACTTTTTTAAATTTAATCTCTCGAACATAATAAACGCTATCCAATTCATGTAATTCAATAATTAAGCCTGGTAGACCAAAGTAGTTTTTTGGTCCAAAATTTAAATTGATATCGGTGGTAAACCAAGCTATGACTTTTGTTTTTACCCCCTTTTCGTTTTGTCGTATTGTCTCAGCTTTTATGCAGTTGTAGCCACGTATTATTTTTTTCTCATTTTTTATTTGCCACTCTTCGTAGGGAAGTTTGTTGTAGAATAAGATTAGATTTTCACCTATAAAATTACTCTTACGATAGACCGTCTTATCTGTTATATTAGTATAATAAGTTCCTTTTGTTAATTCTCTAAACACTTTATTTTTTCCATCACTATCCAAAATGTTAATTGTCGAAAATACTGATTTATCTCCATCAAACTTTAGGGTATAGTAATTTTCATCAGGGGCTAGTGCTTTTTGTCTATCAAAAAATTTTTCTAACAAAGCATCCTTTAAGTCATTTTGGGCAATACTTGTTGTGTCAAATATTTTTATTACTTCTTGTCCATATTTAATCTCACCACTATAGTTTTGTGAATGAACCGAAATGTTTAAGCATATCAGTAGGCAAAGCAATTTTTTTTTTCTATAAACATATTTTAATAAGCTAAAACAATAATTCCAATTCATAAATTGGAATTATTGTAAAATTAATTAACGGCCTGTTTTAGCCCCTATTGAAAAATGTAATACGTTTTTAATAAATTATACCAATAAAACCATAAAATACAACTAATAAATTGTTTCTTTATTGATTTTATGTTGTTAAAAAAATAAACCGTAGCTATGGCTATGCTTGATTTTTTTGCCTAATTAAATCAACAAATAATTCAATTTATTTTAGTTTCATTTTAAAGTTCAATTGGTATTAGTTAATTACTCCTCATGTATTCTTGCATTTTTTCTTCAAGATTTTCCAAGCTTATTCTCACTCCCTCAGGAAATTCAACTTCATCATTATACGTACTTATTTTTGTAGCCATAGTTATAAAGTTGTGACCTTTTACATAATGTGCTAAAATTAGTCCAGGTAAATTATAAGTGTCGTATGGTCCGAAATTAAAATTTATATCCTTAGCAAACCAAACTTCTTTAGTCACTGTCTTCCCAATTTTGTCTACTATTGAATTTCGAGTCGCCATCTGGCAATTGTATCCTAAAATTTCTTTAAATTTATTTTCAATTACCCAATTTGTATTGAATTCTTCTTCAATTAGATATATAGTTTCAAAAATTTCAGCTTGAACTAAATTTATGCATTCTGATACATCAACATAATAGTTTCCTGACGCAAACCTCCTTATTATAGTACCATATTTGGTAGTTGAATCAATATCCATTGGTTTGTGTGATGTAAAAAAAGACTTTCCATCTCTTATTATAAGTTCGAAGTACAATCCTTCAACTTCTATAAACTTATCATTTTGAATTTCAAATAAGTTGTATACAACTTTAAGGCCTTGTGCTTTAATATTTAAAGCACAAAGTCCAAAAATAAAAACTAATATCTTTAATTTCATTTTCATTATTAGTACTTATAAATACAGGGTCTAATAGAGTTCCACCACTGCTAGAATCATGCGAAGTGCATACACCATACCAATACGCCATAGCAATTATTAATTCAATATTTGGCGCACCGCTGTAATTAAATTCACTCACTTCTGCTTCTGCCGCTTGATTTGGAAATTCAGCGCAATCTTGGTTAACTACAAACCCACTCATTCCAAAGGCAAAAAATACTTAGTCTTCAAATATAGAACTTTTACTTTTAATGAGTTTTTTATATTCCTCTTCCTCTATCTTTTCTAAGTTATCAGCTGTTTTAATTTTGGTAGTTTCATCGGTGTTAATTTTTGTAGCTATGTAAGTAAAAATTCCATTATTAGTTTCTACTTTAAGAATCAATCCTGGAAGTGAGTTGAATTTGTACGGACCAAACGGAAAAGGCAAATCGATAGCAAACCAAGCATCAATTTTAGCTTCATTATTTTTTTTTAAAAGTAGCTTTTCTGCAAGTATAACCAATAATAATTTCTGTTTCATCAGTTAAAGTCCATGTTTTTTTTGGATAAATAACTCTTTTATCCTTAATAATGGTGGAAGTATAGGAACAATTATTTTGACTAAGATCACAATAGTACTCGGCTTTACCTCCAGCACGTTCAGTGAAAAAATTAAATTTATAATGTTTGTCATTCTCTAATTTATCATCTACTTTGTAATAGGAGTTCGTGTTATTGAATATTAGGGTAGCACTAGGTTCTTCAAAATTTTTTAAATGCATTAATAAAATTTCTGGGAATTTTTCATCAGCTTTCTTTTCTTTCTCAAGTAACTTTTCTTTATTGACCTTCAGTACGTAGTTTACAGTAAAGCTATTATTTTCTTGTGCAATTGTCTTTATTGAACTCAATAACAGTAACACTAAAATAATTTTATTCATTATGTTGTTTTTTTAATTATTCGTCCCGCCTAGACAGGACGAATAAAAAATTAAAGTGAATTTACACAATCAGTATAGTGAAGCATGTAAGCTGTTATATAAAACTCAAAAAACTCTCCATTTAAATCATCGCCAAATTCATCAGCTACTGATTGAACTAGAGATCTAGATTCATTAACGCAATCAGATAGTGAGCTTGGGATACCTGCACTCATTCCAAAGGCAAAAACGCCCATTACTAAAGTTAATACTAATTTTGATTTAAAGGTAAATCAGCTTCAATACAATTCTATCGCATTTTAGGACATCTTTATCATTTGGAAATTTAAGAACATTATTTAAATTCTACAAAAATTCATTGATGATGGTTGCTTTGCTTGGTGTATTAGGTTGATGAAAATCATTTGTCAAAAAGTTGCTAAAACGCAACTAAGCCACTTATAGGCTTAAAAGTAGACCATTATTTATCGAACTCATGCTAAGCTACCAACCTAAGCAAGTAAGTCTTTGTTGTTTTTTTCAGCCCTGCTCCAGTTAATTTTTTTCTTTTTCTCAATACTTAAAGCTATACAAACTATAACTATAATACCAATCAAGTATACCAAATCTTCATTTTCCATTTTTGATAAATTTTAAAAATTCATACCAATTATCATGCAAAAAATTAAGAAGCTTATAATCAAGGTTCTATTGAATTAATGTTTATATTTTGTAGAACTTTTTCTATTTTTTAGAATTATTAGAGCTGCTTAATTTGACTATTTTGTTAATAATCAATTAGTTGTTTTTTTGGTATGTTTTCTGTTAAGAAGGTTTATGAAATTAAGTAGACTGTTTAGTTTCTAACAGATGAAACTTATGTGTATTTATTTTCTTCACATAAGAGAATGATCCCGATAGCTATCGGGACGTGTCGCATCTGTTCGTAAAATGGCACGACTGAAAAAAATAAGATAAATAGATGAAATCTACTCTAATTATAAATAGTTACAATTTTAGCTCGGATAAGTTGCTCCAAAGTACTGTCGAGTTAATTGGATACCTAAACTCAATTACAGATGTTTGTATTGTTACACAAGGGAGAATTTCTGATAAACAAAAAGAATACTTGAGGTCAAAGATTAGTTCAAAAATTAAATTTTCTAAATTTTCATTTAAGTGTTTTGCTGGTTTTTATGCCCAAAAGGGCTTTGTCTTTATGTCGAATCCTAAGTTGGACTTATTCTTATTTGTTTCAAGATATCTGCCAAAATTTGCCTACATCATTAACATTCGTTTAGATGATTCAGTTATTGAAACAGAGAATAATTTAATTGACAATCTTTATGATTTTTCGCTTACACTAGATGATTTATTTTTGAATCTTGCTGTATTTGAGTATATTATAAAATTAAAATGCACTAAACAAAAAGGGATGTCCCAATTCAGAAATCTTCCTGTCTAAAAAGATAAAGCATAGGTTAGTCTTGCTTTATACGTTAGAAAATCTACTCAAGACATCCCGAAAAAATTACGAGACAAAATCAAACACTTCATTGATTTTTGAGTAATTACCATGGAGTTGCTATACTGATTCCTCAAAAGTTTTAGTCCAATACTGGGGTAAAAAAAGCTCTCTCATTTACGAAAAGGACTTTTATACGCTTATCTTTAGTATACGACAAAAAATTAAATTCTCAAAAATTCCTTTTTTTTTGCCCCGTCCCTCAACCCTGTTAAATACGCTTTGCGTAATGCGTTGGATTATTTAACAGGGTGAAGGAAAAAATCAAGGAAAATCAGACTCCTTCTTGTCCCGTGAAATACAACGTAAATTTATACGGGATAGGGATGGGGTAAAACTGATTTGACGTATATCAATTTTTGTCGAGTACTTTAAAGCTTACTATTCCTTATTTTTTACATATTTTTCAAGCCATTGATCTTGTTCCCATAGCATGTGCATGATGCTTTCTTTTGCGGCATATCCGTGACTTTCTTTGGGTAGCATAACAAGTCTTACAGGAGCTCCAAGTCCTTTTAGCGCGTTAAAATAACGCTCACTTTGCATAGGATATGTACCTGCATTATTGTCGTCTTCTCCATGAATTAGCAATAGTGGGGTTTTCATTTTATGGGCATTCATAAAAGGCGACATGGTGTTATAAATTTCTGGAGCTTCCCAATAATTTCGTTCCTCTGACTGAAAACCAAAGGGGGTAAGTGTTCTGTTGTAGGCACCACTTCGTGCAATACCAGCCGCAAATAAATCAGAGTGCGAAAGTAAATTGGCCGTCATAAACGCACCATAACTGTGTCCTCCAACTGCTACTTTTGTTCTGTCTATGTATCCCATTTTGTCTACCGCATCAATAGCCGCTTTAGCGTTTCCTACCAATTGTTCAACAAAGGTGTCGTTAGGTTCTTCGTCTTCTTCCCCAATAATAGGAAAGGCAGCATCGTCCAACACTACATAACCTCTGTTTACCCAGTATAGTGGCGAACCATAGTAAGGATAAGTAAATTCTTTACTGCTGGAAGTAACCTGAGATGCACTTTGTTTGTCTTTATATTCCCTTGGGTAAGCCCACATGATCATCGGGTATTTTTCGCCTTCCTTGTAATTAACTGGTAAGTAAAGCGTCCCTGATAATTCTAATCCATCCTCTCGTTGGTATGTAATTACTTCTTTATGTACGTTTTGAATTGATTCAAAAGGGTTACTAAAGGAAGATATTTGTGTTAGTTCATTTGTAAAAATGTTTCTAAAGTAGTAATTCGGAAATTCTTTGTTGGATTCTAAGCGTGTAAGTAGTACTCCTTTTTCTGCATCGATAAGGTTAACAAATGACTCTAATCGTTCTTTTTCATTGGATTGATAAATGCGCTCTACGTCTAATGAAGCTAAGGACAATTTATCTATAAAAGGATTTTTTCCTTCTGAAGAATAACCATCCCCCATTAACATTAAGCTGCCATCATTTGTTTGTTGTACAACACTTCGGTTAAACTGGTTTCTTTTGGTGATGAAGTCTCCCGGGTCGTCGTATTGGTTTTGGTAATTTCGCTCATTAAATAGTCGCGGTTCTTTTGAAGGAGAAGAGGGATTAAAAAATGACGTTCTTACCGTTCTAGTATTCCACCAGTATTCATAGCTAATTGCCAGATTTTCATCCGACCATGATATATTCGAATACCTAAGTTTTGTTTTCAACATAGGTTTAGCATTTCCAGAAAATGGGGCTTCTAAGCTAAAAACTTCATCTCTAAAATCTACTTCTTTACTAGGGTCGCCTTCATCTAAAGCTTCTACCCAAACCAAGGTAGATGGCTGGTCTGCACGCCAAGAAAAATTTCTTCTTCCCGTTCTGGTAGCCATAAATCCTTTCGGCATTTCTTCAATAAGTGGCACATTGGCGGCTTCGTATACTTCGCTTCCTTTTCTGTCATAAATTTTGTAAGTGGTAGGAAATCTTCCAAAGGTAACGATGTAAGAAAATGGAGGATTTACTTCCACTAACATAAGGTATTTTCCATCTGGCGAAAAAGACATACTTCGGTACATACCCGCATCTTTCCAATGAGAAATTTTACCTTTTAAGTTTACTTCTTTAATTTCTGAGGTAGCAAGGGTGGTAAAATTGGCTTCATCATCTTTGTTTTTAAGTAAATCTTGGTAGGTTCTGTTTTGCGCTTCAACTCCCGCTTCGTTAACTGAAACCGTTGGCCCAGTTGGAACTTTCTTAGATGTATCTATTAGTTCAGGTCTGTTTTCGGGCAATGTTTTTACTAAAAAACCACTTTCGTCTGCCAACCATATAAATGGAGAGCCCATGTTTGCATTAAGAATGGCTTCTGTTAATTGGTGTGCTTTTTTCTTTTTATAATCGATATACCAAAGTTCGTTCCCGGAACTAGTAGTGTTCGTAAAGGCTATGTAGTTTTGAGACGGCGACCAACTAAGGTTGGCTATTTTTGGCGATTTTGGCATCCCAGAAATGGAGAAGTTTTTTTTAGAAACAGGATCAAAAAGCGCTAAATTGTTGTAAAACCTAGCCCGACTTGATATGTTGGTTTTAGGGTTAATTCGAAGCCCAGCCAAGCGAAGCTCATCTTCCGACAAGTCCGAAATGCTTTGGTATTGGTCTCGGTAAATGAGCAATGCTTTTGTTCCATCAGAATTAATACTCATTGAGGGAGGCATTGGAACATCTGCAAGTTCAAGGATATTTTTGTGAGGCACCTGGTAGTCTAAATCAATTTGTGCGTAGGTCAAAATTGGTAGCAATACCATCATACATAGTAGGTTTAGGGTTTTCATTGAAATAAAATTTAATTGAACTTATAAATTTAGACTAGCAAAAACGAAGAAGGTTTGCTAGGTGTTTACGAAGCTAGTATATTTATATCGATTGAACTATTAACTAAGTCTAAAATAAACAACTTTTTTAGAGGATTGAGTAAAAACAATATTCGCTTTAAACCAGTTATCGCTTAAAATTACTGCCGCAGAACACTTAAGTTAATTTTTATTTTTTTCTGTTACGCTGAAATTTTAGCTAGTTTGGGAATAGTAACTTGAAAACTACATCCTTTGTTTAAGCCTTCACTTTTTGCTGCAATTTCACCCTGGTGAAGGTGAACAATTAACTGCGCTAGATACAAACCTAGACCAGTAGATTTTTCGCCTGCTGTACCTAGACTGCCTTTCGAGTTAAATTTTTTAAATAAATGCTGAAGGTTATCTTCATTCATTCCAAGCCCTTCATCCGTTACTGTAAACCTAATTTCATCAGTTGTTGAGTGCGCTTCAATTGTAACCTGTTGGTTCATTGACGAAAATTTAATTGAGTTGCTTAACAGATTAGCTAATACTTGTTTGAACATGGTTTTGTTTAATAGTACTTCTTCGGTGGTTTCATTTTTAAAATGTAAACGAACACCTTTCAATTTTGCGGTTAACGTATATTCTGTTTTCAATTCCTCAAAAATACTAGAAATCATCACCTTCTCTTTCTCAATCACTAAGTTATTTTCAAGCTTCATAAGGCTTAGGATATCTTCTAAAAGTTTCAATTGGTTGGCAGACATTTCATATATATCGTCCCAAACTATTTCCCTCTCCTCCTTATCTAAGCTCCCCTGAAGTTCATAAATACTAATTAGTTTGTTAAAAGGAGACCGTAAATCGTGCGATAAAAGTGCAATTAAATCGTTTTTTGTTTTGTAACTATTATCAAGTTCTGTTAGCGTAAAATGAACTTTTTCTATCAATTTTCCAGCTTCATCGTTACTCTTAATACTGTTTTCTGCTAACACACGGTTTCGTTGGTAATTGTCTAATACTTTGTACATGTAAGAAAATGGACTTAGTAAACTTCGTATTAAAAATAGTGTACCTGCTGTTCCTACTAGGGTCCCCACTAAAATTACGATGAAAATACTTAACGGAAAACTTGAAGAAGTTAACAGGAAATAGACTAGAAAACCTATTAAAGGTAAATGAATACCTAAAAAGGCAATCACCAAAAATTTTGTTACGTATGAAGCTTTTGGTAATAGTTTGTTGAGTAGTAAGTATAGTTTCATAACTTAGGTATTTGTTGATTCATTTTTATGTCGTTAAAATACGACATTTTTATTTTTTTTCAAATCCTGATTTGTTTTTTCTTTTTACTGATTTAACTCGTTCATTTTCAATTGCATGTTTGGGGAATATTGATGCGATGAAATTTGGTTAATAAAAGTTGAATTGATTTTCTAAGCCTTATTGAAATCGTTTTCGGAAATAATTTAGGATATTTGAAAAAAATAAATCACTAAATGGAAGCATATATAATAGACGGTATTCGTACACCCATAGGAAATTTTAAAGGAACACTTTCGCCAGTAAGAACTGATGATTTAGGTGCTTTGGTTATCCAAAAACTTGTAGAACGAAATCCAACTATACCCCAGAATGCTTACGAAGATGTTATTTTAGGCTGTGCTAATCAAGCAGGCGAAGACAATCGTAATGTTGCTAGAATGTGCGCTTTATTAGCGGGATTGCCTTATACCGTCCCCGGTGAAACTGTTAACAGGTTGTGCAGCAGCGGGCTTTCTGCCATTATTCATGCCAACAGAGCGATAAAAGCCGGCGATGGCGATTTGTTTATTGCTGGTGGTGTAGAACACATGACCCGCGGACCTTACGCTATTTCTAAAACTGCTTCGGCTTACGGAACAGATGCTCAATTGTACGATACAAGTTTTGGTTGGCGCTTTGTAAACCCAAAAATGAAAGACATGTACGGTATCGATGGAATGGGAGTCACCGCCGAAAACTTAGTAGACATTCATCATATATCTCGAGAGGATCAAGATGCCTTTGCTTATCACTCGCAAATGAAAGCCACCAAAGCCCAAGCAAATGGTCGTCTTGCAAAAGAAATTACCCCAGTCGAAATTCCTCAACGAAAAAAAGATCCTATTATTTTTGCTTCGGATGAATTTATAAAACCTTCAACAAGTTTGGAAGTTTTGGCTAAGTTACGTCCAGCATTTAGAACAGACGGAAGTGTAACTGCTGGAAATGCTTCAGGTTTAAATGATGGCGCAGCGGCTGTTTTAATTGCTTCAGAAAGAGCGATTGAAACCTATGGACTAAAACCAAAAGCCAAAATAATTAGTTCGGCTGTTGTAGGTGTAGAACCAAGAATCATGGGAATTGGTCCCGTTGAGGCTTCGAATAAAGCCTTAGCAAAAGCTGGATTACGAATGGAAGATATGGATATTATAGAATTAAACGAAGCTTTTGCAGCGCAAGCTTTAGCTTGCATTCGCTCGTGGGGCTTAAAAGACGATGACCCAAGAATTAACCCCAACGGAGGTGCAATTGCCATCGGACACCCTCTTGGAGTTACCGGAGCTAGGATTGCTTATTCAGCAGCGCTAGAATTAGAACTTACCCAAAAGCGTTACGCCTTAATCACGATGTGTATTGGAGTTGGCCAAGGCTACGCTGCTGTTATTGAGCGGGTTTAAGAATGCTGACCAACGGGAAGTCCCGATCGCATTCGATTCGGGATGTATTGGAGTTGGCTAAGGTTATGCTGCTGTTATTGAGCGGGTTTAGAACTTGAATTTGTTTTAATGAATATGAATTAGAAAATTCAATCTAATTATTTCTTAGCGAGTTTCTTGTTTAGCAGACCAAAAAAACTGCAATTAAAATAACTATAATTTTACAATGAACGTAGAATTTCACCACCTACGTTATCATAATAAGAAAATGAACAATACTAAATTAGATAGTGATGTAAAATTTATAGTTTACTGGACTAAGAAGCGAGCGAATAAGCTACAATACATCGCTAAAGCAACATTTTTTCAGAGTCTTTTTTTCAGCTTATTTATGATTTTTTCTGATTATCAGAATAATGAATATAAAATAGACGAAAGCATCTTAAAGTCGTTCTTATTAGCGTTTAGCATTAGTACACTTCTGTGGGGCTGTTTTATGTTTTGGCAGTTCAATCTCTCAGAAAAACGATACCAGAAGCTAGTTCAGAAAAACAAAGATGTATAACCTGAGTTCGATTATTCTCACTTTTCAAACGTGTTTAAAATTGTAAGACACGAACTTTTTTAAGACGAAATTGCTGGATATTGCGGAGTAGAAGAGTCATGTAGATTGCTGTTTAAAACTGATTACTCAATTCTATTCAATAAGAACATCCATTTTCAGCGTTAATTTTTATCACGATAGCTAAGGCTATCTTTCAAAAAATTCCCTTGTAACTGAATATCCTTATTGATTTTGACTTTATGATTATAATCGAACTCAGGTTTATAATTTATACAACTACTCGCTAAGGTAATACTAGTTGTTAGTTGAAATTACTGGAAAAGAAAGCGATGATTTTTTTCTTTATGTGAATTAGAAAAATCAAGCATAGCCTTAGCTACGGTTTCTTTTTATAATGAAACAGAAAGGAAAAAGGGCGTTTTATTGCGGTAATTTTAAATGGTAAGTGGTATGTGTTCAATTTTTTCACAAAATTAAGTTAGGAAGAAGTCTGCAAAGTTTCAATTTAAACCTTGAATACCTACATTTGTGCATCACAAAATTAGTAGCATTGAGCCGAATAGAAGCCTTAGACCCTAAACAACATATCCTCATAAAAGGAGCCAAACTACATAACCTAAAAAACATAGATGTAGCCATACCTCGAAACCAATTGGTCGTAATAACCGGGCTTTCTGGGTCGGGTAAATCCAGCCTCGCTTTTGATACGCTTTACGCCGAAGGCCAACGTCGCTATGTCGAAAGTTTATCTTCCTATGCAAGGCAATTTTTAGGAAGATTAGATAAACCTAAAGTAGATTATATTAAGGGTATTTCTCCAGCTATTGCAATAGAGCAAAAGGTAAATTCGACTAATCCACGCTCTACAGTGGGAACTTCTACCGAAATTTACGATTACTTAAAATTATTATTTGCTCGCATAGGAAAAACTTTTTCGCCCATATCCAATAAAGAGGTTAAAAAGCATCAAGTTAGCGATGTTATTGATTTTATAAAGTCGTTAAATGAAGGCGAAAAACTTTTGCTTTTAGCGCCAATTCAACTAAACAATAGAAGCTTTAAAGAACAACTCGGCATCCTTCAACAGCAAGGATTTAGTCGAATTTTTTTAAACGATTCCGTAAAGCGTATAGACCAAGTAGATGCCCAATTAAAAGTCTCATCATTTTCAATTGTAGTAGATAGGGTAGTGGTAAAAAAGGAGGACGATGATTTTTATAATCGACTTGCAGACGCCGTAGATAACGCTTTTTTTGAAGGTAAAGGGGAGATAATTTTGCGCGAGCTTTCAACAGCGACTAACCATCACTTTAGCAATAAGTTTGAGTTAGACGGCATGAGTTTTTTGGAGCCAAATGTTCATTTATTCAGCTTTAATAATCCTTACGGTGCTTGCCCAACATGCGAGGGATATGGCGATGTTATTGGAATTGATGAAACCTTAGTTGTACCCGATACTTCACTTAGTGTTTACGAAGAAGCAGTTTTTCCTTGGAGAGGCGAAAAAATGAAATGGTACTTAGAAAAACTTGTGGCTGTTGCAGATACATACGATTTTCCAATTCATAAGCCATACTATCAATTATCAGATGCGCAGAAGGAATTTCTTTGGGAAGGAAAACGTGGTTTTGTAGGGATTAATAAGTTTTTTGAAGAAATTGAAGCCAAAGCATATAAAATTCAAAATCGAGTCATGCTTTCGCGTTACAGAGGGAAGAGCAAATGCAAAACTTGCAAAGGCACAAGACTCAGAAAAGAAGCTTCTTATGTTAAAATTGAAGGTTATTCGATTACCGAACTTGTAGACTTACCCATTGCCAAATTAAAACCTCTTTTTGAAAACCTTAAGCTGAGTGTACACGATCAGAAAATTGCAGAGCGATTGCTTAAAGAAATTAATAACCGACTGGATTTTCTTAGTCGGGTAGGTTTAGATTATTTAACCTTGAACCGGAAATCCAATACCCTATCAGGCGGGGAATCCCAGCGGATAAATCTAGCAACTTCTTTAGGTAGTAGTTTGGTTGGGTCTATGTATATTTTAGATGAACCTTCGATTGGATTGCATTCCAAAGATAATGAACGCTTAATTGCTGTACTAAAGCATCTTCGCGATTTAGGAAACACGGTAATTGTAGTTGAACATGACGAGGAAATTATGCGGCAAGCCGACAAAATTATAGATATTGGCCCAGAGGCAGGAACTTATGGAGGTTATTTGGTCGCAGAAGGAACATACAAGGAGATTTTACAATTAGACACTTTAACGGCTTCTTATTTGAATGGCAAGCGAAGCATTTTAATTCCTGAAAAACGAAGAACATCTTCTCGCTTCTTAGAAATAAAAGGCGCGCGCGCAAACAACTTAAAAGATGTTGATGTACAAATACCGCTTGGTGTCTTAACTTGCTTAACAGGTGTTTCAGGATCTGGAAAATCTACGCTTGTAAAAGAATATATTTACCCAATCTTACAAAAACATACAGGCGGATACGGCGAAAAAATAGGAGCCTTAAGCGCTTATTCAGGAAAGTACCAGCATATTGAAGCAGTTGAGTATGTAGACCAAAACCCTATCGGTAAGTCTTCTCGCTCCAATCCTGTTACCTACATTAAAGCTTACGACGATATCCGAAGCTTATTTGCTCAGCAAAAGTTATCTAAAATACAGAATTTTCAGGCGAAACACTTTAGTTTTAATGTCGATGGTGGTAGGTGCGATAATTGTCAAGGTGAAGGAGAAGTGACCATCGAAATGCAGTTTATGGCAGATGTGCATTTAGAATGCGATGTTTGCGAAGGAAAACGCTTTAAAAAAGAAGTGCTTGAAGTTCAGTTTGAAGGAGCTTCTATATTTGATGTTCTGAGCATGACTATAGACGATGCCATCTTGTTTTTTAATAAACATAAGCAGGATAAAATTGCGAAAAAACTTCAGCCGCTTCAAGATGTTGGACTTGGTTATGTTCAATTAGGGCAGAGCTCTTCTACATTGTCAGGTGGGGAAGCACAACGAATAAAATTGGCCTCATTTCTAACTAAAGGAAGTAGAGCGCAAAACACGGCTTTTATTTTTGATGAACCAACGACGGGATTACATTTTCATGACATCAACAAACTACTCAAATCCTTTAATGCATTGCTAGAAAATGGACATTCTGTGATTGTAATTGAACACAACTTAGATTTAATTAAATGTGCAGATTATATTATCGACATTGGACCAGGAGGAGGTGAAAACGGTGGAAGTATTGTTGCAAAAGGAACACCAGAAGAAGTTGCCAAAACAAAACAATCCTTCACAGGATTATTTTTGAAAGACAAACTAAATGATTAAGATTTTATAGCGAGTCATTTCAGCTTTTCAAGTTTTAAATCTATCATTAGCTGTTTTTATAATCATACCATCCCCCGGGATTGAATTATTAGACAGAATTTGAAATTAATAGCCCCGATTTTTAAATCGGGGATAAAAAATAGGTATTAATGGCTTTAGCCAAATTTCATCCTAGTTTTTTCGTTGGAAGATATTCCTACAAAAAGTCGGTGAAGCACATATCAAAAATCAAGGAATTGTGAAGTTTTTGTTTTTTTGTCGAGGTTTAAAGATTTTATGACATACAAAAGTTTAGCTGAATTTTTTATTGGTAATTTTTGATTTCCTAGAAAAAAGCTTACTTTTAGAAGTAATTACACCATAACAAATGCCATTTTCAATTGAACATATGATTTGAACTGTTTAATGGTTTTAGGAGAGTGAATAATTTTAGCAAATGGAAGAAGGAGTAGTACATCAATTTTCAGCAGATCAGTTTCTTGTGCGGAAGGAATTTGATTTAGCTAGTTTTCCGACAAAAATTGAAACTGTCGATAAAAAACGCACTATCGAGAAATACTTAAGAAAAACAAGAAGAAAACTAGGCGACTTGCAAAACACTTTGTACGCACATTCTAAATACAGTGTTTTAGTGTGTTTTCAAGGAATGGATACCTCTGGAAAAGATAGTTTAATTCGGGAAGTTTTTAAAGATTTTAATGTACGAGGAGTTACCTCTTACAGTTTTAAAAAGCCTTCTGAAGATGAACTTAAACGTGATTTTTTGTGGAGGCATTATTGTGTTTTACCAGAACGTGGAAAGTATGCAGTTTTTAATCGGTCGCATTACGAAAACGTACTAATTTCCAGAATTCATCCCCAAATTGTACTCAACGAAAATATTCCCGGTATACAGAATGTAGATGATATTCCATTGGATTTTTGGGAGAATAGACTTCAGCAAATCAATAATTTTGAAGCACATATTGCAAGCAATGGATGCATTATACTCAAGTTTTTTCTTCATATTTCGGAAGAGGAACAAAGAAATAGACTACTAAGACGCTTAAAAAATCCTAAGAAAAACTGGAAGTTTGAACCTTCCGATATATCCGAGCGAAAATTGTGGCAAGATTACCAAAATGTATACCAAGAAGTAATGTCGAAGAGTTCATTTGACCATGCTCCTTGGTATTGTATTCCCTCAGACGACAAACCACTGGCTCGATTATTAGTGGCTCAAACTATTTTAGCGACCATGGAAAAATATACGGATATTCAAAATCCTGAAATGTCAAATGAAGTGAAGAAAAATCTTGCATATTACAAAAAAGTTCTTCAACAACAATAAGACACTTGATTTTGTAATACCAATTGAATCTTAAAATGAGACTAAAATAAATTGAATTATTTGTTGATTTAATTAGGCAAAAAATCTTACATAGCCATAGCTACGCTTTATTTTTTTAACAACATAAAATCAAGAAAGAAACTATTTATTAGTTTTATTGATATAGGATGCTTTTGTTCATTAAAATATACCTAAAAACTTTTTTCGCTTTTTATTTTTCTCCTTCTTCACTTCCTCTAACAAAATTTCATGTTCAGTCAATTCTTTTTTATCTTCCTGCTCTTCTTTATGGATAGGAACTTCAATGTAAGTGTCATCCCATCCCAATAATAGACTTGCTCCCTTTTTTAACGGACGCAAGCTTATCGAAAAATCTTCAATATTAGTGGCTGTTTTTTTGGGTTGTACTTCAACTGCTAAAAGATTGTTTTTTTCGTCGTAATTATCCGTTCCCCAAGACTGACTTTTTCGATTTAAAATAAATACCCAATGGTTTTGATGAGGAATAGTGAATAGGGTGTAAGTACCAGGTTTAATGGGATTACCAAGAATGCTTGCGTGGCTGTAAAATTTAATTTCGGTAGCTTCATTTGCACCGGTTCGCCACACTTCACCATATGGAACTAGTTCGCCAAAAATTTTTCTATTTCTTTTTTTGGGCTTACTGTAAATTACCCTGACCAAAGGAGAGTTGTCTTCATTTCTTGCCATTACGGCGTCCATAGGACTTTTATCTAGGTCTGTAAAATCTTGGCCATATACATGGCTAGTAACTAATGTGATGATCACTAAAAATGCAAACCAACTCTTTTTTTTCATTTTTTATTAAAATTAATTTTTTTCTGTTTACGAGCTATTTATTTAAAGTATTACAACGCTTAAAACGGCTTTTTATTGGTAGAAGAACATCTTGTTTTTTGAAATGATTTTTCAGTTTGTAGCTTATACGAGTTGTTTTATGAAATTACGGGAAAAGAAAGCGGTGATTTTTTTCTTTATGTAAATTAGAAAAATTAAGCATAACCTTAGCTACATTTTATTTTTGTAATGTAATAGAAAGGAAAAACAGAGTGTTTTATTAGGGTGATTTTGTGACTATTATTTTGTTGAAAAAACTTTTACAGGGAGCTTTTTTTCGATTTCACCTTAATATTTCGAGTTAGATTTATAACGCTTGTAAATGTCTTCTTTTATAATTGAATTTTTGTAGAATGAATTATGTGTGTTTATTTTCATATCTTAGTAGTTAATTTTTTTTTATGGAGTTTGATGTTTGGATGTTATTAGCAGGAATCGGAATTTTCTTGTTTGGGATTTACTTAATGGAGGAGTCTCTTAAGCTCATTTCTGGAAATGCCTTTAAAAAATTTATTAGAAAGCATACTTCAACCACCTTTAGAGCATTATTAACAGGCACTTTTTCGACAGCAATTTTACAGTCAAGTTCCGCTGTCATTCTTATGGTTTTAGCTTTTGTTGGAGCGGGAATCATGCAGTTGCGTCACGCATTTGGTGTTATTTTAGGTTCAAATCTAGGGACCACCTTTACTAGCTGGATCGTAGCTACACTTGGTTTTAAAGTAGATATTCAAGCTTTTGCAATGCCTTTTATAGGTTTGGGAGGTTTAGGATTAATTTTTTTAGGTAGGGAAACCAAAGCATCTAATTACAGCAAATTGTTAGTTGGTTTTGGGTTTCTGTTTCTGGGACTTGAGTATATGAAATCCAGTGTCGAAGCACTTACACATATTCTAGATTTAAGCTCTTTAAGTAATTATCCCATTATTTTGTTTGCCCTTATTGGATTTGTAATTACAGCAATTATGCAATCGAGCTCAGCAACAATGGCAATTATTTTAACTGCTTTATACGGCGATGTTATCGATTTTTATGCAGCTTCTTCTATGGTAATCGGGGCAAATTTAGGAACAACCATGACCGCTGTAATAGGAACAATTGGAGGAAGTATAGCTAAAAAACAAGTTGCTGCCGTGCATGTTGTGTTTAACTTAGTCACTGCTATTGTCGCTTTTGTACTGATTATACCGCTGAATTATTTAGTACTCGATTTTTTCAAATTAAAAGACGAGCCGCTTATTGCATTAGCGCTTTTTCATACACTATTTAAAGTATTAGGGATTCTTATTTTCTTCCCTTTTTCTAACTGGTTTTCCTCGCTCATTGAAAAGTATATTCCGGAAAGGCATACTACAACCACACTTTATTTACATAAAACAACACCCGAAGTGGTAGAAGCAGGGATTTCATCTTTAGAAAATGAATTAAAAAGTCTTCTGGAGCTAGTTATATTTTTTGAAATGAAAGTTTTACAAATAAAAAGTAATGAAGTTTTTTCAGCTGAAAAAAGGATGTATTTTAAAAAACGAAAGCTTTCTAATGATGTAAAAATATACGCATTG
Source organism: Psychroflexus sp. (assembly GCA_051859645.1). Classification (GTDB taxonomy): domain Bacteria; phylum Bacteroidota; class Bacteroidia; order Flavobacteriales; family Flavobacteriaceae; genus Psychroflexus. Next base: position 5,248 of record JBHYFG010000025.1, on the reverse strand, counting down.
ATTCGTCGCCTGCAATCCGAAATTTTTGTTTACGCCGCAAAGCTTCAATCTAGGGAAATGAGCTTAAATGAATCTTCACGATTAAATAGCCTTCTAAACGCCACTCGTTTTTTAGTAGCTTCCGCAAAGACCTTGAAGGATGTTAATCATGAAATTGATGTATTGTTTAGTTCAGAAGATCCTTCTGTAAAAAAGATCATTCACAGGCTAAAGAAACAAGCAAAAAAACTCTTTAAAAGTTACGATGGATTAGTAATGGACAATAAAACAGACCTAGCGCTTTTGGTAAAGAGTGCCTATAAAATTATTGAAAAAGATACTAAATCGGTTCACTATTTAACCCAGTTACTTATGCAAGCATCTTATGATGAGGCAACTATAAGCGCAATACTACAAACCAATAGAAGTTTTAGTCTGTCTATGAGGCAATTAAATTTAGGCGTGAAAGAGTTACTTTCAACTGAAGAAGAAATTAAGCTGTACCAAGATTTTGTATTAGAAAATTAATTGCCATAATTCATCTATTTTGAAAAATCTATTTTATTTGAGGGTTAATACCTATTTAACCATCAAATGATGCTATTTAGCTCATTCATTTTTCCATGAATTTACTTGTTCACAATTTCCGTCCCGTACGTACGGGATGCAAATTATTCACAGCCTTATATCAGTTATTAGTTGAAATTACTGAAAAAAGAAAGCGATGATTTTTTTCTTCATGTAAATTAGAAAAATCAAGCATAACCTTTAGCTATGGTTCCTTTTATAACGAAAAAGAAAGGGATGAAGAGTGTTTTATTATGGAAATTTCAATTGATAAATGGTATTAAAAAACGGGAGCTGATTAGTTGTGACAAGACATGAAGACTTTTTAAACAATATCACGATCTTTATCTAAAAAAAAATAGCTATCCGACAAAGGAAAGCTATTTTTCGATTTTTGTATTTACTAGAAAAATTAATTACTAAGCATAACCGGCATTACAAGCATGATTATTTTTTCACCATCTTCTAAACCATCAATCGGAGTTAAAATTCCAGCTCTATTTGGAAGACTCATTTCCAACTGAATTGAAGTCGATGTAAGATTAGATAGCATCTCGACTAAAAACCTTGAGTTGAAGCCAATTTCCATATCATCACCTTGATAATCGCAAGTTAATCGTTCCTCAGCTTTATTGGAGTAGTCAATATCTTCTGCTGAAATTTTTAGCTCAGCACCAGCAATTTTCAATCTTATTTGATGTGTAGTTTTGTTAGAAAATATAGAAACTCGCTGCACTGAATTCAAGAATTGAATGCGGTCAATTACAAGTTTATTTGGATTCTCTTTCGGAATTACAGCTTCGTAATTAGGATACTTCCCATCAATTAATCGGCAAACAAGTTCAAAATTTTCAAATGTAAATTTTGCATTGGATTCGTTGTATTCTATCAAAACATCAGCCTCATCTCCAGCTAAAATATTCTTAAGCAAGTTAAGAGGTTTTTTAGGCATAATGAAGTTTGCATTTTCTGTAGCCTTAACATCCTCTCTTGCATACTTAACAAGTTTATGAGCATCAGTACCAACAAATTTTAATGCTTCTGGGGAAAATTGGAAGAAAATTCCGTTCATCACAGGACGAAGTTCATCATTTCCTGTTGCAAAAATTGTTTTATTAATTGCTGTAGCTAAAATATCCGCTGAAATAACAGTACTAGATGGATCTTCAACTCCTACTGCTTCAGGGAACTCTTCTGCATTTGCATAAGCAAGTTCGTAATTCCCGTAATTAGAACCAATTTCTAATTGAAAATTATCTTGAACTAAAAAAGTAAGTGGTTGCTCTGGAAACTTTTTTAGAATATCTAATAATAACTTAGCAGGGACGGCAATTTTTCCATTTGAATCAGCGTCTACATTTACGCGAGCAGACATAGTAGTTTCTAAATCTGAGGCAGTAATTTGTAACTGATTTTCTTCAATATTAAAAAGAAAATAGTCTAATATTTCCATTGAATTATTGGAATTGATTACCCCTCCCAATAATTGCAATTTTTTCAATAATTCAGTACTCGATATAATAAACTTCATAGGCTTAATTTAGTTGACAAATATAACTCAAAACTTAATTTTATCTTTAATATGCGCAAAAATAATGGTTTAAAATAGATTTTTATTAAATTGCCCCAAAAATAATGCAAAATGAATATGAAATACCTTTTTACATTTGTAGTTGGTGCATTTATGACATTTTCTGTAGTTGGACAAGTCCAGAAAGGAAACGAACGTGTTATAAACTCCTACGACCAGCAATTAATCAAAAAACAAGCTAAAGAGCTAAAGAAGCAATTTGACGAAAATAAAAAACGAGCATTCAGATATGCATTAGACAATAATATTGATGTTGTTCTTGAAGATGAAAATGGTGTAAAATCTTACTTAGAAGGAATAGCGGAAGACAATACATTATATTATGTAACTACCTTTAATGCTGGTGCAGCCACCATGTCTAGGGTAAACCAATTATATCAAGGGGGGAGCTTAGGGCTAAACCTTGATGGATCAGGAGTTTTAGCAGGTGTATGGGACGACGGAAGAGCTAGACTTACGCATCAGGCACTTGTTGGTCGTGTTACTCACATGGATAACGCACCTGCAAATCCACTTCAACATACTACACACGTAACTGGAACCATGATTGCTTCTGGTGCAGGAAATGCCTCTGCTAAAGGGATGGCATTTAACGGCTCAGTCTTGGGTTGGGATTTTTTTAATGATATTCCAGAAATTCAAAACGCTGCCGGAAACGGGATGATTGTTTCTAATCATTCCTATGGCTTAAATCCTGGTCAATTACAGGTTTGGCAGTTTGGTGCTTATTTGAGTTTAGCAAGAAGTATAGATTTAATAACGAATTCTGCACCCTACTACTTACCTGTTATGGCGGCTGGTAACAGTAGGAATAATAACCCTGCTCATAATCCAGATGCCAACGGATTCGATTTAATTACGGGACGTCAAGTGGCCAAAAATGCGCTGATCGTAGCAAATGCACTACAAGTAAATGAATATACTGGGCCAGGAAGTGTTCAGTTAAGCCAGACAAGTAGCTACGGTCCAACAGACGATCTTCGAGTGAAACCAGATATTACAGCCAAAGGAACAAATGTGACTTCCACTTATCCAGGCGCCGATAACGCTTTTGGACCTTCATCAGGAACTTCTATGGCATCCCCTGTGGTTGCTGGTACGGTAATGTTGTTACAACAACTTTATTTCGATTTGTATGACGACTACATGAAGTCTCATCAAGTAAAAGCACTACTTACAGGAACAACCCTTCCAGCCGGACAAGGAGCTCCTGGACCAGACGTTCGTTTTGGTTTTGGTTTGTTAAATGCTGAGGCAGCTGCTGAAGTAATTTTAAATGACGGATTTACAGCTTATTTTGACGATATTACGCTTCAAAACAACGCTACGTTCACAGAAACATTTACAGCTTTAGGAGGAGATATTCCTATTGAAGTAACAATAGCATGGAACGATCCTGCTGGACAAGTACAACAATCTGGTGTTGTAAATCCAACTGATGCAATCTTAGTAAACGATCTAGACCTTCGAATTTTTGACGAAAATGGAACGGAGTTTTTCCCTTACCTTATAAGGCCTGCCATTTTTCAATATTCAACTGGAACTGGCGACAATATTAAAGACAATATCGAAAAAATTCATGTAGCGGCTCCAGAAGGAGAATATACCATTCAAGTTACCCACAAAGGAAACTTAACTGGAGGAAGCCAAGACTTTGCAATTGTAGTAACAGGTGTTGGTGAAGCTCCATTTAATATTTTAGCTACAAATAATAGACTTGAAGTTTGTCCAGAAGATGGGGCAGAATTTGAATTTAACTTCCAAACGATACCAAGTTTTGAGGATGAGGTAGAGTTTACACTAAATGGATTGCCAGAAGACATTGAAGTGGAATTTTCAGTTGATTCTTCTTCATCTAATGAAACAATTACTTTTGAACTTTCAAATCTTTCCGCAGTCGAGGCTGGAGCTTATAATTTTACTATTAGTGCAAGTTCCGGGAGCGATTTAATTTCAAGGCCTTTCACTGTTGTTATTTTGGAAGACGAAGCTTTTGGTGAGTTAGCATTTATTTCACCTGAAGATGCTGAAACAGACATTAGACTTAATCCTCGTTTACGATGGACGGCAGTTTCAACGGCACAAGAATATTTAGTTGAGTTGTCTTTCACAAACGATTTCAATACAGTTCTACTTTCTGAGAATGTTACTTCGCCAAGTTTTAATACACCAGAATTAATGCCTGAAACGGAGTATTTTTGGAGAGTAATACCAATCAACGACTGCTTAGAAGGAGAACCTACAGTGGGAAGCTTTACAACCGAAACACTTACTTGTGTAGCGGTAGAATTTTCAACAGATACTCCAATAGATATTGACGAAAGTCAAGCCGGAACTTACGAAGCAAGTATATTTATTGAAGACGGACATGTTGACCAAATTTCTAAGTTGAGGGTTCATGTGGATATTGAGCATACATATGTAGGTGATTTAATTTTAAAACTAGTTAGCCCATCTGGCACGGAAGTCGTCTTGATCGATCAAATTTGTGATAGTGGCCAAGACATCAACGTTATTTTTGATGATTCTGCTGAGGTTTTTACCTGTAATCCAGATACCCCTGCTATTGTTGGAACTTTACAACCGCTAAATCCATTAAGTGCTTTCATAAACGATACTGTTGAAGGCGAATGGACACTAATTGTTGAAGATGTGATGGACGAAGACGGTGGAGTTATTAATAACTTTGGACTAGAGTTTTGCGATGGAACAGCTGTTTTATCGGTTGATACTATTCAGCAGTTGCCAATTACGATGTATCCAAATCCTGCTTCTTCTTCCTTTACCATCCAGTTTGATAGCTTGATTACTGAAGCCTCTATCAATATATATGATATGAACGGTAGGCTTATTGTAAAGGAATCACATAGAGATGGAAATTTAAGAACGATAGATATTTCAACTCTAAATACAGGTATATATATAGTTGAAGTCGTTTCTGGACAATCTAAGACCGTAAAAAAACTTGTTAAAAGATAATTTACACTAAAAATCACATTTTTTAAAAAGCTAGGCAAAGCCTAGCTTTTTGATTTTCAGTCGTTTTCTTTTTTTTAAAATTATTTTCAATAATTTCTTGTTTTATGTTTAAAAAAGGTGGTATCTTTGCCG
>JBHYFG010000024.1:0-35168 GCA_051859645.1 Psychroflexus sp. | reverse complement strand
TGGGTATCATATTAATAATTAATATCTACAATAAAATGCTTAATATTGTAGTATATAATAATTGTGATTGATTAACTTAACTAAGTTTATTAGCCTCTATCAGTTGTTAAAACAGATATAAGTTGGGAATATAAACTAGTTATGCACAAGCTTAAAAAATGCTACCGAAAATGACAGTTGAAGATATAATCAAAGAAGAATACAAAAAGCTAAGTCATTCAAAAAGTGAATCAGAGAAAAGCAATATACTTTACAACATTGTAAAGTTGAAAGTAAAAATATCTCAATCCGATGGACTTTACAAGGACATTAAACAATTTGTTGACTCATACATTGAAACAATAAAATTAGCTGACTATGGATATGACAATTACAACTATTCTAAAATTGAACAGCTAATTGACCCCTTGCCTTCAAATCAACAAATATCAATTTTACAATACATAACATCCGTTACATCAAGAGAGCTACCTGAACACGATAGGACTTGGTTCATCACTCGAAAACATAAATCAGAAATCAAACAAATTCTCGAAAGCAAGAATTACTTACAATACCCCAAAACTGTTTTTTTATATTTAGGACAATCAATCACAAGATTACTTTTAGGATTAACATTATTATTTGTTATCACTTGTTTCATTTTGTTACCAGCCCCTATAGATTCATTAGCTATATTTGACATAACATATGAGAATTATTCACAGTATTCCTTAATTAATCACATAATGAATGTTCTTACTTTATTTGCTGACATCGAAAATGATTTAAAAGTTGAACCTTTAAGTTTGATTGGACTAATAGTCATAATTATTGGAAAGCTTTTATTTATCTCATTCATAATAAACTTTTTTTATTTCAAAATTTCAGACAAGATTTCACAAAAATGAAGGGACACGAAATAATGGATTATATCCAAAGAAAAATAAACTCTATCCTATTTAGACTAGTTTTAGTTGGGTATTGCTATTTAATAATCCTTTCGCAAAGTAATTTATTCAATATTCTAGTTTATATAGGTGTAACAATTTTGTATTTATTCCTATTTGTAAAGTTTGACAAAAGAGACAAACTAAGACTACTAAACGACTTTTTGTTTATCAATTTTGTTCTAATGGGCAAAGACCCGAGTCAAATATTGATTTTTACGCTTATTATTCTACCAATTATTAATAGTATAAATTTTTCGGGCACAAAAAAATCCATTGCATTATATGTATACACGACTGTCACTTACATTCTTCTAATCTGTTATCACAACAGTGAAGCTGACGGGGATTTTATTTTAAAGAATTTATTTCCTTTAGCTTCGATAATATTCCTATGGTTAATTAATGGCTATACGGAATTGAGATTAAAAATCAGGGTATTTAGAGAAGAATTGAATGCAACTGTGGACAATTTTTATCTTAAGAAAGAAGAGATTAAGCGACCACACAAAATATACAAACAGTTAATTAATGTAATCCATAAGAATACTAAGAAAATAAAAATTGATGATATAATTTGTTTTACAATTCATTCAATTAAGGCTGATAAACTTGTTATTACAAATGGGTCATCTTTTATTTGGTCATTTAGTATTAAAGAAGAAAATATAATTGAAGAAATACGGAGTAAAAAAAGTATTATGAATGTTAAATTAATTCTTGATGGTCAAGAGAAGTACAATAATCTACTCATCTATTCTAAGGTTGAAGATCAAGAATATATATATGCAATAATATCTTCTACACCATTGCCTGTTTATTATTTGGTAATAGGTTTCTTCAATCGGACTCTAGAACCTGCATTCAAAAAAATATCTAACATTTTATTGAGTGAAAAAAAATTGCAAGATTTTAGAAACGAAGAGATTAATAGACTTTCAGAAAGAAGCCAATATGTAAATAGAGCTAACAAAACAATGCATTACATTAGAAACAGGCTCGGACCATTTTCAAACTTAATTAAAATGTTAGAAAATTTTGACAGCATTACAGAAGAAAAGAAAAGTTCTTTTAAAGAATTGATATTTAAAGAAGCTGAAACTTCAAGAAATGAATTAAATCATATTACAGAGCGAGCAAATAATATGCTTGAAAAGAGCAACAATCCCTTTGTATATACTAAACTAGATGATATTTCAATAGAACGTGTTTTTACTATATTAAAAAGAAATGTTTATAGCTTTTTCCCAAATATTGAAATCAATGTTACAATAGACCCTAAGGAGGAAAAGAAATTCGTTAAGTTAAATGAGGAAGGATTTGAACTATTTCTATCCGATTGGCTTAATAATATGCTAAAATATAAAAGAGAGTTTGTTGAATGTCAGTTTACAGTATCAGAATCAGCATTAGAAATAAATTTTAGCAATGACCACAGACTATCGAAGCAAGATTTGGATAAATTAATAAATGACTTGATGTCGGATGACCGAAATGAAATAATGCGTAGAACAACCCACGGACTTTACACAATAAAATTAACTTTAGAGGATATGAATATTCTATACCAGGCTCTTGCGGCTGACAATGACACTAAACTTGTTTTGAAATTACAATTAAAAATCTTTATTTTATGAATATAGCAATATTTGAAAACGAATATCAATCAGTTAGTGGAGCATTTAGTGCAGCCAACCTTTTAAATTTTGAAAATGCTCTAAATATTCAAGTGTTTCCCTCTTCTCAGTCGGCAACGTTAACTGAAATAGTATGTTTTGAAGTAATTTTCATCGACATAGATTTATCCTCAAAAAGTGACTTGGATGGTTATTCATTAATTCAACAACTGCAAAAACTTGATGATAATATCAATAAAAAGATAGTGATACTGACAGGGAATAACAAAATAATAGAATCACTTAATTTAAGAAAAATTAATAGCACATATATTTCAATCATAATCAAACCGACTGACTATGATGAAATCTCAAAAGTTATTATGAAAGTAAAGAAAGCCAGTTCATAACAGGCGTTTGGCTCAATGGCGGGTGACGTGGTTAATTGAACATTCTACCTCGCATCAACTTTTGTGGTATATTGACAGTTTTGTGCTCCGAAATCCGCCACTGCGCCAAGCGCCAAAACGTTGTGCTCAATTAAAAACGACAAATATGTCAGACCAAGAAAAGATTGACAAATTCGGCATATTAGAGACTTTACGGACTCGTTTTGGTGGCGAAGACAAAATCTTCGCTAGCCACACCCTTGATGAAGGTAGAGCCAAAGAATTAAGAAAACTTGCGGAAAATAATGGAATTAGCTTGAGTGAAGTTCAAGATATAGTTGCAGGTTATCTCTATTTTTCCGACTTTTATGCAGAACATATAAAGGAACAAAGTAAAAAAACAACCGACTTCTTTTCGAAAAATTAAGCTAAATGATTGAAAAGTTAAAAGAGCTAAAGCAAAGAACTGAAAGGCTTAGGTATAATGACAAGAAGGAACTTGATGACATTCAACGCAAGACCAAATTATATCTTGAAAAAGCTTTCCCAAATAAGTTCACTTATTCAGGTGAAGTTGACAGAATCAGCTTTTTTCCTTCTTTCTATGTGAGTGGAATGGGTTCTGAACCGTATATCAAATCTTGGAAAAGTGGACAAGGAGAGCTTCTCAACTTGTTAGATACACGAATTGAAGAACTTATACTTGAAAATCAGAAACCCAAGATTACAGAAGAACCACTAAGAGTAATTGAAAAAATTGTTAACGTTGAAGATTATAAGAGAATTAATGAATTGACCCAAGAATTAAACACAGTTAAGTCGAAAAAGACTCTTTGGGAAAGAATTAATTATTTTGCATTAGGCGGCATAATATTCACTCTTGTAGGCGGTTCATTCTTGTTTGGTAAATATTTTGGCGAAAATCGATTTGATAAGGAAAAAATCCAATTACTATACGACAACAATGATTTAATAGTACGTAATGATAGTTTGAATGTGCGTATTAAACAGTTGGAAAAAGAGCTAATGGAAGAAAAAGAAAATAACTAAGCAAAACAGCGTATATAACTTATGGCGGGGCAAGTGGTAAATTCAAGCTTTGTGCTTTTAGGTAAATTTAGTGCAAGCCGACAAGAAAGTGCCTCGAAAACCACCACTGCGCCAAGCGCCAAAACGTTCTCCAATAAACTCCACTACAAAATCTTCAAAATTGCATAACAGCACATTAGCATATTTTCATATTAACACATCACCAAAACTTCAAATCATCAAATTAGCACATTATCAAATTAGCATATCAGCACATTAGCATATTAACACATCACCAAATTTTCAAATTTTCAAATCATCAAATTAGCACATTAGCATATTAGCATATTTTCAAATTAGCACATTAGCATATAAATAAAAATCCCACAATAAAAGAACACAACTTTAACCAAAATAATGTAAATTAGCCTATTCTATAGTAATCCATCAGCAATAGGCACAAAATGCAATACAAAATAAACAAATCTAACCTCAAAGAGCTTCTAAATATCGAGCAATACACCGATAATCAGCTAGAAGAATACATCCGAAATAACTACGAGGGAATAGATAAGTTAAGCATAACTGAAGACGAAATCATCATAGAAGTTTCAGATAAAAACACACCCAATAATCAATTCAGAAGATTAGTTCACTTAAGTGAAAACGGAAAGTATCAAGAAGCGATAAAACTAGCTGAGGAAATTCTAAGTGAATCACCAAGCCACTCAGAAGTAAACAGAATTTTAGGACAGATTTATTTTGTCCAGGACAAAATGGAACTCGCTGAAGAATATGTCTTAAACGCACTCAGGTGGAATCCCGAAAATCAACATGCGCTTACACTTATGGGAAACCTCCAATACAAAGCAAAAGACATTCAAACTGCGCTATCGTATTGGAACCAAGCATTGAGATACAATTCAGAAGATTACCTTTCACTTACAAACATAGGATCCTTATTGTGCAAAGAAGGACACACCAAAGAAGGAGTTAATTTCCTTGGAGAAGCATTAAAGATAAAACCTGATTTTCCAAATGCGTTGCATAGCCTAGCATTGGTTCATTACAATAATGATGATTTTTCAAAGGCTTTCAACACAGGAATTGAATGTGCAAAAGCTAATCCAGAACCAAATGTTCAGGATCAAAATAATCGACTGATAAAAGCTTCCGCACTAAAGTGCATAGAGCAAAATCAAGAAGAAATTAAAGCTGAGGTAAGTAAACTAAAAGCTGAACTAGAATACCTTTCAGAAAAGAAAATACTAGTCAAGGAAGTTGAAGAACTTGAAACTCCTGCAAAAATTAGAATCGCTGAATACCAAAATTTAAGTGAGCATGAGTTAATGCTAAAAAGAAATAACAATTACACACCTCACTTGGCCATGCACGAACTATACCACCTAAAGTTGGTGATAGAAGCACGCGCTGAAAATAATAACTTCCTATTTGTTTCAGACAATGGCTATAAAAACAGATTTCACCTCAATTACGATAAGCAAAAGAAGAAACTAATAAAAAGTGGTTTAACAGCTGAGGTGGTAAATACACTTTTCGATAAGCTATTTCAGGGAAGTAATTCGCACATGTACAATACACCAATTGATTTGTTTATTGAAGATTACATCTTTAAAAACCATGAAGTCTTACGCCCTTTACAATACTTGTCTTTATTACAACTATTGGAAGAAAGTATTCAAGCCAATACAGACAAACAAATAGTGGAGATAATGCCAAAAAAAGTCATTAGTAAGTCGAAAATACTGAACTTGACAAATGCCAAGTTGTACAAAGATTTGTATGGTATCAATTTAGAAGACAGATTTCAGGCAACACTTTCAGAAAAACAATTAGCAAATGAGCTGTACGATGAATTTATAGAGTACCGCTTAGATCGTGCACCAGGAGAAGAATATGAAATCCTCAAACATTGGTCGGAAGATATTGGTTTATCTCCTTACTTCGAATTAGTTCCTGAAAATAAAAATGACCAAAAAAATGTAGATGAAGCTTTAGCTGCAATGCTAGAAGATCCTCTTGGTTTAGAAGACTTAGATTCTTCTCAACAAAGAAACATGAAAAAGTTTCTTGCCAACCATGAGGATAAAAACCTAAACACATCTGTAGTTATGTATATGCTTGGTGCATTATCCTATTTTGAAGGAAAATCGAAAGACAAAATCAAAAGCATAGCTTTCGAATTTGCAAAATTAGGCATGGCAGGAATCGACCCAAAGAAAAATAATTACAGCGTACCATCCATTGATAAAAAAATGACCGGCTACCAAGCCTTAGCCTATTACTATGTATCTTGGGCATTGGCTATACCAGAGCATCTTGCAGAACTTCAGATGCCTTTTGAGAGAGAGTATGATGTAGCTTATAAAATGAAGAACGCATGACAAGTCAATATAAATTTTCATTCACCGCTACTTCGTTAAGAACCAGAGATTTGGTTCTGATTGCTAATTGGCAAAATAAAGATAGCTTAGATGAACTTGAGTTAACTTTGGGTAATGGTAAATCTGCGACAGGAAGAAGAATCTATGCCGAGCTCAAAAAATGGTTAGAAGTATTGACAGAGGAGCAACTATCAGTTTTAAAAACAGGTAGCTTCAAAGCACAGAATGAAATTGCTTTTTTAGCTGTTTGTAAATACTATGCGTTTATTCGCGATTTTGTTGTTGAAGTAGTCAGAGAAAAATATTTGGTTTTTGATTATGAGCTCACAGATGGTGATTACTTGTCGTTTGTAAGAAGAAAATCAGAATCACACTCAAAAATTGATCAGTTAACTGAAAATACACAATATAAAATTAAACAAGTTTGTTTTATGATACTTGCACAAGCCAATATAATTGATGGCACAAAATCGAAAATCATAAGACCACAATTATTAGAGTACGAAACTCAAAACACTATACTTAACGATAATCCTGAGTTTCTAAAATTCTTCTTGTTGTCAGATATTGATATTAACCGTTTAAACAATGAATATGCCTAGTTTAAATAAAATGTTTGAACACTTGTATCAAGTGGTTTCCACCAAAGAATTCTTGAATAAAGATGCACTTGGTGGTGAAATACCTTTCTTTATTGCCCCCTATGATGCTAAACAAGAGATACAAAGCCGTGAAGAGATCAAATTATTAGTCAGAAAACTAAACAACAATGGCATTGAAGTTTTAGAACTTAATTTATACGAACTAACATGTGAAATTTTAGAAGATAAGGGTGGTATGGAACGGATGTTTAGAATTGAAAAAGCTAAAAATAAAGACAAATTCCTTAGAGCGCTGCAATCTTCATTAAACATTCACCAAGTACTCATGCCCAACATAAAATCTAAAATAGAAAATAGCAACGCAAAAGTTTATTTTCTTACAGGAATAGGTTTGGTATATCCTTTTATACGCTCACACAACATATTAAATAACCTTCAAAATATTGCAAAAGAAGCTCCAACACTTGCTTTTTTCCCAGGAGATTATAATGGTCAATCACTCAATCTTTTCGGAAAACTAAAAGATGACAATTACTACAGAGCTTTCAATATTTTTAAAATAGAAGCAAAATTATGATAAAAGACTTTTTCAAAAAAGACATCACTAGATCCATAGAAACTGTTATAAAGGCAGACGATAAAGACAATGTATCTACAGAGGTAGCTGAATACGTAATCACCAATGAAATTGCAAAAAAAGTAAGAGACTTTTTTCAGGCTTACAACAACTATGAAGGAGCCAATGGGGTTTGGATTTCAGGTTTTTTTGGTAGCGGTAAATCTCATTTACTTAAAATACTTTCCTATGTTTTAGAAAATAAAGCATGTGATGGTTATAAATCAGGAGAGCTTTTTGCTGAAAAGGTAGAAGATGATGCCATGCTTAAAGCAGATATCATCAATGCTACCAAAATTCCTTCAGAATCTGTCCTGTTTAATATAGACCAACAAGCACAGATTACAAGTAAAGCAGATGCTAATGCTATACTTTCTGTTTTTTATAAAGTTTTTTACGACCACCTTGGATATTATGGTTTTCAACCACATGTGGCTGAATTTGAAATGTGGTTAGACAAACAAGACATTTATGAGAAATTTGTAAATGAATTTAACCAAATACACGATAAACCTTGGCAGGAAGCAAGAATAGATTATTTTGACCCTTTAGTAACTGATGATATTGCCAGTGCCATTGGGAAAATTAAAAATCAAGACCCATCAAAATACGAAAATATTTTAGACGATATTGAGGACCGTCATAAACAATCAATTGAAGATTTTGCCAATCGAGTAAACGAATATATTCAAACTAAACCCAAAGGCTTTCATCTTAATTTTTTTGTTGATGAGGTAGGACAATACATTAGCGACAATACAAAATTAATGTTGAACCTTCAGACCATTGCAGAATCTTTAGCCACAAAAACTAAAGGACAGTCATGGATACTTGTTACCTCTCAGGAAGATATGGAAACCGTTGTTGGAGATATGAATAAAAGCCAACAAAATGATTTTTCTAGAATTCAAGCACGTTTTAAAAACAAAATACCGCTAACCTCAGCTAATGTAGATGAAGTTATTGAAAAGCGTTTGTTAGATAAAAAAGAACAACACCAAGAACGCTTAGAACAAACACATCAAATTAATCAAGCGCATTTACAGTCATTACTGTCTTTTTCTGAAGCAGGCGTTCAGTTCAAAGGCTATAAAAATGATACAGATTTTGCCAATAAATATCCATTTGCACCCTATCAATTCGATTTGTTCCAACAATGTAGGATAGCCCTTTCTAACCACAATGCGTTCCAAGGGAAACATGCTTCTGTTGGAGAGCGTTCTATGTTAGGGGTATTTCAGCAAGTTGTAAAACACATTAAAGACAAAGATGAGAAAAGCCTAGTTAGTTTTGATTTAATGTTTGAAGGCATAAGAAGTGAATTGAGAGGGGATATTCAGCAGTCCTTGCTATTGGGAGAAAAAAACCTCAATGATCAATTTGAAATTAAAGTCCTAAAAACCTTATTTCTCGTCAAATACTTCGACAGTTTTAAAACTACCAAACGTAATATTTCAGTTTTACTAATTGACGATATCAATATAGATTTAGCCGCGCATGAGAAAAAAATTGAAGAAGCTTTAACTGTATTAGAGAATCAAAGTTACATTCAACGCAATGGAGATATTTACGAGTTCCTTACCGATGATGAAAAAGACATTGAAAAAGAGATTAAAGATACAGAAATTGATGAACAAGCAGTAACTTCTCTACTTAACGATATTTTATTCAATGAAATCATCAAAGACAACCGTATCACTTATTTGCAGAACAAACAAGCCTACGAATTTACCAATAAAATAAACGGGGTGACTTTTGGACGAGAAAAAGAATTGGAAATAGAATTAATTACCAATGACCATGAAGCAAATGAGGGAGTAATTCAAGCCCAAACTATGGGAAGTACAAGCGTAAAATTTCTACTCTCACCGGCTTCAACCTTTTCAAGGGATTTGCGGATGTTTATAAAAACCGCCAAATATGAAAAGCAAAATCGAGGGACAAGCAATAATCCTCAAATTCTTCGCATTCTTCAAGAAAAATCTTTTCAAAACGTAACCCGCAAAAAAAACCTAATAAGCTTAGCAAACAAAGCCTTAGCAGAAGCACAAGTTTTCGTAAACGGCAGTAAACTAGAAATTAACCCAACATCAGAAGGAAAAACAAAAGTTTTTAATGCATTCCAGCACTTAGTGGCTTCCGTTTATCCTAACTTAAGAATGTTAAAAGGAATTCAATATTCTGAAGACACCCTTAAAACTACAATGCATGCTAAGCAAGAAGACTTATTTTCGGGTGATGATGCAGTAATTTCAGAAGCGGAAACTGAAATTTTAAACCTCATAAATAGACGTAAAAAACAAAGTGACCGTACAAGTTTAAACGACCTTAAAAATGAGTTTACAAAAAAACCATACGGTTGGTATCCAAATGCTATTTGGACCTTGGCGGGGCTTCTTTATAAAAGAGGGAAAATAGAGCTTACACAAAACACCAATTTACTAGAAAATCAAGAAGTTTTAAGCGCATTAATGAATAGCGCTCAACACAATAGCACACTCCTAGAGCCACAAGCAAGTTTCGATAACAAATCTGTAGCAAAACTAAAGGATATTTACAAAGATGCTTTTGATGAAACTTGTGCTTATAGAGAAGCCAAGGATGTAGCTACTGCTTTTAAGCAGAAACTTCAAGAAATGAGTGTAGATGTAAACAAACTATTGGCACAAAGACATAGCTATCCCTTTTTAGAAGCCTTGAGCGAATTTTCTGAACACTTAGAAAAATGGTCAAGAAAAGAGTATAGCTTTTTCTTACTTCAGCAAACCCAATTTGAAGATGAATTATTAGACACTAAAGAAGATGTACTAGATCCTATTAAACGATTTATGAATGGGGAGCAGTACAAAATTTTTAATGAAGTAAAATCTTTACTAGAAGGCAACACTGCCAATTTTGAATACATACAAGGTGACGAATTGGAAACCCTAAAAACCTTAATTAAAAGTAAAACACCCTACAAGGGAAATGCCATACAGTTAGCTAAAGCCGCTAAAGACCAACTAAGCGAAAAAGTAATCGAGCTAATTGAAGAAGAAAAGAAATTAGCAGGGCAAAAAGCTGAAGACTTAATACAAGACATCAAACAAAGAGAAGATTTTTCAAAATTAAAAGAAACGGAAAAAGAACAAGTTTTAGCGAGTTTGATACAACGAAAAAACAGTCTGAAAAACGAACGTTTTATTGCCAATATACGCCAAAGTAAAAACCATTTAGTGGAGTTGCATAACAATGCTTTAAACCTTACCCAAGATTTAATTGCTAAAGCAGAAGATAAAAATGGTGAAGCCAAAGAACCTAAAGCCAAGTACAAACTGAAAAGTAAAGTTCATATCGATTTTGATAAAAATGAATTATCCACCGAAGAGGATGTAATGGACTATGTAGAAGCGCTTAAAGAAGCTTACCTTAACCAAATTAAAAATAATTTCAGAATAATTTTGTAAATACCAATGACCAAACAAGAACTCATAACTAAACTAAGCGACTTAGAATGGGAAGATTTTGAAGTAAAATCTGCCAAAGGTGGCTTGCCAAAAGATACATGGGAAAGCATTTCTGCCTTTTCTAACACCTCCGGTGGTTGGTTAGTGTTTGGGATACAACAAAACGGGAAATTATTTGAAGTACAAGGCCTTAAAAACCCTGAGAAAATAGAACAAGACTTACTTAATTCCATACGTTCAGGAAAGTTTAATGCATTTGTAGATACCAAACAAGCTAAATATAGCATTGATGGCAAAACAGTTTTGGCATTTTATATTCCTGTTTCAAAATACAAACCTGTCTATTACAATAGCCTACAAAACACCTTTATACGTAGAGGTAGCTCAGACCAACGGGCTACTAAAGAAGAAATTGATAGCATGTTTAGAGACCAAACCTTTGGGACTAAAACTTCTGAACTTGCTCCTAATACATCCAAAGCAGATATACACGCTACTTCACTTAAACAGTATAGAAATTACATGGCGCGCTTTAATCCTGATGTAGCCTACAACCGTTTTGATGACGATGAATTTTTAACCAAACTGCGTATTGTAGAAGATAACCAGCTTACTTATGCAGGCTTGTTATTTCTAGGAAAAAGAGAACAAATTGAAAGGCATTTTGCAGATTTTAGAATTGATTTATTAGAAATCCCCGGTACCTCAATAACAAATGCAACAACAAACTATACCTACCGCTTAGATGAGCATGAAAACTTATGGGACTACTACTTTGGTTGTTTTCAGCGTTTAAAACAAAAGGTAGATGTATCTTTTCAAATTACCGATCAAGGTTTTGGCCAAGAATTATCGCCGGGTTTAAAAGCCATTCGTGAAGCATTGGTGAATATGCTAATGCATGCCGATTATTTTGCACCCGCCAATGCACGCATACGTATATTTACTAACCATATTGAGTTTTACAACCCCGGTGGTTTGCCCAAACCTTTAAAGGAACTGAAAGCAAAAGACCTTTCCTTACCTAGAAACCCTTTACTTTCTAAACTCTTTAGAATGGTACGTCTTGCAGAAAATGCTGGATTTGGATTTGATAAAATTGAATCCAATTGGAAAGCCTATAACAAAAGTGTGCCTGAATACGATATGAGTTTTGACGCTACAATTGTAAAATTCAATATAGCTGCATCTACTAACGAAAACTACAATTCTTTAGGTGGTCAAAAGGGTGGTCAGAAAGGTGGTCAGAAAGGTGGTCAAAAGAGTGGTCAGAAAGAGGAACTAACTAAAAGACAAATGGACGTATTAAAACTAATCATTAATAATCAAAATATAACAAGAAAAGAGCTTTCAGAAGAATTAGAAATTAATGAGTCTGCTATTCAAAAACACATTCAAAATTTGAAAAATAAAAAGGTACTGAAAAGAATAGGCAGCAACCGAGAAGGCTATTGGGAAATTGCAAAACAATTTAAAAATAATTAGAATAGTTAAATAAAACATTCATGAAAATTTGCCATTTGCAACTTAGAGGTAAAACAGTTCATGAAAAATTTGGGAAAAGTTTGATGACAGAACAATTAAGCTTTTATTGTTAATAATTTTTCATAAAGACTTAACACAAAAAGAAGCAAGTGAAAAATTAGAAGTAAGTGAAAGTACAGTGAAAAGAATCATTAAAAATTTGAAAAATGAAAGCATAGTAGAACGGAAAGGTTCAAAAAAAGATGGAAATTGGGTTATAAGTTCATAATTTAATGTAAAATGACCTATTAAATGAACCAATAAATAACATCAACTTATTGAAAAACAACTATTAAGCATAAACTTGTAAAATAAATGAACCATAAAATGACCTAATAAATGACCTATAAAATGAACCAAAAAATTAGATACTAGTAACATACAACTATAAAAAAACAACGGTATGAACACCAACCAACTCAAACGCTTTGCACAACAAGCCCGCATAAAACTATTAGACCAAATTGGTGCTAAATTGGAAAAAGTACTCAGCACCGATTCTGCTGAACTTAGAGAAAAAGCAGGACATATCCAAAAATTACAAGAAGCCATTAACCAAACCAACAAAGCTCAAGTCATAGATACCGTAGCTTACACGTGGTTCAACCGTTTAGTGGCATTGCGTTTTATGGACGTAAACAACTACCAACCCATAGCCATACAAGTTGTTTCACCTGCTAATAATGCTACTTTACCCGAGTTGTTACAAGAAGCCAAAGCGGGAAACATACCTGACGAATTACCAGTTAATCACCAACGCATTTACGACTTGCTAAGTGGTAAACTACCCTCCTCTAACCCACAAAACGAAGCCTATAGAGAATTACTCGTTGGTGCTTGCAACCACCTGCACAGTATCTTTCCCTTTTTGTTTGAACGCATCAACGATTATGCAGAATTACTCTTGCCGGACGACTTACTCTCTGAGTTTTCCATTATAGAAGACATTAAAAAAGGAATGAGCATAGAAGATTGCCAAGAGGTAGAAATACTGGGGTGGTTGTATCAATTTTATATTTCTGCTTTAAATGAAAAACTCATAAGTTCTAAAAAGAAATATACAAAAAACGAATTAGCGCCTGCATCACAGTTGTTTACACCAAAATGGATTGTACAGTATATGGTGGACAATACCTTGGGTCAAGTTTGGTCTGAAATTCGTCCAAATTCTAAAGTGATGGAGTCTTTGGAGTTTTACATCAAACCAACCTATACAGACAAATTAGAACCGCGTGTAGCTAAAAGTATTGAAGAAATTAAGTTCTTTGAACCTTGTGTAGGTTCGGGACACATTTTAGCTTATGCATTTGATGTTTTATATAAGATTTATGAAGAAGAAGGCTACAATCCTTCTGAAATACCAAAACTCATTATCACAAAAAATCTATATGGTGTAGATATAGACCAACGTGCAGCTCAAATAGCTTCATTTGTTTTACTAATGAAAGGACGAGAGAAAAACAGGCGTTTTTTACGTTCGGTGGAAAAAGACAATATACAACCTAATATTTCTTTTTATCAAGACTTTGAATTTGACAATAAATTTAAAAATGCTGCCGCCTTAGGATCATTGATTCAAGTGAAACCAGAAGAAGTAGATAAGTTTACAATTGAAGAAAACTCATTATTTGCACAACGCCAAGAAGAAGTTTACAAATTATACAAATTACTAGGGCAACGTTATGATTGTGTAGTTACAAATCCGCCATATATAAGTTCTTCACGAATGGAAGGTGGCTTAAAACAATATGTTGAAGCCATATATCCTGAAACCAAATCAGATTTATTTGCTACGTTTATTTTGCGTTGTTTAGAATTGTGCAATGAAGATGGTTTATCAGGTTATATGACTCCTTTTGTATGGATGTTTATTTCCAGTTATGAAAAGTTGCGAGAAGAAATTATTACTAAACATTTTATAAATAACCTTATACAATTAGAGTACTCTGGTTTTGATGGGGCTACTGTTCCTATTTGTACGTTTACATTACGTAATCAATTGATAAAAGGTGCCAAAGGAAGTTATATTCGATTAAGCGATTTTAAGGGATCAAAAGTACAAGCACCTAAAACATTAGAAGCAATACAAAATCCCAATTGCGGATGGTTTTACACTGCAAACCAAAAAAACTTTGAAAAGATTCCTCGAACACCCATAGCTTTCTGGCTGTCACAAGGATTAATTAAGACTTTTAATAATCAGTTATTACCTGAATCTGGTGATTTGAAAAGGGGTATGACAACATCCAATAATTTAAGATTCTTAAGGACTTGGAGTGAAGTAGAATATAAATATTCAAAATATGATTCTGACAATCATAATGTAGCTAAAATTTCATTAGCTAGGTGGTTTCCTTATAATAAAGGGGGTTGGTTCAGGAAGTGGTATGGATGTAATGAGTATGTAATTGACTGGTATAACGAAGGTGAGAAAGTAATTGATTTTGCTAAAACTATTAACAAATCATATACTCGAACTATTGTAAACATAAAATATTACTTCCTCCCATCCATTACATGGCCATATATATCATCTGCTAAATTTGGAGTAAGATTTATTCCTAAAGGTTTTTTGTATGATTCTGGTGGTCCTGCCTTATTTAACTCAAAAAAAACAAATTATATCGCTGCATTTCTTAATTCTTTAGTTTGTCAAGAATTACTTTATGCGTTAGCACCAACTTTGAATTTTCAAATTGCAGATATTGCATGTTTACCATCTCCAAATCCTGACTTTAGTTCTGAGGTTATTGAAAATTTGGTCGAAAAATCAAAAGAGATTTCGAAGTCAGAATGGAATTCTAGAGAAACCTCATGGGATTTCCAACAAAACGAACTCATACGTATCAAAGGGCAAGACCTAGAAGAAGCTTATGACAGCTATTGCCACTTCTGGAAAAACAAGTTTTTTGAGTTACATAAAAACGAAGAAGAACTCAACAAGCAGTTTATAGAGATTTACGGCTTACAAGATGAGTTAAGCCCTGATGTGCCCTTAGAAGATATTACTATCCTAAAAGAAGAAGCATCCATCGTAAATGGCGAGTTGGTATTCAATGCCAAAGAAGTCATGAAGCAATTTGTTAGCTATGCCGTGGGCTGTATGTTTGGGCGCTATAGCTTAGACAAAGAAGGCCTTATCCTAGCTAATCAAGGTGAAACCGCAGAAGATTACTATAAAAAAGTCTATGGTACAGAAAAACCCCCTTCAGAGGTTTGGGGGCTTGACGAGGACAACATCATCCCCATATTAGACAACGAGTGGTTTGAAGACGATATTGTAGGGCGTTTTTACGAGTTTCTCAAAATCACTTTCGGCAAAGCCAATTTTGAGAAAAACCTGGCTTTTGTAGAGGAGTGTTTGGGCAAAGACCTGCGTAAATACTTTCTTAAAGATTTTTATACCGATCATATCAAACGCTACAAAAAGCGTCCAATTTACTGGATGTTTTCATCGCCATCAGGTGCTTTTAATGTGCTTATTTACATGCACCGTTACACGCCCGATACCTTAAATCAAATTTTAAATGGTTATTTGGCGTCCTACCGCGAGAAACTAACTACAGAATTAGATCGCCAAGACCACCTAAAAAACAAGGGAACAGCAAGAGAGCAAACCTTAGCTCAAAAAGAAGAAGACCGCATACACAAAGTACTCTTAGAGCTACAAGAATATGAACGAGATCTATACAAATTAGCTACAGAGCGCATTAGTATAGACTTAGACGACGGAGTTTTTGTAAATTACAACAAATTTGGAAAAGTCATTAAAGAAGTCAAAGGCCTAAACGACAAAAAAGCCAAAGCCAAGGTCAAAAAATTTGATTGGATAGATGTATCACAAATACGCTAAACGATGAAAGTAGAAGATGTAATGATAAATGATAGAGTTTGTTTAAAGCCACAAAAATGGCAAGAACTGTATGAAGCTATGATTCAAGTCTATCCTGATAGAAAAAGACCAGCTCCACTCCAGTTAGCTGCATGGAATGAAACCAATGATGCAGAAAAGAGAAATAGGTTCTGTATGCACTTAGAGTTTGCTCTTTCGGCTGGGGTAGCGGATAAAGTCTTAGAAAAAACTAGTGAGAATGATTGGTGTTATGCTAAAAAGTATAAGTTATGAAACAATTAGACATGTTTTCATCTTCTCCAAATTATGGTAAACCAATAAAAATTAAAAATGGGGAATATATCTATATCCCTAATTTTTATGATGAAAAAGTTGCAGATAACTATCTAAAAAGATTAATAAACGACATTAAATGGAAACAAGAATCCATGAAGATGTATGGCAAGGAAATTCCGTTTCCTCGCTTAACAGCTTGGTATGGTGATAATGACAAACCCTATAGTTTTTCAGGCATTACGCTACAACCTCATCCATGGAGTCCGGGTTTGGCAAAAATTAAAGCAGATATTGAACCGAAAGCAGGGGTTATTTTTAATAGTGTATTATTAAATCGCTACCGCGACGGAAACGATTCCATTTCTTGGCATACTGATGCCGAAAAAGAATTAGGAAAAAACCCTGTAATAGCATCTGTAAATTTTGGAGCTGAACGGAAGTTTCAATTAAAGCATAAAGACACCAATGAGCGTATAGAAATTTTGTTGAATCATGGAAGTTTGCTAATTATGAGAGGAGAAATACAGCATTTTTGGAAACATCAAATACCAAAAAGCAAAAAAATAACAAAAGAACGTGTAAATTTAACCTTTAGAGTGATAAAGTGATATTAGTTTTTTTGTTTACACAAAAGGATAAATTGTTTTATTAACAAGTTTATTTAGAAAATATAGAAGTGATATAAAATTATAAATCCAAGTGACTTTGTAAGCACTAAACAAAAATAAAATATGAAATATTATTTTGACTTACCAGCTTATGGTGATTTAAACACAAACCAAAGATTTGCAGTTGATGAAGATAACGCTGTAGCACTTTCTGGTGGTCCAGGAACAGGTAAAACAGTAGTCTCTTTGTGGAGGCATATAAGAAACCATAATGTTTTTGATATTGATAGTTTACTTTTAACTTATACCAAAACGCTTGAACATTACCTTAAAGGTACAGCAAGAACAAAATCATCAGATGCTGCAAATAATATCAGCAGAACATTAAAATGGTCAAATAGTCCTGATGGAAATCATTATGATGAAATTATAATTGATGAAGCACAAGATATTGAGCTTTCTGTGTATAATAATATCAAGAGCTTTACTAACAAAGTTAGTTTTGGAGCTGATGATGCACAACAAGTTTATAATGGATGCAAATACGATGATTTAATTGAAAAGTTTTACAGTAATGAAGAATACGAGCTAGAAATCAATTACAGGAACTCAAGAGAAATTATTGAATTTACAAAAGCTGTTTTTCCTAATATTTTTATTGACCCTAATGTCTTAAGATCTGCTGAATATACAGGCATAAAACCTAAATTAATAGAGTTAGGTTTTAGAGATTTTGATGAAAATGTTGTTGAAAGTATAGCTTCAATCACAAAACAATTCCCACAACCAACACATAATATCGGTATTTTAGCAATTTCAGCTAAAGAAGTAATTAAGTATCATAAATTGCTATCTAGAATACTAAAATGCTCAATGTACCACAGTGGAATGCATTCATTTAAAACTTTAGAAAGAATACATATTTCAACCTTTAAATCTGCGAAAGGGCTTGAATTTGACACTGTAATAATACCGAATTTTGACAGTTATAATCATTTCATAGAAGATAGTAGATACAAGGGTCAGTTTTCTGAAAATGATTATTACGTAGGTCTAACAAGAGCAAAAAAAAATTTATATCTGTTATGTAAATTTAAATTTAAAATGAGTAGTTATGAAACAATTGAAATAAGATAATATTATGAAAAAACAATTTTATTTAAATATTTCATTAGTTAATTTGGTCTATTACTTTAAAACAGGGCTTATAAAACCAAGTAAGTATTTTGAAGAGTGGGCAGAAGATAGACAAAGCAAATACAATAATAGTTTACTATTCTTATATAGCAATTCGATTTCATGTGATGAATGTTCTTTAGAAATTGTACTTAATTCGGAAGAAAAAAATCAACTAGTTCAAATAGATGATTTTTCATTAATGAATAAGCCATTGCCTATTTCAAGAATAAGAAATATATATTTCCCAACAGGCAAATCAAAACAAGCACTTTTTAATATAGAAACAGCAGATGGCTTTGTAAATATGCAAACAGTTAATGAAATTAAGCCAATTGAAAAACCTATTGAAATACCTAACTTTGAAGATGACACAAAAAATTGGGAAATAAAAAACAGATTATTTGACCGTATTTTAGGTGGGTTTGCTGTAATGAAAATAGCAAAACATGAAAACTTTGATGAATATTCTAAACACTATTTCAATTACCTAGCCCATATAAACAAAAAGGTTGAAGTAAATAAAAATATAGAATTTAAAGATACACAACTGAAAGCAATTAAAATTAACAATGATATTCCTGAAGCAGATATTATTTTTAAAAATGTTGATTTAGAATCAGTTAATCATATAAACAAAGGAAAAGAAGAAATTAAAAAAGATAAGTTTACAGATAATATTCTACTAGACCAAATCACAAATGAAGTTACCTATATTATGGCTGTGTTATCACAGTATGGAGATGATTTTGGTAAGAGCTATAAAATAGCTGACTTTATGTCGGATATAATTGAAGGTAAATTTAGACCTGAAACAAAAGAAAAACTTTGTCTTACATTTGGAATTAATCAAGGATACTCTTCATTTAAAAATGCATATCATATCAATGACCATATTTTAGAAATCAAGTTTAAATTAGATAGTGAGTTGGATTATTCAATCATTGAAAGTGTATATCAATATATTTTTAATGACAGAACTGATAACTCTTCATTTGACTATATTAACACTTGGTGTCCAAAATTTAAAAATTCTGTAGATGAAAACACCTTTGACACAATAACTGTTTTCGACAAAAAAATTATTGTTCAAAAAAAAACAGGAGTTGGTTCTCAAAAATCTTCAAAAAATTCTCAAAATAAGTTATCAAACATTGAGAATAAAACTGAAGCAGATACGGATGATAAAATCAAGGTTAAACAGTCTGAAGCTCTAAAAGAAAGAATTAATAAAATTGAAAACATAAATAAGATTGGTGAATTAAAGACAATTGCTAAATATTTAGGTATTAAGAATTATTCAAAATTTAAAAAAGAAAACACAAGTGAGTTAAAAGATCTAATTATTAAAAAAGAAAAAAGTATTTTAAATTAGTCTTGATGGATATAATAAACAGTTTAAGTAAAATAGGTTCAAGTAAAGAATTAGACTTTTTTTTGTCAAAAAATATAGATTCTGTCTTTCAAGAATTATTCAATAATGAGCAAGATTTTTTAAGCAGCAACAGAGAGACTATACATCATTACATTGAAAGTAATTACAAAATTATTAAAGAATTAAATTTTGATTTAAGGTGTAATCAAGTTTTCCTTGACATTTTAATAGACATATCTGAAAGATTGGTTTTTTCAATGTTTTTCCAACGGTTCTGTAAAATTAAAACACGAGGTAACAATCTAATTTCAATTAGGAATGAAGCTTCTTTGTTATATTTAAGGCGAATTAGAAGAATAGAAGATTTTGAAGATATTTTACCACATTTTTTAAACAAATTAGAAAGTGCTTATCATGAGGAGGAAGACAGTAATGTATGGGTTACTTATTCATTAATTAACTACTATAAAAGAGTTGTATTAGGTTTTATTACAACTAATAAAGACTATCTATTAAAGTTCAAGAATCGTCTAGAAAATGATTTACTTAATTATTCATTTTACAACAAAAAGTTAATTGAAACTTTATTCAAAATAAACTTAAATGAAACTGTTTATGATGTTGAAATCAAATTTAATCAAATTACTAAAAGCGCATTTAACAAACATAAAGTGCCACCTAAAGAAAAAACAACAAGTTTTTTTATAGAAGAAGACACAGCCTACAGTGATGCAATAAAAGCTTCAGATGCCTGTATTTACGAAATAAGAGATATATCTTCCAAAAATGTACATGTTTCTACAAATAAGACATTAGGTAGAGGAGTAAATATTTTGACCGATGAAAAACAGCTCTTTCAATATATGTTTTCCTATGGTAAAATGCATTTTGCTAAATGTTTATATGCCTATAAACTATTAGGTAATGTTTTTAATTTCAATAACATTAAAATATTTGATTGGGGCGCAGGACAAGGACTTGCTAGTATGTCTTATTTATATTACTTAGACAAAAAAGAAATTCAAAAGAATATTAATCAAATAACACTTATTGAACCTTCAATAACTGCAATTAAAAGGGGTGCTTTGCATGTAAGAAAGTTTGAAGAAAAAGCGGTCATAAACACGACAAATAAGCGTTTGGATGAGCTATCAGTAAATGATTTTTATAATGTAATGCACAATGACATAAATTTGCATTTATTTTCTAACATTTTAGATATAGACAATTATTCTACATCTAAATTAACATCACTAATTAAAAAGTCATTTAAAGGCTTAAATTATTTTGTGGTGGTAAGTCCATATATTACAGAATTAAAAAATAATAGAATTGACCTTTTTGTTGAAAGCTTTAATACTACTAAAAACTTTAAAATATTTCAAGAAGAGAACTACCCTAAAGGTAAGTGGCAGAATGGTTGGTCTATGATATTACGCATTTTCAAAATAGAACTTTAAAATGAGCCAAAAAATTAAAGAAGCACTAATACAGCAATTCAAAAAACACGATGTGGTATTTTGGTATGATGAGCATAGTGAGTTTTTGGAAGATTTCCAGAACTTAAACTTTGCAGATATATCTAAAATTCAAGTACAAGGCAATGAATTTGAAATTAAGTATAGGGTAACTAAAAAGACTCATGATGCAAAGTTCTTGTTATACTTCAATCAAGCAAAACCCGAAGACCATGAAAATTGGCTGTTGGACCTTGAACTTGCTTATCATGTTTTTCATACCAACCAAGAAGCACTTATTCTTCAAGACATTGGTTTAGACTATCATTTTAAAAACTTAATTGCAGAGCACCTACTGTTCTTTAAGTCCAAAGAGCGAAGTGAAAAATTTAAGGAAATCATAGAGAAAGACGATTCACTTAAAGACTTGCGCTACAAAATGCTAGCCATTACCTTCAATACAGATCATATCAACTTAAATACCTTTATTCTTTCTCATATCAAGGCATTTGCAAACAATAATGAAAAACTAGAACGAGACTTAGAACGCTTTCAATTAGATAAACACTATTGGAAGTTGGTTCAAGAGCAATTTAAATACGAAAGTGATTCACCTAAAATATACGATTTTCTAATTGAAGCTTTTTCTTTTAGTGCAATCATCAAAGAGGTGCCAAAAGTTAGCAAAGAAGCCAATTTTGTTCTATCTATGTGGAAAGACACCTTGTCGTATCGAGACACATTCAATCAGATTTCAGAAAATATAGCAAAAGATTTGCATGTAGAGCAACAACTTGAAAAGGTCAACCTTGAAGACATCTACAATGAAGATTTTTTTAAATTAACAGATAAAAAAATTATTCATGAACTTATCAGTCGCTTGCTTAAGGAAGATATTTCAGATGAAAAAATTGCTACCATTTTAAAGAGTAGAGAGAATAAATTTTGGTATTCAGAGTTTGAAGGATTTTATCAAGCAATAGCTTATGCATCACAGTTAGTTAAAAGTATACAAAAAGCCGTATATAAATTTAAATCAATAGAAGAAGGATTGAGTGCCTACCAACAAAAATACTTTGAAATTGACTTAATCTATAGAAAATTTACATTGTGGTACAAAAGGACAAACCACAATGCTATTCTTCATGAATTAGCACAAAAAATTGAAAAAACTTATACCAACACATGGTTACTTCCTTTCAATAACGAATGGCAAAAATTAATTGACTTACAAGAAAAGTGGCCTGTTGGTAAACCATACTCACAAAGGCAATTTTATAAACAATACGTACAGCCATTTATAGACAAAAACCAACGTGTTTTTGTAATTATTTCAGACGCACTTAGATTTGAATGTGGAAAAGAGTTAAATGATTTACTGATTAAAGAAAATAGATACGATTCAAGCATAGATATCACATTAGCATCATTACCGTCCTATACACAACTAGGTATGGCATCATTACTTCCCCATAAAAATTTAGAAATTGAACAAAATTCTGAAGCAGTAAAAGTAGATGGTATGGGGACAGTTGGTATTGAAGCAAGAGCAAATGTGTTGGCAAATAACTCAAGTGCAAGAGCTACTGCAATTAAGGCAGATGATTTTATGCAGCTCAATGCAAAAACAAACGGACGTGAGTTTGTGAAAAAATACGATGTAATTTATATATATCACAACAAAATAGATAAAATAGGGGATGAAAAAACTACAGAATATAACTTAGTAGAAGCTGTTCAGGAAGAATATATCTACATAAAAGACTTACTCAAAAAAATAGCTAATATGAATGGTAATAACATGCTTATTACCTCAGATCACGGCTTTTTATACCAATACCAAGATTTAGATGAAAGTGATTTTATGAAAATAGATTTATCAGGTGAAATTGTTAAATTCAACCGTAGATTTGTAATTGGTAAGCATTTAGAAGAACACAATTCTTTAAAATCATTTTCTTTCGAAGATTTAGGTTTACAAGGCTTCGGTGATGTAAGAATACCTAAGTCTGTTAACCGATTACGTGTAAAAGGGTCAGGCTCAAAATTTGTTCACGGCGGAGCTTCATTACAAGAAGTGGCTATTCCCGTTATAAAGGTCAACAAAAAACGCCAAGATACTACCGAAAAAGTCGATATAGACATTATAAAATCCAACGATAAGATTACTACAAATTTGCTGCCCGTTTCATTCATACAAACAGATATAGTAAGTCAAACTCTTCTTGAAAGAAATATTCATGCTGTTTTAAAGGCAGAAGATGGAACTGAGTTGAGTGATGTATTCAAGTATGTTTTTAACAGTGAAGAAGAAAACCAACGTCAAAGAGAAGTCAAACACCGATTTCAGTTAACTTCACTAGCAAGTGGCAAATATAAAAACCAACGAGTAAAATTAGTCTTAGAAGAACCAATGGAACGTTCTAACAAATGGAAAGTGTACAAAGAGTATTATTACTCCTTAAACATATCATTTACTAACGATTTTGATGGATTTTAAATTCAATTGATACCAGAAACAATGAAAGCCATAAATGAAAAAATAAATAAATACTTCGCAGGAAAAGTAGTTAGAAAAGACCTTACTAAATTAGTAAAAGGAAACGCCATTGTCCCCACTTATGTGTTAGAATACCTTTTAGGTCAATACTGTGCAACTGACGATAATGAAACGATTTTAGAAGGTGTTGAAACAGTAAAAAATATCATTGCTAAACACTTTGTTCATAGAGATGAATCTCAAATTATAAAATCTACCATTAGAGAAAAAGGTTCACACAGAATAATTGACAAAGTATCAGTTCAATTAAATGACCGGCAAGATCGATACGAGGCAAGCTTCGCTAACTTGGGTCTTAATAGAATTCCTATTTCAGATGCTATCATCAGGGAACATAAAAAACTATTATCAGGCGGCGTATGGTGTATATTAACATTAGCCTATGAAGCATCTGAAGAAAGAGACCATATTCCATGGATGATAGATAGCTTAAAACCAATACAAGTATCTAATGTAGATGTTGAAGAATATAAAAACCTGAGAGCTGAATTTTCAAAAGAGGAATGGATAGACACATTAATGCAATCTATTGGTTTAAATCCTGAGGAATTTACATTTCGCTCTAAACTTATACAATTAACCCGATTAATACCTTTTGTAGAAAACAATTATAACTTAATAGAATTGGGACCAAAAGGAACAGGTAAGTCACATATCTATTCTGAAATGTCTCCACACGGTATTTTAATATCAGGCGGTGAAGTATCCAAAGCAAAATTATTTGTCAACAACAGTTCTGGAGAAATTGGATTAGTAGGCTATTGGGATGTAGTTGCCTACGACGAATTTGCAGGTAAAACGAAAAGAGTTGATAGAGGCTTAGTAGATATCATGAAAAACTACATGGCAAACAAGTCTTTTTCTCGCGGTACACAAGTTTATGGTGCATCTGCATCTATGGTTTTTGTGGGGAATACAGATCATTCTGTAAATTATATGATAAAACATAGTGACCTTTTTGAAGCCTTACCTAAAGATTATTACGATACTGCTTTTCTAGATAGAATGCACGCTTACTTACCAGGGTGGGAAGTTCAAAAATTAAGAAATGAAATGTTTACATCTGAGTATGGTTTCATTGTTGATTATTTAGCTGAGGTATTAAAAGAACTTAGAAAGCAAGACCATACGCATAGTTATACCAACTATTTTGAACTATCAGACTCAATCACAACAAGAGATAAAACTTCTATTGCTAAAACATACGCAGGTTTATTAAAAGTGATCTATCCAAATGGCAAGTGTAATGAAAACGAAGCAAAAGAGATTTTAGATTTCGCTATTGAGTGCCGTAAGAGAGTTAAAACACAACTTCAAAAAATGGATGAAACATTTGAAGAAGTAGATTTTAGTTACACTTGTAAATCTTCAGGGGAATTAATTAGCGTTGAAACTCTTGAAGAGGTGGAGTATAATTCTACCATCCAACGCAAGTTGAACACAGAAAATTCGCTTACAGATACTGTCTTGAATTTTAAAAATGATGTTTCAGAAATACATCATGTTGAGCTTGAAGAAACCCACAAAGTTATCAGAGATAACCAAACCGAAATTTCGTACGATAATTTATTTGGTGATTATTTGGTAGGAAGTACTGCTATTACCGTTATTGATCCATACATTAGGCTACCTTATCAACTTAGAAACCTAATGGAGTTTGCAAAATTGCTGTCAGAAAAAAAGGAAGCAGATTCTGAAATAAAATTTCATTTAATTACAAGCAGTAATGAGGATTACATAGAAAACGTAAAAGATGCTTTTACACAAATGAAACTTTCTCTTGAATCGCTTGGAATACTTTTCTCTTATGAATTTGATGATTTTATTCACGACCGTTCTATTGTTTCTGACAATGGTTGGAAGATAATACTAGGAAGAGGTTTAGACATTTGGCAAAAGACAAATGGTTGGTACGACATAAGTGAATACATGCAAGAAAAAAGAAGATGCAAAGCTTTTGAAGTAACAATTATCAAAAGTTAGTAACCTTTCTTCTACAATTAAATTGAAATAAAAAATTATAATGACAAAAAAACTAACTTTAATCATAGCATGCATATTTTCATTAGCAGCATGCAAAAATGAAACTCAAACACCTAATAATAAAGTGGTAGAGAAAGAAATGGATGTGGAACTTCTACAACCTAAAAAAAGGGCTGTACAAGTTAAAGATTCCAAGAAAACGATTGTAGTGTCAGAATTAAACTTACCTGAAAAAGCAACGAAATTTTTAGAGGAAGAACAAAAAAAAGACAAAATTGTATTCGAAATTGCAGACAGAAAATTCGACTTAAAATTTGCTGAAATAATTGAGATAATCGAAAATTTTCCTCACATGGCAACAGAAAACGCACCAAGTTTTGAGAAAGTGATAGACTATTCAAATGCTAAAAGAGGTTTTGCACACTTTGAATCAGCAGGCAACTACTTAATTTATGCATACCTTCAGTATAACATAAATGATCTAAGCAAGCAAGAAAAAGAGTTATGCCTTCAGTATATTGAAATGGCATATCTAGGTTTAGACTTTGCTTATGCACAACTTATAACAGGTTCATACGGCTTTGAACATAGAGTAATGTCACTAGGGGAAGCAATTCAATGGGTACTTAACAAATATGAAAATGAAGAAATAAACGAAAGTAATTTCAAAAAAGAACACTCTAACTATATGCAACTAATAAGAAAACGAGCATGGCAAAACTTTGAGTATAGAGCACCATACGAGTACTTTGAAAAGGAGAAAGAACAAAAGAAGCGTAAAGAATTAAAAGATATTTTGAACAAAATAAATAACGAGGTAAACACACCTTTAAAACTTCACATATTCAAAAAAGTTAATTTCAGTACTGATTACAACTACATGAAAGACTTTGGTGTTTTCGATGAGAAATAAATAGTCAACTATTCCTTTTAATTAAAGCTGTAGGTGTACATAAAATCTTATTCTACTAATAAGGCAAAATTAAATATAGAATAGTCCTACTTCTAAAACAAACATTCAGCCCCATCTTCAAGGATGGGGCGGGGCAGTATCAAAAAAAGAATTCCCGTTTCCATAACCACCATTCCTCTAGCATCAACATCCGTGGGGCAGGTAATATGGTGTGGGTATACACCTCCATTTTGTTCCAAAAACCATACCTACAAGGTAGCTAAGTACCAACCTCAACACTACTAACAAACACACTCATAACACCAAAATCCCCCTCACCAAGTTTGCCTTGTAGGTAGCAAAAATGAGCAGTTTCCGCCTTCAAGCCATCAGGCTCCAACCACTCATTTTTTTGGTTTTCTACACACATTCCGGTGCATACCCACCCGTGGCTACTCTTGTGCCTTAAAATCCAATAAGGTTTGCTTCGCAGTTTATTTATTAAGGCACAACCGCCACTTATTAATGTGCGAGCCTGCGGGTCACTTCAGGCTTACGGGTGGCAAGATAATTGTGCTCCTCCAGGTGGCTCACAAGATAAGCCCACAACATCCACCAATTGAATACCAAAATCCAACAAACCAACCCACTCACCGCTCAAAGTTGCTCGTCAAATCACTCTACAACATTTCACTCACATCACACAATTTAAAACTCAAAATTCATAATTTAAAATTGAATAAGTCACAACTCTTCGCAATTCGCTACATCCAGATTGCAACATAACTAAACCTACCAATAAACATTTCACAGCCCTCTTTTTCCAATTCATAATTTAAAACTCATAACTTATAATTGACTTAGGCTTATCCTGTTCACTCACGCGCGCAGGGAGAGGTTGGTTCCGTTCACTCATTCATTTCGGCTTCCGCACTATCGTTTGTCACCTACATTCATTCCTTCACTCCACCAACCCCTCCCTTTTTCCCCAACGTCGAAACAATTATCTCGCCACCCTAGCGTGATACGTTGTGCTAGCAATTCCTCGTCCCTCACAAACCTCGCTAGCACACCTTCGTTCCACTCGCAGGCGGCTCGCGCCTTTGGATTACCTGCCCTGCACAACAAACATCTTGCAAAATACACATCCGTTTTCATAACCTATGTACTTTAAGTTGCCTGGCATCATAATGCTACAAAGTATAAAATTCCATCAGACCCACAGCCTTTTTCTGTCCCACCCGCCCCATTTTAAGGTTGCATGTTGTGGGGTTGTTGTGCTCTGTACTAACCAACTTTACTTTAGGTATAAATCATGTTTCTTTCCTTTGCTTTTATGGTCGTTGCAGTTTTTTTTAAAAAAACATCTAATTCATATCCAATAACAATTGATTAACCTCAAAAATCGACTTACCAAGCGCAACCACCAAGCAAGCGCAGCAGCCGGTGCTTTCATTCCGTACCTCCATTTCAGCACCCACTGCTCTACCCTAGCGCTCCTACCAACATAATTTCTCACCCCACAACAAGCGTATATTGTCCCGAATTATTGGTGTAATAATGTGTTTTTTTTTTCAATAACCACAGAAACAACAGGCACAGTAGCAACCACAGATTCAATGAAATAGAAATTTATAATTTCGTAATTGCCAGCCCTCTCTATCTATTTAGATAGCTTAGGGAATTAATCCCGAGAAGTGTAACGAAACGGGAAACCATAGAAACCTCAGATTCAATGAAATAGAAATTTATAATTTCGTAATTGAATTAATCCCGAGAAAAGTAACGAAACGGGAAACCACAGCAACCACAGTAACAATAGGAACCACAGCAACCATAGTATCCATAGTAACAATAGACACAATAGTACCCACAGTAAAAACAAAATTCATCCTAACCAATAGTTCCAAACCAACATATTCCGAGTAAAAATCAAATTTTAAAAAATAATAAAGAAAGTGAAATAGGAGGCCTCCCTCCTGCCCTTGCCCGCAACGCTATAAAGCTCAAGCCTACGGTTTTCAAAAAAATCTCCAAACCTGCCTAGCGGCTGCTAGTATTTTTTTGAAAAAGCTTGACAGCTAGCCACGGCCACCAACAGATTACTTTCTTTTTTATTTTTTTCTTTTTTCCAAAAAAATATGAGCGAAGCGAAGCGAGCGAAAGCATAATTTTAAATCCATAATTATGTCTTATTTTAAATTGAAAACCCACGTGATGGGGCGAACTTACGAAGAACCTCACTTTTTTATGCAAAGCAAGGGCTACAACGCAGGAAAACCGCTGAAAGAGCCTATTCCCAACAGTTTTGTTGTTTGTGTAAGCGAACTAAACCACCTCAACAAGCTGTATTGGTTAACCTACTCGCTATGGAAAACAAAGCGTTACGAGGTACTGCTTAAAGGAAGCGTAATTCCATTTTTAACCATCGACGAAGCCAAAAAATTACTGCTTCATACCAGTAGCAAATTGGAAGTTTCTAGGGTCGAAAAAGTGGTCGAAGCACTCAAGCAAGTCGAAGCACTCGAACGTCAGATGAAAGCCAAAGAGAAGCTTTTTCAGGAGTTGAAAGCAAGCCTTCTTAGAGAGCTCATCTAACAACAAAGAAGCCCTGGCTTCACAGCTAGGGCTTTATTTTTATTGAATTTTCAAATCAATTTCGCGTTAATTTTAATATTAAAGTGAATTTTTATTGAATGTTTAAAATATGAGGTAGAAACGGCATAAGAAAGTATATCGTAAAGTTTGAAGTGAAAGTTCCGCAAAATTTTATTCTGTTTGAGCATTAATTAATTTTCTTCTTTAAAAGGAGCTTGAAGCGAGTTAATAAAATTTAGGAACTGAACGATAAACTTAGATATGGGTTCTTAAGCCTAGACTTTTTTGTTTCTTTTTTTGATAATGAAAAAAAGAAAAATAAAACCCCAGCTTAACAGTTAGGGCTTTTCATGTTCATTGACATAGTGAATTGAAAAAATATTTAATGGAAAACTAAAGTCATTCCTTTTGAAATAAAAGCTGAAGCTTTTTCAACACCAACCGGAAAACCAAAGTAGAAACGAAACTGACGAAAGCACCAATGATGGCTAAAATTACAGTGACGATAATATCTTCTGTTTTAA
This sequence comes from Psychroflexus sp., assembly GCA_051859645.1. GTDB lineage: Bacteria > Bacteroidota > Bacteroidia > Flavobacteriales > Flavobacteriaceae > Psychroflexus. The sequence goes on along the minus strand of JBHYFG010000024.1, from coordinate 5,310 downwards.
GGCTTGGGAGTATGCTAAAAAAAGTTCCGCCTAATACGCTCAGTTTATAGCTTACATCAAGCTGAATTTTCATGCTGATCAATGCTTTCTGAAGAAGTTCTGTTGACTTCTCCTGAATCATCAGGATCGGTGACCACTGCTTGACTAACAGCGCTAACCGTCGAACCGACCACCACCATATACGTGGCGATACTCGCAATTGCCGTTGGCAATGTTACAGGAGCACTGAGCAAAGCTCCACCACCTGCAGCAATGGCGATTCCTATATTGCGAAGTTTCTTAAAAAACTTCGGAGTTTTCTTTTGATAACGTTCTTGAATGTTCATAAGACTATTTTTTTAAGTTTAAGATGAAAAATACTGACTAGAATCTGTCGAAATGATATCGAGATAAACTTTGTTGCCTGAATCGAAAATCGGCTTTAAACGGCTTAAAATTAAGTTTAGGGCTTGGCGTGAGTTCCAACCTTTCCCAAGTCCACTTAATTGCATTGCAGGAGCTAAACACCCCTGCAATTGAGTCGAGGCATCATTGGCAGGATGAATCAAAATCATACTTCGTTGAGGTACTTGCTTCACATACAAATGTTGACTGAATCTAGCTGAGATTCGTTGAACAAGCTCATAAGTTCCCGCAGGAATACAGGAAACATTACGTTGATTATTAAGCCACGGCAATTCAATCATAAAGCAAAGAAACTCATGGTCCAAAAAGAGGGAGCCGTAGCTCCCTTCTTTAAAACTCTGCCGAAATAAACGAAGTCTATTCGCCTTCATAACAACTCAATTTTATTGATCTATCAACACCAATTGCAATGCGTTGAAAGCACCGTTGTTAAGAATGTACATGTCCCCATTTACCTGTTGGTAAAACTGAATACCAAACACCAAAAAAGCGGGAGCTGTAGCACCTGCGCTGAGGTTCATGGCTAAGTTGATTGGTGAAACATTACTTGCATCAAATGGAAGAATAGCGGTTTCGTTCGTTTCACTTTCGAAAGTCTCTGCTCCAAAATCAACCAAAGAAGCACCGGCTACAATTTTGTAATGTGAAGTTCCTCCAGGAGCAGCAATACTATTGATAGCTTGGAATGCCTCAACACTTAGCTCGGCTTCGCCAGTTGCTCTATCAAACGTAGAGGTAAACTGACCAAAGAAAGTAGAACTCAAACGCCCTCTTCTGTTGAACTCAAAGCCTACGAGCATTTCCATATTACCTTCTTGGAATTTTCGCTGACCTCTTTCGTTCGTTGTGTCGGTTTTAACGACTCTAAGCATATCTCTTGTAAGTCGTGCGCTTGTGTTACGATCCTTTGCATTTTGAATCAATACACGGTTTGCATTTCTAAGCAGCTTAGCCGCTGTTCCCGCCGTACCGAACTCCGCTCCATTTTCACGCGTACGCTGAAATGCAGGGTCATTTTTGATACGGTTGCCATCTACGCCACCTTTTTCTCTTGCGAGGTGGCCATCTGCAGTCTTGTAAAAGGAAACACCACCGATGGTTCCTTTCAATCTAATAATACCTGTTTGTCTTGCCATAATGTAAAAATTTTCAACGAAGTAAATCAGAATCACAATCATTTGAAAATCAGTCGTGCAGGATATGCAGGATAAGCAAAACAGTGCATAAATTTGTTTTTTTATGCAGTAAATAAATCTATATATTTGCTATAAACCACTGTTTGATAGCGTTATACAGCCATTATAAAGCAATGATAAAGCCGTTAAAATAACAAATAGCAACAAACAAAACTAAACCTTACCAAGCATGAAAAAAAGAATATGCATATACGCAAAAGACATTCAACTTATCACAGGAAGAAGTGAGCGGTATGCGTATAAAATCATTGCAAAAATTAAACGCATTAAAGGCAAGCGAAATGACCAACTAATAACCATCAAAGAGTTCGCAGAATTTAGTGGAATCGACGAACAACAAATACGAGAATTAGTTTCATAAACATTCCCTTCAATTATTTTATTTGTATCTATTTGATTATATTTGTATTAGCTAAGAAAAACTTAGCTCATTCAGGTATTTTATCTGTCGTTATTTGATGTTTTTTGTTGGTTACCAAGCCAGTTACCAAGAGGTAAAAAAGGTGTTTAAGTAACTGATTTACAGATATGTATAGGTGTGGTTCATCGTGCTGCCACCCCGACAACAACAAAAGCCTGATTTTCTTGAAAATCAGGCTTTTTTGCTTTAAATCAGTAAGTTACAAATGATTTTTTAACATAATACAAATGAAAATACACGATTTTAACCGTGGGATATTTGTGAATTTTCGTTAAAATGACACGATTTTGTGGGTTATTCGTGGGCTTTTTTAAAGCAAAAAATGATTACTTTTGTAATGTCTTTTTCAAAATTATGAACTAGACACACTCATTTTTAAAATTTGCGTCTTCGGTTTTAGATGAATTTTATGTTTAACTAAAACGAATTAAAATGAGTACATCAAACGACCTATTGGCAGTCTACATCTTTTGTAGAAAAACCAAAGTACAGCCTCAAATGGGCATCCTTTTCATGAGGATAACCGTAAGAAAACAAATCATTGAATTCTCGCTAAAAAAGAAGATTCCTGTTTCATCATGGAATAAGAGCTTACAAATGTGCACAAGCAAATCCTTAGAAGCAAAGCAAATTAATAATTACCTACAAGAAGCAAAGGCAAAAATAATTAGCATACATGCTCAGCTCAAAGCAAATGATATTTTTATAACTCCTGTACTTTTAAAAAACCATTTTGTTGGCGAAGGGTCCAACGAGAAAAAACTCATTGAGCTTATTGACTACCACGATAAAAAAATGAAAAGTGTACTCGCTAAAGGAACACTTAAAAACTACAAAACTTCAAAAAAGTACTTGCTAGAATTTATTCAGGAAGAATTTAAAACATCCGATATATACCTAAAGCAAATCAAGTATAAGTTTTTACTTGACTTTGAATATTTCTTAAACAACAAACCAAATCTTACCAACAACGGAATTATGAAGCATATGGAAAGGCTTAAAAAGTTGCTCAATTTTGCTGAATCACTAGAGTGGATAGAAAAAAATCCTGCTTCAAGATTTAAACTAAAATTCACCAGCGTAGATACAGGCTACCTCACAGAAGAAGAACTTGAATTGATTGAAACCAAAACTTTCACCAAACCCGCCCATATCATCAACAGAGATATTTTCATTTTTTCTTGTTACACAGGACTAGCCTACGTTGACGTGTATAACCTTACTTCTGAAAATTTGGTGAGTGGCATCGATGGCAGGAAGTGGATTTCATTCCGTAGACAAAAAACAAATACATTGGTAAAAATCCCCCTACTCCATAAAGCGCAAGCAATTATTGATAAGTATAAAGGTCATCCAAAAATCAAAGATACCAACAGGCTTTTGCCTGTATATTCCAACCAAAAAACAAACCAATACATCAAGGAAGTAGCCAAGATTGCAAAAGTTTCAAAAGAACCCTCTTTTCACATGGCTAGACACACTTTTGCGACAACAGTAACCTTGTGTAATGGTGTGCCAATAGAAACCGTTTCTAAGATGCTTGGACACACAAAATTGGCGACTACGCAAATCTATGCTAGGGTAATTGATACCAAAATTGCAGATGATTTCACCATTCTATCAAACAAATATGAAAAGCAAAATACTGATAACAAGTCACCTATGAAGAAAGTAAACTAAGCACATTTTTTTAGCTTAAGGGATACTGAAATAAGTTATTTTTTATTAAAATTGGTAATTGTTTGATATTATTTTTAACCATATACTTATGAAGGAAGATTTATACCAATTTCTTCTAGACTTTAAGCTAAATATAGAAGAAATAGAAAACGAATTTGTCAATCAATCTTATGAGAAACTTACATCCAAAGTTTTAATCTGTTGTAAAAGCTTCATCCAAAATAGTAAGCTTTTGTATGATGATCACTGTAGGCACAGCAAAGAAAACCAAATATTCTTTTTTAAGTACTTAAAGCCTGAAATCCATTCCACTTTTGAATTTTACAGGTTAAGGCTTAGCATTATTCATCAAATGCCTGAAGGCTCCAAAAAAATGAAGAAAGATTACATTAACAAAAAAATTTTTGAGCTAAATGAAATTCTTAAAATGAATACTGATTTTCATAGATATATTCAAAGCGAATCTAACTCACTAGATGAAGTCTACTTCACAGAATGCACTTTTGATGACGTTATAACAGAAATAGATGCTGACCTATGTGTTTTTGAAAATGAAACATTAAGCTCTAGAAACGATAGACTTCTTACACGGTACTTAGTAGCCAAAAAACTAATTAAGTTTTGCCAGAGCATTAGTCTCAATAATTATCAGACTGAACCAAAAGAAAAAAAGAAAAAACTAGTTTGGTCAAGAAGAGCAGTCGATTTTAGCGAGCTAGTTATTAGCCTTGCAAACTCAGGAGCCTTTAATAATGGAAACGCTAAATTATCTGACATTCATACAGCTTTATCAGAAGTAATTGAATTTCCTGATAATACAAATTTGTATGATAATGTTAGAAACATTAAAAACCGAAAGTTAGGTTACTCAAAATTCATTGGCATATTAGAGGATTCACTTGAAAAATATATTGTTGATTCAGACAAAAATTAAACAACACTTTTAAAGGGCGTAAAATCTGTTAAATAGTGTTAAATTATTTACCCATGTGTTACCCATATGGGTATTTTTTTTGGTTTCTACTTACAACATTTGCACCAAACAAATCGAAGACGCAAATTGATTTGAAAATGTTTAACCTAAAAATTTTATGCAAATGAGTAACCAATTAACGAAAGCAGATCTGTTGGATTTTAAAAAGGAGTTAATCCAAGAAATCAAAAAAACAACAGGTAAAAACCTTATCGAAGAATTTTCTAAACAAAACAAATGGGTGAAAGGTCGAGTGCTGATGAAGATGCTTGGCGTGACAAAAGATACCCTGAGAAACTGGTCAGTCAAAGGAATTATTAGAGTGTCTAAAATCGATGGGACTCTTTTTTACGACGTTGCTTCTGTGAAAAAAGTATTGGAAGAAAATGCTTCAATTAAAGTTGAATAACCATGAACTACATCTCCCAACTCACCGAAGTGTCCAGACGCTTTTACACCGATAGGCGAGTCAAGCCGACACACATCAGCCTGTACCATGCCATTTTTCAAATGGCAAACGCTGCGCGCTTTCCTGAGGAGCTTCACCTTTCCAGAGCGGAACTGATGAAGCTTTCCAAAATCAAATCTACAGTAACCTACTACAAGTGCTTAAAGCAATTAACCGCTTGGAAATA
>JBHYFG010000023.1:0-35466 GCA_051859645.1 Psychroflexus sp. | reverse complement strand
GGCTTATCAAGCGCCTACGGGCAAAACGGACTTGAAGACCTTTTTGGTTTTGAAAGCGACAATGTAGCGGACAATCCCGAAGCACCTATCCACATGCTGGTCTATCTTGGTTTGGTAGTTGGTGGATATTTGGGCGTAAGAAAACTAAGGAAGTAAAAACTATGTTTAAGCGAATAAAAAAGCCAACCTGGTGGGATATTGCATTTATGTTTTTAGGCCTAGCGTTAATTTATATTACAGTGAACCTAGTGATCCTTGCAAGGGAAGAAATTCGACTTAAACAAGAAATAGAAGAAATCAGGAAGAGCATGTATATTGACTAAAAATTTTGTAGTTAGTTTTTTCTGAAACCGCCTCTTGCCCTTGTAAGGGGTGGTTTTTTTTGGTGCTAAGTAGCCCTTCCCAAAGCCTCAAAGCCCCCTCCCGGCCTCCACCAAAGGGGGAGGGGGTTGGAAATGAGTACTTCGTAAGGAATTTGGATAAGCTTACATCTTAAAATAAATTAATGGTATAAGCATATTTATACCATTTATCAATTGAAATTACTGTAATAAAACGCCCTTTTTTCCTTTCTCTTTCATTATAAAAAGAAAACATAGCTTAGGCTATGCTTGATTTTTCTAATTCACATAAAGAAAAAAATCATCGTTTTCTTTTCCCGTAATTTCAACTCATAACTGGTATTAATAATCAAATTGAACTATTTTTAAATGATAATTAGTATTGATTCAAAATTTACTAAAAATAGAGCTGTAGAAGTAATGAGTTGAATTTTTTATTTTTATATTTGCAGAAACAAATACGGTACCCATGTTTGAATTTCAGCAATACTTAGGTTTTTTAGCATTTTTAACCATTTTAACCATAGGTTTTTGGTTGCTTATTTTTTTAACAGCCATTATCCCTTATTGGATTGGAGGCGCACTTATGGAGCGACTTAAAGAAATGAAAGAAGCTAAAAAAGCGAAAGAAGAATAGGTTTTTAAAAACCTTAAAGATTTTAAAAGAGAAGCACTGCAGGCTTCTCTTTTTTTGTGCCTAATTGAAACTGAAGGTCATATTAATTTTAGTCACAAAATTATCTTTACTTCGGTTCAAAGCATACTCGCCATAACGGTAAAAACCACCTACTCCAAAACCTAGGTAGTACGTGTCTAGGTAATTTATTTTCAGTAGTTTGGTTAGTTCTATGCCGGATTCTATGAATAGGTTATCTTTTGTACGGAACGGAATAGAGTGGGAGAAGCCTTGCCTTAAGTCCCCCCAACCCATGTTGTGATGTAAGATTACTCCTGGCTGAAAGTTTTTAGATTTAAACAGCAATCCTCCTATGTCATGCGTTAAAAATAAATGAAGGTACCGGTCGGAGACAAATTCGTAAGGAAACATCGTTTGGAAAGTATCGTACATAACTATAGGTATATCTTGGTCATAACTTCCTTCTCCTGTAAACAGCAAGCCAACGGGTAAATTTTGATCGATGTAACCGCCCTGTAAGCGATACCTTGTTTTTCCTACTTGCTTAGTAAAGAAGCTCTGTGTAAGGCTTGCTTCTACTTTAGAATAAGAAAAATCTCCACCCAAAACTCCATCAAATCCACGCGAATAGTTCAGTTGAAAGATCGGGTAGGTGGTTCCTAAAGAGATCCTTTGTGTGAAATTATCCATAAGTTGCTCTCCGTAAGCATACCTTAATTGTACCCGAAATTGTGTGTTGGTGTAGTTAGTAATTCCGCTATTTCCTTGCAAAAACGCATAGGTGTATTGTGGCGAAATGGCTTCTGTGAGTATGCTTGTTTCAGCGGTAAGAAACTTGAATGATCTCCATTTAAATGAGGCTTTGTATTGCGTTATAAAATCCATTTCGGAGGCAATAAAATCCCTCAAATCGCCCCCAAAATTATTTTTTCTTTTCATTCCATGCGTTCCGATTTCTCGAATATCATGCGTGTAAAAAAGCTGAAAATACATGTCTTTATTGCGGTTAATTTCCCATCTAAAATCCCCTCCGTATTTCCATTGACTATCTCGAAATCCATACGCAAAGTATCCACCAAGTCTAAGTTTTTCGTGAATCTTTTCATTGGTGTATAAACCTCCTCCTAATCGAAAGCCTTCAAAACGATTAAAATTCATAAGTCGGTTAATTGGGAAATCTACCTTGCCTAATGGAATCATTCCTGTGCTCAGTTTAGTGCCAAAACTCAAAATGCGATCAAATTTGAATTCTTCTCCAATACTATCGATAAAAAAATAGGTATTTTCTTCAAATTCGCTCAATGGATTTTTTCGGTACTTACTCCAGAAAATTTCATCTTTCTTTGGAGCATCTTTAGCATAAGCGAGCTTCACTTCAGAAAAATCTCGAGGTCTTACATCTTCAAGAAATTCTACATCTTCAATATACGTTTTTCCTTCCACTCCAATCCCCGAATTAAAGCTCATTTCAAAATTAAGTTGCGAAGGAAACCAAACCTCATTTTCGAGTTGAATGTATTTTTGCTGAATTTTCAACTGAATCATCATTTCGTCAACAGGCTCTGCAACGATATTCTGAAGTGCGTAATTACTAGTATGCACATGCATAAAGCCCTTTAAACCATCAAAATTTCTTCCTTTTTTTGGTGCATAACTAATAATATGAATCGTTTCATCCCCATCTTCCATACTATCTTCTAGGATGTAATCGTATCTATTTATACTTCCGTTGGCTATGGGATTAAGGAAATGCAAGTCGAGTAGTGTAATGTGTTCTTGGTAAAACCCAAAAGGTTGAATTTCGGTGGCCAATACAGCAAAATAGGGGTTTTTGAAGCCAGAAACCTTGGTGGCAATAATTTCTTCAAACGACCGATTAGGGGGTAAAAATTTTCGTTCGCTTACAGATTCCATAATAAAAAGGTACATTTCGCCATTTTTAATAGCTCTTTCCATAGGCGAAAGCGTATCTTCAAAATTGGCATCTGCTGCTAGTTTTGCATAGTAAGCTTGTCTTATAGAATCCCTTTTTTGTTGAAAATTTTCATTATTGAAAATACTCTTAGAATAGGAGGTGTATTTAAATGCACCAATTTTTTCAGGGTTGTTCTTGTCTTTGTGCTCAATTACTTTTCGAATAATGGCCAAAGCAGGATTTTCAACTTCTTTATTGGAAATAATTACCTCTGCCAATTTTTCTGTTGAAGGTTCTAGTTGAATGGTCAAGAATGGTGGAAACGGGCCGTCAATGTTTATTGTTTTGAAGCCTAGGTAACTAATTTCAATACTAAAAATAGAATCCTTAAATTGGAGGTTGAAATTTCCATCAATATCTGAAATGGCTCCTTTCGTTTTGGTATTGTTTATGGTAATGTGCGCAAATGCTAACCTTTCTTTTGTTGTGGCATCTTCAATACTGCCTTTCACTTCGTTTTGAGCAATTAACAGCGAATAAATTAATGTTAGGATTACTGTAAAAATAGTTCTGTACGTCATCATTCATTTAAGTTAGGTTATTTAACTAGACGTACAATAAGAAGGATTGTTACAAATCTAGTCTACTTGAATGTGAATATGGTCGTCGTGTCTAACGGTCCCACACCCGTGGTAAATAATTTTTGCATTTTGTAATTCTAGTCGATGCTTCAAATGAGGTTCAATAAAAATTGTATTCACCTCCTCTTTTTCGAGTACATACTCGATAAATTCTTTATTACCTGCTTCTGAAAAAATTAAATCAGGATGAGTTACCCCAAGTTGAATATGTTTTGTGAAATCATATTGTGCATAACCTCGTTGAAAACAATCTTCAATTTGGTCAATTTCATGCGGAAGGGGTTCTTCAAAATAACCATAACCGCTAAAGGTTGGTTTTTTGTTGGTAAGTTGTTGGTCTTCTTCGTAAACAAAGGTTACATCAATCTTTTTTCCGTCGGTATGGTAACGGTGAGGCAACAAAGGAAAACCATCAATAAAAGGAAAGTTAGCATCTAAATAAATTAGCTGGATACCGGCGTTGTTGGCTTCAAAGGATGTAGCTACGTCTTTTAGTACGCGCTGTAGTTCGGGAGTAACATAATTCCGATTTGTCCATACATAAAACGGCGAGTGTGCTTGAATGATGCTAGAATCTTCAATTTTCTCTCGTCCAAAAACAGGAGCTAAGTTGGGGACTATCCACGCTGTGGTAATAATGTAAAGGGGTAAAAAGCTTAAAATGCCTACCGCTGGTTTATAAATTTTAACTCTTCTTGCTATGTAAAGGGATATAAGGTAAATGATGCCTCCAATTTGTGTAACTACAGTGAACAGAAAAAAGACAAATAAATGAACAAAAAAGAAGTAAACTTTGGACTTAAAAGATCGCTTAAAATTTTCTTCTGCAAGCTTAAGCTGTCTTCTTTTTTCGATGGTGCGTAATAAAAAAAGCATCTAAAATATTTATGGGGGTAAAAATAAACTTTTTACAATTCACTTTTTGGGTTAGTTGATTATATTTTTAGAATTCGCATAACCCAAACCTATTACCCTGTCGTACCTAGCACCTATTTCTCGGTAATAAACTACAATTTCATAATCGTTTTCTGTAATGTCATGATTTCCAGAAACAAACCCCTTGTCAAAACTTCCGTCAGGTCCTAGATACACATATTCATAATTGTAAAAACCTTGCTTTAAGAGCATTTGGTTTTCATAAAGACCTGTTTTTTTATTGAATTTCATTAATGTGGTGTCGTCTATTACATAATTATTGAATAATCCGTATAAGTGTAATTCGCCACCTTTTAGGTCTTTATTACAGCGAAGTGAAAAGTGAACACGCGCATACTCGGCCTCTCTTCTGGCATCTTGGCCTTGAAGCGTATTTATTTTGAAAGCTCCATTTATGTCTGGATTAAATACATATCTTTTTCCTGCTCTAACGCCGTCTGTTCTTAAAATGGTATTGTACACATCAGTCAATTCGATGCGCTGAACTCTATTGGTTCCCATTCGAATATCGTTGTTGTCAAAAAATAAAAATTCATTTCCTCCCCAAAAGCTCGCCTCGTCATCGTAGCGATACACCAATAAATTACCTTGATTAAACTGTGGTTTTAGGTTGTAAATAGCTTCGTTTAAGTCATTGTTTTGAATAACCACCACATTAACCGTTTCTTCCGGATTAATCATTACAAAACCATCACGGCCAATTTTAAAATAAACGACTTGTTTTTCACGTAAATAATCTAGGTTCCTAGACCTTCTAAGTTCCATTTGAACGTCTACTAAGTTCTCGCTAACGATAAATTTTCTTGAAAAAATAACTCTTTCTTGGCCATCAAGAATTTTCAATTTGTAATTTCCACTTACTTTAAAACCTCTAGTGTTTTGGTTAGGAATGCTAAGTTCGTAATGCGTGTACGGTTGAAGGGTATTAAATGAATTGTTAAAATCGAAAAGGCGAATATTGTCAAAGCCAACGATGTATTCGTTTTTGGCAAGCACAGAAGGAGTCCAATCTTGATTGAAATGCTCAATAACATAATAGTAATCGGCTTCAGAAGCCCTTATGTCGTCAAAACTTAAATTTAGTCTACCATTCATAAGTATAAAAGGTGTGCCGCTAAACTCTCTATTTCCTCCTGTAAGCTCAACACTTTTTATAAAATCGGGAGGAATAACTTCAAATTCTTGCGAAAATGACAAGTAAGACAAACAAAAAATAAGGAGATGAAAAAAATACTTCATGTTGCTAAAGTTTGCTACAAACATAATTAAAATCTACAAGTTAGGCGTTTGTTTAGAATGATTAAAAATAAATATACTATAATATTTGTTTAAGTAGGAAATGAATTTTAAATTGTTATTTTTGCACGTCTAATAATAAACGTTAGTATAAAATGCCGAAAGACGTTAGAATTAAAAAGGGGTTGAACCTAAATTTAGTAGGTGAAGCTGAAAAATCTATTGTAGATGCCCCCGTATCGAAAACTTATTCAATTAAACCACCAAATTTTCATTCCGTAGTGCCTAAAATGCTGGTCAAAGAAGGAGCTCAGTTGAAGGTTGGGGACGAATTATTTTTCTCAAAATATGCAGAGGAAACCAGATTTGTTTCTCCAGTGAGTGGTGTTTTGAAGGAGATTGTAAGAGGAGAGAAAAGAAGAGTCCTTGAGCTTGTTATAGCTCCAGACCAAGAACAAGTGTACAAGGATTTTGGTAAAACAGATCCCCTGAAAGCTGCTAAAGAAGAAGTAAAATCTAAAGTGTTTTCTTCTGGATTGGGAGCTTTTATAAATCAACGTCCTTATGATGTAATTGCTAACGCTAAAGACACTCCTAAAGCGATTTTTGTGTCTACTTACAACACTGCGCCTCTTGGAGCTGATTTTTCGTTAATACTTAAAGATCGTATGGAGTTTTTCCAGACGGGAATTAATGTATTGACAAAATTAACCGATGGTAAAGTGTATGTTGGTGTGGATGCTAGAGAAGCAAACGCGTTTAAAAACGTGCAAAATGCAGAAATTTTAAATGTTTCTGGCCCACATCCAGCTGGAAACGTTGGTATACAAATTAATGAAATTAGCCCGATTAATGGAGGTGAGCGTGTTTGGACGGTTCGTCCAGAAGACGTGGCTATTATCGGAGAGCTTTTTGATACAGGTAGATTTAATGCTACAAGAACTATTGCACTTGTTGGAAACGCAGTTGAAGAGTCGTCAAGAAAATATTACCGTACCAAAATAGGAGCAGAAGTGAAATCTATTTTGGGTAATCATTCAGTTGATAATGTGCGAGTGATATCTGGAGATGTGTTAACAGGTCAAGCTATAAATGCCGATGGGTATATTAACTATTACTCAAACGAGTTGACGCTAATCCCTGAAGGAAACGATTACAGAATGTTTGGGTGGCTTCCTTTCAAGGATAACCACATACACTCAGCTTCTAAGACTTCGCTTTCTTGGTTATTCCCAAACAAAAAATATAACGTAAATACCAATTTGAATGGTGAAGAGCGTGCCCTTGTTGTTACAGGTGAGATGGAAGAAGTGATGCCTTTGGATGTGTATCCAATGCAGTTGCTAAAGGCATGTATGGCTGGAGATATAGAGAAAATGGAGAGTTATGGAATTTATGAAGTAGCTCCAGAAGATTTTGCTCTTATTGATTATACAAATACGTCAAAATTAGAGGCGCAAGAAATAATTAGACAAGGTTTAGACTTAATGATTACTGAAGTAGGATAAATAAAATTGACTATGAATTGGATTAGACAAAAATTAGATGAAATCAAGGCTCCTTTTGAGCCAGGAAACAAGTTGGAAAAGTATCGACCAGCAATAAATGCACTTGATACGTTCCTTTTTGTTCCGAATCATACCACTAAAAAAGGTGCTCATATTAGAGATGCTGTAGATTTAAAGCGTACAATGATAACCGTCGTTCTAGCTTTAATCCCTGCTTTACTATTTGGAATGTGGAATACAGGTTACCAAAGTTTATCTCAAGTTGCGGGTGGAGAGGCAGTTCCTTTTATGGATGCTTTTTTACACGGTGCATGGAAAATTGTGCCAATGATTGCAGTTTCTTACGGTGTTGGTCTGGCACTTGAGTTTGCCTTTGCCGTAATGAGAGGGCACGAAGTAAACGAAGGTTACTTGGTAACTGGTTTGCTTATTCCTATGATTATGCCGGTAGATATACCACTGTGGATGGTTGCGTTATCTGTAATTTTCGCAGTTTTAATAGGAAAAGAAGCTTTTGGTGGAACAGGAATGAACATTCTTAACCCTGCACTTACGGCTAGAGCATTTGCTTTCTTTGCTTATCCTACGTATATGTCTGGAAACCAAGTTTGGGTTTCTGACGCTTCAACTGTAGATGCTATTTCTGGAGAAACCATTTTAGGTACACTTGCTGAAGGCAGAGAGGTTGCTTACGAGAGTATTCATATGTTTACAGGAGTTATTCCTGGTTCTATTGCCGAAACCTCTACACTTTGCATATTAGCTGGTGCTTTAATTTTAGTTTTAACTAAAGTAGCGGATTGGAGAATTATTGTAGGTGGGTTTGTAGGAGCTGCTGCTATGGGGTTATTGCTAAATGCACTTCCTTCTTTAGGTGTTGAAGGAAATGGACTTACCAATTTTGCGTGGTACAACCACTTAATAGTTGGTGGATTTGCTTTCGGTGTTGTGTTTATGGCAACCGATCCTGTTAGTGCCGCTCAAACTTTAAAAGGTAAGTGGATCTATGGAATTTTGGTCGGGTTGTTAGCCATTTTAATCAGAACGCTAAACCCAGCTTACCCAGAAGGAATTATGCTTTCTATATTATTAATGAATGTTTTTGCACCAACAATCGATCATTATGTTGTTGAAGCTAACGTTAAAAAACGTAAAAAACGTTTACAAACCCAAACTGTAAAAACTGCTTAAAATGGATAAAAATAGTAATGCTTATACGTTTATTTTCGCCATAATTATGGTTATTGTAGTAGCAGCAGCCCTTTCTTTTACGGCTACTTCTCTTCAACCATTGCAAGCTGAAAATGTTCGATTAGAAAAAATGCAAGACATTCTTTCTACTGTTGGAATAGAAACTGATCGTGATGGCGCTCAGGAAAAATTTGATAAATACATTACCGAAAGAATTTCGCTTTCTCACGACGGTCAACTTAAAGAAGATGTTGATGCTTTTCAGGTGAATCTTGCCAGAGAAATAAAAAAGCCAATAGAAGAGCAAGCTTTCCCATTGTATGTTGCTCAAGTTGAAAATGATACTTACTACATTGTTCCTTTACGTGGTAAGGGTTTATGGGATGCAATTTGGGGATATGTAGCTCTAGAAGCTGACTTAAATACAATCAAAGGAGTTACCTTCGACCACAAAGGGGAAACCGCGGGTCTTGGTGCTGAGATTACGACTGATTGGTTCAAAAATAGATTTGTTGGTGAACGTATTTTTAACGAAAGCGACGAGTTAGTTGGTGTAATTGTTACCAAAGGTTACACTGCTAATACGTTAGGAGATAATAGGGTGAATTATATTTCTGGTGCTACAATTACTGGAGATGGTGTAACAGATATGCTGAAAGAGCGCCTTTCTCGCTACTTGCCTTATTTTAATACGAAGAAAAATGCCAACCTTGCAATACGTTAATAGTTATGGAAAGTAAAGAAATTAAAAACGAAAAATATACAGAGGAAGAGAAAAAGAAAGAGATGATTCTTTTCTTATCAAGCTCTGAAGAAAAAGAAGGTTTTCTTTCTAAAGCGAATAGAAAACTTTTATCAGATCCGTTAAACGACAACAACCCAATTACTGTTCAAGTATTAGGTATTTGTTCGGCACTTGCAATTACCGTTCAATTAAAACCAGCCATCGTAATGTCGCTTGCGGTAGTTTTTGTAATGGCATTTAGTAACATGATTATTTCTATTTTAAGAAATTCTATCCCTAGCCGAATTAGAATTATAGTTCAGTTAGTAGTTGTTGCTTCTATGGTAATTTTAGTTGATCAAATTCTGAAAGCTTATGCATACGACGTTAGTAAAGAACTTTCAATTTTTATTGGTTTAATTATTACCAACTGTATTATCATGGGTCGTTTAGAGGCTTTTGCTTTAGGTAATGGTGTTTATAAGTCCTTTTTGGACGGAATTGGAAACGCTGCGGGTTATGCTGTTATTTTGATAATTGTTGCTGCTATCCGCGAACTTTTCGGTTCTGGTAAGTTGCTTGGATACGAGGTATTAGGTCATAATGCCGCAGACATTGCAGATTCTACTGGTTTGTATGCACTTGGTTACGAAAATAATGGCTTCTTTTTACTTTCACCAATGGCGTTGATTGTGGTTGGAGTTGTTATTTGGATACAGCGAAGCAGAAACAGAGCATTAATCGAAGAAAACTAAACCTATTCAATATTTTAAACTATGGATTTAATTAATTTATTTACAAAGAGCGTCTTTATAGAAAACATGGTTTTTGCCTATTTCTTAGGGATGTGTTCATATTTAGCGGTGTCAAAAACCGTTAAAACAGCGGTTGGTTTAGGAGCAGCAGTTATTTTCGTATTGTTTATTACAGTACCAGTTAACTACCTTATTGATAATTATTTATTACAGACTGGAGCGTTAACTTGGTTAAGCCCTGAATATGCAGAAGTTGATTTAAGTTTCTTGAGCTTCATTATGTTTATTGCTGTAATTGCTTCGATGGTTCAATTGGTTGAAATGACCGTTGAAAAGTTTGCACCTGCATTATATAGTTCACTAGGTATTTTCTTGCCACTTATTGCAGTAAACTGTGCTATTTTAGGAGGTTCATTGTTCATGCAGCAAAAAGATTTTATCGGAATCCACGAAGCTGCAGTTTATGGCTTAGGAAGTGGAGTAGGATTCTTTCTTGCAATACTTGCCATTGCCGCAATACGTGAGAAAATCGCTTATTCAAACGTACCTGCTCCATTGAAAGGATTAGGTATTACTTTTATCATTACAGGTTTGATGGCGATTGGGTTTATGAGTTTTATGGGAATTGATTTATAAAAATAAAAAATTATGGTTGTATTAACGAGTATTGTTGTATTCTTAACCTTAGTACTTCTGTTGGTAGTTGTTTTATTAACTGCCAAGTCTAAATTATCTCCTTCTGGGCCTGTTACTATTAATGTAAATGGAGAAAGAGATATGGAAGTATCTTCAGGTTCTACACTTCTTTCTACTTTAGGAGACAATAAATTATTTTTACCTTCTGCTTGTGGAGGTGGTGGTACTTGCGTTCAGTGTAAGTGTATTGTTTCTGAAGGTGGAGGTGCTATTTTGCCGACAGAAAAGCCTCACTTTACAAGAAAAGAAATTGCTGAGGGTTGGAGACTTGGTTGTCAAGTGAAAGTAAAGCAAGACATGAAAATTGAAATTCCTGAAGAGATTTTTGGAATTAAAAAGTGGGAGGCTACTGTTGTTTCCAACTATAACGTATCTTCTTTTATTAAGGAATTTGTTGTTGAAATTCCAGAAGATATGGACTACAAAGCTGGAGGTTATATCCAGATTGAAGTACCTAAGTGTACGGTTAATTATAAGGACATGGATATTTCTGCTCACCCAGAAGATCACCCAGGTGAACCTGAAAAATTTAAGGACGAGTGGGATAAGTTCGGACTTTGGGATTTAGTCATGAAAAATGATGAAGTGGTAGAGCGCGCGTATTCTATGGCTTCTTACCCTGCAGAAGGAAGAAGAGTTATGCTTAACGTTCGTGTGGCTACTCCACCATGGGATAGAGAAAAGAACAAGTGGATGGACGTTAATCCAGGTGTTGCTTCTTCTTATATTTTCAATCTAAAGAAAGGAGATAAATGTGTTATTTCTGGCCCTTATGGCGAATTCTTCATCAACGAATCTGATGCAGAAATGCTTTATGTTGGAGGTGGTGCAGGTATGGCGCCGATGCGTTCGCACTTGTATGAGCTATTCAGAACAATAAAGACGGGTAGAAAAGTTACTTATTGGTACGGTGGACGTTCAAGAAGAGAATTGTTCTACATCGATCACTTTAGAGCTTTAGAAAAAGATTTCCCTAATTTTAAATTCTATATGGCTCTTTCTGAACCTTTAGAAGAAGATAATTGGAAAGTTAAAAAAGATATTAACGACGAAAGTGGAGATGGTTTTGTTGGTTTTATTCACCAATGTGTAATCGATCAATACTTAAGTAAGCACGAAGAGCCAGAAGAAATAGAATTGTATTTCTGCGGACCTCCTTTAATGAACCAAGCTGTTCAGAAAATGGGTGAAGATTTTGGAATTCCAGATGAAAACATTCGTTTCGACGACTTCGGAGGTTAATCTTACTACAAATCAAATCAGCCCAAATCTCACCGATTTGGGCTTTTTATTAATGTTGAATTGATAAATAGTATTATCCAGTATATATGGCACAATTAAGTAAACAACAGCTCCACCAACTTGCAATGAATATTGTAGGAAAGGAATTAGAGCAACAAGGATTTGAGTTTCTAACTGTTAACAGCGTTATTACAAAGAATCCTCAATTTGTCATGCTGAAAGATAAAAAACTTCACTTTGTTATTGTTAGGGCAATTGAATATCCCAACTTACCTAACGATTATGATAAGGATTACCTTGAAAAAGTAAAAAATCATGCTGCTAAGTACAACGCAAAAACCTACTACGCAGGAGTTGGTTTGGCTAATAATAAAGATTATGAACTACCGGTTGATTCTGATGAAAACTATGTAGTCAATTTTTCTGGCTTGATTGAAATCAAATAATTACTACTTAAAATCAATATTGACCAATCTTTTTATCTTTTTGAAAATCACATTTACTTTTTTAATTGAAAACCGACCCATGCTATTTCGATAAATTTTTCTTACCTTCACTTTATTATTTTACTTTTTACGTATGAAAAGAGCAGTTTTTCCTGGTTCCTTCGACCCAATTACACTTGGTCATGTAGATATTATAACAAGAGGGATCACCCTTTTTGATGAAATAATTATTGCAGTAGGCGTGAATGCAACAAAAAATTATATGTTTGATTTACCTACAAGAGTTCGATTCTTAGAGGAGACTTTTGCTGATGAGCCAAGAGTAAAGATTGCAACCTATAAAGGTTTAACAGTAGATTTTTGTAAGCAAGTTGAAGCTGAGTTTATTTTACGTGGTTTGCGAAACCCAGCCGATTTTGAGTTTGAAAAGGCCATTGCTCACACCAACCGAAAGTTGGAAAAAATAGAGACCATTTTCCTACTTACTTCAAGTGGTAAAAGTTACATTTCATCTTCCATTGTTCGCGACGTAATTAGAAACAATGGCGATTATACTCAGCTTGTACCAGATGGTGTTCGAATAAATTAAATTTACTCACCAACCCTTTAGCTTCCTGAGTTCAATGCTGAAAATAAATTATTGGTTATTCAAATTAGTTGCTACTCGTTTGAAAGGCCTCTTTTTTATGTTTGTGCAATTAAAACACCTATTATTTTATACTAATGGGGCTATAAATGATAGTTAATGCTTACACAATTAGATTAAGAATTAGTCCTCTATTATCTTTTTACTATCCTAATTTCAATGGATAAAATGGTTTTACTTTATCAGTAGTTCGTTTCACATGAGAAAAAAGAGTATTTTTGTAGTATAAATACTTTTAACTATGGAATTTTTTATAGGAATTGGAATTGTTGTTATACTTATCGTATGGGTAATTGCTATCTACAACAACTTGGTAAGTCTGCGTAATAATCGCGAAAATGCTTTTGCAGATATTGATGTTCAACTTAAACAACGACACGATTTGATTCCGCAACTCGTAAACACCGTAAAGGGGTATATGGAGCACGAACGAGGCACGTTGGAAGCTGTAACTCAAGCAAGACAGCAAGCGATTAGTGCAAGTTCTGTTAATGATAAAATTCAAGCGGAGGCTCAATTAGGTAATGCTCTCCAGGGCTTGCGTATACAAGTAGAAGCTTATCCAGACCTTAAGGCAAATCAAAACTTTATGCAGTTGCAAAATGAAATTTCTGATGTTGAAAATAAACTCGCAGCGGTAAGACGTTTCTTTAACTCTGCTACGCGTGAATTAAACACAGCTATCGAAAAATTTCCTAATGTAGTTTTTGCTGGAATGTTTGGTTTTACCAGACAACCTATGTTCGATTTAGGAGGTGAAAGACAAGCAGCCGAAAAGGCTCCAGATATTAAATTTTAAGCTTACTTGATGAGCAACTTTGTTGGTATACACACGCAAATTAGACGCAACAACCAAAAGTCGATTCTATTGCTACTTGGTTTCCCGCTTCTTGTCCTTGGAGCAGTTTACTTGGTGGTTTATTTTTTTAGTTTTAATGAGTATGGGGAAGCCCAGATTGGTTTAGCCAACGATATGTTTTTTTCTTCTATACCTTGGGTTGTAGGGATAGTCCTTGTATGGTTTTTGATTGCCTACTTTGCCAATGCAAAAATGATTGCCATGGCTACGGGCGCTAAAACATTAGAGCGAAAAGAAAATATGCGCGTGTACAACCTTGTCGAAAACTTATGCATGAGTGTTGGTATGAAAATGCCCAAAGTTCATGTAATAGAAAGTAAGGCGCTGAATGCCTATGCAAGTGGTCTAAAAGAAAGCGATTACACCGTAACATTAACCCGTGGAATTATTGAACATTTAAATGATGACGAACTAGAGGGAGTTATTGCTCATGAATTAATGCACATAAGAAACAAAGATGTTCGGTTATTGGTGGTCAGCATAATTTTTGTTGGCATATTTTCATTTGTGGTTCAAATAGCTTTTAGAAATATGCTTTACGGAAGCATGAGTAGACGAAACGACAGAGATTCTGGAAAAGCTATGATTATTATTATGATTGTAGCCTTTATTGCGTATATTATATCCTTACTTTTTAAGTTTGCTTTGAGCAGGAAGCGTGAATACATGGCCGATTCTGGTGCCGCCGAAATGACACGAAAGCCATGGGCTTTAGCATCAGCACTGAGAAAAATTGCGCCTAACCACCATGTAGATGATGTAAAAAGTGAAGATGTTCAAGATATGTTTATAGAAAATACACCTAAGGACGGAAAGCTTTCTATGTTTGGTGGAATAGGAGGTTTATTTGCAACCCATCCGCCCATAGAAAAACGAATTAAGTTTTTAGAGCAGTTTTAAAAAATTAGCTAAACTAAACAACGCGGTTCAGTCGTTTAGAAATAAGCACTTCTAAGCCTTTGTATTCCATTACTTCCCGAATATTCTCCTCGGTTATTCCTTCCGTATTATCTTTTAATAAATTGCTTATTTCGTTTATTTTTTCATGAATAAGTAACCTGCGTAAACTTAATATGCAGTGTATGACTTCAGTAGCGTCTAAGGTGTTTTTTTTAACAACATTAATGTTTACGTCCTCCCAGCGATGCAAATTGTACTTTTCATCCTCCATCAGAATATTCGATACTAGATTCGCTTCTTCTTCGTCTAAAAGTTGCATTAATTTTTGAACTTCTAATTCATTATTCTGTCCTAAGTACTGAATTAATTTTTGGTAAACTTTTTGAAAAATAGGAGTGCTGAACTCAGTTTCGTCGTCGTGTAAATCTTTGTAAATTTTTTCAAAGACTTTAGCTTCGTATTGAATCTCTTTAAACACAAAAGAAGCATCGGCATCTATTTCTAAGATTGCATCTCTAAAATGTGCTTGTTCGTTTCCATGCTTAAGCAATAGCGCGAGTATTCGTTTTTCCAATTCGTATTTGGGGTCAACTTTTCGGACTATTTCTACTTCGTCTTTTGGCACAACGGCCATTTTTTCTGCTTGCTTACGCTGCTGCCTTCCTTGCTCTCTGCGCTCTTTTGCGTTAAGTTGAGCTAAACTATTAAACAATACTTCTTCGGAAATATCCAGTAGTCTAGACGATTCTTTTACATAGATTTCTTGTTGAATTTCATTTGGGATTTTTCCAATGCTTTCAATTATTTCCTTTACTAACGAAGCTTTTTTTATCGGGTCGTTCGCTGATTCTTTTGCAAGTAACGAAGCCTTAAATTGAATAAAATCTGTTGCATTTTCCTCAAGATATGCTTTTACTTCTACGGTTGAGTTGGCTTTAGCAAAGCTATCGGGGTCTTCACCATCAGGAAAACTACAAACTTTAACGTTCATGCCTTGTTCAAGAATTAAATCTATCCCACGAATAGACGCTCTTATCCCAGCCGCATCGCCATCAAAAAGTACAGTAATGTTTTTGGTCAGCCTATTAATTAAACGTATTTGGTCTGGAGTAAGCGCAGTTCCTGAGGAAGCAACTACATTTTTAATTCCTTTCTGATGAAGTTGAATTACATCAGTATACCCTTCAACCAAATAACAATTGTCTTCTTTGGCAATTGCTTGTTTTGCAAAATATAACCCGTATAAAATTTTACTTTTATGGTAAATTTCACTTTCGGGTGAATTAAGGTATTTGGCTGCTTTTTTATCGGCTTTAATAATGCGCCCACCAAAACCAAGTATTCTTCCCGACATAGAATGAATCGGAAACATCATTCGACCTTTAAATCGGTCAAACTTTTTGTCTTCCTTTACAATGCTTAACCCGGTTTTTTCTAAATAGGTTAATTGGTAACTGTTTTTTAAGGCATGATCTGTAAAAGCCGACCATTCGTCAGGAGAAAAACCAAGTTCAAACTCGCGTATGGTTTGTTCTGTAAACCCCCTCTCCTTGAAATAACTTAAGCCAATCGATTTTCCTTGTGGAGTTTCATGAAGTTGCTGTACAAAATAGTCTTTTGCAAAGCTACTTACTAAATACATGCTTTCTTTCTCGCTCGCTTTTACCTTTTCTTCGTCGGATTGCTCTGTTTCTTCAATCTCTATTCCATACTTTTTGGCCAAATATCTAATGGCTTCTGGATAGGAGAAGTGTTCGTGTTCCATGATAAATGAAACTGCGTTTCCTCCCTTACCGCTGGAGAAATCTTTCCAAATTTGCTTTACTGGCGACACCATAAAACTTGGTGATCGTTCGTCTGTAAATGGACTTAGCCCTTTAAAGTTTGAACCACTTTTTTTTAGCTGTACGAAATCGCCTATAACCTCTTCAACACGAGCGGTTTCAAAAACTTTTTCTATGGTGTTTTTACTTATCAAAGGTTAAATTTTAAGTATTCAAATGTACAAAAAAAAGCATGTTTGGTAAAGGCGCCCCCGTTTGATTAACAGCGGCGTTTAGCGTTTCGCTTTCTGAAGTAAGTAAATGGCTAAAATACCGAAGGCCGTATTAGAAAACCAAACCGCAACAAGGGGTGAAAAAGTAGATTCTTCTGCAATACTTCCAAAAACTTTATCGATGAAAATGTAGGCAAAACCAATAACAATACCAATGGCTAGGTTAGCACCCATGCCGCCACGTCTTTTGATTGCTGAAACGGAAACCGCTATAATAGTTAATATAAACGCAGACACAGGAATACTCCATCTGCGGTAAGCAACCACTTGGTAGCGATTGATGTTAGGCGACCCTCGTCTTTTTTCTTGGGCAATAAAGTCCCTTAATTCGAAGTAGTTTTTAGTTTCTGCAATATAGTCGACTGGCATAAGCTCATCAAATTCAAACGGCAGCAACGTGTCGAGTTTATTAATTTTGATGAAAACATCATCATCTTCGCCAACAATTCGTTTGACGTAGTTGGTAAGTGTATAAATCGAGTCGCTGGTAAATAGTATTCGGTCGGCTTTAATTTTATATTTAAGGATATTACCTTCAAAGTGTTCGAGTGTAAAATTGGTTGCCGTTCTGTTTTGTTCACTAAAATTACGGGCATAAATAACTTCATTGTCATTAATTTGACGGTAAACTTCTGGAACAAAATTCTTTTTTCCTTTGTTTCGTTTTAGGTATTCAAATTTAAATTCATTAAATCCTTGACTCGCCGACGGTACAATAATCATGCTAAAGAAAATAGCCACACTACATACTAAGGTAGCTCCAATGAAATACGGGCGTAGAAACCGTGTAAACGAAACGCCAGAGCTTAAAAATGCTACTATTTCTGTGTTGTTTGCTAACTTAGAAGTAAACCATATAACCGATAAAAAAAGCAATATGGGGAATAGTAAATTGGCAAAGTAAATCGTAAAGTTTCCATAGTAACGAAGCACTTCTTCTAAAGGAGCTTCATTGGTAATTATCTTATCCACATTTTCGGAAAAGTCGATAATTATTCCAATTGGAATAAACAGGATCGTTAACATCACAAAAGTCATGATGTAGCGCTTTAAAATATACCAATCTAGTATTTTTAGCATTATAAACGGTTTGCCATTTGTTTTACCATTTTATCTTTCCATACCCTGAAATCTCCAGCGATAATATGTTTTCGGGCTTCTCTTACCAGCCATAAATAAAAACCAAGGTTATGAATGGTTGCTATCTGTTTACCCAAAAGTTCGTTTACACTAAAAAGATGCCTCAAATAGGCTTTGGTATGAAAGGTGTCTACCCAAGTAATTCCCATTTCATCAATGGGTGAAAAGTCGTCTTTCCACTTAGCATTTTTAATATTAATGCTTCCGTGAGCTGTAAACAGCATACCGTTTCTTGCATTTCTAGTGGGCATCACACAATCGAACATGTCTACGCCTAAAGCAATGTTTTCGAGTAGATTGATGGGGGTGCCAACCCCCATTAAGTACCGAGGTTTATCTTTTGGCAAAATGTCGGTAACCACTTCGGTCATGGCGTACATTTCATGGTCGGGTTCGCCTACCGATAAGCCTCCGATAGCATTTCCTTCAGCTTCTACAGAGGCAATATATTCAGCAGATTGTTTGCGTAAATCTTTGTAGGTACTTCCTTGAACGATGGGAAACAAGGTTTGTTCATAACCGTATAATGCTGGGCTTACCTTCAGTTGTGCAATGCACCTTTCTAACCATCGGTGGGTCATGTGCATTGATCTCCTTGCATAGTTATAGTCACAAGGATAAGGCGTGCATTCATCAAAAGCCATAATTATATCTGCACCGATTTCTCGTTGAATATCCATTACATTTTCTGGCGTGAACCAATGCTGTGAACCATCAATATGCGACTTAAATCGAACCCCTTCTTCTTTAATTTTTCGATTAGCAGAAAGCGAGTATACTTGATAGCCCCCCGAATCGGTTAAAATATTTCTATCCCAATTCATGAATTTATGCAGTCCTCTAGCCTTTCTTAAAATATCGGTCTGCGGACGCAAGTATAAATGGTATGTATTGCCGAGAATAATATCAGCATTAATTTCTTCTTTTAGTTCGTGTTGATGAACTCCTTTTACCGTAGCAATAGTGCCAACAGGCATAAAAATCGGAGTTTGTATAGTACCGTGATCGGTTTCAATTTCTGCCGCTCTAGCATTTGAAAGCGGGTCATTTGCTTGCAATGTAAATTTCATGGGTGCAAAGATAGGTATTTTAGCCAATTGATTCTTCCTGAATTTTAGGTCAATAACTTTAGGGATTTGTTACCCTTGTTAGTTGAAATTAGTGAAAAAGTGAAAAGCGAGTTTTGTTGTGGTAATTTCAATTAACAAATGCTTTTAGCTAGCATTTGTATAAATTTCAGGTTTTCCAGCCAATCAGTTTTTTTAATTAATTCTTTTCAATATTATTTTACAAAGCCTTGCTTAACCAAGGTTTTTTTGTACTTTTATGAAAAATATATGCCTTCAAAATAGGAGTCAAATACAGGTATAGACAAACCAAATTACAATCAATTTTAGTAGTTTGCGCGAAAGATTCAAACAGTACAATGATTAAGTGTTGATTGTTCAATGAAATGAAAAAGAATAATGTTTACTTTTGTACAAGACCATGCAAATTAGAAGGAATAGTTATTAGTAAGAAGTATTTAGATAACAGACAATACAATTGAATAGTAGATAAATTAACAGATGAAGACAAAATTTTTTATAGGAATAGTAAGTTTATTTTTTTTAGTTTCTTGCGGATCTACAAAAGTTATAAAAAGCACGGAGAAACAGTTAGAAGGCAATTGGCGATTAACAGACGTTAGCTTTCCTGGGGCGAGCGGTTTTTTTGATGTTACCCTTTTTCAAACCGATTCTTCCAATTGTTTTGTAAATTCCGATTGGTCTTTTGTAGCGAATAACAATCGCGGAAATGTAAGCTTTCAGAACAGTTCATGCGATGTAGCTCTTCAACAAATGGTTTGGTCCGTAACCCCTAGCATTAATGGTGAATTTGACGTTCTTATAAAATTAGCTCAGGATGAAAAAGCGAGCAAGCAAAAAACAGGAAGTCGATGGAAACTTGCTAATTTTGACGCCTACCAAATGAAATGGACTACTCAAGTAAATTTTCAAAACAAACCTGTAACCATTTTACTTAGCTTTGAAAAACAATAGTAAAGATGAATCCCCGGGGGATTAATTTTCAATGTACAAGTGAATAATTTTTAAAACCATTGGGTCTGTCGAATTTGCCCCTGTACATTCACAAAGTCTTTACTTGCTTAGAGTTAGGGTAATGAACGTAAAAATAGCTTTATTAAAAATCAATAAATAAGAAACATGAAAAAAATAAGTTTACGATTAGGAATCTTTATAAGCACTTGCTTATTCTTGCTTACCTCTTGCGATACCTTGCAAAACACAAATAATACTCAACGCGCAGCAGCAATTGGCGTTGCTGGTGGAGCAATTATTGGGGGAATTATTGGAAATAATGTGGGCGATAGAAATAATACTGCGCTCGGTGCTGTTATTGGAAGCGTAGTTGGAGGCGCTTCTGGTGCCTACATAGGAAGCCGTATGGATGAGCAGGCAAAACGAATTGAAGAAGAAATACCAGGTGCTGAAGTTATTCGCGTGGGGGAAGGTATTGCGGTAACCTTCGATCAAAATTCTGGCGTTTATTTTGGAACGAATGAAGATTTTATTAATGCAGATTCAAAAAAATCTTTGGATAAACTAATCCAGATTTTCAGAGAATATCCTAAGACAAATGTGGTTATTGAAGGCCATACAGATAGTACTGGAAATGCAAACTACAACATGGATTTATCCAGAAGAAGAGCTTATGCTGTAACGGATTACTTAATAAAAAACGGTGTAGAAAGCAAGCGACTTTCTACGAAATGGTTTGGTCAAGAGCAGCCCAAGTATGATAATGCAACTCCTGAAGGAAGAACAAAAAACAGAAGGGTAGAGCTTGCTATAGTAGCATCGGAAGAGCTTAAAGCTGAAGCTGAAGAAGCCTCTAAATAAGTTTTTCTGACCCTAACACCTTGTTAAAATAAGTACCTAAAAATCCCAATTTTTATGTTGGGATTTTTTTATGGACTAGTTTTAATGCTGTAATACCTGTTATGAGTTGAAATTACTAGCAAAGAGAGCGATGATTTTTTTATTCATGTGAATTAGAAAAATCATGCATAGCCTTAGTTATGGTTTCTTTTTATAATGAAACAGAAAGGAAATAAGTCGTTTTATTATGGTGATTTCAATTGATAAACGACATTTTTAGGAGAATTATCTGTGTAGCTATAACGATGTGAATGCCCGAAAATATGATAAATAAACAAATCGTAGTTATTGGTGGTGGACTTGCGGGGCTTTGCTTTGCGATTGATGCAAGAAAAAAAGGGATGGAAGTCTTGCTAATCGAGCAAAAAGCTTATCCTTTTCATAAGGTTTGTGGCGAATATATTTCTAATGAAGTAAAACCTTATCTTGCTTCCTTGGGGATTTCATCAACGCTGCATATGTCAACTGACATCAGTCAACTTAAGCTAACTAATCTTTACGGTAAAAGTTTAGCTGTCGGACTTCCCCTAGGAGGTTTTGGCTTATCCCGCTTTTGTTTAGATAATGCACTTTACCAACGGGCAATTCAAGTGGGTGTGGAGTTTTTACAAGATAAAGTTACCTCAATAAACATAACTAACGAAGGTAAAATTATAGCTTCAAAAACCCATCAATTTTCAGCCGATTTAATAATCGCCGCGCACGGAAAAAGAGCCTTGGTGGACAAACTTTTAAACCGAAAATTTATCGCTAACAAAACCCCTTGGGTAGGTATTAAGGCTCATTTTGAAGTTCCGAATTTTGATGCTTCGTTAGTTGAGCTTCATAATTTTAATGGGGGGTATTGTGGGATTTCACAGGTAGAAGATCAAAAAATTAACCTTTGTGCTTTGGTGCATACCAGCGTATTTAAAAAGTATTTGAATATCCAACATTTTGTAACCAAAGAAATGTCCCAAAACCCCTTTGTAGCAAGCTTTTTACAAAATGCTAAACCAATTTTTAAAGACTATCTGGCCATTTCTCAGGTATCTTTTCAACAAAAAACAAAGCATGACGAAGGAATTCTTTTTATTGGCGATGCCGCAGGTTTAATTCATCCACTTTGTGGAAACGGAATGGCAATGGCTATTCATTCAGCTAAAATTGCAGCTGATCATGTGGCTGATTATCAAATACATAATGACTTTTATTTATTGACCAAAAATTATCAAGCGGAGTGGAAAAAAACATTTCAACACCGTATGAAGGTGGGAGCAGCCTTGCAAGCGCTTCTTTTAAGACCAAAATTAACAACTGTTGCAATGGGTATGTTAACGCAAACCCCTACTTTAGTACAATCGATAATTAAACAAACGCATGGTAACAAAAATATTCTACGTTGATAAATACCCAATATAGAAGTACGCTTCCTGAAATTATGGATGAGTTTGATTTTCAAGGTGAAGAGCTAAAAGCTACGTTACAGGAAATTGAACGAATTAACTTTCGTTTGGGAGGGAATAATGTAAGTTTAAACGGAATAAAGCAGCTGATTAGTAATCGTCAACAAAAACTGTATACTGTTGTAGATATAGGTTGTGGAAGTGGAGGCTTTTTGAAAAGTTTAGCTAAGTGGGCGCGTAAACAAGGCGTTTCTGTAAAATTGATTGGGATAGATGCTAACCCGCACACAATTACGTTAGCTAAAGAACTACATTCTCGAGATGAAGCCCTTATTTCATTTCAAGTAATGGATGTTTTTTCCAGTGATTTTTCGCAGATAAAAGCAGACATTATTACATGTAATCTTACGTTGCATCACTTTAAGGACGATAAAGTTGCGCTTCTTTTACATCAACTTGCAAACAATGCAACTTTAGGAGTAGTGGTTAACGATTTACACCGTTCAGCCCTTGCTTACCGATTGTTTCAAGGCTATTCTACTTTTTTTATGAAATCTAAAATTGCCAAACATGATGGATTAATTTCGATATTAAGAGGGTTTACCAAACAAGAATTGGCAGATTTTTCAGCTAAATTAGGACCTAAATTCAATTGTTATATACAATGGAAGTGGGCTTTCCGATGGTTGTGGATAATTCAAAATAAAAAGCATGAATAACCGATATGAATGATGTTAAAATAGTAAATGCAAGCTCGCAAACTCCGCGTTTTAAAAAGCGAACGCCAGAAGTAATTCCCTTTGTTGAAGCGTGGCTCTCAGACCAAGACGAACGATTTAAACGTAAAGTGGTAAAACTTTTTGAAGGTGCCCAAGTAGATGAACGATACTCGATAATGGCTCCAGAGGAGGTATTTACTGCTACTTCTTTTGAAGAAAAAAATAAACTTTACGAAAGGGCAGCTAAAGAGTTAGGGGAAAAGGTATTGTTGAAATCTTTACACTCTGCCAACTGGGAACCTGAGAGTGTTGATTTTATAATTACGGTAAGTTGTACTGGAATTATGATTCCTTCATTGGATGCCTACCTAATTAACCAAGTGGGCTTAAGCCCTTCTGTTGTTCGTTTACCCGTTACAGAAATGGGTTGTGCAGCTGGTATTTCGGGTATAATTTACGCCTATCATTTTCTTGCCTCAAATCCCGGAAAAAGAGCAGCTGTAGTTTCTTTTGAGGCACCAACTGCCACCTTGCAATTGGATGATTTTAGTATGGCAAATATGGTAAGTGCTGCTATTTTTGGCGATGGCGCTGCATGCGTATTACTTTCCTCTAACAAGGAAGATAAAGGACCAAAAATTCTAGGAGAAGGGATGTATCATTTTTTCGACAAAACCCACATGATGGGATTTGATTTAACCAATAAGGGACTTAAAATGGTGCTCGATATAGAAGTACCTTCAACGATTGCTGAACATTTTCCAGCAATTATACATCCGTTTTTAGCTTCTTATGGAACTTCGGTAGAAGAAGTTACTCATTTTATATTTCATCCAGGAGGGAAGAAAATAATTCAAACGGTAGAAGAGTTATTCGGAAGCATGGGCAAAGAAATAAACGATACCAAAGAAGTTTTACGTATGTACGGAAACATGAGTAGCGCTACGGTGTTGTATGTTTTAGAAAAAAAGCTGTCACAACCGCAAGCAAAAGGAACCAAGGGGCTAATGCTTAGTTTTGGACCAGGATTCTCGGCACAACGCGTGCTTATTGAGTGGTAATTTCAACTGATAAATGAAATAAAGTGAATTTCTCTAACTCGTTTTATTGAAACGAAAAATTGATGAAAATACCTCGAGTACTCATTTGATTGATGTTAGCAGTCCATGGGCTGTTTGGGTCTTGGTCTGGAACAATTTCGTCTCCAAGTCCAAATACCCCTCTAATTGAAGGTGTAAACTTAAAGTAATCTAGGTAAAAATCAATTCCAAAACCAACCTCTAAAAAAGTTGACCAATCCTTCATCCTAAACTGCCCAGCAGAGTTATCGCTTGGGTTATCTTGGTTGCTAGACAAGTTGTGGGCTACAGAAGCACCTCCGATAACAAAGGGCTTAAAATTGTTAATGCGTTTGGTGGAAACTTTTAAAAGTAGCGGTAAATGCACGTAGTTAGAATTCACTTCCCTGAAACTAAACCTTCGTTCATCAAACTGAGGAAAGTTTAAGTTTCGTGTCGTAAAAATAACCGCTGGTTCAAAGCGTAAATCCAAGTAATCATTAAATCGAAGGTTACCAATTAAACCAATATTAAAACCTAAGTTTCGGTCTACTAAAATATCGCCACGCTCTAATTCGTAATCAAAAAGGAAGTCGTAGGTGTTGAAGCCTAAGTAAAATCCGTAAGACCAACGTTGCTTGTCAAAGGTTTCTAGATTTCTAATTTTTTCTCTACTAAAGAGGCCGTTTCGTTGAGCTTGAGCTGCTAACGAGCTAAAAAGAATAACAATAAGTAGTAAACGCTTAATCATGAAAGTATTTGTACTAGGTGATGATTGTTAGGTATGAACTATAACGCAGGTGAATAACTTTTATTTTGTGGAGCTTATTTTGTAGCCGTATAAATGCTTGCAACACCAAAAGTTTGTGGCAGATTTTTTACATCCTTAAATCCATTTTTGCGTAAAATTTCATTAAACTCTTCACCATAAGGGAATTTAGATGCACTTTCAGATAAATAGGTATACGCGCTCTTATCTTTTGAAAATAATTTTCCAACTGTAGGTAAAATTACTTTTGAATGAAATTGGTAGCCTTGTTTAAAGGGAAATTTGGTAGGAACGGAGGTTTCCAATACCACAAAAATTCCACCAGGTGAAAGCACACGATTAATTTCGGCTAATCCTTTGTCTAAGTTTTCGAAGTTTCTAACGCCAAAAGCAACTGTTATTGCATCAAAATAATTAGCTGGATAGGGTAAGTTTTCGGAGTCTGCCTGAACCATTTTTATTTTTTCTGAAAGTTTGCGTTGGTCAATTTTTTTCTGACCAACAGATAACATTCCAGCTGAAATATCTAATCCGATAATTTCTGAAGCATTCGAGTCTGCCATGGCGATGGCCAAATCGCCAGTTCCGGTTGCCACATCAAGAATTTTTGAAGGATTCGTTTCTTTTACTAACTGAATGACTTTTTTTCGCCATGAGGTATCAATTCCAAAAGAAATAACACGGTTTAAACCATCGTATTCATTCGATATGGTATCGAACATTTTTTCGACTTGTTGTTTTTTCTTTAATTCAGAATCTTTATAAGGGGTAACGTTCTCCTTCATTAATTTTTTTTGCAAAGATAGGTAAATGCAACGATATCAAAACTTGAATAAACACAAAAGCTTGGTTAATAACCAAGCTTTTGTGTTTTGAGTTGCACATTAATTAACGTTGCCCTCTCGTTCTAGCTCTTGTTCTTTTATTTTCTCCTTCGCTTTGACTGTTTCTCTGATTCATCTCGGAGCGCGCTCTGCCGTTTCGTTGAAGATCTTCCCTGTTTTCGGTTCGAGTGCTAAGCCAAGTTTCGTATTGTTCGGGAGTAAGGATTTGTTTCATCCGCTCCATTCTATTATCGCGTCTTTCTGTCATACTTTCCCTTTGTTGTGCTCTTCGTTCACGCATTTCGCTTCGTTTAGCCGACATTTCTTCGCGTTCTTTTCTCATTTCTTTTCGCTTATTCATTTGTTCGCTGCGTGTATCGGCCATTTGGTTCATTTCTTCTTCAAAATACACTTGTAACTCTTTCTTCTGAGCATCAGAAAGTTGCAGCTCCTTGTCTAAATTAGCAACTTTTTCGGTTGCTCTTTCGGTTACTGATTTTTGCATTTTCTTTTGAGCAAAAGCAGGACTAAACATTAATAATGAAAATACACTTGTTATCCATAGATTTTTCATGAGGTATGTTTTTAAATTATGTTATTACATCTTTCAGCTCAATCTTTATGCCAAAAGCTATATTTTTTGAAAGTAATTTAAATACAAGCCGTTTTTTTAGGCTGGGGCTGTTCTTTTAAATTGAAATATTACTAAAATTTTTAGCTTCAAATTACGGAAAGAACTGGTAGGTTTATGTTGAAATTACCACTCAACTATTCTGTTCCGACCGCTGTAATACCAGTTATTAGTAGAAATTACGAGAAAAGAAAGCGATGATTTTTTTCTTCATGTGAATTAGAAAAACGAAGTATGCCCTTTTGCTATGCTTTCTTTTTTCTGATGAAACAGACTAGAAAATGGGGTATTTTTTGCGGGAATTTTAAAGGTTAAATGATATTTATAACTGTTGAATGTTTTTGTAATTTGAACTAGTTGTGAAAATAGTTTTCAATTGCATTTTTTTCAAATAAAAACTAGAATTACTATTAAATAAAAAAATAAACTATTTTTTTTTGAATAAAATGTATTAATAAACTCAAAATTGGTTTTATGACTTCACTTAAAATAAGTAATTTTACGCACCAACATTAAATCATATTTAAATGAATGAAGTAGTTATAGTAAGTGCTGCAAGAACACCTATCGGGAGTTTTTTAGGAAGTTTATCCTCCATACCAGCAACGCAACTAGGTAGTATTGCAATAAAAGGGGCGCTTGAGAAAATAAATTTAGACCCTAGCTTAGTTGATGAGGTACTAATGGGAAATGTTGTACAAGCAAATAACGGTCAGGCTCCGGCACGTCAAGCGGCGCTTGGTGCTGGAATTTCTGAAAATGTTCCTTGTACCACTGTAAATAAAGTTTGCGCCAGCGGAATGAAGGCTGTAATGCAAGGAGCTCAAGCGATTGCTTTAGGCGACGCCTCAATCGTTGTAGCTGGAGGGATGGAAAACATGAGCATGATCCCACATTACGTTCACTTAAGAAATGGACAAAAATTTGGAAGTACACAATT
This sequence comes from Psychroflexus sp., assembly GCA_051859645.1. Taxonomy (GTDB): domain Bacteria; phylum Bacteroidota; class Bacteroidia; order Flavobacteriales; family Flavobacteriaceae; genus Psychroflexus. The sequence continues at coordinate 8,329 of JBHYFG010000023.1, read as the reverse complement.
AATTGATGGGATGCAGCGCGACGGTTTGGTAGATGCTTACGATCAAAATGCCATGGGAGTTTGTGCAGATTTATGCGCCACAGAGCATCAAATAACTAGAGAAGAACAAGATCAGTTTGCAATTGAGTCCTACAAACGTTCTGCAAAAGCTTGGGAAGAAGGGAAGTTTGCTAATGAAGTTGTTCCTGTAGAAATCCCTCAGCGAAGAGGCGAACCTATTTTAATGACCGAAGATGAAGAATTTAAAAATGTGAAATTGGATAAAGTAGCTTCTTTGCGACCAGCTTTCACAAAAGAAGGAACGGCTACTGCGGCAAATTCTTCCACCATAAACGACGGAGCAGGAGCCATGGTGCTTATGAGTAAACAAAAAGCAAATGAGCTGGGCTTGCCTATATTGGCTACAATTACAGGTTATGCAGATGCAGCACAGGAGCCGAAATGGTTTACTACTGCGCCAGCAAAGGCACTTCCTAAAGCCTTAGCAAAAGCTGGAATTTCTCAAGATGAGGTAGATTATTTTGAATTTAATGAAGCGTTTTCGGTGGTTGGACTCGCCAACATGAAATTACTTGGCTTGGATGCCTCAAAGGTAAATGTAAATGGAGGTGCTGTTTCATTAGGTCACCCTTTAGGTTGCTCAGGTGTAAGAATTTTAATTACTTTGCTAAATGTATTAATGCAAAACAATGCTAAAATTGGTGCCGCTGCAATTTGTAACGGTGGTGGTGGAGCTTCTGCATTAGTTATGCAACGCTAATTAATTGTAAATAAACATAATGCAATACGGAATTTGTGAACTTAGTAACATACCAGTCAGAGCAGAAGCCAACGACAGGTCAGAAATGATTACTCAATTACTTTATGGGGAACATTTTGAAATAATTACTACTAAAAATAACTGGACGCAAATCCGTATTGCATTTGATCAGTACGAAGGATGGATAGCTACTAACCAAGTTAAATTCATCTCTAAAGAAGATTTTACGCATCTACAAAATGTAGAATTTCAATGTTCGGTAGATTTAATTGAATTTGTTCATCAACCAAATCATTATTTACTTCCTGTAGTGTTGGGCTCATGTATTGGAGCTGCACATATCCTTTCACATCATTTCGATGGACATACCAACGAAAGTATTCTTCAAAAGAAAGCGCTTGTAGATGTAGCAAAACTCTACATTAATTCTCCTTACTTATGGGGAGGTAAGACACCTTTCGGAATAGATTGTAGCGGCTTTACGCAAATGGTTTATAAAATAAATGGTATAAAAATTCCAAGAGATGCTTACCAACAAGCTGAACTTGGTAATGCCCTTAGTTTTATTGAAGAAAGTGCTCCAGGCGACTTAGCTTTTTTTGATAATGATGAAGGCAAAATTGTTCACGTCGGAATTTTACTAGGTGATAATTTCATAATTCATGCGCACGGTAAAGTTCGAATTGACAGAATAGATCATACAGGAATTTTTAATATAGAAACGAAACGCTACTCCCATCAATTAAGAGTAATCAAAAAGATTATTTGATGATTATTCGCCTATGTACTTACTGTTTTTATTAGGGTTAATTTTACTACATCACCGTTTAATCCAATCAACTTAGTTTTTGTTAGCTTATACCATTGACCAATAGAAATTACCGCAATAAAACGCTTTTTTTCTTTCTGTTTCATTATAAAAAGAAACCATAGCTAAGGTTATGCTTGATTTTCTGCCTAATCAAATCAAAAAATAATTCAATTTATTGTAGTCTCCTTTAAAATTCAATGGATATAGTTTAAATTGATAAATGACCAAATTCGCTATTTACTGATTTCTTTGCTTTAGTGAATCCCTATTTTTTAGTCAAAAAAATGATAAATACTTAACTATAACGGTTAAGTTGGGTTTACTAAAGTTAATTTTTGTCAATTTTTTTAAGAAAAATTCAAAAATAAATTGATTGTTTTTGTATATATTGTTGAAATTAATTAAAACAATATTTATGCGCGAATTGATACATGCTTTTAGAGATAGTTGTGGGTGTGGAGTACTTGCTCACATTCACGCCAAACCTTCCCGTTCCATTACAGAAGATTCTTTAGAAGCCCTATCACGGATGATACATCGAGGTGCGATTGCAGCCGATGGTAAAAGTGGCGATGGTTGTGGAATTCTCCTAGCCATGCCCGATGCTTTTATGCGAAAAATAGCCAAGCAACACAAAATTGATTTACCCGATAAATATGCAGTTGGAACCATATTCTTTACTGAACAGGAACAAAAAATTAAATTTGAAGAAATACTCGAACAATACGATTTAAAATTACTTTTTTACCGAAAAGTACCTATTTATAAAGATAGTTTAGGAAAGTTAGCCATTCAAACTTTACCTGATATTACCCATGCTTTTATTGTCCCCAATTCGCCTGTGGCAACTCAAGATTTCGAAAAATACTTATACTTGGTTAGACGAATTGCGGAGCGTGAAATCAAAGGCGAACAAGAATTTTATATCGCTTCATTATCCCCTTACGTAATTAGTTATAAGGGTTTGATTAAACCTGACTTACTCAAAGATTTTTACGACGACCTTCAGCAACCTGATTTTTGTACAAGTTTTGCGATGTTTCATCAGCGTTTTTCAACCAATACGCTTCCGCGTTGGTCACTCGCACAACCCTTCAGAACCTTAGCGCATAATGGAGAAATTAATTCGATTAAAGGAAATCGCTTCAATGCCGAAGTTAACGCTGAACATATTGAAAGCTCGGTTTTTTCGCCTGAAGAAGTTCAAAAAATCCTCCCTATTTTATCCAACAACGCAAGTGATAGTGGTAGTGTCGATAATATGTTTGAATTCCTCATCGCCAACGGAATAGATTTTTTCAAGGCAATGTCGTTTATGTTCCCGCCGGCTTGGCAAAACTTGCCTAAGCAAGACGCAAAAATTCGTGCTTTTTACGAGTATAATACCGCCAATTTTGAAGCTTGGGATGGTCCTGCTGCATTGAATTTTACCGATGGTCGTTACCTCGCAACTTTAATGGATAGAAATGGTCTTCGTCCCGCAAAATACATCATTACTAAAGACGACCGATTCTTAATCGCTAGTGAATTCGGCGTAATGGATGTAGAAGAAGAAAATATCGCCGTTCAAGGGAAACTTAATAGCGGTGAAATTATCGCTGTCGATACCAAAAAAGGGAAGATTCTTTTTAATGATGAAATTAGAGATTACCTAAAAAACTCTCAGCCCTACGGAAAATGGATTGATCAGCACCAAGAATTTTTAGTCGAACATTACGAAGAGAATTTCCGTGATTTATCCGATTATCAATTGGAAGACTTACTTATTCAACAGCGTTTTCACAATTATACGCATGAAGTAGTCGAATCGATTATCGCTCCAATGACCGAAATGGGTAAAGAGCAAACAGGTTCGATGGGAGATGATACACCATTGGCTTGTTTTAGTCAAGTGCAGCGAAACTTCACAGACTTTTTCCGACAAAAATTTGCACAAGTTACCAATCCACCGATTGACCCACTTCGAGAGAAAATGATCATGTCTTTGAGTGTTACTTTGGGTCCGAGAGGAAAATTCCTTCAAGAAGTTCCTGAAAATGCAAGAGGTATTCGATTGAATAGTCCGATTCTTTCCAAGGAAAAGTACGATGCCATCAAAAAACTTTGTGCTTTAGATTTTTCGCAACAAGAAAGTTTCTATAAAGAAGAAACTTTTTCGACTTGTTTTACGAGTAACCTTCAATCTTCCTTGCATTCGCTTGCTAAAAAAGTAGCTACATCAGTTAAAAAAGAAGGAACAAACATTGTCTTTTTGGATGACAGAGGCTTGTCAAAAGATCAAAAACCCATGCCCATGCCAATGGTAGTGGGTTATTTAAATCATTATTTGTTATCCAATAAATTAAGAAGAAAAGTTTCATTAGTAGCGATTTCAGGTGAAGTTATGGACGCTCATTCCTGCGCCGTGCTCATTGCTTTTGGAGCAACTGCTGTATATCCTTATTTATTATATGCTTCAACATTAGGCATTGCCGAACGTAAGCATAAAAAATCTTCTGCTTCGCTATTCAAAATACAACGCAATGCACTTAAAAATACCAACAAAGCATTAAATGCAGGATTACTCAAAATCATGTCGAAAATGGGAATTTGTGCGATAGATAGTTACCAACATAGCGCATTATTTGACATTATTGGACTTTCCAATGAAATAGTTAGCGATTGCTTTAAAAATGCATCTTCGTTTCTATCGGGATTGACTTACCAAGATATTGAAAGTAGAATTGAAGCTTATCATCAAGCGGCTTTTCAGATTGATGAGTTGTTCAATCAATACCAATTAGAAGTTGGTAGCTATTATGCCTACAAGCCTAAAGGCGAATTTCATGATTACGCACCTGCCGTTTCAATGGGAATTCGCAAGTTTGCTTCTTCTTTGGCTACTGAAGATTTCGCTCAAGTACAAACGAGAATCAATTCACGTGGCTTGCGAATGATCCGTGATTTCTATGCATTGAAAAGTTTACAACCTTCGATTTCTGTTGAAGAAGTTGAACCTGCGGAAAGCATTATGTGGCGGTATAATTCAGCGGCAATGAGTTTAGGTTCAATTTCTCCTGAAGCCCATGAAGCTATTGCGGAAGCAATGAATAGGATAGGAGGGATGAGTAATTCAGGTGAAGGTGGCGAAGACAAAAAACGTTATAATTCACCTCAAAACAGCGCCATCAAGCAAGTCGCATCGGGGAGATTTGGTGTCACACCAACTTATTTGCGAAGTGCAAAAGAAATTCAAATCAAACTTGCTCAAGGAGCAAAACCGGGAGAAGGCGGTCAATTGCCCGGATTTAAAGTATCTGAATATATAGCAGAATTACGTTTTACTATACCCGGGGTGACTTTGATTTCGCCTCCTCCGCACCACGATATTTATTCCATTGAAGATTTGGCACAACTTATTTTCGATTTGAAGCAAGTCAATCCAAAAGCAAGAGTCAGCGTTAAGTTGGTTTCTTCCTCGGGAGTAGGAACTATTGCTGTTGGTGTTGCTAAAGCCTATGCGGATAAAATTATCATTTCAGGAGCAGACGGTGGAACGGGAGCGGCACAACTTGGCTCAATTAAATTTGCGGGAAACCCGTGGGAATTAGGTCTTGTAGAAGCACATAATGCCTTAAAAGCCAATTCACTAAGAGAGAAAGTTGAACTACAAACAGATGGTGGACTAAAAACTGCTCTTGATGTTGTCAAGGCCGCAATTTTAGGAGCGGAAAGCTTCGGATTTGGGACCGTTTTGTTGAATACCGTCGGTTGTAAATTACTTCGTGTATGCCATTTGAATCGCTGTAGCGTTGGAATTGCCACCCAAGACGAAAAATTACGTGACCATTACGGAGGAACAGTCGACGCCATTGTAACTTACTTGCAAAACCTAACCGAAGACGTTCGTGTAATACTTGCTGAACTTGGCTTCAAGCGGTTAGATGAAATCATTGGAAAAGTCGAATTGCTTCAAGTTGTGGAGGATAAATTTGCGTCTAAATTTAATTTCGATTCACTCTTACTTTCTTATCCGGGTGCTAATTTTCAGTTGAAAAAGCGCAACGAACCCTTTGATGATAATAGTTTTGAAAAAGAACTATTTCAGCAAGTAAAAGAAACCATTAGCAATCCACGAAATAAAAAAGTAATTCCACTAAAAATTACCAACACTAACCGAAGTTTTGGGGCTTACACGAGTGGTTTCATTGCGGAACGATACGGCAATGAGGGATTACCCAAAGACACATTGACCTACCAAATTGAAGGTGTTGCAGGACAATCTTTTGGAGCTTTCTTGAGTCAGGGAATGTCATTTTTCTTAACGGGTAGTGCTAACGATTATGTCGGAAAGGGTATGAGTGGCGGACGCATTGTCATCAAACCTAAAGATGTTTCCAAACACATGAGTTTAGCGGGGAATACCTGTTTGTACGGAGCAACAGGAGGCAAATTATTTGTCGTAGGAACGGTTGGAGAGCGATTTGCTGTTCGAAATTCGGGCGCACTTGCCGTGGTAGAAGGAACAGGTGAACACGCTTGTGAGTATATGACGGGCGGAACTGTGGTCATTTTAGGAAAAACAGGCTATAATTTCGGTGCCGGAATGACGGGAGGTGCCGCATTTCTCTATGATAAAGAAATGACTTTTTTCGATAAAGTAAATCCTGAGTTAATTAAGCTAGAGCGATTAGACACCGAAGAAAACGAGGAAGCAAGGTACTACCTCAAGCAAATTTTGAGAAGTTACGTGTACCGAACCCAAAGTGCAAAAGGAAAGGAAATTTTAAATAACTTTTTAGCAGAATTACGCTTCTTTTGGCTAGTAACCCCAAAAGAAATGAAAGCGGCTTTAAATCCATTTGAAGGAAACTAAAAAAACAAAAATGTACAATTTCACCACCATAGAACGCTTGGATAGACCAAGTAAAAAAGTAGATGAACGCATACAGAATTACGAGGAAATTTATGAAGATTTCCCCGATACAGTAGCCAAGAATCAAGCAAGTAGGTGCATCCAATGCGGAATACCTTATTGCACTTCTTCGGATAACGGATGTCCATTGCACAACCATATTCCGCAATGGTTGAAGCTTATAGCAGAAGATGATTTAGAGTTGGCATTTCAAATGTCCAACAAGACATCACCTTTTCCTGAAATTTTAGGAAAAATTTGTCCACACAACCGACTTTGCGAAGGAGCGTGTACCTTAAATGATGGTCATGGCGCTGTAACCATTGGTTCTGTTGAAGTCCACATCAATGAAAAAGGATTTAGAGAAGGTTTGACGCCTTCTTTTCCTGACCAATTAAGCGATAAGAAAGTTGCAATCATTGGTTCAGGTCCATCGGGATTATCTTGTGCTAATTTCTTGCTTCGTGCCGGCATTCGCCCAACTGTTTTTGAAGCTTCAGATGAAGCTGGAGGATTACTTATCTATGGAATACCGGGGTTTAAACTCAACAAGTCCGATGTAGATAGGCGCGTAAGTTTACTTCAAAAAGCAGGAATGGAATTAAAACTTTCAACACGTGTCGGAAAAGATGTATCTTTTGAGCAATTGCAGCAAGATTACGACGCTGTTTTCTTAGCATTAGGCGCATCCGAAGGTCGTGTCTTAGGTTACGAGGGTTATAATAGCGACCAAGTTTTTATGGCCATGTCTTTTTTGACTCAAACGCAACGTCGAATTTTAGCCAAAGATTTTGACCCGAAATACGAGGTTGCCAATAAAGATGTGTTAGTCATTGGAGGTGGAGATACCGCAATGGATTGTGTACGTACCTGCATACGTTCAGGAGCTAATTCTGTCAAATGCGTCTATCGTCGAGATGAAGAAAATATGCCTGGAAGCACCAAAGAAGTCAAAGCGGCGAAGGAAGAAGGCGTTCAGTTTGTATTTCAAACCGCACCCAAAAATTTTGTTGCAGATGAAAATGGTAGCATCATCGGAATGAAAATGATTAAAACTGAACTTCAACAAACTACAGAAAATGCACGAGCAAAAGTAGTAGAAGTAGCTAATACCGAACATGTACTTGAAGCAGATGTCATCATTTTAGCACTAGGTTTTAACCACCAAAAAATTGACTTTTTAAACAATGTAGGAGTGAAGACAAATGAGTTTGGAGGAGTAGAAATTGATGCTAACGGACAAACTTCTATTGAAGGTGTTTTCGCCGGAGGCGACATGGTTCGTGGAGCAGACTTAGCGGTTAATGCTGCATTAGATGGCCGAGAGGTAGCCTTTCAAATTATACGTTATTTGAAGACTTGATTTAAAAGCGATAAAAGCCCCTCCCTAACCCTCCCCGAAGGGGAGGGGACAATCATTTTTCCGTTATGCTTTTCAAAGTCCCCCTTTGGGGGATTTAGGGGGCTTACCTCTTCAGTCCCGCAAAGCGAGGATTTCCGCTAGCGCTTCAATCCCGCAAAGCGAGGACTTCCACTAACGTTTCAGCGTAAAATTCGCCTTAAACTCCTTTCTCACTCCCGTACTAGGTTCGGTATATTCCACTCTAAACCAATAATCATTGGTTGGCATTTGCTTTCCGTTGTAGGTACCATCCCAACCCGGTCCGCTCGGACTAAGTTGCTTGAGTAACTTTCCGTACCTGTCGAAGATATAGATCTTTGCATTGAGTTGATTATCTAAACCAATGATATTCCAACGATCATTAAATCCATCATCATTAGGAGTAAAGAATTTAGGATAGTCGATTAAAGACACCGGTACTTCAACAATACCACAACCACCAATATCTCTACCACGAACAAT
>JBHYFG010000022.1:0-38518 GCA_051859645.1 Psychroflexus sp. | reverse complement strand
TGACTTTGAAAATCCTATATTTGTAATGAATAAATTATTGTTTAATAATCAAGTTGCATTTATGACTTGAATCCAGCCATGTTGATAAAACTCCCTAAAACTTAAACCTTACAAAAGGGAGTGCCATAAAGTCTGTACCATCTAAAGAAAATAAACCTCTAACATTTACGCCAATATCAAAATAATCTTTTACAGGATAGTAATACCCCACAGCAATGGATACACCAAAGTAATTATAGTTTTCCCCTTCTAGCTGTCTTCGAAAGGGATTGTAATAATTTCTTTTATCATTAAACACGTACAAACCTATACTAGTACTTAATTTATTTTCGAAATAAAAGTTGCGGTAGTGTAGCTCATAAATATCCCTTACAAAAGTGCTTTGGTAGTTATCGAAAACAACCTGAAACTGATTTCCTGAATCTAAAAAAGAATACTCAAATACTCGGTCATAAGAGTTGGTCATGGTACTTCGCATAAAAGAAAAGCCAAATGACGCATTTTCTTTGTGCAGATAGTCTAGCGCAAATTCAAACACCCCGTGAGGAGCATTGGAATGATCGAAGCTTCGATTTAAAGACATATATGAAGCAAAACCATAACTTGTGGTAGCACTCCATTTATGCTCTGGTGTATTTTTATTTAGTGGAGTTTCTTCCTGTGCGTGAAGTATAAGTATAGACAAGAAAAAGCTTAGTGTAAGTAGCATTGTATTTTTCATTGGTGTATTTTTAGTTATGTAAGTAAAATCTTTCAAATTTGATGTGCTATTCATTAGAACCTATAACCAAACAGCACATTAAGTCGCAAAAAAGCATCTATTGGGTCATAAAGGACACTAGGTGCGGTAGGGTTGGAAATAGTAGGTCCTGAACTTTCAAAGCGACTTTTAACAAAGATCCAAGAGGGCTGAACACCAAGCACATATTTTTTGTTGAAGGTATAATTTACTTGAAAACCAACCTGACTAAAGTAATGTCCGTCATTTCTTTCTTCCCTACGCCAACGAATATCGTTCTCTTCAGGGAAATAAGTAATTCCTGTTATATTCACTCCGTTGTATTTCCACCATGAATATCCCATACCTGCATAAAAAGAGGCATACCATTTAGAGTTGTTGATAAATGAGTAGTGAAGATTAAGTCCTAAAAAGTGATTACTCTGTACTTCATAATCCGATAAAAAACTTTCAGATGAAGAGAAAAAAGCATTAAGTAAAGCATCATTCTTAAATCCTCCTTTGGTAAGGCCCTGAGGAAGTTTTTCGTACCTACCAAATGAGTAAAAAGCTTCCAAAGTTAGCCTATCAACTATTTTCCTTTGGTAAGCAATTTCTAGAAGTGAGCCTTTAGATACTAACCTATCTCTTGAAGCATAAGTATCATACCCCAAGTTTGCTCCTATATTAAAAAATAGCGCATCCTTGCTATCCTTGATGTTTTCTTGTGACAAGGCAACATTCTGAAACAATAAAAAAAATATAATTATTGAAAAAAAATTATTTATCATGGTTATATATGATTTAAAAACCAACCCCACTTCAATAAAGCATGGTTGATTTATTGATTAATCTTCTAAATGAGGACTTACATAATGCCTTAAAATAAAATCTGTGTATTGAATGTAAATAAAATTGCTATAATCTAAATTCTATCGACAACCTAATAATACTCATTCCCATAAACACATAAGCCCAATGTCGGTGTGTGTATGTGTCAATTGAACTTTCTTGTAACTTATTTATATCAAACATAAACTTAATTTTTTAAAAACATACCACGTCAATGGGATATTTCTACTCTTAATTGTTTTTGATTACAGTACTTTCTCAGACTTCAAATGAAATTATTAATCACAAGATTTGATTACAGAAAAAATGTACATTTTGTTAAAAAAAGTGTTAAAGATTGAGTTTTGAATATTCATAACTCATACGCTTGATGGTTTATTCCTTTCTTTTGAAATTATCTTTTATACTTTTAGTAATTTAGCAACCTATTTTATCACCTATGGCAAAGAGCAAAGCAAAAGTTACTCCCTTAATGCAACAATACAACGCAATAAAAAGCAAATATCCCGACGCGTTGTTGCTTTTTCGGGTGGGAGATTTTTACGAAACTTTTGGAGAAGATGCCGTAAAAACAGCTCGCATTCTTAACATTGTGCTCACCAACCGAAACAATGGTGGCGAGCGTTCTGAACTTGCTGGTTTTCCTCATCATTCGCTTAACACCTACCTACCTAAATTGGTAAAAGCAGGTTTACGTGTGGCCATTTGCGACCAATTAGAGGACCCGAAAATGACCAAGAAAATCGTTAAACGGGGGGTCACCGAATTAGTTACTCCTGGGGTTGCTTTTAATGATGAAGTGCTTCAAAGCAAATCCAACAACTTTCTTTGTGCGCTTCACTTTGGAAAAAAAGACATCGGTATAAGTTTACTAGATATTTCAACTGGGGAATTTTTAACTTCGCAAGGAAACCAAGAATACATCGATAAATTATTGCGAAACTTCAATCCTAGCTAGGTGCTTATTTCCAAACAAAAAAAGAAGGACTACCAGCAACTTACGCACCAAGATTACCACAATTATTACTTGGAGGATTGGGTGTTTCAGTTCGATTATGCCGAAGAACAACTGAATAAGCATTTCCAGACCAAAAGCCTTAAAGGATTTGGCATAGAAAACCTGGAGGAAGGCATTGTTGCTTCTGGAACTATTTTGTATTATTTAAGCGAGGCGCAACACACCAAGCTGCAACACATTACAAAAATTAGCCGCATTGCAGAAGAGGAATATGTGTGGATGGATCGGTTTACCATTCGGAATTTAGAGTTGTACCAAAGTAATGCGCAGCAAGGGGTGAGTTTACTAGATGTAATCGACAAAAGCATTTCGCCAATGGGAAGCAGGATGCTAAAACGCTGGCTTGCTCTCCCACTGAAAAACTTACCGGGCATAAAACGTAGGCTGAACAGGGTCGATTATTTTTACAAAGAAGTAGGTTTACGCCAACAAATTCAGCTTCAACTCAGAAAAGTTAGCGATTTAGAACGTCTTATCTCGAAAGTAGCTACGCAAAAAATTAGTCCGCGCGAAGTAAATCAATTGCTGTATTCCATAGAAGCTATTCTTCCCATTAAAGAAGCTTTAGCGGGAACCAGCAAAGAAGAATTGAATATTCTTTCTGAGCAAATTCACGCTTGCGAGTTGCTTCGCGAAAAAATCAGTCATTGCATGCACGAAGATGCGCCGGTTTTGTTGCAGAAAGGAAATGTAATAAAAACTGGCTTTAGCAAAGAATTGGACGAGCTTAGAAGCATGGCTTTTTCAGGAAAAGATTACCTCGACCAAGTGATTCAACGAGAAATTGAAGCGACGGGTATAAGTAGTTTAAAAATTGGCAATAACAACGTTTTTGGATATTATATTGAAGTCCGCAACACCCATAAATATAAGGTGCCTGAAACATGGATTCGCAAGCAAACTTTAGTAAATGCCGAGCGTTATATTACGGAAGAACTAAAAGAATACGAAAGTAAAATTTTAGGTGCTGAAGAAAAAATACTGGCACTTGAACAACAACTTTTTCAAGAGCTTATTGCATGGCTTATGCAATACATTCAGCAGGTACAACAGAACGCGAGTATTGTAGCTGAAATTGATGTTCTTTGTGGTTTCGCCCAGTTAGCTACAGAAGAAAATTACTGTTTACCAGAACTCAATGATGGTTTTTCTATCGATATTAAAGAGGGGCGACACCCCGTTATTGAAAAGCAACTAAAAGAAGGTGAGCCTTACATTGCTAACGATGTGTATTTAAGCCCTGAAGAGCAACAAATCATCATGATTACGGGACCAAACATGAGTGGTAAATCGGCATTATTACGACAAACTGCGCTTATTGTACTACTTGCTCAAATGGGAAGTTTTGTGCCCGCTACCGCTGCTTCTATTGGCGTAGTAGACAAACTTTTTACACGTGTTGGTGCAAGTGATAATATTTCGATGGGAGAGTCTACTTTTATGGTAGAAATGAACGAAACCGCAAGTATTTTAAATAATATTTCTAATCGAAGCCTTGTACTATTGGACGAAATTGGACGCGGGACTAGTACCTACGATGGAATTTCCATCGCTTGGTCCATTACCGAATACTTGCACGAACATCCTGCAAAAGCAAAAACCTTGTTCGCAACGCACTACCATGAGCTGAATGAAATGACGCATAGTTTTGAGCGCATCAAAAATTTTAATGTGTCTATTAAAGAGTTAAAGGATAAGGTACTTTTTGTTCGAAAGCTTGTGCCCGGCGGTAGTCAACACAGTTTCGGGATTCATGTTGCAAAAATGGCGGGGATGCCACAGAGTGTTATTCTTAAAGCTAATAAAATTTTAGAAAAACTTGAAGCTTCTAATCGCGGGGAACAAGTACAATCGCAACTAAAGTCAGCTCAAAATGAACCGCAACTCAGTTTCTTTCAGCTGGATGACCCATTATTGGAAGAAATTCGGGATGAAATCACTCAACTGGACATCGATACGTTAACGCCTGTTGAAGCTTTGATGAAGCTGAATGAAATCAAACGTATGTTGACTAAATAGTTGGGGATATTTACTTATTAAGACTTCATTTTTTAGTAATTCAGGAGTTTCAATTCACTTCTTAATCTCATTTTTTTTATGTAAATTTAGTTTAGTACACGACAAAAAAATAAAAACTCTAATATTCCTTGATTTTTGCCCCGACCCTAAAGGGAGAAATCAAGGAAAATCAGGCTCCCATTAGGGTTGGGGCAGAACTGATTTGACGAATTTCAATTTTTGTCGTGTACTATATAAATGTAGGATTATAATTTAATGTTTATATGTAACTATATGATTAGGACAAGTTTCTCTATATACTAAGTCGTATAATAATATTTAGAAAAACTTAGTTACTACTATTTCAAACTAAATCGCTATTGTTTCAAGGTATATAATCCTAAAATCCTTAGCTTTTTAATCGGCTTCTAATTTACTATACACTTCTAATTTTTATAGATGTTTTTTATATAGGTACGCACTTTAAGAATGGCAAAAAACTCACCTATTAGATTAATGCTTAAACAAAACCCTTTTTAGTAAATTATCAACATAGTAATATGAAAATTAACCGAATGGCCATACCCATATAATCATTTATTTAATGGAATATATTTTGATAATTAATCTAAGTAAAACCTTATTTATGCATAAGAAAATCGATTATTGGTAAAAAATTACAGGTTTTATTCAAAAAAACACGTGTTGCATAACTAAAATCAAACACGTACATTTGTTATAAAAGAGAATGATATGAACACTAAATTAACGTTGACAATTGAAAAAGAGGTCATAGAAATTGCTAAACAATACGCAAAAGAGAAAGGGCAAAGTCTTTCCGAAATGGTTGAAAACTACTTCAAGTTTGTCGCTGCCAAAAGGATGAAGATTGAGGAAAAGCAACTTTCTCCTAAAGTTAGAAAATTAAGAGGAATTATTAAAACTGATGAAAATATTGATTATAAGAAAATTTTAACCGAAGAACTTTCTAAAAAATATGGCATATAAACTTTTTATAGATTCGGATGTAGTTATTGACTTTTTTACCGACCGAGAACCTCACGCAAACCCTGCAAGTGAATTGTTTGAGTTGAATGAAAAAGAAAAAGTAAAATTGTATTTATCGGCTGTAAGTATAAACAATATTTACTATATCGTTAGGAAGTTTTTAGGACACAAAAAAGCTCTTGAAGTTATTGAGACACTAACTGAAATGACTGAAATTGCTGGAACAACAAAAAAGGAGATTATTCAAGCCCTAAAGAATAACTTCACAGACTATGAAGATTCTGTTAAATATTCTTCTGCCTTGACAATTGAAGACTTGGATGCAATTATTACTCAGAATATAAAAGACTACAGAAAATCTTCCATTGCAGTAATGACACCTTTGAATTTTCTGAAGATGATGGAAAAAAACGAAAGCTAATTGCGCTTTACACGGATAAAACGGGATTTACAACCGAATTTACCAAAAAAAACAGCGTTCTGTCTGTGGTTTTGTTATACTTTGTTAAAGCTATATCATCAGAAACTACTCCTTACTCAGTTTTTTTAAGGTAGAAATTAGCACCCCTCCTGTGGTCATTCCCAATACATAAATAATGATATACAAAACTGACCTAGAAATTGATAATTCCCATGTCAGAAACTTGACTTGTACATGTCCTAAGTTTTGAAAAATAAATACACCGATTATTACTAAAAATAAAACTAGGAGAATTTTTTTAAGGATTTTCATGAGTTAATTTGTTTTAATTGGAATTTAAATGTAAAGATAGAAAACTAATTTTAAAATTGAATGAAAGTCTTTACTCTCCCAACAAATCAGGTCTTCTATTTTTAGTATGTTCGTAAGCTTTATTTTCGCGCCATTCTTCAATCTTAGCAAAATTGCCAGAAAGCAATACTTCAGGAACTTTCCATCCTTTGTAATCGGCAGGGCGAGTATAAATAGGAGGAGCAAGCAAATTATCTTGAAAAGAATCTGTCAATGCAGAAGTCTCATTTCCTAACACCCCCGGAATAAGTCTAATTACTGCATCACATAAAATTGCGGCACCCAATTCGCCTCCCGAAAGCACATAATCCCCAATAGAAATTTCTCTCGTTATAAAATGATCTCTTACACGCTGATCGACGCCTTTGTAATGACCACACAAAATAATGATGTTTCCTTGAAGTGAAATAGCATTCGCCATCGATTGGTTCAATGTCTCTCCGTCGGGCGTCATGTATATTACCTCGTCGTAATCTCTTTCTTGCTTAAGCTTAGATATGCATTTATCGATAGGTTCCACCATCATGACCATCCCTGCTCCTCCTCCATATTGGTAATCGTCTACTTGTTTGTATTTGTTGGAAGTATAATCGCGAAGGTTATGAAAATGAACTTCCACCAATCCTTTTTCGATGGCTCGGCTCATGATAGACCCTTCAAAAGGGCTTCGAATAATTTCTGGGACAACGCTAATAATATCTATGCGCATATTACTTACGAATTTTTAAGCTTAGCTAACTTATTCTTGTAATCTTGCAGTTCTCTTCCTAACTTTTGTTGTGTTTCTAAGGCGCGTTTTTTGTAATCTTCGAAACTTAATTCTATATCTTTAAGGTTGTTATTAGCCTCTTTTGTAGCCATATTATTGGCTTTAAACTTAACTAAAATTAGCACAAGAATAAGTAATAATACGCCAATTACTGAAAACAAAGTGGTTTGGTAAACAGCCTTACTCATTGGGGCACCAAATAAAAACATGCTGTCTTTTTCTTGGTTTACTTGGTCTAACTTCGCTTGAGTTGTTTCTAATGAAGCGGTTAATGCATCAATTTTTTCCTTTTGGGTGGCTATAGATTCTTTTAAGCTTACAATTTCGTCTTGAAAATCTTTAATTTCATTGGTTAGCCTTTTTTTAAAACTCTCTAAACTTTCTTTTTTGATTACTTTATAATCTTCGTAAGAATTGCTTTTATTTACCATTGAAGAGTAGTCCTCTATAATGGTTTCAGGTTCTTGCGAAGCTTCCTCTTGTGCAAAAGTAAATTGAATTAAACTAAAAAAAAGTAAGCAGCTTGTTAAGAGGGTTTTCATAGGTTGTGAATTTTAATTGATGTTTCAAAAGTAGTTGTAACTTACAAACCTTACAAATTTTTTTTGATGGTGATGCGGATAATATTATTTAGCTATTGATGTAATACCATTTATCAGTTGAAATTACCGACTAAAAAAATACCTTTTTATATTTATCCATAATTTCAGTTAATGATGGACAGAAAACAAGTGAAGTCATGCTTGATTAAAAAAAAAGAGACCCCGCAAAAAAGCGAGGCCTCCTTCAACTGAAACTAAAAATTAATAGTACGTAAAACGCCGTACCTGCGCGACATATTTTGCTAATCGAATAACTTGGTGGCTGTAGCCATATTCATTATCGTACCATACATAAACAACAGCACTTTTTCCGTTGTCGTGGACAATGGTTGCATTACTATCGTAAATACTTGGTGCAGAAGAACCTATAATATCTGAGGAAACCAATTCGTTATCCATTGAATATTTTATTTGCTCTACTAAATCTCCTTCTAAAGCATATTTTTTCATGCAATCATTCAACCTTTGAACGCTTACTTCAGAAGCAAAATTCAATTTTAAGATAACCAAAGAACCATTAGGGACGGGCACACGAATGGCATTTGACGTCAATTTTCCAGCCAATGCCGGAAGTGCTTTTGCCACCGCTTTACCGGCGCCAGTTTCGGTAATAACCATATTTAGCGCTGCAGCACGACCTCTTCGGTATTTACTGTGCATATTATCTACCAAATTTTGATCGTTGGTATAGGCATGAATAGTTTCTAGATGACCATCAACTATGCCAAAACTTTCTTCTAAGGCACTTAAAATAGGCGTAATTGCATTAGTAGTACAAGAGGCTGCGGAGTATAAAAATTCATTTTCTGGGTCTACAGAAAGATGATTTACACCATACACTATGTTGGGAACTTCTTTTCCTGGAGCGGTTAATATAACACGTTTAGCGCCTTTCGAAGTAAGGTGTCGGCTTAAAGCTTCTTTGTCTCTAAAAGCACCTGTATTATCTAGTATAAGGGCATCTTTAATACCGTATTTTGTATAATCAATTTCTTCTGGTTGGTTAGCCGAAATAATATGCACCGTTGTACCATTAATAATTAAGGCTGAACGCTCTACATCATAATCTACCGTGCCATTAAAAACTCCATGTACAGAATCGCTTGCTAATAATGAGGCACGCTTTTCTAATACAGTTTCGTCTACTTTACCTCGGGTTACAATAGCGCGAAGGCGCAACTGGCTTCCTTTTCCTGTTTTGCTCATTAGCTCTCTAGCTAACAAACGTCCAATTCGACCAAAACCATATAAAACAACATCTTGTGGGACAATTGGTTTTGTTTCATTGGCTTTGGAAAGTTTTGCAGAAACAAATTCTTTTAAGTTAGAGTGGTCTACGTCTTCTAAGTGACTTTCATAAGTTAATTTACCAATATCTAAACGAGACGGAGGTAAGTTTAACTGAGAAATGGCCTCAGCAATTTCTGCTGTGTCGAAAATTGAAATAGGCTTTTCTACAAATTTTCCTGCGTAATCGTGAAGGTTAAGGACTTCACTTACATTTTTATCGATTAAGGCATTTCTAAAAATGACTAATTCGATTGATTTGTCATACCACAAATCATTTACTGTTTTGATAAATTTTACGCAAGCTTTTCGCTTATCGGCTTGAAGTGCAAGCTCTTTTTCGTATAATTCTGGTTGTGTCATGTTAGTTAAAAAATGTTGAACGTATTTTTTGAAAATTTTTGCAAATATAATCTTCTCAATCGTTTTCGTAAACTATTTTTGAAAGTATTTTTTAATATCTGAATCGTTTTTGAAGCTTGCTTAAAAGGAAGAGGAAATCAACAAAACTCACAAATAATCTTAAAATGAATTTGTTTTACTTTTCCTTTATTTATAATGTTGTTACATTATTTGCATACACTTACTAACTTGATTTTGAATACTTTAGTCACTAAATTAAAATGTTGGAATCTGAAATGTCTAGAGAAAACTATGTAACCTTTGTTACCCAAGAAGAAATAAATAAGTAGAACTTTGCAAAAAAAGATGGAAAAAGTACAACTAGGACTTAAAGAAAACTGGAAACAATTTAGCCTATTAGTAATCATAAACGCTTTTGTTGGTGGTATGATAGGGATGGAGCGAACTATTTTTCCAGAATTTGCAACAGTAGAATTTGGAGTAGCTTCCAAAACAGCTATACTTTCATTTATAACCGCCTTTGGTATTACAAAAGCAATTGCAAATTACTACACAGGAAAATTGGCAAATAAATACGGACGTAGAAATTTACTTTTAACGGGGTGGTTACTTGCAATTCCCGTCCCTCTTATGCTAATGTTTGCCTCTAGTTGGAGCCTTGTTATTTTTGCTAATATGCTTTTAGGTGTAAGCCAAGGTTTAACTTGGAGTAGCACTGTTGTTATGAAAATAGACCTTGTTGGCGAAAAAAATCGAGGGTTAGCAATGGGATTAAACGAATTTGCAGGATATTTTGCTGTTGGTTTGGTGGCATTTTTAACTGGATATATCGCAAATAAATATGGAGTTACACCGTATCCGTTTTATATCGGAATTTTTATTTCGATTTTCGGTTTTATACTATCCGCTTTGTGGGTAAACGATACACGAATTTTTGTTGAAAAAGAAAGCTCTATGGACGATGTACCAAAACTTGGCAACGTATTTATTGAAACGAGCTTTAAAAACAAAACTTTAAGCTCTGTGACGCAAGCAGGATTAGTAAATAACCTTAACGATGGTATGATTTGGGGATTACTACCCATACTTTTATTGACCTTACATTTCAACAATGAAAATATCGGGATTATAACTGCAGTTTATCCAACAGTTTGGGGAATAGGACAACTTTTTACAGGTAAAATGTCCGATCATTATTCAAAAAAAGGAATGCTCTTTTGGGGGATGCTTATACAAGGAATCGCAATTTTTCTTATTCCGTTTAGCAATGCATTTTACAGTTTAGTATTTATTTCTGCCATTTTAGGATTTGGTACAGCCTTGGTTTATCCTACTTTCCTATCAACAATTGCGCAAGTAACAGCTCCAGAACAAAGAGCTGAAAGCATTGGTACCTTTCGCTTATGGCGAGATTTAGGATATGCGTTTGGTGCGGTAATTTCAGGAGTTACAGCAGATATATTTGGAACTGAATACGCCATTTTATTGATTGGAGGTCTTACTGTGACTTCATCGCTAATTATTAAATTCCGTATGCCCAAAGTAGCGCAATAAAGAAGTCATAAACTAGAACATCAAGAAAAAATCTCTGAGCTATCTTGCAACTTGTAAGGTAAAATGGGGTTTTAATCGTATATTTAAACCATGTTAACAACGTTTCTTATTAGTGTAGGACTAGTCTTAATTTTAGCTGGATTAGTCGGTGCCTTTTTACCCGTTCTTCCAGGTCCTCCCCTATCTTGGCTTGGCTTACTTTGCGTGTTTCTAATTTCTGAAGTTCCTTTTCAGTGGGGATGGGTGGTTACTACGTTTATACTCATGATGCTCATCACTGTCTTAGATTTTGTACTCCCCGCGATGGGTGCCAAAAAATACGGTGGCTCGAAGGCAGGAATTTGGGGCTCTGTTATAGGAATGCTATTTGGTTTACTCTTTTTTCCTCCATTCGGAATTTTTATAGGAACATTTATTGGCGCATTTACAGCTGAACTAATCTGGAGTAAAAATAATTTGAATAAAGCAACGCAAATTGCTTGGGGTTCGCTTTTGGGCTTTATTGTATCAAGTTTTACTAAGTTTTTAGTTAGCTTTGTTTTTTTAATGGTTTTCCTCTACAAACTTTGGGAATTCCGATCCGTCATATTTTAAATACACATTATGAGTTCACTCGCATTAGAACAAATCGCAGATATTTTATACCACGCTAGCAAACACAAAATTGAATGTGAGCCTGTACGAAACTACTTTGAAGGAAACGAGCTTAAAAAAGCCTATCAAGTACAAGCCATTAACATAGAAAAACAAGTAGCTAAAGGCTTTAAAGTAATTGGTAAAAAAATAGGTTTAACCTCATTTGCTGTACAACAACAATTAGGTGTAGATGAGCCTGATTTTGGTATTTTACTAGACCGAATGCTTGTTCCTAACCAAGGAAGTATTTCTACCGAAAAACTTATGCAACCTAAAGCTGAAGCAGAAATTGCGTTTGTTTTAAGTAAAGATATCGACTTTCCCATAAAGGACATTCAACAGCTTTCCTCGCACATATCGCACGCTCTAATTTCGCTTGAAATTGTTGGTAGCCGAATTAAAAATTGGGACATTAAAATTACCGATACAGTAGCAGATAATGCCTCGGCAAGTCATTTTGTTTTGGGCGAACAAAAAATTGAGTTAAGTGAAATTGACTTGGAAAATTGCCAAATGAAACTTTTTAAAAATGACGAATTAGTCTCCGAAGGAGTGGGTAAAGCTTGTATGGGTAATCCACTTATTGCAACGCAATGGCTTGCCAACAAAATGCTTGAAATGGGAGCCCCATTAAAAAAAGGTGAAGTTATTCTTTCCGGAGCATTAGGGCCAATGGTTCCTATTCAAAAAGGCGACCATATTCGAACAAGCATCGACCACTTCGAGAATGTTAGCTTTACAGTGGACTAACTTGGTTTCTGGTTTAAATTGATTATTTTTACTTTTCAAACAAAGCATATAAGCATGGCTAAGCATCTTTTGTACCTGTTACTCTTAAATTTACTTATAACTTTTGAAGCGAAAGCACAATTGCTTCAACCTAAAGCAAATTTTTCAGAAAAAGATTCACTGCGTGGAAGCCTTCGTGAAGAGCGTACGTCCTTCAATGTACTTCATTATGATGTAGAAATTGACATGGACATACCAAGGCAATTTATTCATGGTAGAAACACCATTAGCTTTGAGGTCCTTAAAAATACGAGTCGAATTCAGCTGGATTTGTATGAAAATATGCAACTAGATTCAATAAGACACAACGAACAAAAGCTTTCGTTCGAAAGAAAACACGATGCCATTTTTATTGATTTTCCTGAATTACTGGAGACTACTTCAACAGAAAAAATAGAAGTTTATTTTAGTGGAAAGCCTACGGCTGCCAAAAATGCGCCTTGGGATGGTGGTTTTGATTTTAAAAAAGACAGAAACGGAAATGATTTTATTGGGGTTGCTGTTCAAGGAGACGGGGCAAGTTTATGGTTTCCTAACAAAGACCACTTAAGCGACGAGCCCGATCAAGGAACCGACATAAAAATTACGATTCCTGAACATTTAGTGGCAGTTTCCAACGGAAGGCTTGTTTCGGTAGCTGCGGCTGAAAAAAACAAACAAACTTGGCATTGGAAAGTTATTAACCCCATCAACAATTACAACATTACCCTTAATATCGGGGATTATGTTCGCATAGATGAAACCTACACCAACGGAAATCATGAGCTGGATTTGGTGTATTACGTACTTTCTTATAACGAAGCTAGAGCCAAAAAACATTTTCAAGTGGTACATGAAATGATGGATTGTTTTTACGAAAAGATTGGCCCGTACCCATTTGTTGAAGATTCCTTCAAGCTTGTTGAAACACCCTATTTAGGAATGGAACACCAAAGCGCAGTCGCATACGG
Source organism: Psychroflexus sp. (assembly GCA_051859645.1). Lineage (GTDB taxonomy): Bacteria > Bacteroidota > Bacteroidia > Flavobacteriales > Flavobacteriaceae > Psychroflexus. The sequence goes on along the minus strand of JBHYFG010000022.1, from coordinate 25,202 downwards.
AAACAGGTTCATGAATGGCTATTTAGGCAACGATTTATCGGGTACTGGAGCCGGTAGCGACTGGGATTTTATTATTATTCACGAAAGTGCTCACGAGTGGTTTGGCAACAGTATTTCAGTAGCAGACATTGCTGATTTGTGGATTCATGAAGGATTTACTACCTATGCTGAAAGTATTTTTATTGAGTGCCGTCACGGTGAAGATGAAGCCTCCAAGTATTTATACGGAATACGAAGAAACATTCAAAACAAGCGCCCTATGATTGGTGCTTATGGCGTTAATGAAACTGGCCCAGGCGATATTTATTACAAAGGTGCTAACATGATTCACACCCTTCGAAATTTGGTTGCTGACGATGAGTTATGGTTTCAAACTTTACTTAAATTTACTACGGAATTTAAGCACAAAATAACCCATACGGAAGAAGTAATCGCATTCTTTAACCGCGAACTAGGCAAAAATTATTCAGCATTTTTTGAACAGTATTTGTACCACAAAGAAATTCCTGTTTTGCAATTGCGAAAAAAAGGGAAACGAATTGAAGCGCGTTGGAAAGTTTTTGCAAAGAATTTTGAAATGCCTGTGGAGTTGGTTTTTATTGAATCAGAAAATGTATACCGTATTAACCTTACCAACGATTGGATAAAAACAGATTTAAAAGTAAAAGATATTGAAAAAGTGAAGTTTGATAATTATCATTTCTACTACGATATCGAGTTTCTTAACGAATTGGATTAATTGGCCATTTGGGAGTAGTTTTGCATGGTCGACGAGATGAGACCTCGCTCTACCATTCAAGGTGCCAAAAGCCCCAACCTAGCCCTCCTTGAAGGAGAGGCAAGACATGCAGAGCTATTTATGCAGTGCCTCCTAAAACGAGGTATTAAAATTCACGGTCAATCCTGAGCTTTCGGGCACAAAACGACACACACCACCGACACACACCAAGCCACCTCGCTGACGACCGTAGTTTAAAGCGATTCGATAGGCTCCTATTCGATAAGCTCCACCTACATTTACGTAATGCACACGCTCACTTGGCTTGTCGCTTCCATAATTCCAAATATCCCAGAAATACACCGATAAATTTTCATTGAAATTATATTCAACAGTGCCACCTACCCAATCTCTTCGATCACCAACAGCCCACATTTTTTCAAGTTCAATGCGGAGGGATTGCTTGGAATTGAAGTTGTATATAGCTTCAGTAGTAATAATATCGGCTCTAACTAAATCTCCACCTCCTAATAAACGCTGGTCGTAATATTGATTGATGTAATTAAAACCAAGATGCCATGTATTGTCAATTTTCTTTTTAATTTCAATGCTGTAATCAGAAAAATATTTATTTCCCCGACCAAAAAAGTCTACCTCATAATTGGGTGGATTAAAGGTATATACCCCTGGTAAATTGTACCACGAAGCATAATTTAAGTAAATATGCGTTCCGTATTTCCCACCCAAAAAGCTGCCTTTTTTAAACTTGTAAAAGAAATCTATTTGCCCTCCTGTTTCTCCAGCTCTCATTACACTAGCGTCTTCAAACAAGGTATTGTGCTGTGCTTGAAAAACATAGATATTGGCAAGTAAAGAGTGGTGTTGTTTGGTTAAGGCTGGCGTAAAATTAACAAAGGTATCTAAGTAGTCAAAGCTAGTGGACAAATCCCCTTGAAAATCGGTAAACACAGAAGGTTCACGTTGCGAGAACAATCCCATATTTTCCATCCTTCGAAGGCTAACGTCAAGGCCTAAACCCGACTTGGAATAGCCAAAATTCAATGTTATGGCATTTCCCGAACGAGCAAACTCATCTGAGAGTTGATTCTGGACATTCAAAATACCATCTTTAGATTTGTAGTTGGCTTCGGCATTTAAGTAAAATGCCCCATACAAATAGTCAGCTCTTGCTGAAAATGCATTGGTTAAGTCGTTAAAACTTGGGGTTTGCAATTGCGGATAACGGTCGAGGGACTCATATCGACCTAAATAACTTATCCCCAGGCTTAAATCTTGATTTTTCTCGTATAAATTAAGGTATTCTGCCAAAAAAAAGTTGGCATCAAAACCAAATAAATCGGCATTAGTTACGCCAAAGCCAGAACGTTGTCTGCCTGCAAAAGCGGTAAAATCCATATTGTAATTGGGAGCGAATTTTACCCTAGCACCTCTTACGGCTGAGTTAATTCCCAAAGCCCTATCTTCCCAAGCACGAAAAATTAGTCCATTACCAAATTGTTCATAAAAATGACCAAGAGTTATGTCCCATTTTTCATCCTTATAGTTAACATAAAAGATCCCTAAATCGGTTCCTTTGAATTGGGGATTGTAATTGAGTAATGCGTTTTGCTCATACGATTCAACTTGCACACCAGCGGTCCAACGCTTATAATTATAATTTGCATAAATATAATTATTAGATCGGAAAGGGTCGTCAGGCACTATGGCACTTTCTAATCCAGAATCTTTCACATAATATTGAATATTAGATTCCACACCCCCAAAAAATCTTCCGTAATTTTTTTTTTCAGTTTCCTGAAAATCGACTTGCTGAGCTATAGCGATGCCTGAAAAAAAGAGGCATAAAAGCGAAATGAAAATTTTGTTCATTGTACTAAAGCGCCTTTAAAACTTCATAAAGTTCATGTTCTGCACCTTGAGTATATCCGTTGAAAATATGCTCGATTTTTTGGTTTTTTACAACTATAGAATAAGGAATATTAACAATTGACAAGGCGCGTTTCAGCTCTTGGTTGCTGTCCATTAGCACCTCGTAAGGCCAATCTTTACCACTTAACATAGGCCTAACTCTGCGTTGTGTTCTAGAATCGTCTGTTGCGATTGCCACAAGCTCCATGTTTAGTTCTTTAGACCATTCGTCATAATATTCATTAATGGCTTCTAACTCGGAAATACACGGTGCGCACCAAGTAGCCCAAAAGGAAAAAACATAGATTTTGTCTTTTTCACTGTACTTCTGAGAAATATTAACGGGCTTGTTCTGTAAATCTTTAATGGTAATGCTTGGTAAAGTCGACTGAGAAAAACCAATGGAAGTAAAAATTAAAAGTGACAAAAAAATATTTTTCATAGGGTAAAATTATCAATTTATATTTTTTTTTTAAAAAAGCTAAACTATCGTTTAACAAGCTACCAATACTGAAACTTGAGTGCTTTTTGGTAAATTAAACAAACTTTTAATTGCAATTATACAACTATTTTTAAGTATTTGTTAAGTTAAATTATCATTAATTTATAATTATTTTTTACATTTGAATCCAACTTAAAACAGAAATGATGAAACAAAAATTACCCTTGCATTTATTAATGCTTTTGTTTGCTTTGCCTCTTTTTAGTCAAAGTATAGTAAGTACAGCTCCTCAAAACAGAAAAGCAATTTTAGAAGAGTTTACAGGAATAAATTGTGTGTTCTGCCCACAAGGACATCAGATTGCCAATGCTATAAAAGCAAGTAATCCCGATAATTTTTTTGTAATAAACATACATCAGGGAGGCTTTGCCAACCCACAGGACGGGCAACCTGATTTCAGAACTCAATTCGGTACACCAATTGTTAATCAATCGTTTTCTGGTACTGGTTTTGGCTACCCTTCGGGAACTGTTAACCGTACTAACTTTCCGGGAAGAGAGATGACAAATCCTGGAACGACAGCCATGAATAGAGCAAATTGGACGGTCCCGTCAAACCAAATTATGGCTATGCCTTCCTACTTAAATGTAGGAGTAGAAGCTGAAATAAATATCGAGACAAGATTGTTAACTGTAACTGTGGAAGTTTATTATACAGGAAACAGTCCACAGAGCACTAACAAATTAAATATTGCTTTACTTCAAAACAATACATTAGGCCCACAAGTTGGCGGAAATATGGGTAATGAATACCCTCACATGCACAGGTTAGTACATATGTTAACTGGACAATGGGGTGTTGATATTACTTCTACATCTCAAGGTTCCTTATATCAAAATACGTTTACCTATACTATTCCTGAGCATTACAACAACATTCCTGTTGACCTGTTTTTGGCGGAAATGGAAGTTGTAGCCTTCGTAGCTGAAACTACGCAAAATATTATTAGTGGAAATGGATACGTTGCTGATCTTGTAGGGCTTCAAGATAATGATTTAGCCATAAGTGATTTCAACGAATTTGAAGAAGCCTGTGGTCTTGTTTCACCCAAACTAACCATTCAAAATAGAGGAAACTCTAATGTATCTTCTTTCAACGTAACTTATTCGTTCAATAACGAAGATGAAGTTAGTTATAATTGGTCCGGAAATCTAGAGAGCTTAGAAAAAGTAGATATCAACTTGCCAGCGGTTAGTTACGATTTTCAATCCGCTAACAATACACTATTTATCAGCTTAGATGAGGATGATAACAATAATAATCATACCATTGACCATTCCTTCAACTTAGCCGCGATTCATGAAACTAATGAATTAGAGCTTACTATAAAACTAGACCAATATCCTGACGAAACTACCTGGAACATTACTAATTCGGCAGGCGATATTGTGCATTCTGGAGGCCCGTATCCAGGACAAGTTAACCAAACTATCACACAAAATTTATCGCTATCAAACAACGATTGCTACGAATTTACGATTTTTGACGAATTTGGCGATGGTATTTGTTGCCAATATGGCCAAGGATTTTACGAGTTAAAAACAGATGACGGTACGATGATTGTAAGTGGAGGGCAATTTGGTTCTTCTGAAACAAAAATGTTCAGTAACTTTAATACACTTTCTAACGTAGGATTTGAATCGTTTGATTTTACGCTCTACCCAAACCCTAGTACAGGCACCATTAACTTTTTATCAGAAGATAAATTTGATATTGAAATTTATACCTTACAAGGGAAAAAAGTATTTGAAATGAAAAATTTAGGCTCAAACTCTCAAATCAACCTTAATCAGCCAACAGGAATCTACTTAGCCAATATAACCTCAGGCAACAAAAGAACAACCAAAAAAATAATTATTAAATAATAAACAATGAACAAATCACAGAATTTAATCCTATTAAGCATTTTTTTAGTTTCTTTAATTTTCACTTCATGTAGTAGTGATGACGATAGCACTAACCAGAATGAAGAACCATCACGAGCGCTACAAGTTGAAAAAATAGACGGTACCTTATTTCAAGACGGTGATGTAGTTGTCTTCAACGAAATAGGGACAGATGACATTCGATCAGATCAAGGAAAACTTAAATATAACTTAAGAAATGTCAGTACTCAAAACATTAACGTGATGGTTGAAGTGATGGACATCAGAGGTACAGACGGATCCTTATTTACTTTCTGCATGCAACCTTTGTGTATTTTTGATGTAGCAATTGGTGGTGTTTATCCAGGTAGTGGAACTATTATAGCACCTGGTGCAATTAACAGTAATGATGATTACTTTATTAACAGAGACGCTGGTGATGGGATAAATTCTATTGAATACGATTTTCGCTTTTTTATAGAGGACGAAAACGGCAACCAAACGGATGACTTAACAATTACCTACAAGTACGAACCTGCTATTTAGTAGTGTGTTGTTGATTTTTAAATTTAACTAAAAATAACCTCAACTTTCTATGCTCCTGCACAGAAAATTGAGGTTGTTAAAAATATAAGCATGAAGCATATTCTTTTAAAACTAACTTTAATAACTAGCTTTTGCCTTTGTTTAGCAAGCTGTACCGAAAAGTACGAAACCGTTGCTGGAGCTTCCAGTGTTTTTGCAACCCACAACAGCAGTAAAAGAATAATAGGCCAAGAAACGCAAATACGTGTGTTTACTGAGGAAGGTATTGAAGTAACAGAAGAATCTATGATTTATGTAAACAATGAACTGATTTCAGGCAATACGTTTACTTCAAACGAAGTCGGTTTTTTTGAAGTAAAAGCAGTTTATGTAAATTTAGAAGCACCCACACTTTTGATAGAATACCAGCCTGAAGGAAAAAAAAACTACCGAAAAAGAGTTTTGGTAGAGGACTACACAGGTACATGGTGTGGTTGGTGTCCTCGTGTTTCGCATGCTATGAAATTAGTTAAAAATATTTCTGACGATGTGGTTTTTATTGCTATTCATAGAGCTCCGGTAGGAACAGCAGACCCATACAACTACACCAATGCAGGCGAACTTGAAGCCATGATAAACACGCCTGGGTATCCAAAAGGCTTTATTAATCGAATTTATCAGTGGAGATTCCCAGAGCCTTTTAATATTCACCAAGTATTAGAATTTACACAAGGAAATAATCCAAAGCTTGGTTTGGCATTAACTTCCAACTTGAGCGACAATAAAATTGATGTAGAAGTACAAGTCGAGTTTGCACAAGATTTTCAAAACCTAAAATTGGTAGTACAAGTTCTAGAAAACGGACTAATTTATCCTCAGGTAAATTATACTGATTATTACGAAGGCGAAAACCCGATTCAAAACTACATTCACGATTACACATTACGCCAAACAATCACAGACATTCTTGGAGATGAGATCCCATCTTCTGAAAGTAAAACTGATCTTGTTTGGAGTAGAAGTCTACGCATCGATCTTCCAGAAGCCATCGAAAACCCTAGCGAAATTGACCTTATAGCCTTTGTTGTAAACGAAGTAAATGAAGTAGTAAATGTGCGCTTAACAAAACTTGGCGAAGAGCAATCCTTTGAATATTTGGATTAGGCGCAAAACAAAGCTTAGACTTGTCTAACTAGCATTTATTAATTGAAATTACCGTAATAAAACGCCTTTTGTTCCTGAAATTTTAAATAATAACTGATGTAAAAAATAAAAATCCCCAAATTGAAACTTGGGGATTTTTTGATTGATGAAAAACTTACTCAGTAAACTTTTCTTTGTAACGTTTATAAAGGGTTGTTTGATGAGTTTCGAGACTTACCTCTCGCCCATCAATATAAGCTTTCAAAACGCGATTAGTAGACACGTCTAGTGCATCCCCGTCGCTAATAAATAACGTAGCTGATTTTCCTACTTCTAGACTCCCGTAGTCTTTATCTATTCCTAAAATTTTCGCATTATTAAGCGTTATTAAGCTTAAAGCTTCTTCAATTTTCATCCCATAGGCAACCGTAGTTCCTGCATAAAACGGAAAGTTACGGGTATTCATACGTTCCATATCTCCTGTATTTTGTATACCTACCAAAACCCCTTCTTTATGAAGTAAATAAGGTAATTTGTAAGGCAAATCATAATCATCATCATCTGATTCTGGCGTACTATGGACTCTTGTAACCAAAACAGGGACATTATTTTCTTTTAATTCTTTGGCAACACCGTAAGCATATCTGCCACCTACTAAAACCACGTGAGGTAAATCGAAATGCTTCTTAAACGAAAGTACATCCACAATATCTTTTTCAGCATCGGCATTGATAAAAACTCTTTTTTTACCTGAAAATACGCTTTTCATGGCAGCATAAGGTAAATGGTGTTCCTCCGCTGGTGAATGAATAAAAGCTTTAGCCTGTTCAAAAAAGGTGTATAATTCTTTTACTTGTTCATCGTATTTCTCGTTTTGTTTGTATCCCACTTTAGGATCGTACCAAGCTCCTTTTTTTACAAAACGGTTAGGCCAATTTACATGAATAGCATCGTCTTCTTTTACAATGGCATCTTCCCAGTTCCAGGCATCTAATTGCACAACAGAAGAGGTACCCGTTATCCTTCCTCCTCTTGGACTAACTTGTGCAAGTAATACTCCGTTTGGACGCATGCTTTCAACAATTTTACTTTCAGCATCGTACGCAATAATGCTTCTTATATGAGGTAGAAAAGTACCTATTTCATCTACATCAACGGTTGCTCTTACCGCATCTACTTCAGCTAAACCGATAGAAGCGTTGGCAGCGATAAATCCAGGATACACGTGCTTTCCATCCGCATCAATAACCGCTGTAGATGTAGTAATTGGGGTTATAGGAGTGCTAGAAACACCTTGTATTTTCCCATTGCTAAAAAGAATATGGGCATTGTCCAAAACTTCACCATTTCCAATATGCAAAGTTGCATTCGTAATTAAAACGTCTTTAGTTTGTTTCCCTGCTGTTGTTTGCTGGGCAAAACCGTGATAAAAAAGGGAAACAGCAATAAAAAATAATAGGTCTTTAAGTTTCATTTTTTAGTTTTTAATTAGTGAACATGGTTTTCTAGGAAATCATCAAGGGTATCACAATGCATGTGGCGTTCTTTCTTCTTAACTACGGGCTGGGTTTTCATTCCTTTATTTTTCGCTTGAAGCATTAACTCTATAAGTTGATTGCGTTCTTTCTGGATAGCTTTTCTCATTTTCTCATCTTCTTCGCTATCAAAATATACTACTCCTTCGATTAAGGTCATTTCAGCCTTAGCATACACCGAAAGAGGATGGTGATTCCATAGCACAACATCGGCGTCTTTTCCTTCCTTAATACTCCCTACTCGATGATCGATATGCAATAATTTAGCTGGGTTTAACGTGACAAATCTCCAAGCATCGTCAGCTGAAACACCGCCGTATTTCATTGTTTTCCCGGCTTCTTGGTTCAACCTTCTAATCATTTCACCATCGTCAGAGTTTATGGCTACTACTACGCCTTGCTCGTGCATTAAAGCGGCATTATAAGGGATTGCATCTTTAACTTCGTTTTTGTACGCCCACCAATCACTAAAAGTAGAACCTCCAGCTCCATGTGCTTGCATCTTATCAGCTACTTTATAACCTTCTAAAATATGGGTAAAGGTGTTTACAACAAAACCATGTTTTTCGGCGAGTTTCATCAGCATATTGATTTCACTCTGAACATAAGAATGACAAGAAATAAAGCGTTCGCCATTTAAAATTTCTAACAAGGTTTCCATTTCTTCATCGTAACGGTAGTCTTTGTTTTTCTTTTTTTCTTCACCATACAAACGAGCACGTGTAAAGTAATCTTCAAACACCTGCTCTACTCCCATTCTGGTCTGAGGAAATCTTGTACGATTACCCCAGTTGGATTGCTTTACGTTTTCACCTAAAGCAAACTTTATAAATTTTGGACTATCGCTGTATATCATTTCTTTTGCAGATGCTCCCCACTTCATTTTTAGGATTGCAGAGCGACCTCCAATGGGGTTTGCCGAACCATGCAGTAACTGGGTAGTTGTTACCCCACCCGCTAAGGCTCGATAAATACTAATATCATCTGGATTTACAACATCTTCCATAGTAACTTCAGCAGAAGAATTATGCCCGCCTTCGTTAACTGAACTTGCTGCGATGTGCGAATGCTCATCAATAATACCTGCGGTTAAATACTTGCCTTCAGCATCGATTACTCGTGCTTTTTTGTCGCTTAAATTTTTTCCGATCTTTACAATCTTACCGTCTTTTAAAAGCACATCATGGTTCGGTAAGTCGCCTATTTCTTCGCCTGTTATTACATAAGCATTTTTAAAAAGAATAGCTTGAGGAGTAGCTGTTGCTTCTGCTCTTCCGAAAGCCATATTTGGATAGGTTATGGAGGTTTCAAACAATGCTTTTTCGCTTTCTTCTTTCTTTTTGTCTTCTTTGGAAGCAGAAGATTTTTTGTCAGATGGTTCTTTTCGCTTAGCGACAAAATTTGTCACTTTTCCTTCAGCATTGAAGTGTTTACCTTCGAAACTTAGTGCGTCTTTTTCTATTTTAGCCACTAAGCGTTGGAATTTTTGACTTGTCGTGTCTGCCTCATTAACCAATAATTGGAACCAATCGCCATCAATACTCAACTTAGAACCTAATTTTAAACTATCCTTTTTTACTTCCGAGGTATACTTACCCGCTTTTTTAGTTACTTCAAGCTGAAGATTTTCATCTCCAAAGCTAACATTATATGTACCAGTAAGATCTTCAAACGTCATTTTATTAATTTCATGGCGAACACCAGACACCCAATTTTCATAAATCTTGGTTTCTTTGTCGAAAATATCGCCTGAGGTAATGATAAAGTTAGCCAAATAAGATTTCTCTAACTTTCCTAATTGGTTTTCTTGACGTATAAAACGAGCGGGATTGGTAGTTAATGCAGCTAAAGCAGCTTCTTTACTTAAGCCGTTTTTAATGGCCTCACTAATTTTCTCGAGTATTTTTTTTGGCGAATCTAACTCGTTGGTAGTAAATGCAAAATCAACTCCAGCATCCTTAAGAAGTTTTGGGTTTTTTGGAGCCAGTTGCCAATGTTTCATTTCTTCTAGACTAACGTAATGCGCCATATATGGGTCTTCCACATCGAAAGCATCTGGGAAATTTAAAGGCAAAATTAACGCAGTTTTGGCAGCCCTAATTTCATCTAAACGTTTGTATTCGTCGCCTCCTCCATAAGTAATGTAGGTATAACCAAAAGTCGAAGCCACCTCATTTAAGCGTAGTACGTTAAGGTAGTTTCCTGCATAAGCAATTTGAGGTAAATCTTTGTTTGCTATAAATGCCTCTAAGGCCAAGTCCTTGAACTCTGATTGTCCTTTAGCATACCATGCAGCATCGTAATTAACCTGACGAAGTAAAGCCGTCATTCCCATAATTGAGCTTGGGTATGACTGGCGGGTTTGCTTGCTTTTAGACAAGCCTGAATACTGCGCAGTGCGCTTAGCGACAATTGTTTTATTGGGCTCATCGTCGTCCACTAAAGCAATTAAGGCGCTAGTTCCCCGAACAACACCATCCATATAATGAGTGTTAACTAACCCAAATCCAGCATCTCGTAATTTTTTTGCTTCACCTTCATTAAATGAAAAGTAATGAATTGCATCTTGCTCTGAACGAATATGATCGTTCCAATAATACCCCTTGCGATTAGATTCGTATTGAGGTCCTGATGATGCTGAAGGAACATCCTTCATACCAAAGGATGAGTAGAGCTCGATAAATGAAGGATATATGTATTTCCCATTTACATCTACAATTTGAGCATTTGCTGGGATTTTAAGGTTTTTCCCAACATTCATAACCTTGTTACCCTTAATAAGTAAAGTAGCATTCTCGAGCTTGGTCGTAGGATTAACCTGAACAGTTGCATTTGTAAACGCTATTACTGCTTTTGCTTTATCCTTTACACCTGAGTTTGTAGGAAAATAGCCTTGTGCCAACACATTTAGAGGGTATAAAATGCACAAAACGAATCCTAGAAGTAGCTTTTTTGTCATTTGTTTTTATTTTATGAGACTAAAAATAGAACAAATAGTTGAATTGAACTTAAAATTACTTATTCAATTTTAAATTAAACTCAGAAAAACTTAAAAAAAATAGTTAACCCCTATTTTTTAAGGGTATAAATCGAAAAAAATGTATTTTTAAAAAACTAACCCCCCTTTTTTTGATTTATAAATTTTAAAATTTTAATTTTGGACAAGTTTTTCACTTAAAAACAAAAAAGTTATTAAAATATAAAACAAGCGTATGAAAAAAATTGAAGCAATTATTCGAAAAAGTCAATTTGAGGAGGTACGAGTCGCGCTCCATCAAATGGGTGTCAATTTTTTTAGTTACTGGGATGTAACCGGTGTAGGCAATGAGCAAAAAGGACATGTTTACAGGGGTATTTCCTACAGCACTTCAGCCATCGAAAGACGCTTTATTGCAGTGATTGTAAACGATGATTTTGTAGACAAAACAGTAGCTGCAATTATGCAGTCGGCAAGAACTGGCGAGGTTGGAGATGGGAAAATTTTTATTTCGCCAGTCGAGCAAGTATATAGAATCAGAACTAACGAAAACGGACCAGAAGCAATAAATTAAGAATGGAAACAGCACTATTTACAGCAAACAACGTATGGATGATGGTTTGTACCGCATTGGTATTTTTCATGCATCTTGGATTTTCTCTACTAGAAATTGGTCTAACCCGACAAAAAAACACCGTAAATATTTTATTCAAAAATATATTTATTATTTGCGCTGGCTTGCTGCTTTATTTTTTGGTGGGCTTCAGTCTTATGTACCCTGGCGAATTTAATGGGTATTTTGGATTCAATGGATTTGGAATTTCTCTTCCCGATGGTGGAGAAAGCCAAAATTACGCCGAAGGAGGATACACGTATTGGACAGATTTTATTTTTCAAGGCATGTTTGCAGCGACTGCCGCAACAATTGTATCAGGAGCTGTAGCTGAGCGTATAAAGCTTTCCTCATTTATGCTGTTTAGTATTTTTTATGTTGGACTAATTTATCCCATCGCTGGTTCTTGGTTGTGGGGAGAAGGGTTTTTAGATGCGTTGGGGTTTTATGATTTTGCAGGCTCAACTATCGTGCATTCCGTAGGCGGATGGGGGGCATTAATGGCTGTTTTGCTTCTTGGTCCTCGACTAGGAAAATACAACGCAAACGGAAAAGGAATGGTGATTCTTGGGCATAATATTCCTTTGGCTACCGCTGGAGTTTTTATTCTTTGGTTAGGATGGTTTGGATTTAATGGAGGTTCAGTTTTATCTGCCGACCCTGGTGCTACGTCTTTGGTACTTGTTACTACATCCTTAGCTGCGGCTGCAGGCGGAATAGGGGCTTTTTTAACATCTAGCATCGTTTATAAAAGTTTGGATGTAAGTATGTTCTTGAACGGAATTTTAGGTGGCTTGGTAAGTATTACCGCAGGCGCTGACCTAATGTCGCCACTAGAAGCCATTGCTATAGGATTTATAGGCGGAATAGTAGTGGTTTTTGCAATTAGTTTAATTGAAAAATGGAAGGTAGACGATCCTGTTGGCGCCATTCCTGTTCATTTGTTCTGTGGTATTTGGGGAACAATTGCTGTAGGCATCTTTGGTGCGCAAGCTGGATTTGACCAATTACTCAACCAGTTTATTGGCATCGCTAGCGTTGGCGTTTTGTGCTGCGCAACAGCCTATCCGTTCCTGTACCTACTTAAAAAATATAAAGGTATACGTGTAAGCAAACGTGAAGAAGTAGACGGACTTGATATTCACGAACACGGAATGCGTGCTTACAATAACTTAGAGGCTAGTAAATCCGTATAAACTTAGATTCTTCTTCTAACGAAGTCGGCTTATTATACAAGTCGACTTCGTTTTTCCAAAGGTTCAGCAATTCATAAAAATCATATTTCTGAGCCGAAGGTTGACGCTGCAAAATACCTTTATTAAAAGAACGATGAAGAATGTCCTCTATCATAAAATCTTCTCGGTCATGATAAGGGTCGTATTCTTTTTTTAAGGAAATGGAAAACATATTCGCCGTTGTATTATACCAAAAAGCCCTCCATCCAGAACGTAACTCCTTTACTAAATCAAAGGTCGTTTCACCCGTTTGTCTATGCATTAATTTAACTAAAATCTGACCTTCCGACTTGGTTAATTTTTTGAGTTCGTCTGTAAATTCATTTTCTATATACGATTGAATCATTTTAAGGTACTTTTTCTGTTGTCGTTTAGTTTCCATTTTAGCTAGTCGACTATTCAGGCTATCCAAACGAGAGGATGCTAGGTGTGCATAAGGCCAAACTTTACGAACTTTTCGTCTTAAAATTAGGTACTCTTGCAACTCTTCTTTAGACGAGAATAACAAATCAGGTAAAATAAAAACTTCGTCCAGAACAACTACACCGTCCATCATGTAATCCTCAAAATGAGCAGCATCTTCGGTTGCTTTCAATTTTATTTTTTTAGCAATAGTATCTTGTGCATTGCCATTAAACAATGCAGAAAAACATAAAATCAACCCAATAATTACCTTCTTCATTCCTTAGTAAATAAAACACTTCATCAATAATTATGCCTATTCACTTTAAGTGAATAATCCACAAACAAATTTAACACTACAAACCCGCATGATTAAAGTTTCATTAAAAAAAACCAAAAGCATAAATAAACATTTACATTTGTCGCAACTACATAAATTCGTTGGAAGAAGAGCAATTAGTCATACAATTACAACATGGTCCAAATAAAGAAGAGGCCTTTGCTTTACTGGTAAAAGAGCACAAAACAAGGCTTTATTGGCACATCCGTCACATGGTAAAAATTCATGAGGACGCAGACGATATTTTACAAAACGTGTTTATTAAAGTATATCGGAATATCGGGAAATTTAAAGGCGAAAGTAAATTATATTCATGGATGTACCGAATTGCCACCAATGAAACGATTACTTTTCTGAATAAACGTGCCAAGAATTTACAAATTTCTAATGAAGAATTACAAGATTATTTAATCGACCAATTGGAAAGTGATGTTTATTTTGAAGGAGATGAAATTCAAAAAAAACTTCAACGAGCAATTGCAACACTCCCCGAGAAGCAAAAAATGGTTTTCAATTTAAAGTATTTTGAAGAACTAAAATACCACGAAATTGCTGAGATTCTTGACACTAGTATTGGCGCTCTTAAGTCCAATTACCACCATGCGTCAAAAAAAATCGAAGAATACCTAAAAAACCATTAAACCTTTTGTAAGAAAAGTAGTCATATTAACGTGAAGAAGAATCAAAATACATATCAACATAAAGCTGGTTTTGAAATAGAAAAAAACTATTTCGAAGATTTTGAAGCGCGTTTAAACTCAAGAATCGCCTTAGAGGAAAAAACCCTTCAGAACCAAAAAATGAAGCATGGAGGAATGAAGGTTCCATCTGGTTATTTTGATGAACTCGAAGTAAATTTAGTTACAAAAGTAAACACCCAAAAGGAAAGTAAGGTCATAAATTTACGTTCTGTTGTTAATTGGGCAAGTGCTGCAATCATTTTAATAGCAATTACTAGTTATTTATTTACGCAACTTCCCAATGGAGTTGCAAATCAACCTACTTTAAGCCTTTCGGATGTTAGCAACGAAAGTCTAGAAAATTACATAGAAGAAAGTTTATTTGGGAGCGATTTAGAATACTACTTAAATGGTAATACAAATTATGATTATTTCGCTTCTTTAGATTCAGCTATTGATCCTGAAACTTACCTCAAGTATATTGAAGATGAGCTAATGGATGAAGATTTTTAAAATTTTAAAAAATGAAGTATTTATTTTTTTTAGTTCTTGTTTGTTTTAGTTTAAACTTGACGGCACAAGAAAATGACGATGAGAAAATTAAGGCTTTAAAAGTTGCTTTTTTTACTAAGGAACTTGATTTGTCTGAAAAAGAAGCTCAGAAGTTTTGGCCTGTTTATAATAAACATACCAAAATTTATGAAGATTTAAGAGCAAATGAATGGGCTAGTGTAAAAGCAAGAATGGATGATATCAATTCGCTTTGCGATGAAGATGCTAATAAATTATTGGACGATTACCAAGACTATCAAACTAAACGCTTAGCAATAAGATTAGATTATATTCAGGATTTAGAAAAGGTGATTTCAGCCAAAAAAATTATGCTCCTACGAAAAGCCGAATACGAATTTAACCGTGACTTGTTGAAGCAATACCGCGAAAACAAAGCGAATAACTAGATCCTTACTACTTTTTTAACGATTTTTATAATTACATCATCCCTTGGGATTGAATTTTTTGACGGAATTTGAAATCAATAGCCCCGATTTTTAAATCGTGGTTAAAAAATTGATATTTGTATATAATCATGCCCATTTATATATGAAAAAATAAATTTAATAGCCCCGATTTTTAAATCGGGGTTAAAAAATTGGGTGCAAAAAATTGGCTTTAGCCAAACTCCTAACAATTATAAAGGATTTTCGGCTAAAGCCATTTGTTTGGTGTATATTGAAAACGGGATAAATCCCGTTTCTATTAATTTTTTATTTATTGATTTTTTTGAAGATATTCATTTTTGTTTCTCGTACTAAAATCAAGGCTAAAAAAAATCTAGTCATTTATGTGTTTAGCCATATTCATAGTTATGTCGTCCTCTAAAATATCTTCTCTATGTTTATTGCATTAAGAGGAATAGATGTAAACTTAAAAGCGTAGCTTTGCAAAATATTAAAAAAAATTATGCGTCTTCACAGAAACCTTGTATTTGCGGTTGTAGATACTCTCCTTCAAATTTTTAACGATAATAAATATGCCGACAAAGAAATTGCAAAGGCACTAAAAAGAGATGCTCGTTGGGGAGCGCGCGACAGAGCTTTTGTTGCAGAGACCACTTACGACATTGTTCGATGGAAGCGTTTGTATCAAGAAATTGCGGAAGTTAAAGAGCCTTACAGAAGAGAAGATATCTTCCGAATGATTGCTGTTTGGCTAACTCTTAAAGGAATTGCTATTCCTGAATGGAAACAATTTGAAGCAACACCTACAAGAAGAATCAAAGGTCGTTTTGATGAACTGTCTAAAATAAGAAAATACAAAGCATCTATTCCAGATTGGCTTGATGAGCTTGGAGTAAAAGAGCTTGGCGAAGAGCTTTGGAGCAAAGAAATAGATGCGTTGAATCAAGAAGCGCCTGTTATCCTTAGAACAAACACGCTTAAAACCAACAAAAAGAAACTTCAGGAAGTATTAGAAAACGAAAACAGCATCGTTACTTTGTTTTTAGAAGGTTATCCTGATGCTTTAAAACTTCATCAGCGCGCTAATGTGTTTAGCACGGATGCTTTTCAACAAGGAATGTTTGAAGTACAGGATGCTTCATCACAAAAAGTAGCCAAACTAACAGGCGTAAAACCAGGAATGCGGGTAGTTGACACTTGTGCAGGCGCAGGTGGAAAAACACTTCACCTGGCGGCAATGATGGAAAACAAAGGCCAGCTAATTGCGTTGGATATTTACCCAAATAAATTAAAGGAACTTAAGCGTAGAGCTAAACGAGCGGGAGCACACAATATCGAAACTCGACACATCGAAAACACAAAAGTCATCAAGAAATTACATGACTCCGCAGATGTTGTATTGATAGATGCACCTTGTACAGGATTAGGCGTACTTAGAAGAAATCCTGATGCCAAATGGAAGCTTCAACCTGAATTTGTTGAAGATATCAAAGCCACTCAAGCTCAAATTTTAAGAGACTATAGCAAGATGCTGAAAAAAGATGGAATTCTTGTTTACGCAACATGCTCTATTCTTCCTTCAGAAAACAAAGCTCAAGTAGACTCGTTTTTACAAAGTGAAGAAGGTAAAAACTTCAAACTTTTAAAGGAAGAACAAGTATATGTTCATGAAAATGGCTTCGATGGGTTTTATATGGCTAGGCTAAGGAGAGAGGAATAAAACCTTACTTCGTAATAAATGACTTAAATAATAAAGCCTGTTAGTGTGTTTTTTAAACTAACAGGCTTTATTTTTAACTATCAGATTTTACTCCTTCACTAACTTTTGCGTATACAGTCTTTCTCCTTCTTTTACCTTTACAAGATAAACTACTTTATGGCAAATTTATAATTTGAGAAAACTATTACCTTGGCGGATAATTCTTCAATATTTTTTGAACAATTTCATTAATTCTAGCTTCTTTTTTATCCATGTCTAAGCTGAGATTACCCGTGCCAACACCTTGCCAAACTAATCGATTTTTGTTAACATCTATAAAGTCAATAAACAAAGTTCCTTCAACATTAGAGCTTACCTGAGTCATGGGCATTCCCCATCCCCAACCCATTCCCCAACCGAAGTTGTCTTGGTAAATGTTAATGTTCTCTTGCTCCTCTGTAAAAATATTTATCAAAATATCAGGATTGTTAGCTTTGAGCATTCCTTTTTCAGAAAGCTCGTTATCTATGGCTCTTAAAATTCTACGCTTGTCTAAATCGGAAATTTCAACTGCATCGATCCCCGGTTTGTAAAATGCATAGGTTTTGTACATAGAAAAATCAACTTCTCTGTCATAGTCCACAGAGACACGCACCGATGAACAGCTTAACAAAATACTTGTCAAGCTAACTAAACTGAGGTAAAAAAATAACTTTTTCATTTTACGTATATTTTAGCAATCCTAGTAGCTTTAGGAATCAGCATATTATTTTGATAAAAATATTTCTTTGTGAGACAAGTCAGTTAATTAATCCTCATTTTAGTAAGTAAAGATTAATTCAGTAAAGACTCATCCACAATATTCGGAACTGTCACTTTTAGTCTTGGTTCAATTTCCATAGCGCGTTTTATTGCAAAAATTGCTCCTTCATTTCGCGCCCAAGACCTTCTTGCAATTCCATTATTTACATCCCAATGCAACATTGAGAGAAGCTTTTCATTTGCATTAGTACTACCATCAAGAAGCATACCAAACCCACCGTTGATAACTTCTCCCCATCCTACTCCACCTCCATTGTGAATACTTACCCAAGTAGCACCTCGAAAACTATCACCAATTACATTGTGAATTGCCATGTCTGCAGTAAATTTACTTCCATCGTAAATATTAGAGGTTTCTCTGTATGGTGAATCCGTTCCTGAAACATCATGGTGATCTCGCCCTAAAATTACCGGACCAATTTCTCCATTAGCAATGGCTTTGTTGAAGGCTTCTGCAATTTTCATGCGTCCAAGTGCATCTGCATACAGGATTCTCGCTTGCGAGCCAACTACCAATTTATTTTCTTGCGCTCCTTTTATCCATTGGATATTATCAGCCATTTGTTGCTGAATTTCTTCAGGAGCATCTTTCATCAAGTCTTCTAAAACTTGTGTTGCAATTTCGTCTGTTTTTCTTAAATCAGCTTCGCTTCCGCTAGCACAAACCCATCTAAATGGACCAAATCCATAATCGAAGCACATAGGCCCCATAATGTCTTGCACATAACTCGGATATGCAAATTCTGCTCGTTCGTCTTGCATTTTTGAGGAATCCACCAGTAGGCCATTTTCGTCTTTATAGACTTTAGCTCCCGCTCTTGACGCTTCCAATAAAAAGGCGTTTCCATAATCAAAGAAATAGGTACCTTTTGCAGTGTGTTTGTTAATCGCATCGGCATGTCGCAATAAACTTTCGCGTACAATTTGCTTGAATTTTTCAGGTTCGTTTGCCATCATCTCATTGGATTCTTCATACGAATATCCTACAGGGTAATATCCACCTGCCCAAGGATTGTGGAGCGACGTTTGGTCACTACCTAAATCAATATGAATATTGGCTTCATCAAACTTCTCCCAAACTTCAACAATATTTCCATCGTAAGCGATTGATACAGCTTCTTTGTTAGCTAATGCTTCTTTTACTCTTACAACTAGCTCATCTACATTAGAAATCACCTCATCCACCCAATCTTGCGAGTGTCTTGTGTGGGTTGCTTTAGGGTTTACTTCTGCGCAAACCGTAACACAACCTGCAATATTTCCTGCTTTTGGTTGAGCCCCACTCATTCCTCCCAAACCGGCTGTTACAAATAATCCTCCTCTTGGAGATTTGCCAATTTTTCTGAAGCCATTTAATACCGTGATGGTTGTTCCATGAACAATTCCTTGAGGCCCAATGTACATATAACTTCCCGCTGTCATTTGTCCGTATTGCGAAACACCTAGCGCATTCATTCGCTCCCAATCGTCGGGTTTTGAGTAGTTAGGAATTACCATTCCGTTGGTAACCACAACTCTTGGTGCGTTTTTATGCGAAGGAAAAAGCCCCATCGGATGCCCTGAATACATCACCAAAGTTTGTTCATCGGTCATTTCAGAAAGGTACTTCATAGTAAGTAAATACTGTGCCCAATTCTGAAAAACTCCACCGTTTCCACCGTAAGTAATTAGCTCGTGAGGATGCTGTGCCACTGCGTAATCCAAATTGTTTTGAATCATCAGCATAATAGCTTTTGCCTCCAAGCTATTCCCTGGATACTCATGAATTGGGCGTGCCTTCATTTCATAAGTCGGACGAAAACGATACATATATATCCTACCGTAACGAGCTAATTCATCTTTAAATTCGGGTAACAAAACAGCGTGGTGCTTTGGTTCAAAATACCTCAGCGCGTTTTTTAGCGCAAGTTTTTCTTCTTCTTTGCTCAGAATTTTTTTTCTAATTGGCGCATGGTTGATTGACGCATCATATAATTTTGGTTCAGGTAATTCTGACGGAATACCTTCTTGAATTGCAGATTTAAAATCGATAGCTGTTTGCATAGTAGTTTTTTTAATCTCGTTTTTTATCAAATCCGTAAGGACAATGTCTACAACCGCTTTTACAACAATAGCCCCGCTTAAGGTGGTATTGCGCTGTAAAACAACGGTATCCTTCAGGAGTTATGTAATAATCTCCTTCTTCTAGTGGAATAGGTTTTTTGAATCTACTCATACCACAAAATTAGTGAATCTTTATTTTACCTTCTTAAAATTGATTCTTTTTTAATGAAAATTTACTTTTGCCTCTACAACAATATTTTATCTATAGTTACTCTCCATATCAAATTTTTTGAGAATATTCAACGCTAAAAAGTACTCAACCCTTATTTAGGAATTAAGTATTTAGGAGGAAAAGAATTATTCCTAAGAAATTAATTTACACTACCTTTGCAAAAAATTTTACATAAATGGCAAGTATTAAAAACTTAAAGAAAGACTTAAAAAATGCGATTGGCGAAGTAATCGAAGGAACTTTGATTCACCAAATTGTAAATGATGCAGAACACCAAGATAAAGCAAACGAGCTGATTGATGAAAGCATCCGTGAGTTTGACGCTATGATTGAGCAAATCAACAAAAAAACTGTTGAAAATAGAAAGCAACACCTAAAAGAAGTAAAAAAAGAAATTGAAGCTAAATTAGAAGCTTTGGTGGAAAAATTAAATAACTTATAATTTTTCAGAAAATCAAAAAAGCCAACTTGTACAAGTTGGCTTTTTTAATGAGTGAAGATGTAAAATTTAGTTTCCTATCATATCCTCAGGTCTAACCCAAGCATCAAACTCATCAGCAGTTGTATATCCCAAACGTACAGCTTCTTCTTTTAAAGTAGTACCATTTTGGTGGGCTGCATTAGCGATTTCAGCAGCTTTATAATACCCAATTTTGGTGTTTAGCGCCGTGACTAACATTAGTGAGTTTTGTAGTAATTCATTAATTCTTGCTTGATTAGGCTCTATTCCTTGCGCACAGTTTTCATCAAATGACACACAAGCATCGCCAATCAATTGTGCCGAATGCAAAACATTCGCCGCCATAACAGGTTTAAACACATTCAATTCAAAATGACCTTGTAAACCACCAACACTTACCGCCACATCATTCCCCATTACTTGAGCGCAAACCATGGTTAATGCTTCACATTGAGTAGGGTTTACTTTTCCTGGCATAATAGATGAACCAGGCTCGTTTGCTGGAATAATAATTTCTCCAATACCACTTCGTGGTCCAGAAGAAAGCATTCGAATATCATTTGCAATCTTATTTAGTGAAACGGCTAGTTGCTTTAAAGCTCCGTGTGTTTCCACTAAAGCGTCGTGAGCGGCTAGGGCTTCAAATTTATTTTCAGCAGTTACAAAAGGAAGCTTGGTAAACTCTGCAATGTACTCAGCTACTTTTACATCGTAGCCTTTTGGAGTATTTAAGCCAGTACCTACAGCAGTTCCTCCTAAAGCAAGCTCTAGTAAATGAGGAAGCGTATTTTCTAAAGCTTTTAACCCATGATCTAACTGAGAAACATAACCACTAAATTCCTGGCCTAAGGTAAGTGGTGTTGCGTCCATAAAGTGTGTTCTACCAATCTTTACCACATCCTTAAAGGCTTTGGCTTTTGCATCTAGTGTATCCCTTAGTTGCTTTACTCCAGGAATACAAACTTCCACTACTTTTTTATAGCAAGCTATATGCATGCCTGTAGGAAAAGTATCGTTAGATGATTGCGACTTATTTACATCATCGTTTGGTGATATGGTTCGGGTTCCCTCTCCTAATTTGTGTCCTTCTAACTGATGCGCTCTGTTAGCAATTACTTCATTAACATTCATATTGCTTTGTGTACCAGAACCAGTTTGCCAAATTACCAAGGGAAATTGATCGTCGTGTTTTCCTTCTAAAATTTCATCACAAACCTTAGCTATTAAGTTTCGCTTTTCTTCCGACAAAACACCCAAATCATGATTGGTATAGGCAGCTGCCTTTTTCAAGTAAGCAAAACCGTAAATAACTTCTAAAGGCATCGATGCAGGAGCACCAATTTTAAAATTGTTTCGCGAGCGTTCTGTTTGAGCTCCCCAAAGTTTATCCGATGGTACTTTTACTTCTCCTATAGTGTCTTTTTCTATTCTATAACTCATGGTGGTTTTTTTAAAAAATTCAACGTTTACAAAAATATGAAATTACTAAGAGTTAAAGTAGTTTTAGTAAAAAGATTACTTTTGCAATATGTATACGGCGGTAATTATTGGTTTAGGAAATGTAGGCACACATTTGGCACGTGCGCTTCAAGAATCGGCAGAAGTAAGTATTGTACAATACCTTAATAGAAGTCCTCTTTCTGAAGAAGAATTAACCCAACGAATAGGCGCTCATGAAATTGAAAAATTCACCTTTCAATGGGATGCTATTAAAGAGGCTGATTGTTACTTTGTTGCCGTAAAAGACAATGAGGTAGATGCTTGTATTGAAGCCATACCATTTCGGCAAAAAATTGTAGCACACACCTCTGGAAGTATACCGTTAAGTACAAATCCAAAGCAAAAAAATGCTGTCTTTTACCCCCTACAAACCTTTAGTAAGCAACGAAAACTTGATTTTAAAGAAATTCCCATCTGTTTAGAAGCTTCGGAAGAGGAGGTTTATGATGCTATTAAAAAAATTGCACAATCTATTTCAAATCAGCTTTTTAACATAAATTCCGAACAACGAAGACAGTTGCATTTAAGTGCGGTGTTTGTGTGTAATTTCGTGAATCATTTATACCACATTGGCGATGAACTTTGTACACAAAATGGTATTGAACCTTCAATTTTAGGAGCGCTAATTCAGGAAACAGCAGCTAAAATTAAAGAACTCCCGCCCAAGGAAGCACAAACTGGCCCTGCGCTTCGTGGCGATTCGTTAACGCTTCAAAAACATGAAGAAATGTTACAGCATAACCTTCAATTCAAAGAAATCTACCGCTTACTATCGTCTTCAATAGAAAATTTAAACCCTAAAAACTAATGGAAAATAATTATAAAGAATTACTGAATCACATACGCTGTTTTGTGTTTGATGTAGATGGTGTTTTAACCAATGGCGAATTGTTTATTTCAGAAAACGGCGAGCTTTTGCGCACGATGAATGTAAAAGATGGCTATGCAATGAAACATGCTCTTGACCAGGGTTACGGAGTTTGCATTATATCAGGAGGTAAAAATGAAGCCGTAAGAGAACGACTAAAAGCCTTGGGAATTACCGATATTTACTTAGGAGTACATCACAAAACAGACGTTTTAGACGAGTTCCTTGATGTGTACGGTTTCAAACGTGAAGAAGTTGCATATATGGG
The DNA here is from genome assembly GCA_051859645.1 of Psychroflexus sp. Classification (GTDB taxonomy): domain Bacteria; phylum Bacteroidota; class Bacteroidia; order Flavobacteriales; family Flavobacteriaceae; genus Psychroflexus. Next base: position 1,887 of record JBHYFG010000022.1, on the reverse strand, counting down.
AGACGACATCCCTGACATTTATCCAATGCGTGAAGTTTTGCTTCCTACATGTCCGCAAAATGCCGTTCCCGAAGTAAAATCTACCGCTAAGTATATTTCCCATAAAAATGGCGGTGAAGGTTGTGTTCGTGATTTGATCGAGCAGGTACTAAAAACCCAAGGTAAATGGGAAGTTTAATCCCTACCAAATGAAGCTAATAAACCTCTTAAAATACTTGCGTTTACCTAATTTAGGGTTGATGCTGTTGGTTTTTGGAGGTGTTCAATTTTGTTTGCTACCTTACTTAGAGGTAACTAGTGTATTAACAACTGAAAATTTTATAGGACTAAGCATTGCAATGGTAAGTATTGCTAGTTTTGGAAATCTACAAAATGACGACAGGGATTTACAGATAGATGCCATTAATCAACCCAAAAAGGCTGACTTCTACAAAAAAATTGGTCTTCATAAACTTAGGTTGACTTATTGGATTTTAGGAGGATTAGGTATTTTTGTTAGTAGTTGGGTTCATCTAGCTTTAGGATTTTACGTTCACAACATTATTTTTATAGGCTCACTAGTTGTATTGCATTTGTATAACTACTACTTTAAGCTAAGTTTTTTAGTTGGAAATTTACTTATTAGTAGTTTAGTAGCGTTGGTTTTTATTATGCCTTTCTTTTATACCTCTACTAGCAAAAGTGAACTAACTTCAAATTACCAGGGTATTTTAGTAACCTATGTAATTTTTGGATTTTTTTTCAATTTACTTCGCGAAATTAGTAAAGATATTGAAGACCGAAGAGGGGACTACTTCAATAACGCAAAAACCATGGTCATACAACTTGGGATAAGTAGGTGCGTAAAGCTTACTTTTTGGTTAACTAACTTTTTAAGTATTGGGCTTGTTGCTCTTTATTATATATACTTTCCGAAAAACGAAGTATCGTTTCTATTTTTACTAAGTATTTGCGTATTACTTGTTTTTGCAAGCATTGAACTTCAAAAAAAGCAAACCAAAATAAACTGGAAAAAACTTAGCTTTCTCTTAAAAATAGTAATGTTACTCGGCAGTTTAAGTCTGTATGCGTTTGGCTTAAAATAGCTAACCTAACCTCTTCTTCAAAGCACTTATAAAATTGCGCAGGTATTGGTCCTTCATCTCTCTGTATTGCGAATGTTTTGCACCTCGCAAGAAAGCTGCAACTTCATTTTTAGTAATACGTCGATTAATGGCTCTAAACATAGGAGCAATTTCGTCGGTTTGCACTTCGTAAGCAATTTTCAATTTCTTAAAAATCATATTATTATCCAAATCCATGTCTGGTTCAGGAACAAAACCGTCTTCTCGAGCGCCTCGCAAGTGAATAATAAGCCCGTTTAGAAAAACAGAAAGATTTTCTTTGCTAAGCGGTTGGTGATTTGGATCTTCTTCATCCACTAACCATTTGTCCACTTCTGCTGAAGTAAACTTCCTATTAGCCTTCTTAAATACATTGGCAATTTGTCGGTTAGTCAGGTTAGATAACGCACTTACGCGTTTCAATACTAAGTTAGGGTACATATGGGTATTATTCTTGGTGCATAAATACAAAAAAAATAAGAATTTCGTGTAAGAATAATATGAATACTACCAAAATAAGCATAAATTATATCTATTCTATTTTATTAGTTGAATAAGATGGTAACTTCTGAAAATAATAAATATTGGTTGTAACGGATAATAATAATCTTTCACATCCTTTAGTTTGCGAGAATTTGGCTAAAGCCAATCATGGGCATCATTTTTTTACCCCCCATTTGAAAATGGGGGCTATTGAATATGATTTTTTGAAAATCGGAAAAATCAATGAAAAATAAACTTCAACAAGGTTGAAATTAATGCATTGAAAATTTGAAAACTCAAT
>JBHYFG010000021.1:0-41760 GCA_051859645.1 Psychroflexus sp. | reverse complement strand
GAATCTTTTAACGCTAAAATAAAACTCTTCAGAGCTAACCTTAGAGGGGTAAAAGATATTTCTTTCTTCTTATTTAGGCTTGAAAAGTTATTTGCGTAAACTTAATACTCCCCAAATAAAATAAGTGACCCAAAAGATGCTGCCATTTTCGAAAAATGTGAACGTCAACACGCGTATGTAAACAGTTTATTGGAACCCATTTTCCATGCTCCGGTATTCTCAATACAATCAAATTCACACAGATTTCAAAATTGCCTTCCTTTTTTATTCCACACTCCTTTAGAAGGTCAGATTGATACCGGGAAGATGATGCATGCATTGCTAACCAAAGTCCTCTCTTTAGGGGTCTTGTTACTGAATGCTACGGAAGTAATTTCTGTCGAAAGTAATATTCAAAATGTTGAAATTCAAATAAATAAACAAATATTTAAGGCGAAACATGTTTTTGTTGCAACCAATGCTTTTGCCTCTTCATTATTTCCTGTTGAAGTTACGCCAGCAAGAAACCAAGTGTTAATTACCCGTGAAATTACAAAATTGCCTTTTAAAGGTAATTTTCATTTAGATGAAGGCTATTATTACTTTAGGAATATTCATAATCGTATTCTCTTAGGAGGTGGTAGAAACCTTGATAAAGCAGGAGAAACAACAACGCGTTTAGCCACAACAGAGCATATCCAAACGGCCCTAGAAACCTTACTCAGGGAAGTAATTTTACCCAATTACAAAGTCGATATTGAACTTCGATGGTCAGGTATTCTGGGGGTTGGCGATAAAAAACAACCAATAGTAAAGCAGATCGCCAATCGTATTTATTGTGCCGTGAGGTTGGGCGGAATGGGGGTTGCTATTGGAAGTAATACCGGAAAACAACTAGCTAATTTACTGGATCAATGAAACTGAATTTAACCCATAAAAATCAGGCTAAGCTTGCTTGCCTTTTAAAGGTAAGAGAGCGATTGAATGTTTGCCGAAATCAACTGGAGCAGATTCAACAAGACCTAGGAAACGAAACCAAAAGTAGCGCAGGTGATAAGTATGAAACAGGACGTGCAATGCTCCATATAGAAAGGGAAAAAATAGGAAGGCAACTGCACGAGTTAGAGCAATTACAAGCAATATTGTTAGGAATTAATGAAAAGCAAGTGCATCAGAAAGTTCAGCTGGGGAGTTTGGTTTGTACTCAAACCTTCATTTACTTTGTTTCAGTTAGTTTAGGAGAACTAAAAACAGAAGGTTTTACTTTTTATGCCATTTCCAAAAGCACACCTATGGCCCAAGCAATGCTAGGTTGTAGCATGGGCGAAAGTTTTAATTTTAGAGGGCTTTGCTATACTGTTTTAAGCATTCATTAGTCATGCATAAGCCTTATGAAAACTCACTGAAAATCATACTTAAATAGGAACGGCCATTAGTTATTAATAGCAACATTTCTGTTGTTTTTGGCAGTTTTACCATTTACCAATTGAAATTACGGGTATAAATGCTTATGGGAAGAATTTTAAGGGTTAAGCCTTTCTAAGTTTAATTACGCTTATTTCTGGCCACATACCCACTCGACCAGGATAGGCTAAATAACCAAATCCTCTGTTCACGTTAATGTAGCGATTTTTATTTTTATAAATTCCTGCCCATTGTGGGTACCTAAACTGAACTGGCGACCATTTGAACCACCCAGGAATTTCAATTCCAAACTGCATCCCATGCGTATGACCACTTAAAGTCAATTGAAAGTTTTTAGCATGGTGTTGGACAATCTCATCCCAATGCGAAGGGTCATGGCTTAAAAGTACCTTAAAATCCGTAGTGCTGAGGTTTGCCGATGCTTTATCAATGTCTCCTTTTTGCTTAAAGCCACCTTTTCCCCAGTTTTCTACTCCAACAATGGCAAGTTTTGCATTATTTCTGCTAATAATATGGTTTTCGTCCAGCAATAACTTCCAGCCCATTTCCTTCTGTATGTTTTTGAGCTGCTCAAGATTTCGTTGCTTTTCGGTAGCTGAATTCCATGAAAAATAATCGCCATAATCATGGTTTCCTAAAACCGAAAAAACACCGTCTTTTGCTTTCAGTTGTCCGAATAATCCCTTCCAATTTTCCAATTCGTTGGCGATGTTATTCACAATATCTCCTGTGAAACAAATGGCATCGCTTTTTTGGTTGTTGATTAATTCGATTCCGTACGCAACCTTCTCCGCATTATCGAAGCTTCCACTATGAATATCACTTATTTGTGTAATTTGATAACCATCAAACTCGTCGGGAAGATCTTCAAAACTTAGTTCGTAAGTAAGTACTTTATAGTTGTATTTACCTTTGTACATACCGTACAATAAACTTAAAAACGGAAGGGATGCAACCCCAAGTGCAAGTTGACTTACAAATTTTCTTCGTGTCGGAATTTCGAAGTTTTGGTGTAAAAACAACTTCGCATAAACTGCTTGTATAAACCGAATGACATCTTCGCCAAACATAAAGACAATAAGTCCCATTTTTAAGGCGAAAACACTTAGCATTAATCCAATAGCGTAAGCTCTAATTCCAGTAACCGAACCATTAGGATTAGGTTGATTAAAGCTAAAAACAATAAATGCGAGAAGAGCAAGACTAAATCCAACATAAAAATAAGGAAGCCATTTCAATTTAATGATGGTTCGAAAAGCTTGGTATGCATAAAATTCGATGAATAGTAAAAAGAGAATCGGTAGGATCCAGCGCATTTTTTTTGAGCAAAGATAGGCTTGGGACTTTGGTTAAATATTGTATTTAGCTAAAATTTCACAGCTGACGAGTTTTAATTTACGACTGACTAAACGTTAATTTCATATTTCTTATTTCATATTTCTCATTTCAAATTTCTCATTTCTTATTTCTTTGTTCATTATTTGTGAACAGTGAACAGTGAAGAGTGAAGAGTGATGAGTGAAGAGTGATGAGTGATGAGTGTTCAGTGAACGGTGAATCTGTTGACTGTCGACTGTGAACTATGAACTGTCGACTCTGATTCGTATTTATTTTCACATCCAACATTCAACATCCCAATTCTCATTTCTCACTTCTCATTTCTTACTTCTCATTTCTCATTTCTCATTCCTCACTTCTCTATTCTTTATTCTCCTCACCCTTCATTTAACCAATTCATTATTTGGTAAATCAAGTCTTTTTTTCCAAGCATAAAAAGCAAAAATGGCAATGACTCCGAAGACAGCGTATTGAATAGATGTGAGTACTAATCCTTTATATGCATAAAGTGGTACAGAAATAAAATCGCCAATAACCCAAAATAACCAGTTTTCGATTTTCTTTTTGGCCATGAGCCACATTCCCACAAAGAAAATTCCAGTGGTGAGTAAATCTACAAATGAAATCCAAGCTTCCCATTTATCAAATAATTCATAAACCAAAGAAACGCTGAAAACACTTCCCACAAATAAAAACGCGGATTGATAAATTTGCTTTTTAGTCCACGATGTAATAGGCAAATAGGAAGTAGTATTTATCTTACGTGTCCACATGTACCATCCGTAAACACTCATCAGAAAGTAATAAGCATTAATTAGCATATCGCCCAATAATCCGTAAACCAAAAGAATATATACAAAAATCAACGTGCTAACAATGCCGGTAGGGAATACTAAAATGTTATCTCGTTTAGAGAAAAGCACACTAAGCAAACCAAATACAACCCCAATAATTTCAAGTGTTATTAAATGAGTGGGGGTTTGCTGGTAAGGTTCGAAAAGCAAATCAGAAATGAGGCTCATAATTTGCGCGATTAGATTTTACGATTTTAACGTAAAGCAAGCCTCTTTCAATAGCTTGGAGGGCGATTTTCATTTCTCTCTGAAGCACTTCCATAACCAAATCATAATTGCCATAAACTTGGGTGCTTAATGGAGTTTCTATAACTTCTAAACCAGAGGATCTAAGGCTTTTAATGAACTGTATAATAGCGGGTTCGTAATTATCTTGAATGGGAGTAAGGGTAAGTTCTACAGAAATTTCCATGTTTTTTTTGACGCAAAAGTATGGAAGTAATACCAGTTATGAGTTGAAATTTCGGGAAAAGAAAGCGATGATTTTTCGCCTAATTAAATCAACAAATAATTCAATTTATTTTAGTTTCATTTTAAAGTTCAATTGGTAAATGGTATTACCCCAATTTATTCATTGGAAGACATTCTAATGAATAAACGACTAAGTGAATCAAGCCATTCGGTCGATTTTACAAACCGCCTCATGGTAATTTACCAAATCACGTTCCATTTCTGTTTTAATTCAATTGAATAGGTTTCCTTCTTTTTCGATTGGTAGGAACCCATCCAAAAGTTAGGTTTAGAAGAAAACCATGACCGCTTGCAAAGGTATCGTCTTTATTAAAAACGCCGTATGCGTCATACATACCGTAGCCAATTTCAGCGGTTAAGTTGAAGCTTTTTGTCGAAGTTCGTTGTAATCCGTAAGTCGGTCCCATGAAAATAAGCGAACCATTTCTGTCAAAATCTAAGTTAGAAACAATTTGTATAGGTTGAAAAAAAGCCGTTCGAGAGAAGGAAAAGAAGTTAGCAGAATTTCCAATTACAGCTCTATTTAAATCGTAACGTTTTTTAAAGTTGTAATAATACCGAACTTGGGTATGCCAAGCAAATCCATAGGTATAACCTTCTGAGTAAGCAGCAAGCATAGGGTTGATTGAAGAAGATAAGCTCGTATTTTTAAATAGGCCTAATTCATACCGTACTCCTGGGTTTATTAAGTTGAAGGTAAGCATATGCCTGTCAAGATTCGGTGTGTTGTCGTCCCAATTTTCGACAAACTGCTGGGCATTTAGGGTAGAGGTTAACCCAATAATAAATAAAAAGGCGTAGGCTATTTTCATGATAATGTTTAAGATACCAAAGATATCAATTCATATTTTTTATTTCAAATTTCAGGTTATTTATTTCAAATGTCATATATCTCATTTCAAATTTCAAATTTTTCACATTTCCAACCTCTCATTTCTACATTCTTTATTCTCATTACTTCTCACTTTTTTATTCTATATTCAGTATTCTATATTCGTTATTCGTGAAGTGTGAACAGTGAACAGTGAGCAGTGAACAGTGAGCAGTGAACAGTGAACAGTGAGCAGTGAACAGTAATCCTGACGACTGTCGATTGTTAACTGTCGACTCTGATTCGTGTTTGTTTTCACATCCCATATCTAATTTCTCATACCTCACTCATCGCTCATTTATCTATATTCAGTATTTGATATTTGTTGACCAGGCTATTTCAAATTGATTAGCTCTCGCAAAGTCATGTCTTCACTTATCACTTCTATATTCAGTATTCGTTATTCGTTGTTCGTAAAGTGTGAACAGTGAACAGTGATCCTGACGGCTGTCGACTCTGATTCGTGTTTATTTTTCACGTCATACATCTAATTTCTCATACCTCACTCATTGCTCATTTATCTATATTCAGTATTTGATATTTGTTGACCAGGCTATTTCAAATTGATTAGCTCTCGCAAAGGCGCAAAGTCGCAAAGCTGATTGGAATAAATAATCAAACCTCCAAACCTCAATTCTTCCTAAAAGTCATGTCTTCACTTATCACTTCTATATTCAGTATTCGTTATTCGTTGTTCGTGAAGTGTGAACAGTGAACAGTGAGCAGTGAACAGTAATCCTGACGACTGTTAACTGTCGACTCTGGTTCGTGTTTATTTTTCACGTCATACATCTAATTTCTCACTCATCACCCTTCACCTATCACTTCTCAATACTTAATACTCAATACTTAATACTCAATACTTAATACTTAATACTCAATACTTAATACTCAATACTTAATACTTAATACTCAATACTTTGTACTCAATACTTTGTACTCAATTCTCTAACCCCATTTTCATTTAATTGAAATTTAGTACCTTTGTAACGCATGAATAATTTTTTTAAACACATAACAAGTTTGTTTTTAGCACTTTTAGTGCTAGTATCTACCCAAAGTTACAGTATAAATTTACATTACTGTGGCAGTATTTTGGTGGAAAAATCCTTTGTTAAGCCAGCTAAAAAATGCGCCATGCACCAAGAAATTGCTCCTGCTTGTGGTATGCATAACAATGCAACTCAACCTCGTGAAAAGCAACAGAAAAGTTGTTGCGACGATGAGTTTGAAATAATTGAAGGACAAGATGAAATCAAACTTCAGGAGTCATCAATACAGCTGCCGAGTCCAACTTTTGTAGCCGCTTATATTTTTGCATTTCATTATGTACCATCTAGTGTCGACAATGGCAAAAATAGTTCCGAATACCATTCCCCACCTCCCTTGTTCCAAAGGGATGTTCACGCTTTCTTTCAAGTGTATTTAATTTGATTTAGAAGTCAGTCGACTTACAGTTAAGGTTGTTTAAAGCATTCAAGCTTTAAATAGACCTACTCATTTCTGTCGCTTTTTATTTTAATTCCATTTTAGTTGTTTTAATTTCAATTGAAAAATGGTATTAGTTACAAGTTTTAGTTTTAATCAAATTCATAGAAAGAAAAATGCAAAAAGTCATTTCATTTTTTTTGTATAACCGTTTAGTTACAGGGATAGTGCTTATCTTTATGCTCTTAGCTGGGTTAGTTTTTTCGCCCTTCAACTGGCCATTAAAAGGCATTCCTCAACATCCTATTTCGGTAGATGCAATACCAAACACCGGTGAAAATCAACAACTCATTTTCACTGAATGGAAAGGTCGTTCGCCTCAAGACATAGACGATCAAATTACCTACCCACTTACGACCTACTTATTGGGCGTGCCAGGAGTAAAATCCGTTCGAAGTTCGTCCATGATGGGGTTTTCAATTGTTTACCTTATTTTTGAAGAAGAAGTTGAGTTTTACTGGTCGCGTTCTCGAATTCTTGAAAAGTTAAGCGCCATTCCTGTTAGTTTGCTACCTGAAGGAGTAAAACCTAGTCTTGGACCGGACGCTACCGCATTAGGCCAGGTTTTTTGGTATACTATAGAACCTCAAGATAATGCAGGTAATCCAACAGGCGGTTGGGATTTGCATGAACTAAGAAGCGTACAAGATTTTTATGTAAAGTATGCCTTAAGTTCGGCTGAGGGAATTGCAGAAGTTTCTTCTATAGGTGGTTTTGTGAAGGAATACCAAGTAGATGTTCGACCAGAGGTACTTCGACAATATAACATTAGTTTAGCTCAAGTAGCTAAAGCAATTCAAAATACAAATCGAGATACAGGCGCAAAAACCATCGAAATTAACCAAGCCGAATACGTTGTTCGAGGATTGGGCTACATTCAGTCGGTTGAAGATATTTCAGAAACCCTTGTAAGCATTTCTAACAATACGCCTATTCGTATTCGAGATGTGGCAGAAGTGTTTATAGGTCCTGCCGAACGACGTGGAGTACTGGATAAAAATGGCGCTGAGGTAGTAGGAGGGGTCGTCGTAGCACGCGATGGATACAATCCTTTAAAAGCCATTCAGAATGTGCAACAAAAAATAGAAGAAATTCAACCTGGATTAGCTACTAAAATACTTCCAGATGGCACCGAATCGAAATTACAAATCGTTCCCTTTTACGATCGAAGCGAACTAATTTACGAAACCATAGCCACCCTCGAAGACGCTATTAGTTTGCAAGTACTCATTGCAATTTTAGTGGTTATAGTTTTGCTAGTTAACCTTCGGGCATCCTTAGCCATTTCATCTGTATTGCCCATTTCGGTACTTATGGTATTTATCGGAATGATGTGGTTGGAAATAGAAGCCAATATCGTAGCACTTTCTGGAATTGCCATTGCCATTGGAACCATGATCGATTTGGCGGTTATTTTAGTCGAAAACATTAGCAAGCATCTAGCCGAAGTAAACACCCAAAACAACCGAGAAAGACTCCAGAAAGTTGAAGAAGCAACCTTGGAAGTAAGCGGTGCTATTTTAACAGCGGTAGCCACTACGGTAGTAAGTTTTATCCCTGTTTTTTTACTAGAAAATGCAGAAGGTAAATTGTTTATTCCTCTAGCTTACACAAAAACCTTTGCCTTATTGGCGTCTTGTTTGGTAACTCTTTTTATTTTACCAACCATCGCCTATGTTTTATTGGGGATGAAGTTAACTGCTAAAGGTATAGCATGGGTGAAAGGCTTTTTTATTGCCCTGCTGTCCCTCCTTCTGTTTTGGCAAGGCGAGTGGTTTTATGCTTCTTTGTTTCTTCTTTTGGCTATGTTAAGTAGTCCCTTTTTAGCCTCATTTAAAATATCGAAAAAGCTTCAGCTTGGTTTAAGTTTGTTAGGGGTACTTTGGCTGCTCACAAGCCTATGGTTACCCTTAGGTCCTTCAAAAGCATGGATTACCAATTTCTTTTTTGTCGTCCTCTGTATAGGATTAATTCTAGGGGCCTTTTTTATACTTGAGCGGTACTACAGTCAATTGTTAAGTCGCTGTTTGTCTAATGTAAAGCTGTTTTTAGTTCTTCCCGTAACCTTGATTTTTGTTGGAATTCTCATCTGGCTTGGATTTGCTAAGGTATTTTACGTACCACAAATCGCTTTTCAAAAATTAGGTTGGCAAGTAGAAGAAACAAAGATTTGGGCGTCGCTCGACGAAAAATTTCCAGGAATAGGAAAGGAGTTTATGCCAAGTTTGGATGAAGGTAGCTTTTTATTGATGCCAACTACCATGCCTCATTCAGGGATTGAATACAATATAGAAGTACTCAAGACTTTGGATATAGTAACCTCTCAACTCCCAGAAGTATCCGAAAGTGTTGGTAAATTAGGCCGCGTCGAGTCGGCTTTAGATCCCGCACCAATTTCTATGTTTGAAAATGTAATTAACTACAAGCCAGAGTATATTCGGAATGAACGAGGGCGGAAAATGAAATTTAAAGTGAATTCCAATGGAAGCTTTGTCATAAACGAAAAGCTTCAACAAGCGCAAGCTACACCTTTCTTTTTTTCACCAGAAACCTTTCAATTGGTTAATGAAGCTAACGAAGCATTGCCAACATCGCTTCAAAGTGAGTTATTACCTCGATTTTTAGCTTCATCAGCTAGGTATTTAATAGAAGATAAAAAGGGTGTTTACTTTCGCAACTGGCGTCCAAACATTCAATCTACAGACGATATTTGGAACGAAATAGCTCAAGTAACCAAGCTTCCTGGCCTAACATCGGCTCCAAAATTACAACCCATCGAAACTCGACAAGTCATGCTTCAAACGGGTATGCGAGCACCCATGGGAATCAAAATTTTTGGTCGTTCCTTAGAAGAAATTGAAGGTTTCGGGATCGCTTTGGAACAACTCCTACGAGAGGTCCCTAGCTTGCGTTCGTCGGCCGTAAATGCTGAGCGAATTGAAGGTAAGCCTTACTTGCATTTACGTATTTTAAGAGATCAAATAGCCCTGTACGGATTAAGTGTTGAAGAAGTACAACAATACATTGAAATGGCCATTGGCGGAATGCCTATGACCACCACTGTAGAAGGTAGAGAGCGATACCAAGTTAGGATAAGATACCCACGAGAATTAAGAAGCTCGCCAGAGGATATAGCTAATATTTTAGTGGACGCTCCCAATGGAAATCAGGTTTCTTTAGGCGATTTATTGGAGATTTCCTACCACAAAGGCCCTACCTCTATAAAAAGTGAAAACACCTTTTTAGTAGGCTATGTTTTTTTCGATAAGCAAACCAATGTAGCAGAAATAACAGCTGTAAACGATGCAAAAGATGCCATTTATCAGGCTATTGCTAGCGGAGACCTAGCAGTTCCAAACGGAATAAGTTTCGAATTTGCCGGAAATTACCAAAATCAAATCCGAGCAGAACAGCGACTAAGCCTTATTATTCCTATCGTACTTTCGGTTATTTTTCTCATTCTCTATTTACAATTTAGGTCGGTGAGTATAAGCTTAATGGTGTTTATTAGCATAGCTCTTGCTTTCAGTGGAGGGTTTATACTCATGCAAGCCTATGCAAACGAAAGTTTTTTAAACCTTAACTTATTCGAAGAAAACCTGAGGGATATTTTTCAACTGCGGCAAATTAATTTAAGCGTTGCGGTTTGGGTAGGTTTTATCGCTCTGTTTGGAATTGCAACAGATGATGCTGTGTTAATGGCCACTTACCTAAAACAAAGCTTTCAAAAACAAACACCAACACAACTTGATGAATTAAAAGCAGCCATTATTGCAGGAGCTCAGCGCAGGATAAAACCAGCGGTTATGACATCTGCAACTACCATAATTGCTTTGCTTCCTGTGCTTACTTCATCAGGAAAGGGATCAGAAATTATGCAACCAATGGCCATTCCAGCCTTCGGGGGAATGATGATAGCTTCGGTCACTTATTTTCTACTCCCTTGTTTGTTCTATTTGTACCAAAAATATAAGATCAAAAGTCAGTACTAACTGCTTAAAATAGATAAAAGATGAGCAATAAAAATAACATACTTTACTTGATGGCTTTTCTTAGCATGTTTATGCTGAAGGCCCAAGCCTTAATCGATTTTCAAACCATAGCTTTAGAAAATAACCCTGCCATTAAGGCAAGTTACAAAAAGTTTGAAGCCTCGTTAGAAAAAATACCCCAGTCAAAATCCTTGGAAGATCCTGTACTTGCTGCCGGATATTTTCTTCAACCGATGGGAACCTTAATGGGAGAGCAAGTGTTTAAATTGAGCTTAACCCAGCAGTTTCCATGGTTTGGAACCTTAAAAGCCAAAGGAAACGTGCTTGCCCTTCAATCGGAAGCAAATTTTCAGGAATTTCTTGATCAAAAAGCCTTATTAGAACTTCAAGTAGCGGAGGTTTTTTACCCTTTAGTTGAACTAAAATCCCTGAAGAAGCTGGAGCAAGAACGCTTAAAATTACTTCATTCAACTTATGCTGTGGCAGAAATTCAATACGAGAATAACCAAGTTTCGTTGAAGGAATTAGTTCAATTAGATATCGAAATAGAAGCCTCTAAAACCAGTTATAAGTTGCTAAATCAACAAGAAAAACGGCTGAATGCAAGGTTGAATACCTTATTAAACAGACCTTTAACCATACCGATTGAGGTTGTTCAAGAGGAAGCTAATGAACAAATAACACCCACCAGCGTTGCGGTAGAAAGTCACCCTTTGCTATCGAGTTTTCAGTTGCAAGTAGAGCGTTTTGAGGCCGAGGAGAAATTGGCACAAAAAGCTGCTATGCCTAAGTTTGGGGTTGGTTTAGAGTACATGTATTTAGATGATTTTACGATGAATGGAATGCAGTACGAAGGCATGAACATGCTTATGCCTATGCTGAGTGTTTCCCTGCCAATTTTCAATAAAAAATACAAGTCAGCTAAAAAAGAAGCTCAATTGATGCAGCAAGCCACACAGTTAGCTTACGAAAATCAACTGAACCTACTTAGTTCGGAAGCAAGCCAGCAACTAGCACTTATTGAAGAAGAAGAACAAAGTTTGGCATTAGTAGCTTTTTCATTGAAGAAAACCCAACAAGTGTTGGAATTAAGTTTTACAGAATTTGAAAACGCATTGCTAAGTTTACCAGAATTGATAAAGGTTCAGCAACAACTTATCAGCCTTCAACAAGAAGAACAACGCATCATGACACGTTTGCGTTTAGCAAAAGAAAAAATAAACTATTTAGCCTATAAATAACCTCTTAGGATGAGGTCTTTAATTGACTTTATTAGTAAAACAGATATAATTACTAGGTATCGCTAAGAAACAATAAATAAGTTCAGATGAAATCAAAACAAAAACAACTACTTACCTACATCGCTTTAGTAGTGATGGGAATACTGATTGGAAAATGGTTTTTCGCCTCTACGGAAACAAATGAAGACACGTCTCACGAACACCATACACATAGCACTACAGAAGTATGGACCTGCTCGATGCACCCGGAAATAAGAGAAGACAGGCCTGGCGATTGTCCGATTTGTGGCATGGATCTAACCCTGTTGGACGAAAGTGCATCAAGCCTAGACCCCAAAGCTATTAAAATGTCTGAAGTCGCCATGCAACTTGCAAAAGTACACACAGGATTTCCAATTGCTTCCCCTGAAAACACTGCTCATTTAGCATTGGATGGTAAACTTCGATTTAACGAAGAAAACAAACAAAAGTTAACTGCCGATTTTCACGGGAGAATTGATGCTTTTTACATCGATTACGAAGGTCAGTATATAAAGAATGGCCAAGTTATTGCAAAGTTATATTCTCCCGAATTAGAAGCCTTGCAGCGGGAATTGTTGATGGCTTTTTCACTAAAAGAAGAGCAACCTAAATTATTCGAAGCCGCTCTTAAAAAACTTAGGAATTGGAACATCAGCCAAGCCGATATAGATGAAATTCTTACGCAACAGAAAGTACAATCAAGCATTCAAATTCGTTCACCTTTTGAAGGAATTGTTAGTAATTTAAACGTCCGAAAAGGAAATCATGTAGAACGTGGGGACTTACTTTTTGAAGTAAATAACCACGCATATTTGTGGGCCGATTTCCAGGTGTATGAAAAGGATGCCGCTAAAGTTTCATTAGGCGATTCAATTTATTTTACTACACGTGCCTTTCCTAATAAGCAATGGAAGGCAGCGGTCAGTTTCATTTCACCCATTGTTGAAGAAAATAAACGCAGCTTTTTGGTGCGAACCGAGGTAAATAATAGCGATTTAACGTTAAAGCCTTCATTCTTAGTACAAGGAAAACTTCAATCTAATACCCAACAAAATGAAGGGGTTTGGGTACCTAAGTCGGCTGTGTTGTGGACAGGAAAACGTTCGGTTGTGTACGAGCAAATAGCCAATGAAAATGAAATTGGCTTCCTGATGAGGGAGGTAAGCCTTGGTGCAACTAGTGGCGACTATGTCGAGGTGGTAGAAGGCTTAACCACGACAACCCAAATCGCAATGAATGGCGTTTTTTCTATTGATGCAGCAGCACAAATTGCAGCTAAACCAAGCATGATGAACAAACGCGAAACAAAGGCTTCTTCGCTAGGTGTTCAGTGGTCGGAGGTAAGTTTAGCGCCAGATATCTTTGCCTCAATCATAACCAATTATTTAGCGCTAAAAGAAGCTTTAGCAGAAGATGATGAAAAACGCGCATTGCAACAAGCTCAATTATTAAACCAAACCATTCAGGAGTTGTCAATTTCAGCCAACGAGGCAAAAAGTGGGTTAGTAAAATTAACTGGCGATGTTGCTAAATCAAAAAACATAACCATGGCTAGGATACATTTTCAGTTTTTATCGGATGCGATAATTGCACTAGCCCAACAGAACAATCCATTAGACGATAAGCTTTACCTTCAATTTTGCCCCATGGCAGATAATGATAAAGGAGCGTTTTGGTTAAGTACAGAAGCGGAAATCAAAAACCCTTATTACGGAAGCATGATGTTGCGTTGCGGAAGTGTAGAAGGAGAGTTATAAGTAAATGATATTATTCCGCAATATCCAGATATTTTGTCTTAAAAAAGTTCGTATCTTACTATTTAGACGGTTTTGACAAAATGAGAATAATCAAAGTCAGGTTACTAGGTATTAGTAAAAGATAATTCTGTATGCCTAAAACAACTTACAAGGTGGTCGTTGGTCATTCCAATGCCTTGCATAAAGGAGTAAACCGTTGTTGGTCCGAGAAATTTGAAGCCTCTTTTTTTTAAGTCAGCTGAAATTTTTCGGCTCAATTCGGTTGCACTAGGTAACTCGTTTAGTGACTTGAAATTTGGTTGAAGCGGAACATGATTAACGTACTTCCAGAGGTAATCCGAAAAAGACCCTACTTCTTGTTGAAGTTTTAAAAAAGCTTGTGCATTGCTTACACAAGCCTCAATTTTAGCTCGGTGCCTAACAATGCCTTTGTTGGTGAGTAATTGTTCTATTTTTTGCTGATCGAATTGTGCAATAGTTTCAGGCTGAAAATGTGCAAAGGCCTTCCTGAAATTTTCACGTTTTTGAAGAATGGTCCACCAACTAAGCCCAGACTGAAAGCTTTCTAAAATAAGCGCTTCAAACAGCTTAACATCATCAAAAACTGGTACACCCCATTCCTCATCGTGGTATGCTTCATAAAGGTCTTTTCCTAAACACCAAGAACATTTTTGAGTCGACATAGGCTTCAATATTATATAAAAAGGCTTTACTGTTGCCTCAACAAAGTTAGCAAAGTAGTTTTATATTTCTGAAGTCTTGGAATTCGGGCTAAATTTGTTACTCTTTATTGTTCCTAAACTTTAGAAGTAAACTGCTTCAAGAAGCGCAAGTCATTTTCATAAAACATGCGTATGTCACCGATTTGATAGAGAAGCATTGCAATTCGTTCAATTCCCATTCCGAAGGCAAATCCAGAATACTTTTCAGCATCTATACCACAATTTTTTAGCACATTAGGGTCTACCATACCGCAGCCCATTATTTCCAACCACCCTGTACCTTTCGTAATGCGGTAGTCGGTTTCAGTTTCTAAACCCCAATAAATATCTACTTCTGCACTTGGTTCCGTAAAAGGGAAATAGGAGGGACGTAACCTGATTTTTGATTTCCCAAAAAGTTCTTTTGTAAAATAAAGTAAGGTTTGCTTTAAATCAGCAAATGAAACATTTTTATCGATATAAAGACCTTCTACTTGATGGAAAATACAATGCGAACGGGCAGAAATATCTTCGTTTCTAAATACTCTTCCAGGTGAAATGGTACGTATAGGAGGTTGATTATTTTCCATATACCTAACCTGAACGCTAGAGGTATGCGTACGAAGAAGAATGTCTGGATTGGTTTGTATAAAAAAAGTGTCCTGCATGTCTCTTGCCGGATGGTATTCAGGTAAATTTAAAGCAGTAAAGTTATGCCAATCATCTTCCATTTCTGGGCCTTCAGAGACATTAAAGCCAACCCTAGAAAAAATATCAATAATTTGGTTTTTCACGATAGAAATAGGATGCCTTGCTCCAATAGGCGTTGGTTGACCAATTCGAGTTAAGTCGCCGTAGACACCTTTATCTTCTACCTTACTTTCTATCGCAGATTTTAAGCTTTCAACTTTCGTTAATGTAGCTTGTTTAAGTTCATTTATGGCTTGACCAAAGGCTTTTTTCTCTTCATTAGGGACCTGTTTAAAAGCAGAGAAGAAGTCGTTTAAAATCCCTTTTTTACCTAAAAACTTAATCCTGAACGCTTCAACTTCTGGCAAATCATGGGAGTTGAAAGCTTCTACTTCAGTAATATATTTCTTTATTTGGTCAATCATTATACATAAATTAATGGTGCGCAAAAATACATTAAATTTTACAATCACCTAAGACTAAAAACGCATTAAAAGCAAAAAGCTGGCTCAATGAGTCAGCTTTTTAATTATAGTTTTTGCTGTATTTTATTTAAGGTGGTCTAAATTTTCATTTAGGTAAGCAAGTATTTTACCAGATTTTTCAGAAAACATATCCCTGATGTACATGTTAAGTTGTTCCTTAGCATTATCAGTGTAGTTTTTAATATCTTCACTACTTGCTCCAGCTTCTTGACTTAAGTTCACTTTGTACATGGTCATTTCAAAACTGTAAATAGCTCTTGTTAAGTAAAGCACTTCATCTTCGTCTAAATCCATTTGCTCTGTTACTTGGTAAGCAACCTTTTCAGACGCATTGTATAACTCTTGCTGAGGGTTGTTTTGTTGAGCGAACACTGATGTTGAAAGCGATGCAACCAACACAAAAATTAAGCATGTAATACTATTTTTCATCGAAACTGAATTTTTTAATTAGGGTCTAAATATACTAAAATTATCTTAACTCCCGCAACAAATTAGTTGATAGCCTACCTTTTTTTAAAATTAATTGACTACCGTCTATAATCGATCCACAAACCTTCACCCTTCACTTCTTTATTCGCTATTCACATCTTTATTCATTATTCGATATTCATTATTCGTTATTCGATATTGATTATTCGCTATTCTTTATTCGCTATTCTTTATTCGTTATTCATTATTCCCTCTTCCCTCTTCACCCTTCACCCTTCACTCTTAAGTTCCCCCTTTGGGGGATAGGGGGCCTCCCTCTTCCCTAACAACTAACCAGCCATATTCCATAAAAAAAGCCCCACATTATGTGGGGCTTTTTATAATATGTTTAATCAATTACTTGATTTTGAAAGTAACTCTACGAGTTAAGTTTCTAGCTTCTTTAGAGTTTTTGTCAGCTGAATCATCAATTCCGCCACCTCTGTAAGAAAGTCTGCTTGCATCAACACCAGCAGCAACTAAGATATCAAATACCTTCTTAGCTCTTCTTTCAGAAAGCTGTTGGTTGTATTCAGCATTTCCAAGTTGGTCTGAGTAACCAATTAATTCTGCAGTTGCACTTGGATTAGCAGTCATGTAGCGAACCATATAGTTAATGGCGTCGAAAGAATAAGTTTCAGGAGTTGCGCTATCAAATCTGAAGTACGCGTTAACATAACCTTCGTTTAATAAGGTTTTAGCTAATTGAGATGCTGCATCAGCACCACCGCCCATCATTCCAGACTCTTTTGCTTCTTCTTTAGTCACAAATCTTGTGTTTAGAGCTTCTTCCATATCGTCAGGGATACCGTTGTTGTTAGCATCAATAGCTCTACCTTTTGAGTCAACACGAACGCCGCCTGGAGTGTTAGGCTCTACATCTAAGTAGTTAGGCACACCGTCTCTATCGTCGTCTTGTAAGTCGTCTTCTAATTTAGCAAGTCTGTTTTCTAATGTTTCAATTTCGTCCATTAAACGCTTGGAAGGAGAATAATCAATCCAGTCAGCATGCTTCTCAGCATTTCCTAAGTATAATGACAATCCTGCAGTAGCGGTAAACATGGTAGCATCGAAACCTCTTTGAACACCAGAGCCAGCGCCGTCCCATGTAAAGTCAGCAGAATCAAACACCATAGCCGTTAGGTTCAAATTCAAGGCTAACCAATCAACAATTCTAATTTGTGGAGTAATACCACCAGAAATACCAATCATTTGGTCAGTAGGAGAATTAAAGTCAGTATCTAATCTACCATATTGAACACCTGCATGTCCTAATAAGTTAAAGCGATTCGTCCATTCACGGAAATTCATAATTGCTCCTAAATTGGCAACCCCAGAAAGACCGAAACGAGTAAATTGAGAATCGAAATCTTGTGAGCCAGAACGTGGCTGAATATCAGCATACCCGGCTTCTAAACGTAAACCAAATTTATCGTTAAACATATAACGAACTCCCAATTCAACTGCTAAATCAGAAATTTGATTCTGATCGAATCCAGTTGCGTATGGTTCGGTAGCTTTGTTAACTCCAAACCCAGCGTCAATCGACCAACGGTTGAAGTCTTCTTGTGCAAACATAGCACTTGTAAACATAAGTCCTAAGGCGCATACAAATAATGTACTTTTCTTCATGATTGTTAATTTATAAAGTATTTTGTGTGCAAGTATAAGTTAGCTCATGAGAATGAACAATACTTTTTGTAAATATATTTTCAAGTAAAACGCTTTTTTAAATTGGTTTCTAATGTTTTACCTCCCTTTTGAGTCTTTTTGTCTTTATTTGCCCGTTCAAAACTTTGTGGCTATTACCTGCTTGCAGAGCTTTGTAAATCCTTTAGTTGTAGGATGATGTGTCAGAAAAAATGCAAGTCTCACCGAACAAGGTCAGCAAAAACAACGCACCTAATTATGAGAGTGTAAGCTATACAACCGATAACAAGCGAAGCGATGCTAACGCCATAACACTCCTTTATATAATCCTTCCTAATTCAAAATTTAACAAAAGTTGACCTTGCAAAATTTGGTTTTTCTTAAGAAAACACGCTACTTTGCATTTTTATTGACTAACTACAACATGACCCAACTAACTTAAACCAGGATGTCATTAGTTTAAGCCTGAAGGCTTAAATCGCTTAGTCACGCCCATACCCAAGCCAACCCAAAGTGGGACTGGCAAGGGCGAAGCCGTTTTTAAAATTGCCCAACACTTATTAGGCAAAAAAATACGCACAAAGATAAATGCTTACTCAGACTAGTATTTTGCCAAAGATTAATCTGAGGAAGTGTTGCATTTTACTACCAGAAAAAATTCATGTAAATGAAGCAAATTAAAACAATTACCTGCATAGGCGCAGGATACGTGGGAGGACCAACCATGGCAGTTATTGCCAATAAATGCCCAGAGATTAAAGTGAATGTGGTTGATATCAACGAACAGCGCATTGCGCTATGGAATGATGAAGACGTAAATAACATCCCCATATATGAGCCCGGTCTTGCTGAAATTGTTGCTGAAACAAGAGGGAGAAACCTGTTCTTTTCTACGGATGTCGATAAGGCAATCGATGAAGCTGAGTTGATCTTTATATCGGTGAATACGCCCACCAAAACCTACGGAATAGGAAAAGGAATGGCAGCCGATTTAAAGTATATTGAATTATGTGCGCGCCAAATTGCACGGGTCGCTAAAGACGATAAAATTGTGGTAGAAAAATCTACGCTTCCAGTGCGTACAGCTCAAGCTTTAAAAAGCATATTACACAATACAGGAAACGGAGTTAATTTTCACATCCTATCCAACCCTGAGTTCCTAGCGGAAGGAACAGCGGTTCAAGACCTGCTGAATCCAGACCGTATCTTAATTGGAGGAGATTCCGATACCCAAGAAGCGAGAGATGCAATGCAAGCTTTGGTAGAAGTGTATGCGCATTGGTTAACGGATGCTCAAATTTTAACCACCAATGTCTGGTCGTCAGAATTATCTAAGCTTACAGCTAATGCATTTCTAGCACAACGTATTTCTAGCATTAACGCTTTAAGTGAATTATGCGAGCAAACCGAAGCCGATGTGGAAGAAGTAGCGCGTGCCATCGGTATGGATTCGCGTATCGGAGCTAAATTCCTGAAAGCTTCAGTAGGCTTTGGAGGTTCTTGTTTTCAAAAAGATATTCTAAACTTGGTCTACATTGCTCAATCCTTAGGTTTGCAAGAAGTAGCCGACTACTGGGAGCAAGTCATTATCATGAACGACCACCAAAAACACCGCTTTGCAAAGAACATTGTAAAGACCTTATACAACACAGTATCAGGCAAAAAAATAGCCATGTTAGGATGGGCATTCAAAAAAGATACCAACGACACCCGCGAAAGTGCTGCTATTTATGTGGCCGACTATCTACTAAGCGAACATGCAGAAGTAGTGGTCTACGATCCAAAGGTCAAGCCCGAACAAGTCTATGCTGACTTAGAATACTTAGCTACACACGATACAGAATTTATCAGAAAGCAGGTAAAAGTAGTCTCAACTCCACAAGAAGCGACAAAAGATGCCCATGCCGTAGCGATCATGACCGAGTGGGACGAGTTCACTACCTACAATTGGAAAGAAATCTACCACGAAATGATGAAACCTGCATTTTTATTCGACGGACGTAACATCCTAAACCGAGAAGAAATGAAAGAAATAGGTTTTGAAGTCTATTCGATAGGGAAGGGCCCTTCGATACAATCCCGCAATTGCGTGACCACTCAGGGACCGAAATAGAAATTTACATGAACCTTTTTTATTAATTTTAAAAAGTTCCCTGAGTGTTCCGATGACAATCGGAATGTACCGAAGAGAAACACAGGTCCCTGAGTGTTCCGATGACAATCGGAATGTACCGAAGGGAAACACAGTTCCCTGAGTGTTCCGATGACAATCGGAATGTACCGAAGAGAAACACAGGTCCCTGACTGTTCCGATGACAATCGGAATGTACCGAAGAGAAACACAGGTCCCTGAGTGTTCCGATGATAATCGGAATGTACCGAAGGGAAACATAGGTCCCTGAGTGTTCCGATGATAATCGGAATGTATCGAAGGGAAACACAGGTCCCTGAGTGTTCCGATGATAATCGGAATGTACCGAAGGGAAACACAGTTCACTGAGTGATCCCGCAATCGCGGGAATGTACCGAAGGGAAACACAGTTCACTGAATGATCCCGCAATCGCGGAAACGTATTGAAGAGAAACACAGGTCCCTGAGTGTTCCGATGATAATCGGAATGTACCGAAGGGCCGAGTCACTAATACACAAAAATGCTTATAACCCTCATCGCCGGCGCACGCCCCAACTTCATGAAAATTGCCCCCATCATTCATGCTATCCAAAAAGCAAAAGAAGAAGGCAGGGCAATCGACTATCGTTTGGTACATACAGGACAACATTATGATGAGAAAATGAGTGAAACGTTCTTTAAGCAACTCAACATCCCTCACCCTGATGTCAATTTAGCCTGCGGAGGCGGCAGCCAAGCCGAACAAACCGCAGCGATTATGTTAGCTTTTGAAAAAGAAGTTTTGGCTAATCCAACCGACTTAGTTATGGTCGTAGGTGATGTTACCTCTACCATGGCTTGTAGCATAGTGGCAAAAAAAATGAATATAAAAGTAGCTCACGTAGAAGCAGGTATTCGCTCTTGGGACAGAAGCATGCCCGAAGAAATCAACCGCATGTTAACAGACAGCATTACAGACTACTTTTTTACCACCTCAACTTTAGCAGGCGAAAATTTACTGAAAGAAGGACATAAAGAAGAGCAGATTCATTTTGTAGGGAATGTAATGATTGATACCCTACGCGCGAATGAAAGTCGTTTTCAGCAACCAGAAGTTTGGAATGCTTTAGGTTTGAAAGAAAAAGAATACCTTGTGATGACCATGCACCGCCCAGCCAATGTAGATGAAGAAGCAAAATTGAAAGAATTTATCGAAAGCATCGATCAAAATACCAATGGCATGCCAGTGATTTTTCCAATTCACCCAAGAACAAAGGGAATCTTGGAAAAGGCAGGAATTCAGATGAAAAATATTCACTTGGTAGAACCATTGGGGTATTTAGAATTCAATTATTTAGTCAAACATGCCAAAGGAGTATTGACAGACTCAGGAGGAATCACAGAAGAAACCACGGTCATGAATGTGCCTTGCATTACCTTACGTGACAACACCGAACGCCCTGAAACCATAGAGGTAGGAACCAACGAATTAATCGGCACCGACCCAAAAAAAATAAAACCCGCGCTAGAAAAACTACTTTCAGGTCATTGGAAACAAGGCCAAATTCCTGAAAAGTGGGACGGTAAAGCAGCCGAAAGAATCGTGGCTTCGATACATTTTTATTTCGCTCCCTGAGTGATCCCGCAATCGCGGGAATGTACCGAAGGAAAACATAGGTCCCTGAGTGTTCCGATGATAATCGGAATGTATCGAAGGGAAACATAGGTCCCTGAGTGTTCCGATGTTAATCGGAATGTACCGAAGGGAAACACAGGTCCCTGAGTGATCCCGCAGTTGCGGGAACGTATTGAAGGGAAACATAGGTCCCTGAGTGATCCCGCAGTTGTGGGAACGTATTGAAGGGAAACACAGGTCCCTGAGTGATCCCGCAATCGCGGGATTGTATCGAAGGGCCGAATTCACAATATAAACGAATAGTAATGACAAATAACATACTCATCACAGGCGGAGCAGGTTTCATCGGTTCCAACCTTTGCGAATACTTCCTCGAGCAAGGTGCCAAGGTTACTTGTTTCGATAATTACGCTACAGGACATCAACATAATATAGAACCCTTTCTAAATCACCCCAATTTCACTTTTATTGAAGGGGATATTCGTGATCTAGCAACTTGCCACAAAGCCTGTGCCAACCAAGACTACGTGCTACACCAAGCGGCCTTAGGTTCTGTGCCAAGATCCATCAACGACCCGCTTACTTCTAACGAAGTAAACGTAAGTGGATTCTTAAATATGCTAGTAGCCGCAAGAGATGCAGGAGTAAAACGATTTGTTTATGCCGCCAGTAGCTCTACTTATGGAGATTCAGAGGCGCTACCAAAAGTAGAAGACAAGATAGGCAAGCCATTGTCGCCATACGCTGTAACCAAGTATGTGAATGAGATTTATGCCGATGTATTTAACCGCACCTATGGACTAAACACCATAGGATTACGTTATTTCAATGTGTTTGGACGTCGTCAAGACCCTAATGGGGCTTATGCAGCGGTCATTCCCTTGTTTGTAAAGCAATTTATGAAGCACGAGAGCCCTGTAATCAATGGCGACGGAACTTATTCGCGTGACTTTACTTATATCGATAATGTCATTCAAATGAACCACTTGGCCATTGCTACAGAAAATGAACAAGCGTTCAATCAAGTGTACAATACAGCCGTAGGCGACAGAACCACATTACTTCAGTTGACTCAATTGCTAAAGAAGCATTTAAGCCAGTACGACCCAAAAATAGCGGAAGTAGAAATCGTGCATGGTCCCAACAGAAAAGGCGATATCCCACATTCTCTTGCAAGCGTAGAAAAAGCCAAGGAATTACTAAACTACAACCCTAGCCATAGCATTGAAGAAGGAATAAAAGAAGCAGTTGCCTGGTATTGGGAGAATTTAAAATAAACGCGGGTCCCTAAGTGATATTAAAAAGTGGGCTTCGATACAATTTAATCTCGCCCTTCGGTACAATCCCGCGATTGCGGGATCACTCAGGGACCGAGCTTAAATCACTCAGCCACCTTTTTAAAATCGTACTAAAAAAATTTTCTATTGAAAACCAAAACACAGGTCCCTGAGTGATTTTTAATGTTTCAAAGAAACATTAAAAATTGTATCGAAGGGCCGAGTCACTAAAAATGAAAGCCTTCACCTACATTCTTAAATGTTCAAATGGAAGTTACTACGTGGGAAGTACAAAAGATTTGAATAGAAGAATTGAACAACATCAGTCAGGAGAAGGAGCCAATCATACAAAAAAGTATTTGCCCGTAGAATTGATTTACTACGAAGAATATACCAGAATAGACGATGCTTTTTATAGAGAAAAGCAACTTCAAAAGTGGAGTAGAAAGAAAAAAGAAGCCTTGATAAATGGGGATATCAAATTGATATCAGATTTAGCTAAGAAGGTGTTTGTTAACTAACAACCCGGCCCTTCGGTACATTTTTATTTCGCTCCCTGAGTGTTCCGATGATAATCGGAATGTACCGAAGGGCGAAATAAAAACACTCAGCCACCTTTTTAAAAAGAAAATTATTCAACTGAAAATTAAATAATAGTTCCCTGAGTGATCACGCAATCGCGGAAACGTACCGAAGGGAAAATCGTACCAAAAAAAAAATATTGTGTTGAAAAAAAATCACAGGTCCCTGAGTGATTTTAAAAAAGGTCCCTGAGTGATCCCGCAATCGCGGAAACGTACCGAAGGGAAAATCGTACCAAAAAAAAATATTGTGTTGAAAAAAAATCACAGGTCCCTGAGTGATTTTAAAAAAGGTCCCTGAGTGATCCCGCAATCGCGGGATTGTATCGAAGGGCCGACAACAGATAAAATAATTACCTCAATAAGCAAAAAACAACTATATTTGCTTAATAGAATAAGCAAAAATGAATACTTTTCAAGAAAAATTTCAGCGAAGGATACAACAAACTACACTGCATTTTAGTCGAAGTTTGATGAATGATATTGCTTGGGAAGCACGATTAATAGGTATAAAAGGAGCTAGAGGGGTAGGAAAAACAACACTCTTACTACAATACATAAAAAAAAACTTACCCATCAATGAAGAAACACTGTTTGTAAGTTTAGATGATATATGGTTTACAGAGCATAAACTAAGTGAACTCGTAGATGAGTTCATTAAAAAAGGAGGTAAATATTTATTCCTTGATGAAGTGCACAAGTACCCTAATTGGGCGCAAGAACTTAAAAACATTTACGACAACTATTTACATCTTAAAATTGTTTTTACAAGTTCATCACTGCTAGAAATACTAAATGCACGTGCAGATTTAAGCAGAAGAGCAGTGGTGTATACATTACAAGGATTATCATACAGAGAATACCTGAATTTAGTTACTGAAAAAAAATTTTCAACCTATACCTTGAATGAAATTTTAACCCATCACACAGCAATTGCTCAAGAAATAAACTTAGAAACAAGACCTTTACAATATTTTGATGCGTATCTAAAAAATGGCTATTACCCTTTTTTTAAGGAAGGTATTTCCTTATACCAACTTCGTTTAGAAGAAGTAATTAACCTTATTATTGAAGTAGAATTGCCACAACTTAGAAAAATAGATGTGGCTTATATTAATAAAATCAAACAACTACTTCATATCATTGCACAATCTGTGCCTTTTATGCCCAACATAAGTAAGTTAAGTACGCGTATTGGAATAAACAGAAACACCCTAGTGAGTTACTTGTACTTTTTACAAGAAGCACATATTATAAAAAATTTGTATAGAGATGCTAAAGGCATTACACAGCTGCAAAAACCAGATAAAATTTTTCTAGAAAACACGAACTTACAATATGTTTTTTCCAATGAAAACGCAGACAAAGGTAATATTAGAGAAACGTTTTTTGTGAATCAAATTTCCTACAAACACCTTACTGAATACACAAATCAAGGTGATTTTGTAGTAGATAGAACCTATACTTTTGAAGTAGGAGGAAGCAACAAAACCAATAAACAAATTGAACACATTTCAAACGCCTATGTGGCTGCTGATAATGTAGAATACGGCTTTATAAATAAAATACCACTTTGGTTGTTCGGGTTTTTGTATTAGTTAAAAATTAACACCGCTATTCAAAAATTAGAAGTAAGTTCAAATCTCCGAAAAATAGGCCAAGAAAGCAGCGGACAGAATAGTGACTTCGGTACATTTTAATCTCGCCCTTCGGTACAAATCGCTTAACAGCGATTCACTCAGGGACCGAGCTTAAAACATTTAGCCACCTTTTTAAAAAGAAAATTATTCAACTGAAAATTAAATCACAGGTCCCTGAGTGTTCCGATGATAATCGGAAAGTATCGAAGGGCGAAATAAAAACACTCAGCCAGCTTTTAAAAAAAATTATTCAACTGAAAACTAAATAATAGTTCCCTGAGTGTTCCGATGACAATCGGAATGTACTCCGACTAAGCTCAGCAGAACTACCGAAGGGAAACATAGGTCCCTGAGTGATTTTAAAAAGTTCCCTGAGTGTTCCCGCAATCGCGGGAACGTATCGAAGGGAAAATCGTATCGAAAAAACAATATTCAATTGAAAACCAAATCACAGGTCCCTGAGTGATTTTAAAAAGTTCCCTGAGTGTTCCCGCAATCGCGGGAACGTATCGAAGGGAAAATCGTATCGAAGGGCCGACAATTAAATCAGCATAATCAGCGCAATCCGTGTATAAAAAATAATTCACGTTTCAAAAAAAATGAACAACAAAAAAACAATCCTTGTAACAGGAGCCGCAGGCTTCATCGGCTTTAATCTCAGCAAAAAGCTTCTTGAGCAAGGACACCAAGTAATTGGTCTCGACAATATCAACGGTTACTATTCAGTACAACTTAAACTTGACCGACTCAAACAATTAGGGATTACTGAAGTAGCAGAAGGAGAGTTGGTTACTAGTAAAACATACAATGATCACTTCCAATTTATTAAGTTAGATTTAGAAAACAGAAACGAGTTACCCAAACTATTTAAGCAGTTTCAATTTGATGTAGTATGCAACCTTGCGGCGCAAGCTGGCGTACGTTACAGTATTGAAAACCCTAATGTATATGTGGATGCTAACGTAGTAGGATTTGTAAATCTACTAGAGTGCATGCGACATGCTAAAGTTGAAAAATTAGTTTACGCAAGTAGCTCAAGTGTATATGGTTTAAACGACAAAATACCCTTTGAGACTTCAGATAGAGTAGACCAACCCATTAGTTTGTATGCGGCAACCAAAAAAAGCAACGAGTTAATGGCTTACACTTATAGCCATTTATACCATATACAAACCATTGGTTTACGCTTTTTTACGGTATATGGACCTTGGGGAAGACCAGACATGGCTATGTTTTTGTTTACAGACGCTATACTTAATAACAAACCCATTAAAGTGTTTAATGAAGGTAAACTCTCTCGCGACTTTACTTATATAGATGATATTGTAGAAGGAGTACAAAAAACCATATTGCAAGACCAACCTAACGATAAACTTTACAGTTTATACAATATTGGTAACGGGAATCCTGTAAAGTTATTAGATTTTATAGAAGCCATTGAAATCGTTACGGGTAAAACTACCCAAAAAAATATGCTCCCTATGCAACCTGGCGATGTAGAAAAAACATGGGCAGATACAGCTGATTTAGAAAAAGACTACCAGTATAAACCAAATACTCCTATAGAACATGGGATAAGAGAGTTTGTTGAATGGTATAACAACTATTATCAAAAAAATTGAAAAAAATAAAAACATTTTTAGCTAAAAAATTTGAAACCTTTTATTTTGCCTTTAAATATTTAAGGTATAAAATATTTATATGCTTAGCTTTAAGCGTGTTTGCAGGAGTTTTAGATGGCTTTGGTTTGGCCATGTTTTTGCCTTTATTACAAATTGCTACAGGCGATGAAGTAGGGAGAGACGGATTAGGAAAACTACAGTTTTTAGTAGACGGTATTAAAGACTTAGGTTTTGAACTTAACTTAATGTCAGTATTTAGTTTCATGATTTTATTCTTTGTCATCAAAGGGTTTTTTACATATTTAGCTTCAGCATACAGAATAATTTTACAGCAAACTTTTGTCAAGAAAATAAGGGTGAATTTATTAGATGCGTTAAATAATATTTCGTTTAAGGCCTTTATGAATAGTGATGTGGGACAAATACAAAACACCATGAGTGGGGAGGTTGATTGCATTACAAATGGTTTCGTACAATATTTAATAGCATTACAAAACGGAATTGTTGTTTTTGTATATATGTTTTTTGCCTTTACCATTGAATATGGTTTCGCTGTTATTGTCTGTATTGGTGGAGTTTTAACTAATCTACTTTTCACACTTCTTTACAAGAAAACAAAAAAAATGTCACGTACACTAACTAATTACAATAATATTTATCAGGGGCAGATTATACAACATGTTGGTTTTTTTAAATATTTAAAAGCAACAAATTACTTAAAAGATTTTGAGAAAAAACTTAAAAACAGCATTAATAACATAGAAGGAAACAGGAAAAAGATGGGATTACTCAATTCCATTATGTTGGGGGTGAGAGAGCCTGTACTTATTATAGTTATTGCACTATCTATTTTTATACAGGTTAATTTTTTTGGAGGAACTTTAAGTGCTTTATTGATTAGTTTAATCTTTTTCTACAGAGCATTAAATAGTGTTAGCTTAATGCAAACTGCTTGGAATGTATATTTATCCACTGTAGGATCCTTTGAAAATATAAAAAAACTTCAGCAAGACTTTGATAATAAACAAGAAAAAGAAAATGCGAAACATGTAGATATACCAAGAAATATAGAAAACCTTTCTCTCGAAAACGTGGAGCTTACTTTAGGAAACAACAAAGTTATTAATAGGCTAAATCTAAACATAGAAGCAAAAACAACCGTTGCATTTATTGGAGAGTCAGGTAGTGGGAAATCCACATTAATCAATTTAATTGCGGGCTTATTACCGCCCGACATTGGAGAATTAAAGATCAACGGATTACCATATACAAAATTAAATATTGCACAACTACAGGATAAAATTGGTTATATTACTCAAGAGCCTATTATATTTAATGATAGCATTTATAATAATATCACCTTATGGAAGCCTAAAACAAAAGATAATATAGCTAGGTTTGAAGAGGTTTTAAGAAAAGCCTCTATTAAAGAATTTATAAATACTCTAGAAAAAAAAGAGGATACTTTAATGGGTAATAGTGGTATTACACTTAGTGGTGGGCAAAAACAACGAGTTTCAATAGCTAGGGAATTGTTTAAAGATATTGAGATTTTAATCATGGATGAAGCTACCTCTGCTTTAGACACGGAAACTGAAAAAGAGATACAAAAAAACATTGATGCTTTAAAAGGCTTTTATACAATTCTCATCGTGGCACACAGAATTTCAACTATCCAACATGCTGATAAAATTGTTTTACTTAAAAAAGGTTCAATAGAAGATCAAGGCAATTTTAAGGAATTATATGGTTCAAATAACAATTTCAAAAAACAAGTATCGAATCAAAATTTATAAGTTTTGAACTCTTGTATAATTTATGGTTTGACATTAATTTTTGAGTTAAAAAAACATTTGTCTTCAATTGTGCTAGAAAAATTAAAGTAAAATTATGATAGGTAAAATAATAAACACATTTTTTAAACCGTTTGGAGTTAGAATTTCGAGATTACAAAAAACAAATAATATTGAAAGCCCTCCAGAAGTACTAAGAAATATTAATGATGTAATATACATGCAAGGTTTACCTTTCTTATATAAACCTGTTGCACTTGAGGTTCCTGTAAATAAAATTATAAATCCACTTGGTTATAAGTTTGGCTCAAATGATTACAATCCTTTTGTTCAAACACTAAGAAATCAAGCGCTAAAATACGAGGTTAGTGCTTTGAAAAAATACTATGATAATTTTCAGCCAAGTAATGCCGCAGAAGCTTTAGGAGCAAATTTTCATAAACCATTTAAATTAAATGAATTACCTGCTTATTCTTGCAGATTTCTTACACCATGGTCATCTCACACACCTGAAAGCGCCATCAAACAGGTTCAAATAGATACATTAAATGAAAATCGTGAATATGGTAATTTAAACATTGGAATTGAAGGGGGTGACTTGCTTCATGGTCCTGTAAAACTAGAAAAGGGAGAGATTGAATTTAAAAGATTAAAACGCGTTTTTGATTCAATAAAAAAAAATGGTTATAAAAGAAATAATAGCTTAGACGGTGATATAAAAGTTTATCTACTTAAAAAAGGTGATGAATATAGGTATTTGATTCTGTCGGGCAATCATAGATTAGCTGCAGCTGTAGCGTTAGGGATGGAGTATATCCCTGTAAGACTTTTAGCATATCATATAATTAATTTAGATGATATAGATAGCTGGCCTCAAGTTAGAATAGGTTTATGGGATAAGGAAAATGCGAAAATTTATTTTAATTATTTATTTGAATGATTTTAATTATCTAGAGTAGAAAACTGTATTTAATGCTTAAAAACAATAAAATGAAAAAATACGACTATTTAGTTGTTGGGGCAGGTCCTTACGGTGCTGTTTTTGCCCACGAGGCAATAAAACGTGGTAAGAAGTGTTTGGTTGTCGACAAACGATACCACGTTGCTGGTAATATTTATACTGAAAATATCGAAGGAATAAATGTGCATAAATACGGTGCACATATTTTTCAT
This sequence comes from Psychroflexus sp., assembly GCA_051859645.1. GTDB lineage: Bacteria > Bacteroidota > Bacteroidia > Flavobacteriales > Flavobacteriaceae > Psychroflexus. The sequence goes on along the minus strand of JBHYFG010000021.1, from coordinate 12,496 downwards.
ACGAGTAATAAACGTATTTGGGATTATGTAAATTCGTTTGTTGAGTTTAATCGTTTTACTAATTCTCCTGTTGCAAATTATAAAGGTAAACTTTATAATTTACCTTTTAATATGAATACATTTTATCAACTTTGGGGGGTGAAAACCCCTGAAGAAGCAAGGATAAAAATAGAGGAATAAAAGAAAGAGTTTGCTCACATAACCGACCCTAAAAATTTAGAAGAGCAAGCCCTTGTCTTAGGGGGAAAAGACATTTATGAAAAACTTATAAAAGGATATACTGAAAAACAATGGGGAAGGCCAGCGACAGAAATACCTTCATTTATTATACGTAGATTGCCTTTTAGGTTTACTTTTGATAATAATTATTTTAAAGACACATATCAGGGAATTCCAATTGGTGGATACACAAAATTAGTTGAAAAGTTGCTCAAAGGAATTGAGGTAAAACTTAATGTTGATTACTTTAAAGAGAAGTCTGCTTTGGATCAGTTGGCTGAAAAAATTGTTTACACAGGGAAGATAGATGAGTTTTTTGATTTTGAATTTGGTGAATTAGAATACCGAAGTTTGCATTTTGAGAACGAATTACTTAATATATCTAATTTCCAAGGTAATGCAGTTGTGAATTATACAGATAAATCTGTTCCATTTACGAGAATAATCGAGCATAAACACTTTGAGTTTGGAACTCAGGAAAAAACTTATATTACCAGAGAATATCCGCATGAATTTTCAAAGGATAAAGAGTCTTATTACCCTATTAATGACGCAAAAAACCAAGCTATTTTAGCAAAATATCAAGATAAGGCTAAAGCTTACGATAACTTCATTTTTGGTGGAAGACTTGCGGAATATAAATACTATGATATGCACCAAGTAATTGAATCAGCACTTAATAAAGTGGATGAATTAATAAAATAAATTTGTATGAACACAGCTGCTATAGTGGTTACTTTTAATAGAGAAAATCAACTAATTGATTGTTTAAATGCTATTTTACAACAATCTTTAGTACCTAGTCATTTAATTATTGTTGACAACAACTCAGCTTTACAAACCCCTAAAAAGCTTGTTGAAGAAGGATTTATTTCTCAAATGCCAAAAGAAAGCAGTATCGATGAAATTTACACCTCAATGGTGTTTTCAAAAATTAACAAGACTAATTCTATTCCAGTTTCCTATATTAGGAAGCATAAAAATGATGGAGGTGCTGGCGGTTTTTATTCAGGGATGAAGTATGGTTATGAATTAGACATAGAATATTTATGGATGATGGATGACGATGGAGTGCCTGAGGAAAATCAACTTCAAAACTTAATTAAGGGTTCTATTAAAAATGAATTATTTTATTCTAATGCCTTAGTAATAGATATAAATAATAACAAAGAACTTGCATTTTCTTTGGGCGACTATGATTCTGCTTTAGAAGCTTCTCAACAAGAAATGATTCCTAATTTAATGAATCCGTTTAATGGAACTTTAGTTAATAGGAAGGTTATTGAAAAAATAGGATTAATTAAAAGAGAAATGTTTATTTGGGGAGATGAAACAGAATACACAAATCGAGTTCGAAAAAATGGCTTTAAAATTGGTACAGTCACTACTGCAATCCACTACCACCCTTTAATGAGAGGGAAATTTAATAAAGTTATTCCCCTTTTTAGTAGTGCTCAAATTGTTATAAAACCACCTCATTTTTCCCATTATTATTATCGGAATTTAGGCTATAATCAGTCTCAATATGGAAATAATAAGACTTCTAAAGTCTTGTACTGGATGTATGTAATTTATTTTTTTACACGCTTTAAGTTTAAAGAGTTACGTAAGTTTACAACTTTTTACAAAGATGGAATGTTAAACAATTTTGACAGAAAATGAAACTTTCCATAACCATAGCTACCTACAACGTCCAAAATTTCATTCGTGAAAGTATGGAAAGCATCTTGAACCAAACTTTTCAAGATTTTGAGGTAATTTGTATAGATGATGGCTCGAAAGACAATACAGTTTCTATCCTTAAGGAGTTTGCTTCGAAAGACAATCGCATTCAAATCGTTGAAAAAGAAGTAAATGAAGGATTAGCCGTTGCACGAAATTTGTCTTTGGAGTTAGCTAAGGGAGAGTATGTTACCTTTTTAGATGGGGACGATTTCTACGATCTAACGCTGTTTGAAAAAGCAGTTAGTTTGGCGGATAAAACCCAAGCAGATTTAGTTCTTTGGGATTATATTACTTTTTATCAAAAGAATGAAATACCAAATTTAAAAGCAATTCCTTCAGATTTACTAAATTTTGATACTTCAAATAAAACAGCATTACTTCAGCGCCCTTCTTTTACATGGGTGAAATTACTTCGAACAGAAACGGCTAAATCATTAGGGATTCATTTCCCAAAAGGCTTTACACGACAAGATATTCCTGTGCATTGGCATTTGATTACGAAGTTGTCAAAAATTGAAGTTTTACCTGAGCGATTAGCCTATTATCGTCAACAAAATGAAGCAACAACGGCTAAAAAAGATAAGAAGTTATTTCATTTGGCGTATGTGATGGATGTTGTTGAAAAGTATTTAAAAGAAGAGCACCTTTTTGAAACTTACAAAGAGCAATTCTACACCCAACAGTTGAATTTTTTTCACGGGATGTATGACAATATTCAACATGCTTATAAATCGGAAGCTCTTACTATTATTAAAGAACGTTTACATGAAGAACATCTTCTTTTTTTAAAACATTCTAATGCTGTTAGACCTCAGGCAAAGTTTTTCTTGTTAGGCTTAAAAGGCGATTTTACATCTAAGCTAAAGTTGAAGTTTTGGGAGTTGATGAGATATATCTATAGACTATTTAAACGAAACCCATGAGAGAACAACTTATAAGATTAAAAAACACTAATCCTTTTTTGTTGTATTTGTGGAGTAAAAACCAGCAACGAAAAGGAAAAATTAGTTTGGCTAAGCTTTCGGATAAAGATGCTATTCTTAAACTGTATCATGATTATTGCGGAAGAATTCCCAACTTGGAAAATCCAACAAGCTTTAGTGAAAAATTGCAATGGCTTAAATTAAACTATCACAATCCACTTCAAACCATATGCGCAGATAAATTTTTAGTTAGAGATTACTTGATAAAAAAGGGCTACAAATCAATCCTTAGTAAAGTTATTCTTGTGGCAAATCGAGTTGAAGATTTAAATATCAATACTTTACCTGAAAAATTTGTGATCAAAGCAACTCATGGAAGTGGATGGAATTTGATTTGTACCGACAAAAAGAAAGTCAATTGGTTTTGGTGGAAAAAAATAATGAATGTTTGGTTGCACAATAACATTTTTTGGCCAGGACGTGAATGGCCTTATAAAAATATGAAACCACGATTATTGGTAGAAGAATTTTTAACCGATAAAAGTGGAGCATTAATGGACTACAAGTTTTTTTGTTTTAATGGTAAAGCCAAATTCATTCAAGCAAATAAAGGTAGAGACACCCCAAATCATGCGCAAAATTTTTATGATTTAGACTGGAACATCTTACCTTTTGGAAAAGACTTAAAACCAAGACCAGACATAAACATTGATGCTCCCTCTTGTTTGAATCAAATGATAGAAATAGCACAAGATTTAGCAACTGAATTCCCTTTTGTTCGTGTTGATTTCTATGAAGTAAATGGAAAAATTATTTTTGGTGAGATGACTTTTTATCCAAAAAGTGGCTTGCCGGATTTTACGCCACTAGATTATGACCTGGTTTTAGGGAGTTATTTCGAATTGCCAAAAGCAAAATCATGAAAACTAAGGTGCTACATGTTGTTGGTGCTATGAATAGAGGCGGTGCAGAGGTAATGCTTATGGACTTGTTTCGCTGTGTTTCTCAGAATTTTCAATTTGAATTTCTTGTAAATTATAACAGAAAATCTGGAATAAAAGAAGGTGATTTTGATGCAGAAATTTTGAGTAATGGGGGGAGGTTATATCACATACCAGCACAATGGGATATCGGTCCTTGGAATTATATAAAGGAATTTAAAAAAATCATTTATCAATCAAAGCCAGATATTGTTCACATTCACATGAACAGCAAATCTGGGTTGATAGCTTTAGCAGCAAAGTTATCAGGTGTTCAACATGTGATCACCCATTCTCATGCAAACATTAAGTTTAGGGGTAGTCTATTCTATAAAATGATCTCTAATATTGAAATGCTTTTACAGAAAATGTTAATAAATAGGTATTCAGATCAATATTGGGGATGCTCCAATGAGGCGAACAAAAGTTTATTTTATTTTAATAAACTAAATAATAAAAATTCAGCAATTATTAATAATGCGATAGATGTAAGCGCTTACCAATCTGTATCTGATGAGGAAATACAAAAAATGAAGGACTCTTGGGGCGTAAAACCAAATACAATTGTTTTTGGAAATGTAGGTCGAATTGTTGCCCACAAAAATATTAGTTTTATTCTCGATGTTTTAAACGAATATAATAAATATAATTCAGATTTCATTTTCGTTATTGCAGGACGAATTCAAGATGAAAAGTATTTTGATAGTTTTGTTAAAAAATCAAAAGCCTACCAATTATCTGATAAAGTAAAATATATTGGAGTAAGGTCCGATGTGCCACTAGTTTTTAGAAGTTTTGATGTGTTTTTAGGTCCTGCATTAAAAGAAGGTTTTGGTATGGTAGCTGTAGAGGCACAAGCAGCAGGAATACATTCTGTTTTGTATAGAGGATTTCCTAAATCTGTTGATATGCAATTGGATTTGGTGACATTTATGCCTGACTTTTCTATTGATAAATGGGTAGCAGCAATACTAGATACAAACTTAATAAAACAAGATTTAAAAGTTATTGCAAATCAAATTAAAGCAAGAGGATTTGATGTTAAAGAGAATGCCAAAAAAATAGAGTCACTATATATGCATTTAGTGAAATCATAAATTATGAATTCAAATACTAAAATATTACTTTTTGGAGATATTTGCCCAACAGCAGATACAATATCTTTTTTTGAGAATTCTGATGAAAAGGGCTTATTCAATAACCTTTTGGAAGAAATGCAAGCGTCCGATTATGTTGTAGGAAATCTTGAGTTTGTTCTGTCGGACAATCCTAAACCAATTCAAAAAGCAGGTCCTGTTTTAGCGGCTAAAACAGAATGTATTAATCTTTTGAAGCAGGCAAACTTTAAATTGTTGAGTTTAGCAAACAATCATATAAAAGACTGTGGCGAAGAGGGTGTTGCTTCCACAATTAATACTTGTAAAAAAGCAAATATAGCTACGCTTGGAGCAGCTGAAAATTTAAAAAAAGCCAAAGAACCTTTTATCTCTGTTGTAAATGGAATTAAAATAGGTTGGATATCTTTTGCTGAACAAGAATTTAATTGTGCATCAGAGAAAGAATATGGTTCTAACTATTTTGACCCATTAGAAGATTTAGATTTAATTGATAATACTAAATCAATTGTTGATTATCTGATTGTAATTTATCATGGTGGTGCTGAATATTATCCATATCCAAGTCCTTTGTTAAAAAAGAAGTGCAGAAAATTTATTGACAAAGGAGCAGATTTGGTAACCTGTCAGCATTCACATTGTATCGGTACCATAGATAATTACAATAACAAAACAATTATCTATGGGCAAGGAAATTCGGTTTTTGGTTACCGAAATAATAATCCCTCTTGGAATAATGGTTTGGTAATTGAATTACAATGGAATGATAATACCCAGCCAAAATTAAATTTAATACCAATTGAGGCAACAGACTATGGTATAAAAAAAATGGATGAATCATCAGCTAATCTTTTACTTGCTGATATTAGAGATAAATCTATCAGAGTCAATGATGATATTTATTTAGAGAGATCATGGATTGAATTCTGCAAATCTAAACAAAGTTTATATTTACCTTATTTATTTGGATTTAATAGAATCCTTATTCATCTTAATAGATTTACTAATAATAGACTTTTCACTTTCATGATTCCGAAGTTTAGGAGAAAAGTAGCTCATAACATGATTCGCTGTGAAGCACACCATGAAGTTTTAAATACCATTCTTGACAAAATAAATAAATGATTCCTTACTTTATTTTACTTTTTATTGTTGTTCTTTTATCTCAAACCATCCCCAAAAAGACAACCCATAAAATGTTTAGTTTACCCATAATCCTAATTATATTTACTTTGGTAGCCTTCGCAGCCATTAGAAAAGTGGGGGTTGGTACAGATTCAGGGAATTATGTTGGAATATTTAAGAGTTTAGAATATACTTTAAGTACTGGTTTTAAAGTAACTGGCAGTTTAGAAATTGGATTTCTTTTTTTTAATTATTTAATTTTAAAGATTACAAATGATTACTGGATTCTTTTTTTTACATTTTCACTATTATCGGTAATACCTTATATTTATGTTTTCAGAAAATTATCTGTAGATGAAAAACTTTCAATATTTATATATATAACATCAGCAATTTATCTATTTACATTTAATGGAGCAAGACAAGGTATTGCAGCTTCACTAGTTGCAGTTGCATTATATTTTGCTATATACAGAAAAATATTTTTTTTTATTTTATTTGTATTTGCAGCATCATTATTTCACAAAACTGCGATAATTATCTTGCCGTTTTATTACTTAATTAATATAAAGTTTTCTTACATAAGTCTTTTCTTCATTATTTCAGTTTTGTCTGTATCTTTATTTTTACTGGGTGATTTGTTGGTTTTACTTGACCAAGAATATATAGAAAGATATTCTGATTACGTAGAAAGAAATGCAACAGGCGGCGAACTTATAACTTTATTTTTTTTACTAAATAATTTTGTTTTTATCTATTTTAGAAATTTAATTAGTTCAGAAAACATTTCTAATTATGAAAAGCTCTTGTTTTTAGCCAATATCCATACAATCATTTATTTAGTTGTAGTGTTGACAGGGAAAGATATTAATATTGCAAGGTTTTCAGTTTACTTTAGTTTAGCATTTCCTCTTATCTGGCCAATAATTTTCAGTGATGTCAAAATTTTTAAGCTAGGTATTACTAGAGCATCAGTTATTTTAGCCTACATGGTTTTTTATTACATATATTTAGATAAAATGTCAGACTTGACACCATATGAATTAAATCCCTTGATATCTTTATGGTAACAATAGCTATACCATTCTATAACGCAGAAAAATATTTGTTGGATGCCATAAAGTCTGTATTTATGCAGACATACAAAAAATGGGAGCTTATATTAATAGATGACGGGTCAACAGACGACTCATTGATTATTGCAAAATCAATAAAAGACCCTAGAGTAAGAGTGTATTCCGATGGGAAAAACAAAAAATTAGCGGCGCGTTTAAATGAAGTAACAAAATTAGCACGTTATGATTACATTGCTAGAATGGATGCTGACGATTTAATGATGCCGAATCGCATAGAAGAGTTAGTTAAAATCTTAGAAAATCAAAAAGATTACGATTTAGTATCAAGTGGTGTTTTGTCTGTAAAAAATGATTTAACTTTAATTGGGTGTAGAGGTGCGGAAATTTCAAATTATTCTCTTGATAGTTTATTAAAAGGTCGACAAGGTTTTATTCATGCTGCATTAGTTGCAAAAAAATCTTGGTATCAAAGAAATTATTATGACGTTTCTCTCCCAATAGCGCAAGACCGTGACTTATGGTTATCTGCAAGTTCGAAAGACGATTTTAGAGCGTTGTCAATATCGAAGCCTTTATATATTTATAGAGAAGAGGGAAACATAAAAGTATCAAAAATTTTAAAAGCCTATGATTTAGAAAGAAAAATGTATTTGAAGTATTCTAAAACTTTTCCTTTTCGTCTACTCTGTGTATCAATTTTCAAATCACTACTAATCATATTATTAGAAGCCTTTGGTTCTGTTCATTTACTTCAAAAAAAAAGAAATGCGGTTATAAATGAAGAAATAATTGAAGAATATGAATCATTTATAAATGAACTGCAAAATTATAAAATCCCTGTAGGGAGCTAAGTTTTGATATGTTTTTAACTAACGAAGTAAGTTATTTACTGCTTTTTTAAAAATAAAATTTTAATTTTTCATTCCGTTCTTTCCTGCTAGTATTTTGACAATTATATTATGAAGTTAGTCCATGTTTTCACAGCACCACAGTCTGCGTATTACTTTTTAGACGGTCAGCTCGAATTTATGCAAAGCAAAGCAATTGAAGTCTTGGTCGTAATTCCTAATGATCAGCATTTTAATAAAGCATTTAAAATTAAGCATCCCAACATACGAGTTCGTCATATTAATTTTGCTAGACAAATAGATCTTAAAAAGGATTTATATTGTCTCTTTAAACTTATAAGACTATTCAATTCTGAAAAACCTAACATAATACATCTTCATACACCAAAAGCTTCATTATTAGGGGTTCTTGCAGGTAAACTACTATTAAAAAAGAACATTATATACCAAATGCATGGGTTAGTTTCGGCAAGAGGGAATACGGTTCAAAAAAGTATTCTTTATCGAATGGAAAAGTTAACTTGTAGTTTAGCAACTCAAGTTCTTGCTGTTTCTGAAAGCTTAAAAAACTTTGCTGTTGAGAAAAAAATATGCAAAGCTGAAAAGATAAGTGTTATTGAAAAAGGAACAATCAATGGTATAGATTTTAAAAACAGGTTTAATCCTGAAAATATCATCAAAGATGAATCTACAAAGAATTTAATTAATGGACGCTTTAATATTGGCTATGTCGGCCGTCTTTCTGATGAAAAAGGAATCTTTGATTATATTAAAGTGCTTTCAAAATTAAAGAAAGAAGGTATTAGGTTTGTAGGCTTTGTTATTGGACCTGACGAGTCTGAAGGTGAATTCAAAAGCTTTTTAACGAAAAACAATTTAGAAATTGATAAAGACATTTATTGTTTTGGAGAAGTTGAAAAACCTGAACAATTAATGATATATTTAGATGTCCTATTATTGCCTACAAAACGTGAAGGCTTTGGCTTAGTTGGAGCTGAGGCTAATGCACTTCAGATTCCTGTAGTAGGTTATGATATTCCAGGATTCAAGGATGCAGTCGTAAATAATAAGACAGGTATTTTAGTACCATATGAAGATATAAACCTTTTACATCAGGCAATAAAAAAGTATTATGAAGATTCTGCCATAAAAAAAATACATGGTATAAATGGAAGGAAAAGGGTTGAAGCCGATTTTGATTCTGAAAAAATATGGAGTTCTTTATATTATAGATATTTAGAATGTATCAAGTAAAACCTTTTATTAAAGATAACCTCTAGGTACGAGCAAAAAGTAGTTTGGGAAGCTTTGTTAGCGGAGTATAAACAGTAACTAGTGAAAAGTAAACAGTAACTAGTATTTACTAATCACTAGTCACCAATTACTAATCACAATCACCAGTCACTAATCACCAGTCACTAATCACCAGTCACTAATCACTAACCAAATGTACAAATCAACCATCAAACCAACATTCGATTTTCTCGCTGCATTTTTTGGTTTGTTAATGCTAAGTCCGATTTTCATTTTGACGACCATTGCATTAACCATAGCCAATAATGGAAAGCCTTTTTTCTTTCAAAAGCGACCCGGGAAAAACGAGCGTATTTTTAGCATTATTAAGTTCAAGACCATGAACGATAAAAAAGATGTTCAGGGGAATTTGTTGTCGGATGCAGAGCGTTTAACAGCAGTGGGAAAATTTGTCCGCAAAACTTCATTAGATGAAATCCCGCAGTTACTCAACGTATTAAAGGGAGATATGAGTTTGGTGGGGCCAAGACCATTGTTGCCTGAATATTTACCTTTATATAATAAGGAACAAAAAAGAAGACACGAAGTAAAACCAGGAATCACTGGCTGGGCACAAGTCAATGGAAGAAATGCCATTTCTTGGGAAGATAAATTTAGACTAGATGTAGCATACGTGAATCAACAAAGTTTTACCTTAGATATAAAAATTTTATTTTTAACGATCAAGAAAGTGTTTGTTTCGGAAGGAATTAACCAAGAGGGACAAGCTACAGCTACTAAATTTGAAGGGAATTAATGAGTAAAATCAATTTATTTGGTGCTAGCGGACACGCTAAAGTAATAATAGACATTATTGAAAGTAACGGCTATGAAGTAGGATACATTTTCGATGATAATCCTGAAATCAAGCTTTTTTTGGGTCGAGAAGTGGTTTCTAATTACAGTGATGAACAGTTGAATTCAAATCCACTCATCATAAGTATTGGCGATAACGCAGCAAGAAAAGAAGTTTTTGAAAAATTAAAAAACGTTGAGCTTTCGCCAGCCATAGCTCACCCAAGTGCTATTATTTCTCCCTATTCCAAAATTGGGAAAGGCACAGTTATTATGCCTAATACGATAATCAACTCAGATGCGTATATTGGTGAGAATTGTATAATTAACACCTCCGCTGTGATAGAACACGATTGTATTATTGAAGATTTTGCTCATATTTCACCTAATGCTTCTTTAGCAGGAGGTGTGAAAATAGGTGAAAGTACGCATGTAGGTATAGGCGCTTCAATTATACAGTGTATAGAAATAGGAGAAAACACAATCATCGGTGCAGGAGCTGTAGTTAACAAAAATCTCCCCGCCAATTGCACAGCCGTTGGCATACCCGCCAAGCCAATTAAGTTCCATTAAGTAATTATGTCGCTTAAAAACAGAAAACCCTTGCAACCAATGTTGTGAGGGTTTTTAGTTTAGGAAGAGTAAAGCAGCACATAAATACCAGGATGAGATACATCATTCCTGTAGTTATTGGAGTCGGTATGACAAACAAAGACTTGTTTTTATATCAATTTTACTATTAAATGTCGTTATTAGTGCGAACTATTAGTGTTTTTGAGTAAAACAAAACATTGTGTATTTTGTGTATACGATATACATTTTATATCTTTGAATCAAAATTTATACCATGAGAAAAAATATTGATATTGACGAAAGGCTTTTAACAAAGCTGAAAATATTATCAGCTTTTGAAGAATCAAGCGTAAAATCAATTATGGAAAAAGCGGTTTCTTTTTATGTAGAATATAAAGAAAAAGAGCGATTAAAATCCTTGTCTGAAGAAGAAAAAGAGGACTTAGGCTTGTTGTTGCTTATGCAACAGTCTGATAGAGATGAGGTGGTAAGTCGTGAAGAAGTAATGAATGCCTTAGACTAATGCAAATTGTTTTTTTACGAAGTTTTCTGGTGGATATTAAAAAAATCCGTGATAAAAAAGTGAAAACTAAAATAAAAGACTTTATCATAGAGCTTGAAAAAGCGGAGACCATTGAAGAACTTCATAATAGTAAAAAAATGAAAGGGTATTCTTCGGCTTACCGATGGCGTGTTGGGGATTTTAGATTAGGTTTTTATAAAGAAGAAAGCACTGTTGAATTAGCAAGATTTGTAAAGAGAAATGACATCTATAAGTTGTTCCCTTAAAATGGTTCTAAGAATATTCCAACCTAATCTTCTCCATAAGCTAAAGCTTCTTGCATGTGAATTGGTATTAGTCCCGACAGCATAGCGATTTAGAAAAACAACCGTCAACGATGAGCTTGCTTACAGCTAAAACCGTCAACGTTCAACAGCGAGTCCCACGAGCCTCAAAACAGTGAGCTTGCTCACAACCAAAAAAAACCAACAACGGACAATAGCGAGTTTAACGAGCGAGACAACCGATTCAATGAGATAGCAATTTTTAATTGCGTAATCGCCTGCCCACTCTATCTATTTAGATAGCTTAGGGAATTAATCCCGTTAGCAAAGCGCTACGGGACAAACACAAACCGTCAACAGCAAGTCCCACGAGCAAGACAACAATGAGCTTGCTCACAACCAAAAACCGACCCTAGCAGGGTCAAATGTTTATAGAAATAACAAAACAGTAAGATGAAAACGACTCCAGAGGAGTCGAACCACCACCAACCAAATAAAAAAATCAATAACCGCCATTTTTAAATGAATAGCCCCCATTTTTAAATGGGGGTTAATAAAAATAAAAGGTCAACGGCTTTAGCCAAAATTTTTATCCGTTACATTCCATGTGTTTGTTTCATTAAAATCCATTATTACAGAATTTTCAAATATTAATATTCAACATACGACCCCCTTCATCAGAACCAAAAAAAACGACAACCGATTCAATGAGATAGCAATTTTTAATTGCGTAATCGCCTGCCCACTCTATCTATTTAGATAGCTTAGGGAATTAATCCCGTTAACAAAGCGCTACGGGACAAACACAAACCGTCAACAGCAAGTCCCACGAGCAAGACAACAGTGAGCTTGCTCACAACCAAAAACCGACAACGGTGAGTTTACACACCACTACAACCTACAACAGTGAACCTTGCGAACTCCACAACTTTACTTTACGCAAGTGAGCTTGCTCACCACCAAAACCGACCCTAGCAGGGTCAAATGTTTATAGAAATAACAAAACAGTAAGATGACAACGACTCCAGAGGAGTCGAA
>JBHYFG010000020.1:2416-46659 GCA_051859645.1 Psychroflexus sp. | reverse complement strand
AACAATAAAGAATAAAGAATAAACAATAAAGAATAAAGAATAAAGAATAAAGAATAAAGAATAAAGAATAAAGAATACAGATGACAAAATTTGTCTATTCGAGTGATTTTTTGAAGCCTTAGTGAAAAAAAATAGTATCGAGAATAAGACTTTAGTTAAGAATATAACGAATAACGAATACTGAATAAAGAATTTACCTGCATGCACAGTCCGGTAGATAAGTAACATCAAATACCAAATTTGAAATACTAAGTTTGAACTAAATAATAATCACATGAAATTAAGTATAACAGAAAATGTACACTTGGTAGAACCAGGAGATTTTGAGCCTTCGGAACATTGGTATCCGAGGGTGCTTAATTCCAATATACATCCTTTGGTGAGCCACTTTTTGTACATGCGCAACGAACAGTATGTAGAACGTTACTGCCGATTGAATCCAGAGGCAGACCCTGAGGCTATTGCCGAGGTACTGAATTACAAACCTCGCTACTTCAAATGGTCGGGAACCGATTTGATGCATATTACGAATCAGTTAGGAAATAAAAAATTAACGGTAATCGAAACCAACTCTTGTCCGTCAGGTCAAAAGTCTATGCCATTACTAAACTTAAATGTTGAAAAAGGAGGTTACAAACGCCTGATTGAAGATACTTTTTTGCCTGCTGTAAATGAACATAACGAAACGGGAAAATTAGCAGTAATTTATGACAAGAATCCCATGGAAAACGTAGGCTATGCTTCAACTTTAGCAGACGCTTTTCAAGAAGATGTGTTTTTGGCTAAATTCGACCAAAACGACCCCGATCCTCCTGCTAAATTTATTGATAATAAACTTTACATAAGAGGCGAAGATGAAGAGTGGTTCCCCATTCGCGCAGCTTTTCGTTATGTAACACAACAACCTTGGAATAGAATTCCCGTAGGCTCTCGAACTTTGTTGCTCAACCCCATTGAAGCTTGTCTTTCAGGAGGAAGAAACAAATCTGAAGCATACACCGCTTACCAAACTTTTAATGAAGAATTCAAAGACAAAGGCATCGGCATAAATACGCCAACTACCTTCCTTGATGTTAGCTTGGATGAGTTGCCAATTTATTTTGAAAAACTCGGTAAAAGTATGGTAATTAAAGTTCCTGATAGCAATGCAGGACAAGGAGTTTATACCGTTACTTCGGACAAGGAATTGGCCAGAGCGATGAAGGATTTAGAGAAAAATCCTAAAGACGAAACCTACCTCATTCAACAGCTGATTTATAGCAACTACATCAAAGGGGCGTCAAAGCAAGATTCGTGGTATCATGTAGGAACAATTCCTGACAATAAAAACAGAAGTTTTGCATTTGATTTACGCTTAATGATGAGCTATACTTCCAACGGAATCAGACCTTTGGCAGTGTATTCTCGAAGAGCTAGATTACCCTTAAATAAGCCTCTACCCGAAGGAGCAGATAGTTGGGAACTCTACGGAACAAACTTATCCGTAAAACAAATGGAAGGATGGTCTTACGAAGATGAACGCCTTATGTTGTATGATATCCGTAACTTTGCTACTTTAGGTTTAGGCATAGACGAACTTATTACAGGATTTGTACAATCGGCAATGGCAACCTACGCAATTGATAAACACGCTATTAAAAAATTTGAAACGCAGTAAATTATGGACTTGAATGTATTAATCGTTGAAGATGATGTTGTTTTTTGCAAACTTCTAACTAAGTTTCTGAAAAATAACGGGATAAATACCAAAGACGCACAGAATGCTAAAGATGCTAAAATTCTGCTGCAACAAGAGAGTTTCGATTTTGTGGTTATTGACAATAAGCTACCCGATGAAGACGGAATCGATGTGCTGAAGTGGCTTTCTACTCAAAACTCGACCACTAAAAAATTGTTGATGAGTAGGTTTGAAGATGAACGAATCATTCAGCAAGCAAGCGATATTGGGGTGTTACGTTTTGTGAAAAAGCCTATCAAGCCCGCTGAATTACTCACCTTGTTACATCAACTGAGGGATTAAGTAGGCCTATGTTTAAGCTCAAAGGAAAGACCTTGTTCCTATTTGCAGTAATTGCAATAGGCTTAATTAGTGTAGGAATTTATTTTTACACTAGTCTAAACTCGTTGAATAAACAAGTGGAGCAAGGCACTTTCCCGCAGCGAACCTCGAATTATTTAAAGGACATCACATTGAATGTGAACAAACTGAATAACCTTTATTTGGTTGATTCTATAAAGTTTTCATCAAGGAAAGTTGATACTTTAATTACTCAAATTGAAGCCGATTTAGATTCTATCAAAATTCAATTTAAAAATACCCATGCTTTAGATGAAAAAAAGATTGATACCATCCCACGTTTGCTTCGAGCCATTCAAAAGGAGTATTTGGAATTAGAAGAAATTCGCCAAGAAAGTCAATCCCGTTTTTTGAACGATTTAGAAAGTTTATTGATTGACGAATTAGCCGATTTAAACCTCAATCAACGCGATTCGATTACCATTATTCGGCAAATTACTTCTGAAATTTACGAACGAAGTAAGGAAGATGAAAACTTTTTAAAAGGCATTGATATAGAAAGCGAAAAAAGGGATAACCGAAGCTTTTTTCAGCGAATTTTTGGTAGTTCGAGTACTGCTTCAACAGAAGAAAAAGAGCCAAATTCTAAGGAAGAAGGATATGTAAAATCGGCTATTCAACAGTCAGAATTAGACACCTTAGTTTCTACTAGAGTCGATACCTTACTCAGCCAATCCAAACGTTTAGACGAGCAACCAACTGAACTAAAAATCATTTCCATTTTTGAGCGTATTCAAATGCGAAGAATACGCATGCTTGAATCCCTGAAGGAAAAAGAGACCCTCATTTTTCAAAAAAATTACGAAGTAAATAATTACATCGAAAATATTTTGAATGAGATTTTATATGAGGAAGTAAATGCATTCAACACTTCAATTGAAGATTTTTCAAAAAAGTCTAGGAGGTATTTATTAACAAGTGGAATCATTATTTTGTCCTTTATCGTATTAGCCTTGATTTCAGCTTATATTGTTATTCGAGACATCAATAGAAGCATGTATTACCAGAAAAAACTTGAGGCAAGTGAAAGACGTGCGCTGAGAGAAGCCGAAGAAAAACAAAAGTTTCTTTCGACTATGAGTCACGAATTGCGTACGCCGCTTACTTCCATTATTGGTTTTACTGAGCTGCTTGATCAAAATGAAGAAAATGTAAAAGCCATCAAAACCGCCTCCAATTACCTTTACCAAATGACCAATGAAATTTTGGACATGGCAAAAATTAAAGCCGGTATTTTTGAAATTAAAAACGAGGCTTTCAATCTAAATGAAGTCTTTCAACTAATTGAAGCTAACTTTAAAACACTAATTCAAAATCAAGGTTTAAGAGCTGAATTTTCTTATCCGGATTCCCCCGTATATGTGTTTTCAGATCAATATAGATTGCAACAAATTTTGTACAATTTAGTACATAATGCACTTAAATACACCGAAGAAGGTCACATCAAGGTTGGATACACACATACTAGTGAAGAAGATGCACAACAAATTTATGTCACTATTTTTATTGAAGATACCGGCGTTGGGATGACTGCGGAGGAACAAGTGAGTATTTTCAAAGATTACCAACAAGCGGGAACACATAAAAACAAAATGAAAGGAACCGGTTTAGGAATGGGAATTGTAAAGAACCTTGTTCAGAAATTAGGAGGGAAACTCTCCCTGAAAAGCGAAGTAGAGCAGGGGACTAGCTTCACTATCGATTTTCAATTGGCTCAAGCAAACTTGGCTGATATGCAGCAGAAGAAAGATGAAGAAATTACACTAGCCCCCAATGCCTTGCAAAATTATTCGATTTTTGTAGTAGATGACGACGTGTTAATTACCCAATTGTACCAACGTATTTTTGAACAAATGGGCGCCAACATCAACTTGATGAACAGCTCTGTTAAAGCTTTGGAGCACCTCAAAGAAAAGAGAGATTATGATTTGGTGATTTTTGATATGAAAATGCCTGAAATGACAGGAAGCGAGCTACTGAGAGCACTTGAGGAAGCAGGAGCAAGACCGAAAATTACAGTCATTTGTACAGCAAACGTGCTCCTTTCGGAAGAAGATAAGGAAACTTTTGAAGCCTTTGATTACTCCTTGTTTAAACCTGTAAAGAAGAAGGACATCACGCGTTTATTGTTGGATGCTTTTCAATTAAATACAACTTCTAAAAAGGTTGTAAATGAAAATTTAATCAAATCCGAGAAAGCTATTTCTGACCAATTAAGTTATAGTTTAGAAGATTTAAAAGAATACACAGGCGACGATGAAGAGGCTTTGCAGGAAATGCTTATATTCTTGTTGGAAGAAAATCAAGTCGAATTGAACTTACTTGA
This sequence comes from Psychroflexus sp., assembly GCA_051859645.1. Lineage (GTDB taxonomy): Bacteria > Bacteroidota > Bacteroidia > Flavobacteriales > Flavobacteriaceae > Psychroflexus. The sequence continues at coordinate 42,256 of JBHYFG010000020.1, read as the reverse complement.
AAATGCCTTAGCTAGTGAAGATTTAGAAGAAACGGCTAACCGCATTCACAAGTTATCCTCTCGCTTCGCCCAACTTCGAATTGAAGCCCCTCACAATCCAAAGGAAGTCGAGCTAGCACTCCGTGACAATAATCATGAGTTCTTAACGTCAGCATCAGAAATTTTTATCTTTTGGAAGAAAAGCAATGAATTTTTGGTGAAGAAGTATAGCAAAAGTTAAGAGGTGAAACGGCAAGTTGTACCCTGCTTTTTTTGGATATTACCTTGGATATTACCTTTTACCTTTGCCAAAGTTTCAAACTTTGGCAAAGGTAAATTTAAAGGTAAATTTTAAAACCTAAACCCAAACGAAGTAATTAGCCTCGGAATAGCTCTATCGTTGAAATCGCTTCTGTAAAAATTATAACCAATACCAACGCCTAAGTCAAGTAGAATTCCATCTTTAGAAATAAGTTTTGTACCTAAGCCGAAACCAATTCCAACGTTATGACTTAATTTATTGACTTCAAATACTTGCTCATTTTGGATGAAACTTTCTGTATTTTCAACAGAGTTGTAGCTTAGGTAGACTTCATTGTAAAAACCACCAGCATATTTTTTTCCATAATACCGTCTATAAAACAAGGAAATGTCTTGTCGAAGTTCGATAAATTCGTGATTGAAGGTGTACAAATAACGCATTCCAGCTCCTGATTTTTCATTGAGAAGGTATTCATACTTTAATTCCAAGGTGCCGATATAGGTATAAAAAGGGTTATAAAGAAATTCATGTGTTGCTTCACCTTTTACTTTTTGGGTATCGATAAAATCATCTTGAGCAAAGCTAGTGTGGCATGAAAATAACATTGCTAACATAGCAATCAAGAAAAAATTAAAGGATTTTAAAAACTGCATTTCTTTAAATTAGGGGATAGTTGTAATTAGTAGCTATAATTGTATTTTCGTTTGTTTCTACTTAAGATGTCCATGAACAAATAAAACATGGGACCATGCGAAACTTCAAAGTCGTGACTTCCTGTGGTGTTTAGCTGAAAAATGTAGCCCAGCTCAAGCCTTGTCCAATCCCAAAAACGATAACCTATACCCACAAAATTTCGATTTTGAGAAAAATAATTGTCACCGTAATTTTTTCCAAACTCAACGTGCATTTCGGAGTAAGTGGAGGTGTATAGCGTGTTGTTGGTATAAAAATAATCTGTTTTTGAGTATACTAGCATTTTTCACAAATCTAAGCCCCCTCTTTTTATAGTAAAATTTTGAAATGTAAAAAAAACTTTGAACTGAATATTAACAAATAGTTTTAAATAAATATTTAAACTGTAAACTTTAGTTTACAGTTTTTAAACAACATCTATATCTTTTGCTCAATAGTAATGATTTACATACATTTGTACCAATTTTTCACCAATGAAGCACATTTTTTTATTTATTCTAATTATCGGTTTTTCAATAAAATCAAACGCACAAGAACATTCGTTCGGTCTGAAAATCGGGACTGTTTTAGGTGATTTGATTACCGATAGAAGTGGGATGAATGTAAGAACAAGTGTTCAGGTCGGTTTTGAGTATGAATTGCGTTGGGAAGATTGGGCATTTAAACCAGAACTAATGTATTCTCGACAAGGCGAAACTGAGCGTGGATTCAATAGTTTGGGGGAACGTCGTTCAAACACCTTAAAGTTAGATTATGTAATTCTCCCACTCATGGCAAAATACTACATCAACAAAGGTTTTTATGCGGAAGCAGGTCCTCAATTTGGACTTTTAATAAATGCGAGTTACGAACGTTTTGAGGGTAGTGGTGAAGATATTACTGATGTGAGCGGAAATTACAGAAACTATGATTTAAGCGCAAACATTGGTCTAGGTTATCTTACAGATTGGGGGTTTAGTGTTGGTTTAAGGTATGGGTATGGCTTACTAAATGTGCTACAAGTACCCACCGCTGATACAACCTCGCAAAGACATTCTGTGTATCAGTTTTATATGGGGTACAGGTTTTAAGATTGACAAAACTAAAGCGTACCTTTGCAAAAATTATAGACAAAGAAAAAAATGACTCAGAAACCCAAAAATACAGGTAAACCAAACCATAAGAATTCTGCTAAAAAGAATCCTTTTTCACGAAAAGAGGTAGCGCAATCCAAGGTAGACAAAAACCTAAAAGACCCTAATGCGCCAATTCGACTAAATAAATACATAGCTAATTCAGGAGTTTGCTCGCGTCGAGATGCAGATATTTATATCCAATCAGGAAATGTAACGGTCAACGGAAAAGTAGTTACAGAAATGGGCTACAAAGTAAAGCCTACAGACAACGTAATTTTTGATGGTAGAAGCATTAATCCTGAACCAAAAACCTATGTGCTACTCAATAAGCCAAAAGGCTTTTATGTTAGTGGAAACAAAGAAAAATCAAGTCGTTCTGTTGCTGATTTGGTAAGTAATGCAACAACGGTTCGTTTATCTCCTGTTGGAAAATTGGAGACTAGCGTAATGGGACTTTTACTCCTTACAAATGATGGTACGCTTGCTCAGAAAATAGCTAATTCCAAGAATGGGATTCGTCAGATTTATCAATTAGAATTAGATAAACCATTATCTAGAGAAGATCTTGATTTGATTAAAGAAGGCCCTTTTATTGAAGGCAAAAAAGTGATTATTGAAGATATTAGTTACGTAGAACACAAACCGCTCAATGTAGTAGGTATAGAGTTAAGGAGCCAACGCTCACATATTGTACAGCGAATTTTCAAAAAATTCGGTTATGAGATTCAAACCATGGATCGAGTCGTTTTCGCTAATTTAGATAAAAAGAATTTGCCTAGAGGAAACTTTAGAAACCTTACCAAACAAGAAATCATTAACTTAGGAATGTTTTAAAAACGCACTATGTTTAAACCTTTAATTCGAAAATACATTTATAAATCAGTAATTGTTATCGCCTGTTTTTTTGCGTTTACAAACTTATATGCACAGGAAGAAAAGCCTTCTATTCGGCAGAACTATCAGTTAAACGATAGTATTAAAGGGATTCGCATGTACGATTTTAAAGTAGATGGCAAGGATACCATTTTTGATGGAAATTTTAGGTTTAAGTCAATTCACTTCAATGAAGATAATAATCGTACTTCTAGAAGCATCGGTTATATAGGGGTTTATAATGACGGTAAGAAAAATGGCAAGTGGGTTTTTAGTAGAAAGAAATTAAAAAAAGAATTACCTTTTATAGTTGAAGGCCTTAAGGTAGTCTATAACGCTACAGGTACGGAATTTAAAATTGTTGGAAATTTTGAAGAAGGTATGGCTTCAGGAGATTGGACAGCCATATTTCAAAATTTCGAAAATTCAGAGCCAACCGATTCACTTTATTATTTCCAGACTTCTTTCAAAGAAGACAGAATGAGCGGGTCTATCTCCGGTAATTCTGAAAAAATCGCTCTCGTAGGAAACTTCAATGAAGAAGGTTTACTTGATGGGAAATGGCGTATCCGACATAAAATTAACGGTGAATATTTAGATGAATACAGAGATTTTGAAAATGGGGTTTTCAAATCTCATTATTTTGAATTCCAAGAAAAAAAGTATTTAGTAGAACATGTTGGGTTTGATACCAGTGTTGATAGAGAAGAAGAAAATTGGGTGGAAATAGGCGTGAATGAAGGCTATTTTGAGATTTTTCAGTTCACCAACCTTGGTCTTGAAGAAAAAAATGACATTCCGCTTGATATTAGTATAAGAGAGCTTTCTACTAATGCAAATAGATTTCTTGAAAACTCATTACTCTCGTTTGGATTTTATGACGGCTTTAATGTATGGGAAGCCTTGCAAGGCAATGATTTTTTTGAATACGGAAAATTTAAAGTCAGGAAGTATGAATACACTAACAAAGAAATCAATGCAATCGAGTCTATTCAAGAATCTGTAAGTGATATCCAGGAATTTATCGATTATTATTCCAACAATACCGCCTTTGAAATTGGTGTAGTTAGTTTTGAAGAATTGGCTAAAAACGTTCAAGTAATTAAAGCTTATGAAGGTGAAGTTGATGCAATGAAAAAATTTGCTCAAAAAGTTAGTACTCCCATTTTTCAGTTTGTGAAAAGAGATAAAGTACTTCCTTTTTTAATCCCAAACCACAAATTTAAAGAGGAGCTTAACTATAAATTCCAAGACGAAGAGAGAGCTTTCTCTTTTGCTTTCCCTGAGCAACGCTCGGCTTACGATTATGATTTAGTAAGTATAGCGGAGTACTATAAAGAATTAAGAAACGCATTATCTGATGTATTGGAAGAATCTAAAAAGATTGAATCTGATATAGAAAAACAAGAGGGTCTTTCTGAAAGAGAAGCAGAGTTAATCAAGAAAAGGGATAGACTAACTCGTTTATTCAATGGTGATGAAAATGCTGATGAAATCAACCAATACCACGAAAAAATTGCAGACGCAATGATCAAGCAAGTGGAAGCAGTTTTCAATCAGTATGCAAAATCTAGTTTGGATGAAAAACAAGATAATGTCCAAGATTACATTAAGTGTTACAATCAATATTTTGATTTATACGAACGCTTTTTAGAAATACCATCGAAGAAAGATAGAGTGAAAGAAGTTTACACAAGAACTGTTTTCAATCCATTTATGATGACAGATATTTCTGAAATTTCTAAAGAAAGAGTTTTCAATGCCTATAATGATATTTTACACAATTATGTAGTAGAATTAATTGAAGAAAACCTCAGTTGTGATGAAGTTGAAAACAGACTAGAAAATTTAGATATACTTCATAAGGCAATGCTTGAGATTAGAGAAAAAGATACCAAAGATGAAGAGCGCCAACTGAGAAGAGAAAAAAGTCCAACGCGTATTTTGGATATTTTAGAAATAGAATTAAACAAATAAAGCACTTTAGATGAATCTTAAAAAAGAAACATATAGCCTTAAAAGTGCCAAAAAAGTTGATACATACCGAATGAAGTTATTTTTTGTGAAATACCTCAGTAGTCTTTTTTTATTTTTATTCTTGTTGGATTTTTCAAGTATTGAAGCGCAAGAATCTTCACGTCCACAAAACACAATAAGACAAGACCAAACCACTTTTGTTTGGTTAGGAACTTACGGAAGAGTAAGGTTGGGAGAGAAACTGTATTGGGATGCTCAGACCCACTTTAGAACAGGTGGGTATCAAAACACCTCCTTTGTTGGGCGTATGACTCAAATATACAATCGTCACGGATTACAATACATTGTAAACGAGCGTTTTTTTGCAACGGTTGGTCCTGTACTCCGGTTAAATTTTACTCCAGATCCTGCAAATCCTGATTTTGAAACACTTACATTAGAGCCTCGTTTATGGCATGAGTATATGTTTACGCAAAAGGAGTCTCGTTTTCAGATATTTCACCGATTGAGATTCGAGCACCGTTTCAATAGAAGCAATGCAAAAGATAATTCAGAGTTTATTTTTAGAAACCGATGGCGATATAAATTCATGATGAATATTCCATTGAATACACCTGATATTAGACCCGGAACATGGTTTTTTACTCCCGATGCAGAAATCATTATGCAAAGCGGTAATCCTGTGGTAGATTCGCCTATGGAGGATTTGCGTATTCAACCTATATTAGGCTATGTGGCAAGTCCAGAGATGAAATACACGGTGAGTTTAATGTATACCACCGGGCAAACTAGAAATGATGGGGCCTTGTACACAGAGCGTTGGATTTTTAGATTTAATGTGTATTGGACCATAGACGGAAGAAAATACGACAAGAAAATACCTGAAACTAGATTTTTAGATTAAGATATGAGCTTAGAAGAGAAAAAGAAAAAACGTATTTATATAAACTTATTTATGCTCACGATTATAGCATTAGTTTCTATAACAGGCTTCAGTATTTATTATATTGTTGAACAACAAGAAAAATTTGCTAATGCAAATGAAAACTTCGTATCTATTGAAGAGCTAAACGCTTTGGAAGAGGAAAAAGCAATCTTAGAAGCTATTTTACAAGCGGATGAAGATTGGTTGTTGCATGGCGATCCAAAATCATCTGAACAAAAATACTTAGGTATTCTGTCACTTTCAAAAAATTTCGCCCCTTATGTTGAACAACGCATCCAAAGAGCTAAACAAGTACAAGGTAATTCTAATGACGATGAGCTCACAAAGATCAACTTGCGTACACAACTTGCAGATGTAAAAGAAAAATTACAAACTTATAAGGATAGCTTAGACAATGTGCAAGATGTTTTTTCTGACGAAAGACGAAGTAAACTAAAAAAACTAGATAGCTTAACCGAGCTAGTTAAAGAATCTGAAAAGGCTTTAGCAAGAAAAGAAACAGTTAAAGTAATCTCATTTAAAAACGAAAACGGAAACCTGATTCATTATATTGGCGAAACTAAAAATGAAATGGCCAATGGCGGAGGCGTAGGAATTTGGAATACAGGCTCTATTTACCGAGGCGAATGGAAAGACAATAAACGCAATGGTAAGGGTGAGTTTGAGTGGGCTGATGGTGAAAAATACGAAGGCGACTTCGTAGATGGAATGCGTTCGGGCAATGGAGTTTTTTATTACAAGTCAGGAGAGCGATACGAAGGTGGATTTAAAGACAACCTTAGACATGGCTCAGGAACTTTATACGATAGAGACGGAAATACTTCCTACAAAGGCCAATGGAAAAAAGATAAACCTACAGAATTATAGACATGCATCAAACCATTAGAAATACATATCACTTTTTTTGTTTTTCCGTTTTAATTTGTTTGGTATCTTTCTCAACTAAAGCCCAAAACATTGAGTATGGTGCAAGATTAGGCTATAGTTTTACTGATTTTTATGTGGATGAGCCTACCAATATTGGCGGTAAAGCATCTTTTGCAGTAGCAGGCTTCACACGTATTCCCTTTATAAAAGAATTATTCTTTTTTCAGCCTGAGATTGGTTTTGCCCGTCGCTCAGGAAGATTGTGGACAAATGATGCGCCATTTACCTTAACCAACGATTTTGTTGAAGTACCATTATTGGTTTCCATTGGTAAAAAGAATGTAAGTTTTGTAGAAGTAGGTGGTTACTTTAGCTACATGTTTAATGCAGATTTAGCCAATCCAAACCAAGTAGATCTGAGCCCAAACTCCTTTAGTGTAAGTGATTTTAACGCCTTAGATTACGGTATTGCTTTTGGACTAAATTTCAATTACGAAAACTATTTTTTTGGCGCTAGGTATAATTATGGGCTCCAAGATTTAGTAACCTCATCAAATGCTGAATTTTTTGGACAACGTCTTCGAACCAAATCTTTTCAGGTGTATGTGATGTATTCTTTTTAAATTCATATTAAAATTTACACTTTATTACAAAGGTTTCAAAAAACTAGTATATTTGAAAAAAAAATATTAGACGAAGCTATATACCTATAAATGAACACAAAATACATCGACTTAATCAGTCAGACTTACGATTTTCCTCAAGAAGAATTCACCTTAAAAAACGACGAGCTGCAGTTTCACGACATCGATTTGATGGATTTGGTTAAAAAATATGGTGCTCCGTTAAAATTTACTTACCTGCCAAAAATCTCTCAAAACATTCAACGAGCTAAAAAATGGTTCAACGATGCTATCGATAAGCACGACTATAAGGCAACGTATAATTATTGCTATTGTACAAAGTCATCTCATTTTAAATATGTCTTAGATGAGGCTCTAAAGAATAACATCCATATCGAAACCTCTTCTGCGTTTGATATAGACATTGTTAAGCAATTAAAAGCAGATGGTAAAATTACGGACGATACGTATGTGATTTGTAACGGGTTTAAACGTGAAAAATACATTGCTAATATTACAGAATTAATAAACAGTGGACATAAAAAGTGCATTCCAATTATCGATAATTACGAAGAAATTGATTTACTAACTAAAGATACCCACAAAGATTTTCAGATTGGTATCCGAATTGCTTCAGAAGAAGAGCCTAAATTCGAATTCTACACTTCAAGATTAGGTATTGGTTATAAAAATATCGTCCCTTTTTACGAGGATCAAATAAAAAACAATGAGCAAATTGAGCTTAAGATGCTCCATTTTTTCATAAATACTGGAATACGTGACACGGCTTATTATTGGAATGAGCTTCAGAAGTGTTTGCGCGTATACACTCGCTTAAAGAAAATTTGCCCAAGTTTAGATAGCCTAAACATTGGTGGAGGCTTTCCTATTAAAAATTCACTTTACTTTACGTATGATTATGAATACATGATTGATGAAGTGATCAATCAAATTAAGCTTACCTGCGAAGAAGAAGAAGTTCCTGTACCCCATATATTTACCGAATTTGGTAGTTTTACCGTTGGTGAAAGCGGTGGAGCCGTGTATGAAGTGTTGTACCAAAAGCAACAAAATGACAGAGAAAAATGGAATATGATTAACTCATCTTTCATCACCACTTTGCCAGATTCTTGGGCTATTAGTAAACGTTTTATCATGCTAGCCATCAATCGTTGGCAAGACCGATACGAACGTGTTTTGTTGGGAGGTCTCACTTGCGATAGCGACGATTACTACAATTCTGAACAACACATGAACGCTATTTATTTGCCTAAATACGACAGAGACAATCCATTGTACATAGGCTTCTTCAATACCGGTGCTTACCAAGAAACAATTGGCGGTTACGGGGGATTACAGCATTGTTTAATCCCTTCACCAAAACATATTTTAATACAAAAAAATGCAGACGGGAGTCTATCAACAGAATTATTTAGAGAACAACAAAAAAGCGAAGATTTATTAAAAATTCTAGGTTATCATGACAGCTAAACGCAATTACGCTGGAATTCCAGACAAGTATGCTCGCCTTGACGAAGCAAAAGTAGTACTTATTCCCGTCCCTTATGATGGAACAAGCACATGGCAAAAAGGTGCCGACAAGGGCCCTGATGCATTTTTAGACGCTTCAGAAAACATGGAATTGTATGACATCGAAACAAAATCAGAAGTCTACAAAAAAGGAGTGTATCTAGCACCTCCAGTTTCTGAAAACTCTTCTCCCGAAAAAATGGTAGAAGCTGTACACAAAACAGTAAAAAGCTATCTTCAACAAGAAAAATTTGTTACCCTTTTTGGAGGAGAACACTCTATCTCTATCGGAAGTATTCGCGCTTTTAATGAGGCTTTTGAAGACTTAACCGTTGTGCAAATAGATGCACATGCAGACTTGCGAGCAAGTTATGAAGGCTCGACATGCAACCACGCCTGCGCATTACACGAAGCAAGCAAGAACACCAATTTAATTCAGGTTGGAATTCGTTCTATGGATGTTTCTGAAGTAGAACACATGGACGAAGGCAGAACTTATTTTGCCCATAATTTGTACGACGATTGGATGGATGATGCTATCGGACAAATGACGCCGAATGTATTCATTACAATAGATTTAGACGGTTTTGATCCGTCAATTTGTCCCGGAACTGGAACGCCAGAGCCAGGAGGATTATTTTGGTATGAAACCCTAGATTTTTTAAAGTACATCTTCAAGAAGAAGAATGTAGTGGGCTTCGATATAGTTGAATTGTGTCCTAACTCAGAAGAAAAATCCTCTGATTTTTTAGCTGCTAAATTGTACTATAAGATGCTTGCTTATAAATTTTATAGCGATAGAATTTTAACAGAGGAAGACGAAAGCGAATTTTAGTTTTTTAACCCTTAAAACAGTAAAGAAAAGAAACCATAGCCTCGATAGCAACAATAGCACCAATAGAAACAACAGAAACTGAAGAAATAACAGAATCATGAGTAAACCCTTTACAGATTTTATAGAGAAATATTATTTAGCAATTTAAATAGGTTGGGGTAGCAGCTTATTTTATTTAATTATATTTGTTAAAGTCTAAATTAAAAAGTAATGATACAAATAAGTTATCCCGAGTTTTTAGCAAATACATTGAAATTAAATGCAAAAGATTTTGAGTTCGAAATGAAGGTAAGTTCAATGGTTAAACTTTATGAAATGGGTAAGATTTCTTCTAGTATAGCGGCTAAAGTTTTAGATATTTCGAGAGTTGAATTTTTGGAGTTACTATCCAATTATAAAGTTCCCTTTTTTGAGACGTATAATGAAGATGATTTAAGTAAAGATGTGATGAATGCTTAAAGTTGTTTCAGATACAACCCCAATAATATCTTTATTAAAGTTAAATCGCCTTGATTTGTTAAAGCAGTTGTATGAACAAATTTATATTCCTAATGCTGTTTATAAAGAGATTGAAGCGGGAAAGACTAAACCATATTACAAGGATTTAGCAAAAATAAGTTGGATAAATATTTTGAAAATTAATGACAAAAACTCATTAAAATATTTTTTAGACCTTGATTTAGGCGAAGCAGAAGCAATTGTTCTAGCTACAGAATTAAATGCAGACTTGATAATTATAGATGAAAAACTTGGTCGCTTTCATGCAAAGCTTGCCAGCTTAAAGCTTACTGGTACAATTGGGATTTTATTAAAAGCTAAGGCAAATGGGTTGATTACTGAATTAAAACCATTATTGAATCAACTGATAAAAAATAATGTTTGGATAAGTAAAAACTTAAAAAATTTGATTTTACAAAAGGCAGGAGAATTGTAAATTATATCATACGACACCATAAAAAATAAATTTTTTTAAAATTCCTTAATTACTAATTCAAAAAGCTAAGGCGAGTAACGAAAAAATAACAACGGTATAGACAACATAAACAACAGTAGTTATTGCAACAATAGCAACAACAGAAACAATAGTAGCAATAGCAACAATAGTAGCAATAGCAACAACAGAAACAATAGAAATAACAGAATCATGAGTAAACCCATTACAGATTTTATAGAGAAATATTATTTACACTTTAATGCCGCAAGTTTGGTAGATGCCGCTAAAGGATACGAAGCACAATTGAATCAAGGTTCAAAGATGCTTGTTTCTTTAGCAGGAGCAATGAGTACAGCAGAGTTAGGAAAAATATTTGCTGAGGTAATTCGTCAAGACAAAGTGCATATTATTTCTTGTACGGGAGCAAATTTAGAAGAAGATATCATGAATTTGGTAGCTCATTCACATTACAAAAGAGTTCCTAATTACAGAGATTTGACTCCACAAGACGAATGGGATTTGTTAGAAAATGGGTTAAACCGTGTAACAGATACCTGTATTCCTGAAGAGGAAGCTTTCAGAAGATTACAAAAGCATATCGTGAAAATTTGGAAAGATGCAGAAGCCAAAGGAGAACGTTTTTTTCCGCACGAGTTCATGTATAAACTACTACTTTCAGGAGTTTTGGAAGAATATTACGAGATAGATATCAAAGATTCTTGGATGTATGCAGCTGCAGAAAAAAACTTGCCGATTGTTGTACCAGGATGGGAAGATTCTACCATGGGGAATATTTTTGCGAGCTATGTTTTAAAAGGTGAGTTGAAGGCATCCACCATGAAGTCAGGAATCGAATACATGACATTCTTAGCTGATTGGTACACAGAAAATTCAGCTAAAGGAATAGGCTTTTTCCAAATAGGAGGTGGTATTGCAGGAGATTTTCCCATTTGTGTGGTACCTATGCTATACCAAGATATGGAAAGAACAGACACACCATTTTGGAGCTATTTCTGTCAAATTTCTGATTCAACCACTAGTTATGGTTCCTATTCAGGAGCTGTTCCTAACGAAAAAATTACTTGGGGTAAACTTGATATTGATACACCAAAGTATATTATAGAAAGTGATGCAACGATTGTCGCACCGCTTATTTTTGCTTATTTATTGGGCATGTAAACCTTGTTTTAATGAATGATGAATCATACGATTCATCATTCATTTTTTACCTTAGTTGATAATTAACATACTTATCTATCGAAATAACGGATGCATAAACCTGCTTCTCTTTTACTGAATTTCCCTATTAATCCAGCAACTTTTTTTCCTACGTTTACTTTATAAAAATAACTTAATTATAAAGTATATGTTTACTTCTTTAGTGAATTTAGCGGCTTCAAAAAGCATGCTATGTATACTAATTATGCCTTAGTTTTTTCAATTTTCTTTTTATTTACATTAAATTCTATTTCGCAATCCTCAGAAGAATCGATTGAAGAAGTTAAATTGATAGGTTTTCGCACGGTTTTTAATCAAGATTCAACTAGTCGAGTGAGTCATTTTATTCAACAGAAAGAAATTGAACGTGCTGAAGCTGTTATTTTAACGCCTGTTTTAAATCGAGTTCCTGGAGTGCTAATGCAACAAGGAGCTTTAAATACCAACCGAATTACGATACGGGGAATAGGGGGTAGGTCACAATTTTCTACAAATAGACTTAATGCCTACCTTGGAGAAATTCCACTTACTGATGCTAACGGCGAAACTATTTTAGAAGATATTGATATGGAAGTTTTATCCAATATCGAAATTATAAAAGGGCCAAACCAAAGTTTGTATGGAAGCGGAGTTGGAGGTGTAATTGTATTACAACCAAAGTTTGAAGTAAGTAAACCCTCAATTGCTTATAACCATTTGACAGGGAGTTATGGTTTACAAAAAAACAGCATGTTGTATAAATCAGCCACCGAAAATTCAAGTTTATTGGTTGCTTATCATCACCTACAGCAAGAAGGATTTCGAGAAAATAGTGCATACGACAGGAAAAGTTTCAATTTATTAGGAAGAATTAAAGCCAATGAAAAAACAAGTTTAGATTTTACCGCTATTTACACCAAATTAAAAGCATTTATACCTAGTTCCTTAAGTTTAGACGACTTTAGGGAAAACCCCTCCCAAGCTGCGTTTATATGGCGTGCTTCGGAAGGATTTGAATCTTACGATAGGTTGGTTTTAGGCGTTAGTTTACACCATCACTTTTCAAAACAATCTAAACTAGCATCTAGTGTTTTTGTTAACTTTAAAGATGCTTTTGAGCCGCGTCCTTTCGATATTTTAGGAGAAAATCAGTTAATGCTAGGTACCCGAAATGTTTTTCATTGGAAGCCTTCAAATTTTTCAGACCAACTCCTTTTTACTGCGGGAATCGAATTTAAAAATGAGTGGTTTTCTACCCAAACATCACAGAATCTTTATCAACAATTTCCTGGAGAAGGTAGCGTAATTGGTGATTTACTAACTCGTTTCGAACAAGAAAGAAGCTTTTTTACTACCTTTTCTGAAGTAAGTTATTCATTTTCGGATCAGTGGAGTGCAGAATTGGGTGCAAGTTTGCAGCAAACCCGCTACCAAGTGGACGATTTATTTTTGAACAATGGCGAAGATTTATCGGGCGATTTTAATTATCCATTAAGTTTTAATCCACGTGCGGGACTAAATTACAAACCAAATTTAGGAACTAGTTTTCATGCATCTGTTAGTAAGGGTTTTTCTGTACCTACGTTTTCAGAAAGTCTACTGCCTGACGGAAGATTGAATACCACACTTGAGCCAGAGTCCGCCTGGAATTACGAGCTTAATTTCCGAAAAAAAATGCTAGCTAATCAATTGTTTTTAGAAGTAAATGCCTACCGCATGAATGTTGCTAATTTACTAGTTGCTCAGCGTATCGCAGAAGACCAATTTGTAGGTAGAAATGCAGGAAAAACAAGGCATGATGGAATTGAATTATTGCTGAATTCTCATATCAATATGGCAAAACAAATCATTTTAAAACCTTATTTTTCAGGTAGTTTCAACTTTTTTAAATTTGAAGAGTTTATCGACGAAGAAAATGATTTTAGTGGGAATAAACTCACAGGAGTTCCTAATCAACAACTTAATTTAGGTCTTGATGTGTTTTATAACGACTTTAGTTTTTATGCCAATTGGAACTACGTGGGTAAAATTCCTTTAAATGATTTTAATAGCTTAAATTCAGACCCCTACCAATTAGTCAATATAAAAATAGCTTATACTAAACAATTTTTTAACCAGTTTCAATTTACTGCTAATGCGGGAATAAATAACTTGTTAGACAAAGCTTATGCAGCGAGTATTTTGCCAAACGCCGTTGGTTTTGGTGGTGCGCAACCCCGTTATTTCTACCCTGGTTTACCGAGGAATTACTTTGTTGGATTAGGTATTTCCTACCTGTTGTAATTAAGATTTTAGGTAATTAAAGGCTTCAAAAATTAACTTGTTCTCCACCTGTACATCAATTTTGCATTGACCTATCTGATGAAGTAAAACAAAGTTGATGTTTCCGTCGCTATTCTTTTTGTCGTATTTTAAAAGCTCGATGATGGCTTCTATATCTTGCGATGAGAAACTAGGGTTTGGGTAGTAGGCTTGCGTAATTTCTTTTATTTGTTTGAGTTCGTCGGATGGAAAGTTTAAAAGTTGGTTAGAAATATAAGCTTCGAGTAACATACCAATTGCAATAGCTTCACCATGAAGCAAGCTATTCTCGTGATGTGTCAATGAAAAACTTTCGATAGCATGACCAAGGGTATGGCCAAAGTTTAAAATTTTACGAATTCCATTTTCAGTAGGATCTTGCTTTACAACCTCGATTTTAATTTGAATAGAAGCATAGATTAGCAAGTCCAAATCTTCGGTTGTTAGTTTACCGAGTTCTAAAAACATTTCCCAGTACTTTTTGTCGTAAATTAATCCGTGTTTCAGCATTTCAGCTAAACCACTTCGTAATTCGTTAGGGGGAAGTGATTTTAAAAACGAGGTATCAACCAAAATCATTTTAGGGTTTCGTATAATCCCAACTTGATTTTTTAGCGCACCTAAATCAACCCCATTTTTACCTCCGATAGATGCATCTACCATTCCCAGCAAGCTAGTAGGTACATGCACAAAGTCGATCCCTCGTCTAAAACAAGATGCCACAAACCCACCTAAATCTGTAACTACTCCTCCACCTAGATTTATGAAAAGCGATTTTCTATCGGCGCCCAATTCAGAAAGTGTTTCCCAAAGCTGCGTACAAGTGTCTAAGGTTTTGTTTTTTTCGCCGGCTTCAAATTCAATTACCTCAATACGTTTTTCGGTTGTTAACCGTGAAAGGAAATAGGCACTACAATGCTCATTGGTGTTTGTATCTGTTAAAATGAATATGGAAGAATACTTCTCCTCTTCAATTTGTTGATTCAATGTTTTGAAACCTTCAGATGAAAAATATATCGGACAAGCATCAATATAAAGTGTTTGCATTCTAATAATCTATTGTTAAATGGCGAAAATAAGCTATTTGCGTAAAATTTTCCTCATTCTTGTTTGTATATTTGGCGACGAAAATTAAACCTTATGTTAGACGCAAAAATATTTAATAATACCAAAGATGCCTTTGCTTTAAAAACGGACGACGATTTAAAGCGTTCTTTGTTTATATTCAAGCTTATGAGTATACCTTACATGGTGCCAATACTCACTTTTTTCACAAATCTTTCCTTAAAGTTAAGGCTTCCGGTTGAATGGGCCATACGCAAAACCATTTTTGCACAATTTTGTGGTGGTGAGACCCAGAAAGAGTGTCTTCCTTTGGTGAAATTGATGCATACAAAAGGTGTACATAGTGTTTTGGATTATTCTGTTGAAGGAAAAGAAACAGAAGAAGAGTTTAACAAAGCAGCAGACAACAAAATTGCGATTATTGAATTTGCTTCTAAAGCTAAAGAAATACCTTTTGCAGTTGCAAAACCAACTGGTCTCGGAAGATTCGAAATTTGGCAAAAAGTAACGGCCAATGAAGAGCTTACAAAAGCTGAAGCCTTAGAGTGGAAAAGAATTCAACAACGTTTGGAGCGCGTATGTCAACGCGCATACGATTTAGACGTTCGTTTGCTTATTGATGCGGAAGAAACGTGGATGCAAGATGCGGCAGATGATTTGATTGAAAAAATGATGGAAAAATTCAATAAAGAAAAACCAATCATATTCAATACTTTACAATGTTACCGTTGGGATAGGTTAGCTTATATTAAAAGCATCTACAAACGTGCCAAAGCGAAGGGGTTTAAATTAGGTTTTAAAATTGTGAGAGGCGCCTACATGGAAAAAGAAAACAAGCGCGCTAGCCAAAAAGGGTACCCTTCGCCTATATGTGAAAACAAAGAAGCGACCGATGTTACGTTTAATGCTGTTATGACCTATTGCTTAGATCATTTAGAAACCATACATGTATTTATTGGAACCCATAATGAGGTAAGTAGTTATATGGCCTTAGAGTTGCTCGAGCAAAAAGGTATTTCAAGTAGCGATGAACGTGTTTGGTTCGGGCAACTTTACGGAATGAGTGACCATATTAGCTATAATATTGCTGGAGTTGGCTCCAATGCCATAAAACTTGTTCCTTTTGGACCGATTCGTGATGTTGTGCCTTATTTGATAAGAAGAGCAGAAGAAAATTCTTCCGTACAAGGTGAAGTCGGACGTGAGTTATCTTTACTTATAGAAGAAAAACAACGAAGAGAAGGAAACTATGTTAAACGAGTAAATTAATATTCTTATGGTTTTAAAAAAAGAGATTACTTCGGAAGAATATGCACCCTATTATGATTTGTACTTAAATAGAGTTAACCAAGAAACTCCACTAATCTTAGGCTTGGAACAAAGTAAAGAAGTATTTACTCAATTTATAAATGACATCCCTGAGGAAAAGTATCATTACCAGTATGCCGAAGGCAAATGGACCGTAAAAGAGATGATTCAACACATTATAGATACCGAACGTATTTTTTGTTATCGTGCTTTGCGCATTGCTAGAGGCGATAAAACTCCATTGCCAGGTTTTGATGAAAACGCCTTTGTTCCTCCCTCTAAAGCTAATGAAAAAACCATGGATCAGCTCAAGGATGAATATGTTTCACTAAGACAATCCAATATCATACTTTTTAAAGGCTTCGATAAAAGCATGTTAAATGAATTAGGTGAAGCTAGTGCGGGACCTGTGAGCACAAGGGCTATCCCTTTTATTTTGATGGGACATGAGTTGCACCACATTAACGTGTATGAGACACGATATAAATAATACCCTTTACCAATTGAAATTACCGCAATAAAACGCCCTTTTTTCTTTTCTGCTTCATTATAAAAAGAAACCATCATACTAATTGAACTTTAAAATGAAACTAAAATAAATTGAATTACTTGTTGATTTTTCTAATTCACATAAAGAAAAAAATCATTCCCGAAACGGTCAGGACGGGCTGTTTTCTTTTCCAGTAATTTCAACTCCTAACGAGTATTAGTAAAAAAATTATTTTTTTGTAGTATAAATACTACTATTTTAGATTCTTTTTTATAGTTTTGTTTTTGTGTTTTAATACTTAAGCTATTATATTTGACGCAATTAACAACTATAATTATGAACAAGAATATTACCTTAATTCTCATCCTGTTTTTTCAGGTACTTGGAGTTTTCTCTCAGGTAACCGCCGAGCAACCACCGGGTGAGGGAACTTCCGACAACCCATACGAAGTAAGTACGTTTAATCATCTTTTTTGGATATCTGATGCGGCTGCAACACCCGAAGAAAATAGTACGAGAAGAAACGCAAATTACATTCAAACAGCCAACATTAATGCATCAGCGAGTTCCTCGTTAGGTGGAGGTTTTCGTCCTATTGGGACTTCTTCTATTGGGACTTCTTCAGAAGGAGGGTTTACGGGAGTTTACGACGGACAAAATTTTACAATAGATAGTTTATTTATACTAAGAACTGCTGAATCTACTGGTATGTTTGGCAATGTTCTTGGAGAAGTAAAAAATGTACGCATAGAAAACGCTTCAATCACCGGTGGCTCTCAATTAGGAGTCATTGCAGGTAGGGTTTCTTCACTAGGAATTATTTCCAATTGTCATGTGGTAAATTCGATTGTTTTTTCAGCAACAGATATTCCAAGAACAAATATAGGTGGGCTAGTTGGAAGAAATAACAATGCGATAATTTTAGATTCGTCTGTTGAAAATTCTGTAATTACTTCTACAAATGCAAACAACACAGGTGGTTTAGTTGGTCTTTTAGATAATGTCGGAGGGAGTAACGGCCGTATAGAAAGAAGTTATGTTAACGCAATTGCTATTGAAGGAGATGCTATTGTTGGCGGATTTGTAGGGAAAATAACAAATGCCAATAACCTTGTTCGAAATTCCTATGCAAGAGGTACAATATCGGGTAACTCAATTGTTGCAGGGTTTGTGGGAGAATTTACGGCGGGAACCATTGAAGATTCCTATTCCACTGTGTCAGCAACTTCTACTTCGGACACCCCGAGTGGTTTTGGAAACGGAACTGGAGGAACCGTAACAGCTTCTTTTTGGGACGAAGAGCTTACAGGATTATCAACTTCAGATTATGGGAGTGGCGAAGATACCGCAACTATGAACGACCAATCTTTTTATATTTCAGAAGGCTGGGATTTTGTTTGTGAAACTACAAATGGAACCAATTTTATTTGGAATTTAACCCTTGGAATTAATGATGATTATCCGAATTTAGACAGCGATCAAATTATTCCAGAAGCCATACAACCCGACGGAGAAGGTACCGTAGAAGAACCTTATTTAATAGCAAGTTTAGAAAATTTACTGTGGATTTCTTTAAATGCTTCTAGTTGGGACGCCTTTTTTGAACAAATTGCGGACATAGATGCATCTCCAACCGAATTCTGGGGTTGTGAAGGCATAGATGGGGGTTGGATTGTTATTGCAAGCGATAGTAGTGAAACTTTTTCAGGAAATTACAACGGAGGAGGTTTTACCATCGAAAATTTATTCATCAACTCCAATCAAACGAATGTAGGTTTGTTTGGTAATTTAAGCGGAGAAGTTTTCAACTTAAATTTGAACAACTTTAGTATAACGGCTTCGTCTACTATTGGAGCGCTTGCAGGAACAGTAGAAACAGGAGCGAGTGTTCACTCAATTTATGTAAACGAAGCAACAATTACTTCCACAGCAACTGGAGTTGCTAATGTTGGGGGTGTTGTAGGTCTACTTGAAGGTGGACTGATAAGAACATCTTTATCTTCCGCAGCAATTAATGGTGATGAAAATGTAGGTGGATTTGTTGGACTGGTTACCGGTGGAGAAGTTAACAATTCCTACGTTCGTGGAAATGTAAATGGTGTTACCAATGTTGGTGGGTTTGCAGGAAGTATTACTGGTGGTTTGCTAGACAAATCTTACGCTGCCAATGAAGTTGCAGCAACAGGAGAAGATGAAGATGCTGTGGGATTTGCAAACCAAACAGGAACAGATTTAGTTACTAATTCTTTTTATGACAGCGATATTACAGCCTTAGATAATTCCGATGCAACCGGAGAAACTACAATTAACCTTAACTTTGTGGCTACTTTCTTAGCAGCCGATTGGGATTTTGTCTGTGAAGCTGGAAGTGAAGATATATGGCGAATAGTTCCTACAGAAAACGATGCTTATCCTATATTTAATACCAATTTTGATTTGCCAGATTTAACTCCCGAAGGAGAAGGAACCTCAGAGAATCCTTATTTAATTGCGAATTTAGGCAACTTGATTTGGTTGGCAAATAATGAAGCGGAATGGGATAAATTTTACCTTCAAACAGCCGATATTGATCTAAGTGAAAGCATCGATTTTGAATGTGAAGGAGACAATGTCTTTCAAATGATTGCGCAAGGTGAATTAGAGGCTTTTTCAGGAAATTACAATGGACAAGATTTCACCTTATCTAACTTGACCTTAAATTTTAATGAAGAAAGAATTGCCTTCTTTGGTACCTTAGATAATGCTACGATTAGCAACCTTAATTTTACCAATGCTTCTGTAACAGGTAATTCAAACATAGGAATATTAGCGGGAATTATTTCCAACAATTCAATGGTAGAAAGTATTTCAATTGATGGTGTTGTAACTCAAAATAACGAACCTGGATTCGAAAATATTGGAGGCTTAGCAGGAAGCATAAGCAATTCTTCAATTAGTGATGTTAGCATTGGTACAACTACTTTTACACTAACTTCTTTTGGAGAGTTTGCAGGTGGGTTAGGCGGACGCATAAGTGCTTCTTCAATTACAAACATAACTTTATCGGGAAGTATAAATTCTCTTGAAAATTATACAGGTGGTTTAGCTGGAGAAGCAAGCGCAACGAGTATTTCTTCGGTTTCTTCTTCTATTGAAGTTTTAGGAGTAAGTTTTGTAGGAGGTATTGTTGGTGAAGCGAATAGTTCAGCTAATATTTCAGATGTACTTGCAACGGGGAATATTACCATAAACTCAGCTTCAACCAAAATTGGAGGATTGGTAGGATATTTGGTAAGTTCAAGTCTTTCTACCTCGTCTAACTTCACAGGAAGTATCGATGCTGCCGATTCAAATGAAGTAGGAGGCGCTGTTGGACATATAGAAAATTCAACTTTAGCTACAATTATTTTAACACCTGACCAAATAACTGGAAACAATCAAGTAGGAGGACTGGTTGGCTTTGCGTTAACTAGTAACTTAGAAGAGGTTAGTGTTCAGTTTAATTTAATTCAAGCCACTGATCAAGTAGGAGGGATTTCGGGTTTATTTGAACAATCTAGTGTTGTAAATGCTTCTGTAGAATTGAATATTGCAGAAGATAATTTAATTATGGCAAACAATCAGGTTGGTGGTGTTTTTGGACGCGTTCAAGGCGATGGAAGTGGAAATGGTGTAAGTATTTCCGATATTACGAACCAAGTTGCCATTGAAGCAGATGAGTTAGTAGGGGGTTTAATTGGCGATATAGAGGCGAATGTTTTGATTGAAGGTATTGTTTTAGACCAAATTGTTATTGAAGCTTCTACTCAAGTAGGCGGGCTTATTGGTAGAACTTCAGCTGAAGTTACCCTGCAACAAGTGGGGATTAATGGTCTTTCAATTTTCGGTGATTCTGGTTTGCAAGTTGGTGGATTAGTAGGAGTTTCTAGTGGAAGTATTTTTAGCTCGTATGTAAAAAATTTCAACATCAACTTCACGACAGCGCTTCAAACAGCTGGAGGTTTTGTTGGTTTGGTAAATGCTGGACTTATTGAAGATTGTTATGTTTTGTCACCTACCACATCTTCGTTTAGCGAATTAAGCATCGTAAATGTTGGTGGTTTTGTGGGTGAAATAGATGTCTTAGGAACGGGAATTATAAACAAAGCTTATGCTGCAGTCAATATGCCTTTAGTAATTAGTGGTTTTGCAGGTGTTTTGAATGTCAACGATATAACCAATAGCTTTTGGGATATCGATTTAATAGATGGCACTGTTTTGACTCCCGATACGTCAGCCACAGCCACTTTTTCTAGCGACATGAACTTAGAAGCAACCTTCACCGCTGCCGGATGGGATTTTGAGTGTGAAGTTGAAAACGGAACTTTATTTACTTGGGGAATAAATACAACAGACAACCAATCCTATGCTTTCCTTCGTTGGGAAGGCTTCGAAAGCGAGTGTATTTTTGACACTAATTGGATTGGCGTAATTAGCTCAGATTGGGCAGAACCATCTAATTGGGCGGATAATATTGTACCAAGTCCAGATACAGACATCAGCATTCCTGCTTCCGCACCAAATTACCCTTTATTAGACCAAGATAGAACGATTAGAAGTTTGTTTATTGAAAATGGTGCTACCATTAGTATAGGAGAAAACAATACACTTACACTAAACGGAACAATTGTTGGTCAAGGGACTATTGTAGGAGGTATGGAGTCTTCACTTTTGGTTGGCGGTCAAGGTGAAGTTAATTTACGAATGAACCAAGATGCTCCAGAATTGTCTAACATGCTTTTTAATTTAAGTGTTATAGGAGGAGACGAGAGTAGAAGAATTCTTACGCTTACTAATTCAGTGTTTGTAAACAATGTTTTGGATTTACCCGTTGGTACTACAACCCTTCGAAGCAATCAAAATTTAACTTTGTACTGCGATTTTAACTCGTCTAACTTAAAAGTGGCTCAAGTAAATAACCAAGCAGGTTTGATTGAGGGAGGTTTGGTAGCAGAACAATGCTTTCCCGCAAGACGTGCTTTTCGTTTTGTTTCGCCATCGTTATCAATGAGTGGAAGCATTCATGCCAATTGGCAAGAAGGAGCTTCAGCTCATAACGATGCCTCTGTTCCGACAGGTTATGGAACTCATATTACTGGAAATGGTTTCCAAAGTTCAAGTCCAACCTTGAATATAGATAACAATGGATTTGATTGGAACCCTTCTGGAAATCCATCGATGTTTTTTTACAGCAGCGGAACTCAGTCTTGGTCGGCTGCCACAACAACCAATACTTCGCTTTCGCCAAACGCGTCTGTACGACTAATGGTAAGAGGAGACAGTGAAATTAACATTACCCAAAATGCAACACCGCCAAGAGACACAAAACTTAGAACTAGAGGCACGCCAAATCCTTCGACTAGTATTACCAATACCTTTGATAACAATTATGCACAAGGTGATTTGATTCTTACAGGAAACCCATATTGGTCGCAAGTGGACGTAGCTGAGGTAATAAGCGCTTCATCTAATTTAGAAAATTATTTTTACTATTGGGATCCGAGTTTAGGAGGAACACCCACTGTAGGAGAACCAGGAGGAAGAGGTGCTTGGGTTGCTTACCTTACGGGGCCTTTTGGAGAGGACCCTAATCAGAGTCCAGCAGGAACTATTTTTGAATACGATTTAAATGGAGAAGCAAGTTTGTCAAGTTCTCAAGTTTCAAACATTTTACAACCGATGCAAGCGGTTATGTTTGTTGCGTCAGGTGGTTCGGTTTCATTAAATTACAACCAATCCAATAAAAAGATAGAAGAAAATCAGGTGCAAGTTTTTTCTAACTCCAACCGAAAGTATATCAACTTAGAGCTTTATAAAGCAAATGATAGTAGTACACCCTTGGACGGATTAAGAATCATTTTTCAAGACGGCGCTAACAATGGACTGGGAGCTGGGGATATTAGAAAACTTGGTAATTTAGATGAAAACTTCGCAAGAATTTTTGGAAACCAATTGTTAGCGGTCGAATTAAGGGATTTGCCTACGTCAGATGACTTGTTACCACTCTTTTTAAATGCTCATAAGCACCAAAATTACAGAATGTCTATTAATGCCTCAGATTTTGAAGGAGTTAATGCACTATTAAAAGATAATTACACAGGTACTGAAACCCCATTAGTAGAAGGCAATAATGATTATACGTTCCAAGTGGACCCTGCTATTTCTGCTTCTGTAGCGTTTAATAGGTTTTTGATTGAGTTTAAGGAAAGTACATTTTCAGTTGCTGAATTTTCTAAGTTAAACTCACTTTTGTATCCAAATCCTGTTAAGGATTCATTCACTTTGGAGTTGCCTACAAATTTTGAAGATTATTCACTCGAGCTTTATGATTTGTTAGGGAGAAAGCTGACGAATAAAACCTACTCTTCTTCTACGCATGAAAACAAGATTGTGGTAAGTAATTTTAATTTCCCAAGTGGTATTTATTTTATTAAAGTAATCCAAGAAGGGAAAGAATTGCTAACACATAAATTTGTAAAAGAATAAAATTACCCCTATTAAACTTATGTTTTTATTAAATGCTCAGTGATTAGGTGGAATTACTGGGCATTTTTTTGATAAAAATTGTTGAGGTTTGACTTTTCTCAGTTTTCAAATTATTTTTTTGAACTTTTTGTTTTTCACGTTTAAATATAAGTTATATTTGTAGTACATAAACTACAAAACTATACGACATGAATGCTAAAATTACCTTCCGTTTTTTGCTGTCACTTGTTCTGATGATGGCTTTTAGTTTTTTAACTGCACAAAGTGTTACTTGTCCTAACTTAGGAGGAACAACTACATCTGGATTTGCGAGTTCTAATTCTTCGTTTTCTGGTTTAACCAATGCCTTAGATGGAAACTCAAGCACTCATTCTACTCTTCGAGCTGGTTCGTGTCAATTACTGCCACTACCGTCGTGCTCTTCTGGGAGTGTTTCTCAGACATTTACTTTTGATGAATTATTGATGGTTGGGGATGTCGTAAGCTTTTTGGCGGAAACAACAGGCTTTAACTTGCTTGGTATAGGAACGGGACTCAGTTTTGAAATTATTGGTATTGAAAATGACAACACTGAAACGGTCTTATTTTCTGGAAGTAATAATTCGTTAGTGTCGGTTGTAGGTTTAAACAACGGAAGCGGAACGATAGAAATAACAGCAAATAAAAACTATAAATCTATAAAATTATTTTTGAACCATAATGCTGGATTATCTTTGTTAAGTTCTGCACCAAGACTGAAAATTTACACCGTAGACTTAGAATTAGCGAATCCAGATGCGGCTCGAAAATTAAGTATTCCTTCGTATGCTAATCAATGTGGCTTTGCTACCCTTGATGCCATAAGTGTGCAAGCATCAACGCGTTGCGATACATCAGTCTCGGAAGGACAAAACATAAGTGTTTCTATAACTGAAGGTCCTGACGGTGCATTGTTAAGCGGTACAGCAATTCTTACTACAGAAGCAAATGGAAGTATTTTATTTGATAATCTATCATTGGACCAAGCGGGAGAATATACCTTAGCTTTTGCAACAGAAAGTGGCGATACCGAAGAGGTTTCGTTTACCTATAATCCTTTTTGTATTTGGGAAGGTACCACCAATGGAAGCGAATATGTTTTTGAACCAGCGGCAAATCAAAGTGTTGAAATCCCTACAGGAGTTACTGCTGTAGTAGATACAAATGTTTCGTTATATAACTTGAAAGTAAATTCTGGTGCAAGTCTTCAATTAAATAATAACACACTTACAGTCCATAAAGATATTATTTCTAACGGAGGATTAATAGATGCATCTTCAGAAGGGGCGACCCTCCAATTTAATGGGGCAACCAATCAAGTTATAGAAGCTAACGTGTTTTCTAATAATGAAATTTGGAATTTACGCAAAACTTCGGCATCTAAGTTAACAGTAAATGGCGACTTATTAGTGAAAGATATTTTCGAAATTTCGGATGGTGAAATAGATGTTCAGGATGCAAATGTTGTTTTAAGCTGTGAGTTTTTAGAAAACGGAACAAGAACTGCTCAGCTAGAAGAATTACCTTCTAATGTTATTGTTTCAGGGGAAATTACTGTGGAGCAGTGCTTTCAAGCACGAAGAGCATTTAGGTTTATTAATTCTCCTGTAAATTCTTCAGCAAGTATACACGCTAATTGGCAGGAGGGCGCAACAGCTTCGGATGTAAATCCAACTCCTGGTTATGGAACACATATAACTGGAAATGGTTTTCAAAGTACAACGCAAACACTAAATGAAGATAATAATGGTTTCGATTGGAATCCTTCTGGAAATCCCTCAATGTTTGAGTGGAATGTTGCTTCTCAGTCGTGGGGAGCCATCGGAAACACAGATGAAACTAGTCTAAACGTAGGCAAAGCTTACCGAATGATGCTGCGTGGCGATAGAAGCATTAATGTTGCACTAAATGCCTCAGCTCCTCAGCCTACAAAATTGAGATCGAAAGGAAATATTGGTAGAGGAGAAATCGATTTTTCTAATGAATTACCAACCTCGGAGGGTCACTACTTCTTGTTAGCAAATCCTTACCAAGCAGTGATAGACCTCCAAGCGGTTTTTGCAGATGTAAGTACGTCAAACATCAGCTCAACAGTGTGGTTTTGGGATCCTTGGATGGGAGGCGCAGAGGCAGTACCGGGTCAACCAGGAGGTAGAGGAGCTTGGATTTCGTATGATGTTATGGAGTCTACTTCAAACAATATGAGTTCGGATTTTGATGGTAAATTACAGCCATTTCAGTCGGTATTTATTAGAACCGAAAGTAATGGGCCAGCCAGTTTAGTAATCAAAGAATCACATAAATTAACAGAAGCTAGTCAAGTACAAACTTTTGAAGAAAACGAGCAATTGGATTTATACGTGCAGTTGTTTACACAAGCTTCTTATGATGCTAATTCTACATCGTCAGATGGAATATTAATCAGGTTTACCCATGATGGTTTTAATGGTTTAGACCATAGAGACGGACCAAAAATGGATAACTTAGATGAAAATTTAGCACGCCAATTCGCTAATCAACTATTGTCTATAGAAAATAGAGAATACCCAGTAGTAGGAGAGAATTTAGCTTTGTTTGTAAATCAGTACACCACAGCAAATTATGTTTTTAAAGTAGATGTTCCTAGTTTTAATGGTGTAAAATTAGTGCTCAGAGATAATTACTTAAACACTACAACAGATTTAGAACAGGGAACTAACATAGTTCAGTTTTCTATTAATCAGTCAGTTCCTGCAAGTACAGCTTTTAATCGATTTTCACTTCGGTTTGAAGATATCCCTTTATCAACTAATGATATAGAAAAGAATCAAATCGCTGTATACCCAAATCCAGTAACTCATAATTTCTTTTATTTAGATTTAGGTAGAGAAGCTCTTCAAACTAAGCTTAGTGCAGTTCAATTATATACTCAAGAAGGAAGTTTGGTGTTTAACCATCAACCTGAGGTATTGGAAAATAAATATAAAATAGATACTTCATCTTTATCTAGAGGATTGTATATTTTGAAAGCAACTCAAGACAATGGACAAACGTTTACCACTAAAGTACTTGTTCAGTAAGAAAGAGAATAGACTATGGTTAGTTCTATCTGATAAAATGATTTTTTAATTCGTGTAGTTAGTTATTTAATTGTGATGTTAAAAGCATTCAGAACGTATTTTCTGGATGCTTTTTTCTTTTGAATATCCTATTTGTAAGATGCTGATTATTAATTTTTTGCTTTTATTTTGTAGAAAACTCTCTACTTGTTTTGTGTTTTTCACTTCTCTTTTGTGATGTATTTTTGCACTCCCAAAATATGGATGTAAGATGAAGTATTTAATCATAATTATAAGTTTATTTTTTTCGGTTGCTACAATGAACTCGCAAACTGTTGGAGACTGTGGTTGTGACGTTACCATTACAGCGCCAAATCAAAGTTTTCCAAATCCCGCTAATATTACGGTTTGTTTTGTGGGTAACTTTTCATATAACCAAAACATTGTTCTAAAAAACGGTGTTGAACTATGTGTTGGAGAAGGTGTTACGATTAATGGAAACATCTCCAACCAAAACTGGGGCCAACCAAGAACTATACACAACTACGGAACGATTTCTAGTCAAGGTATTTTCAATGATAACATGGCTAATTCTATTGTCCATAACCATGGTACATTTTCAAGAAGTATTAACTTTAATCAAGGGGACAACAAGCAATTTAATAATTACGGTGTGTTGAATGTAAGTAATTTAGACTTGCATTCAGGTACTTTTAGAAATTTTCAAGATGCTATTTTAAATGTAAATGGTTCTATGGGGATTCAATCTAACATAATTACCCAATTAGAAGGTTTAATCAATGTATCTAATAACTTTAATATAAATAAAACTGCCGCTGTTACTAACGCTATAGTTAATGTAGAAGGAAATGTAAATTTTAATTCAGGGCAGTTTAATCTTATCAATTCTCAAGTAAATATTGTTGGAAATGTTGTCAACAACATGACTTTAGGCTTTCGCAACTCTCAATTAATTTCTCAAGGGAACATTACTCATCATACGCTAATTAATACGTTAACAGGAAACGAATGTTCTACATTAAATTATTCCAATATTAATACTTGGCACGCGCCTATACAGTCGAATAACGGAATTTTATCTGTTTCTTTTATACAGACGCAAGTCAACCAAGGCCATTACGCGGGAAATATAACTACCGAAGCATGTTCTTCATCAACTCCACACCCAAATGTCATTCAGTGGACGGGAACCACCTCTTCCGATTGGCATGTTGCTGGAAACTGGTCCAATAACCAAATTCCAGATGCTAAAGCAAATGTTGAAATTCCGGCGAACGTCATCAATTTTCCTGAGCTTTTTCAAAATACATCTATTGGTAGTATTCATATTCAGTCTGGAGCTAACCTAACATTTTTAGGTAGAGAACTAACGATTAACAAAAGTATTCGTGTTGAAGGTGAATTAAAGACAAATGATTTTTCTTCATTGAATTTAGCAATTCAAGAAGATTCCTATCTGCTTTTTGATGAAGATTTTAACTCGATTGGTAATCTTTCTCTAACTGAAAATGCTGAACTTCAACTGAATTCTCCTGTTAAACTTTTTAATACGTTAAATGTTCAGAGTGGGGTGCTTAAAACAAATGATAACTTAGTTTTAGCTTGTGCTTTCGAGGGAAATTCACCAGTTTCTACTATCGTTAAAAATGCACAAGTCGCTCAAGTTACAGGTCAAATTGAAGGTGATGTAACGGTAGAACAATGTTACTCTGGGAGACGTTCTTTTAGGTTATTAGGATCATCTGTAACCACTACTTCTTCGATAAGACAGAATTGGCAAGAAAATGCAAACTCATGGAATCATAATCCAAATCCTGGCTACGGAACACACATTACTGGTACTGGTATTCAATCTGCAAATCCTGATGGTTTAGACGGAATGAATGGTTTTGATTGGCAACCTTCTGGAAACCCATCAATGTTTACTTATAATAATGATGCTTCAAATTGGTCTGCTGTTTCCAACACAACAACTTCATTAGAAGCCGGTCAAGCTTACCGACTAATGATTAGAGGAAGTAGAAATGTAGATGTAAGGCAAAACAGTGCTGCGCCCTCTCGAACTAAATTAAGAGCTAAAGGCCAGTTGCACCAAGGAACTTTCACCTTGGAGTATAGCGCTTTCGACGAAAATCATTTTGTTTTCTTTTCTAATCCTTTCCATACCAACGTGAATTTGAATCAAGTTCTTGCAGATTCAGAAAACATAAGACCTTTCTTTTACGTCTGGGATCCAAGTTTGGCTGCACGTGGTTCATTTGCTGTAATTGATTTAAATACGCAGAGTCAATCGCCAGAAGACGCACTTATTTCTCAGTTTATTTTGCCACAACAAGCAGGATTTTTTATAGCCTCAGGCGAAGGACCTGTTAAAATTGTCTTCAACGAAAACGCTAAGTCTCCAACGTTTAATGAAATTGAGGTGTTAAGTAATGAAGAAGCGGTTTCAAACTCAATTCGATTAACTTTATACGAAAAAGAGGCTCACGACAATGGTGAAAAATCAACAGATGGCGTATTAATTAAGTTTGGAGAGGGATATTCCTCTGGATTAGACGAATTTGATGTGCGTAAAAATGAAAACCAAGATGAAAACTTTGCACGCTTATTTGCTAATCAACTTTTAGCTATTGAAAGTAGAGGTTTGCCAGTTGAAGGCGAAATACTTCAATTGTTTATTAACCAGTACAAAAGTACGAATTATGTAATTAAAGCGAACGCATCCGAAATTAATGGTTTTGTCCCTGTTTTAGTAGATAATTACACCCAGCAGGAATATGTTTTAGACGGATCTGAGGTTCTAATTGATTTTGAAGTAGACCACGCCATTAACCAAAGTAAGTCCTTTAACAGGTTTAGAATTAAATTTGAAACGACTACACTAAGTGTAGATAACTTTGAAGTAGATAATTTCGCTTTATATCCAAATCCACTATCTGGCGAACTGCTAACTATAACAGCGCCTAACTTTGCGGGTGAAAATGTAATGATAAGCGTCTATAATTCTCTTGGAGTAAAAGTTGCAACCTCTAAAGAAATTGTTGGTTCAAACGGTGCAATTACATACAAAGCAGCAGATTTGCAAGCTGGACTGTATATTGTTGAAGTTACTAGCGAAGTAAATGCACAAAAGTATACCGCTAAATTACTAAAGAAGTAACATTAAGAAGCCTGAAAGCTGCAAAACACAATTGAATTATTTTTTGAAGTGATTGTGTATAAAGTCCAATATAAATTGTGCTTTGTTTTACTTTTCATGGAATATAAAGTCAATGAATTAAGTTTTCTAGAGCAATCTTATCAATTGAAATTTCCTTAATAAAACAGAAAGGGAAATAATCGTCGCTTTCTTTTTTTGGTAATTTCAACTATTATCTGGTATAACAAAATAGTTTGTTATCTACATACAAAAAGCTACTTTACAATTTAAAGTAGCTTTTTTTGGATACTTACCTCTTATTTCTATTTCTGTAATTTCAGTTGATAGTCGGTATTACGTAGGTTTAGTTATTAATGCCCAAAGCGTTCAAATGCCGCCTCTTCCAGTGCTTCTCTATGTTGTGGGTGTGCAATAGAAATTAATGCTTTTGCACGTTGTCTAAGGTTTTTACCATATAAATCCACTATTCCATATTCGGTTGCTACATAATGAACATGCGCTCTTGTTGTAGTTACTCCTGCACCCATGTTTAAAAAGGGAACAATTTTAGAAACCCCATTTTTTGTAACAGAAGGCATGGCAATAATTGGCTTTCCGCCTTCAGATAGTGAAGCACCTCTAATAAAGTCCATTTGCCCACCAACTCCAGAAAATTGCATTTTCCCGATGGTATCTGCACAAACTTGACCAGTTAAATCTAATTCTATAGCTGAATTAATGGCAGTAACTTTTGGATTTCTTCTAATAATTGCTGTGTCGTTTGTGTATGCAGCTTCTTTAAAGTGAACAATTGGGTTGTCGTCTATAAAGTCATATAACTTTTGAGAACCAACCGCAAAACAAGTTACAATTTTACCATTTTTCACTATTTTATTAGCTCCTGTGATTACCCCTTTTTCTACTAAAGGCAGTATCCCATCTGAAAACATTTCGGTATGAATTCCTAAATTTTTATGGTTTTTTAATTCTAATAAAACCGCATTTGGTATGGCGCCTATTCCCATTTGAAGTGTAGCACCATCTTCAATAATATTAGCAATATAAGAACCGATTTTTTGTTCTGTTTCATTTGGAATTAAAACATTATGTGCGAAGATAGGTTGATCAATTTCAACTCCATAATCTATTTCAGAAACATGAACATTTCCATCTCCGTGAGACCTTGGCACATGTTTGTTTATTTGAGCAACAACCAATTTTGCTGTTTTTACAGCGGCTAAACTTACATCTATTGAAGTTCCAAGTGAACAAAAACCATGTTTATCAGGTGGAGAAACCTGAACAAATGCTACATCTATGGGCAAAATTCCTTGTTTAAATAACAGGTGAATTTCGCTTAAGAAAATAGGAATATAATCTCCAATTTTAGAGTTTACAGCTTTTCTTACATTGCCACCAACAAAGCATGAGTTTGTTCTAAATGCTGATGAATACGGTTCTTCTGTGTATTTAGCAGCTCCTTCGGTATGCATTTGAACAATTTCTATGTTGTTTAGTTCTTTGTGTCTTTCGCAGAGCGCATCAATAAGAGTTTTCGGTGTCATTGCGGCACCTTGGAAGAATAGACGCTGGTCAGATTTTACATGACTAATAGCTTCTGTAATTGATACAATTTTCATTTTTCAAATTTTAGTTTACTATTTTAATGTTTTTAACGAGTTCGAGTTATGCCTTTTAATCACTAGTACAAACCTAGGTTGACATAATGAATTATTGAACTCATTTTATTTTTCTAAACGTTAGAGTTTAGTTATACCATTTACTAATTTACATAAAGAAAAAAATCATCGCTTTCTTTTCCAGTAATTTCAACTAATAACTGGTATTAGGTTTTTTAATTGAGCGCAAATTTACCTTATCCCTTTCTTTCTAGGTATGACACTCGTCATTTATACTAAATAAAAAAGCATCTTAGTTATCTAAGATGCCTTTGTTTCCTGTAGGTTTGCAAACTAACCTGCTAATTCCTTTACTTTTTTCAGTGCTTTTTGCATGTGCTTTGCGGCATCTAGGTTATTAAATCGCATTTGAATAACACCGTTTTTGTCAATTACAAATGTTTCTCTTCCTGGTATAAGGCCTAATAAGCTTTTTTTTACGCCTAATTTTTTTCTAATCTTTCCATTATCATCAGCAACTAAGGTATAGGGCAATCCGTACTTAGCCGCAAATTTGCTATGTGAGCTCTGAGAGTCTCCGCTTATACCAATTACTTCAGCTCCAAAGGATTGAAAATCTTCATAATTATCTCGAAAATTGCAGGCTTCTTTAGTACAACCTGGTGTAAAATCTTTTGGGTAAAAAAAGAGTACGCATACCTTTTTACCAATAATATCAGCTGAATTAAACTCTTTTCCGTTCTGATCGACGCCTTTAAAGTTAGGCAAAACATCTCCAATACTTACTTCCATATATTATTCTCCTTTATAAGTAACAAAATTTCTTGGTGTTTCATACAAAGTTATTTCAAGTTCGAATTCTTCTCCCAAGCGTTTTTTAATTTTATTCCAAATCACAACGGCAATGTTTTCTGCTGTTGGATTCAAGTCTCTAAAATCTTCTACTTGCTCGTTAAGGTTTTTATGGTCGAATGGCTCTTCGACTTCCTCTTTTATAATGTCCTTTAAGACCTTCATATCCATAACATAACCAGTTTCTGGATCAATTTTTCCCGTAACCGAAGTTATTAATTCATAATTGTGTCCGTGGTAGTAAGGGTTGTTACACTTTCCAAACGTCGATTCGTTTTTTGTGTCTTCCCATGATTTGTTGTATAAACGGTGAGCAGCATTAAAGTGCGCTTTGCGGTGTACGGTTACTTTCATAATTAGTTTATTAACATGTTTTGGTAATGTTTATGAAAAATAATTTTAAACCATTCAGTATAATGAGATGGGTTCAGTTCGATATCTTGCTTTAGTTTGTCTAATCCTATCCATTTCCAATCGGATACTTCTTCAGGATTAGGTTGTGGGTCTTGGTTATATTTACCGACCAATATATGGTCGTATTCATGTTCTGTTAACCCATTGTCGAATGGAGCTTTATAGATGAAAGAAATGGTTTCCTCCAATTCAGTTGAAAATCCCATTTCTTCAAAAAGCCTTCTTTTACCTGCCTCAATATTGTTTTCTCCTTCTCGCTGATGGCTACAACAGGTATTTGTCCATAGCCCTGGCGAATGATACTTGTGCAGTGCTCGTTGTTGTATCATGAGCTCATTATTATTGTTGTAAATGAAGACCGAAAAAGCTCTATGAAGCAGTGCTTTTTCATGGGCTTCAATTTTTTCCATTAAGCCGATTTGGTTGTCATTTTCATCGACTAAGATGACCATTTCTTTTGTATTCAAAACCTATTATTTAGTTCACAAAGAAAAGCGCCTTTGCAAAACAAAGGCGCTCATTTAGGAATAATTTATAAAAAGATTTAAGGCTTAACCTTTTCTTTTGAAATGTCTTACTTCTATTAACTAAAAACGTTGTTTTCCTTTAATTCCGATTACAAAAGCTCCAGGAACACCATTTTCTCTTACGTATTCCTTATGTCTGTTGGCTTCTTCTCGAGTATTAAACTTCCCAGAAAAATAACGTTTAAATCCATCAGGATACGCATAAGAAAATACTTCTGGCAAATCGAATTCTACTTCCGACATAATTCCAAAAGCACCCACTTGTACCGTGAAAATTTCGGTTGATGAATCTTCAAAATCATAGTTTGTTGTACTTGCTGGGATATAGTTTTTTGCTGCTTTTTGCTGAATATCCCTATTGGTTCGTTCAACACTCGTGCTTTGTCGTTTAGCATTTTGCTGCTTCACGCGTTCAGCAATCATTTTTCTTACACTTTCTGGGGTTTCATTTTCATTAATAATAATAAACTCAGAACGTCTGTTTAAGGCATGTTCTTCTTCCGAACAATCTACATTGTTGCTGCAGTGATTTATTAATTGTGTTTCGCCGTAACCTTTGCCTGTAACTCTTGTTTTGTTGATCCCCTGGTTAACGATATAATCTACAGTAGCCTGTGCTCTTCTTTCGGAAAGAATCATGTTGTAAGCATCTCCCGCTCTGCTATCTGTATGCGATCGAATATCTATTCTCATTGTCGGATATGATTTTAATACTGCCGCCACTTTTTGAAGCTCTACTTCGGCATCTTTTCTAATGTCAGCTTTATCTAGGTCAAAATATATAGGATCTAGTTGAAGAATGTTCCTCAAATCGTCGCCTTGCCCGGCTCTTGTAATCCCCAAGTCGTCACCGCTTGTTAAGCTTAAGTCTTGTTGAATGCCTTGTTCGTATTGGTTTCCTGTTCTAATTAGTTCTTCAAAGGTTAAGAATCCATCTTTAGAAACACGAACGATGTATCTTTCATCACATTCTACTTTGAAGGAATACGCTCCTTTTTCATTGGTTAATGTTGTTTCTAGTGATTTTAAATTTTCATCTAACAATTCAACCAAAACATCAGGCACACCCTTACCTGAGTCTATTTCGCTTATAATACCTTCTAAGTATTGATTACAATCCGTTATTAAGTCTTCATTTTGAACGAATCTATAGATATCATCTTGTCCTTTTTCAATATTTCTATTGGAGGCGAAAAAACCAATTTGTAGGTCTGAGTTAATGATGAAACTAAAATCGTCTTTCGGGCTATTAATAGGCCTTCCTAGGTTGAAGGCTTCACCATAACTTCCGTCTCTTTTAATTACCGAAACAAACACATCGAATCCACCCAAACCAACGTGGCCATTAGATGAGAAAAACAATAAGCCATCTTTACTAACAAAAGGGAAACTTTCATTTCCTTCGGTATTTATTTCTGGACCAAGGTTACGGGGTTCACTAAAACTTCCGTCATCATTTATGTCGACCACAAAAATATCTGACATTCCCATAGTACCAGGCATATCAGAAGAAAAGTACAATTGCTTTTCATCCGGACTTAGTGCAGGATGTGCAACGTTAAATTCATCGCTATTAAACGGTAAATCTTCTGGCTCTCCCCATTCACCTTTACTGTTTCTTTTAGAGCGATATATTTTAAGGTGATTTGTTCCGTCTTCACTTTTCCCTGGTTTTTTACCCTTCATGTTGTTTCTAGTGAAGTACATTGTGGTTCTGTCTTTTGTGAAAACAGCCGAGGCTTCATGAAAAGGCGAATTAATAATTTTAGGCATTTCTTTTGGCTCGCCATCAACTTTTAAACTATCATCTAATTTAAGTTCATATAAATCGAGGTAAGGTTGATTATTCCATTCATGAATACGTTGAACTGCATTTGGTTTCTCTCTATTTGAAGCAAATACTAAGTAATTCGAACCATAAAAAGTAGGGGCAAAGTCAGATAAATCAGAATTAAAGGAAAGTGGCGGATCGACTTTAAATCTTCCTGATTGTAATTCAATTAACTCTAAGTAATTTTTTTCGCTTCTTAAACGTTTTACTCTGGAGTCTTCAGTATCTGTCATTTCATCGTATTTCACCAAATATTCGTCTCCTAGCTCATACTTTTCTAATGCTCTGAGGGATTGTCCATACCGGTAAAAATATTCTTTTGGTAAATCCTGCTCGAGTTTGAAAAGTTCAGAATACCACTTTTCAGCATTTTCAAAGTCACTATTAAAATAAAAAGAATCGCCAAGTTTTTTAAATAAATTGATAGACTTATAGCCTGCTTCTGCTACTTCTAAGTATATTTTTTGAGCATCTATAAAGGCGTAACGTTCAAATTTTTTGTCCGCTTCCTTTAGTTTGTCAGCTTGTCCATAGGTTGTAGCTGCAGACAATGCAAGAATATATAAAACTGATATTTTAAATAAATACTTTTTCATGATTAAAAGAATCTAGGGGTGTACATTTTTTTATATTTTTTAAATAACTCATACCTTAAAAAGGCTTCAAAAGAAGGGTTTCTCAATTCTGAAAATTCACTTACTGTGTAATCATAAGCTATGCCAAATAAAAGTGCTTCAGAAATTTGAAATCCGGCCATTGCGCTTACTGCTGCATCTAACCTATAAGCTGCACCTAAGGTAAATTTTTCATAAAAAAGAAAATTAGCTGAAAGGTCAACTCTAAGGGGTGCTCCCTGAACCACTCGGCTCATGATGGAAGGTTTAAACTGAACATCTCTGCTCAAATCGAATACATATCCAGCAGTAAGGTAGTAGTGTAATTCATCTCTTAATGAAGATTCCATTGCATCACCATCATCAAACCTGGTTCTTAGTAAAAATGGGGCACTTAACCCAATGTAATATCTATCACTATACAGCTGAAAACCAACACCTACTTGTGGTGAAATATTATTTCTAACGTTTCCAAAGCTAGTGTCTGTAGGGTCAAAAATGGAAAGTCTATTAAAATCGACATTTATAAATCTACCACCAGCACTTAAACCCATACTTAGTTTAGTATACCTACTTACATCAATAATATAACTGTAATTGAAGTTTAAGTGAGTATCCCTCTGAGGTCCAATTTCGTCGTGTATAATATTCATCCCTAAGCCCACTTTTCCATCTTTAAAAGGTGAGTGTGTCGAGAATGTAGCTGTTTGAGGAGCTCCTTCAATTCCTGTCCATTGAGAACGATAAAGTAAACCTGTACTCCAAACATCTCTAGTACCTGCGTAAGCGGGGTTAATGGTTAAGGTGTTATACATGTACTGGGTAAAATTAGGGTCTTGCTGTCCTTTAGCTTCTTGTAAGCAAAAAACCAATATGCTAATTAACATCAGTTGTGTTCGGGCTGCTATTTTAAATAATCTTTTCACAATCAATTAGTTTATTAAATATAAGTAACCTTGTTTTTTCTGTCTAATTCCGTCTTCATCAGTATACCTGAGCAAATAAAAATATGTTCCTGTGGGTAATATTTTATTTTTCTGAAAGGTTATTCTACCTTCACTTATTCCTCTGAATAAATTATTCCCAAAACCATAATTGTCTACATCGTAAACTTTTACACCTTCTCTGTTAAATACTTGTACGTTTGTGTTACTTACCTCACTAAGACCTTCAATTCTGAAAAACTGGTTTTGACCAGAACCATTTGGAGATGCAGCGTTAAAAATTCTAATTCCATCTTCTTCTGGCTCCTCTGGTTCTTCTGGATCGGTAGGGTCTATTTCTTCTTCGTCTACAAAGTAGCCAAAATTGCCTATAAATGGGTCGCTTAAAATATCGATGTTTATTTCGAGTGGATTTTCTCCTTCGGTAATAATTGCACCTTCAGGGAAGTTTGGACTTGTTTCATCTACTTCGATAAATACAGTGCCAATTTCAACTTCAGCGCTAAATATTCCAGTTGCATCGGTAAATACTTCTATACTATTACCTGCACCATCTAATATGTCTACTGCAATACCTTCGAGTCCAATTTCACCATTGTCTTGGATTCCGTTTCCGTTTTCGTCGAAGTAAACAAAACCTGTTATTGTTAAGCTTGTTTCTTCAGGCACGAAAAAACCGTAGTTTCCTACAAATGCATCATCAAAAGGGAGAATAATTTCATTGAAGGGATTTGTGCCTTCTGTTAAAATAGCATTTTCGGGAATTGATGCAGAACTTTCATTTACCTGAACGTTTATTTGTCCTGCCGCAACGATGGCCGAAAAGCTTCCATTTTCATTGGATAGAATTTGAATCAAGTTACCTATCCCATCAATAATTTCTACTTCTACTTCTGCTATTCCTTCTTCCCCAGTATCTTGTGTTCCGTTACCATTTTCATCGAAGTATACATTTCCGTTTATTTCGACTGTAATTTCAGCGGAAGGGACAAAGAAACCATTGTTTCCAGGGAATAATGTTGTATTTGGTGCAACAAAAACAGTAGTAGGATTAGTTCCTTGAGTTTGAATCGCCCCAATCGGAAAATTTGGGTGGTTTTCGTCAATTTCAAAAGTAATGTTACCTGCCAATACCTGGGCAACTGAAAATCCATTAGCATTCGTTGTTACTATTTGTTCATTGCCAAAATCATCTGATACAAAAACGTCTACATTTACTAAGAAGGGTTCTCCAGCATCTAAAACACCATTGCCATTAACATCTAAATACCATCTTGAGATAATATTTGCAGGCTCAGGTGGAGTAGCTTGAACAAAATATCCATTATTACCAGCAAAAGTGTTTTCATTCGGCACAGCAAACAGAGTAGTTGGGTTTACACCTTCTGTTTGAATAGCGCCGACTGGGAAGTTAGGGTCGCTTTCGTCAATTTCGTAAACTATTGATCCTGCAATAACCTCTGTTATAAAATCACCATTAACGTCGGTAACAATAGTTTGTGAACTTCCAAGAGCATCTGTAACAAAAATAGAGAGTTCTGCAATTCCTACTTCGTCTTCATCTTGGGTTCCATTTCCATTAGCATCAAAGTAAACTCTTCCGTTAATACTTGATGTTGTGTTTTCATTAGGAACAAAAAAACCGTTGTTACCTCCAAAATTTTCAATTCCAGCGATTGCTATTAAAGTTGTTGGATTTGTTCCTTCCGTTTGAATTGCATCAGCTGGAAAATTGGGTCCATCCTCATTTATTTCGTAAGTTAAATCTCCAGGCGAAACGATTACACTAAAATCTCCGTTAGCATCTGTGGTTACTGTGCTCGTATTACCTTCGCTGTCTTCAACATTTACTTCAACATTCACCAAGTTAGGTTCGTCATTATCTTGATTTCCGTTACCATTTTCATCGATGTATAAATGCCCTGTAAGAAGTGTTTCGTTGGCATCACTTGGTACAAAATAACCATTATTTCCAATGGAATTAGTAATATTTGGAAGCGCAAAAATAGAGGTTGGGTTAATTCCTTCGGTTTGGATGGCATCTGCTGGAATTGGAGGTGTACTTTCATTTATTGTAACTACTGAGTTTCCAGCAATAACTGTGGATAAAAACACACCATCATTGTTAGTAATAGCAAT
This sequence comes from Psychroflexus sp., assembly GCA_051859645.1. Classification (GTDB taxonomy): domain Bacteria; phylum Bacteroidota; class Bacteroidia; order Flavobacteriales; family Flavobacteriaceae; genus Psychroflexus. The sequence goes on along the minus strand of JBHYFG010000020.1, from coordinate 3,580 downwards.
TTGTGTATTACCTAAAGCATCTTCAATGGTTACTTCAACACCTTCAATACCATTTTCGTTAGGATCTAATATGCCGTTTCCATTTTCATCTAAGTAAATGAGACCTGAAATTTCTGCTGTGATATTCTCGTCAACATTAAAATAACCAAAGTTTGGCGTTGTGTTAACTTGACCCGCAATATTGTTGAAAACAATAGGATTGTTTCCGTCTGTTAGAATAGCTCCAATAGGAAAGTCAGGAAGATTTTCGCTTACTTCTACGAGGCAGAATCCCTCGGGAATAATAATACTGAAAATTCCATTCTCATTGGTTTGGATGTTTGTTAATTCGCCATTACTATCAATTACTATAACATTTACATTAGGCAGCCCGTTTTCATCAGGATCGAAAGTGCCGTTGGCATTTGCGTCCAAATACACTAGTCCGGTTAGTAATCCATCGGTTTCAGAGTTAGAAATATCAAAAAATCCGTTATTTCCACCAAATGTTTCTAAATTCGGTGCCACAAATATGTTTGTAGGGTTTGTACCTTCTGTTTGTATTGCTCCTGTAGGAAAGTCCGGATCGTTAGTGTTTATTTCGTAAAGTGCATTACCAGCTGGAAGTGAAGCAATAAAGATACCGTTTGCGTTTGTAAATACACTTTGAGTTGTGCCGAAATTGTCTGTTATAAAAACTTCTATATTTGGCATGTTAGGTTCACCAAAGTCTTGTGTTCCGTTGCCATTTATGTCGAAATAGAGTTTTGCAGTCAATATACCCTGTTCATCTTCATCAGGCACAAAGAATCCGTTGTTACCTCCGAAGGTTGTTGTGTTTGGTAGAACAAAAACAAAAGTTGGGTCAGTTCCTTCAGTTTGAATTGCCCCAGTTGGGAAATCTGGGTCGTTTTGGTTAATATCGTAAACAGCTTCTCCAGCTGGAATAGTAGCAAAGAAGTCACCATTAGCATTGGTAGTAACAATTTGCGTATTTCCGAAATTATCGATTACGGTAACATCAACGTTTGGCATGTCTGGTTCATTAGGGTCTTGAATACCGTTTCCGTTTAAGTCAAAGTATAAGTGCGCGAAAAGTTCACCTAATTCATCTTCATCAGGCACAAAGAATCCGTTGTTACCTCCGAAGGTTGTTGTGTTTGGTAGAACAAAAACAAAAGTTGG
>JBHYFG010000020.1:0-2317 GCA_051859645.1 Psychroflexus sp. | reverse complement strand
TCGATTACGGTAACATCAACGTTTGGCATGTCTGGTTCATTAGGGTCTTGAATACCGTTTCCGTTTAAGTCAAAGTACAAGTGCGCGAAAAGTTCACCTAATTCATCTTCATCAGGCACAAAGAATCCGTTGTTACCTCCAAAGGTTGTTTCTCCACCAATAGCAATTAAGGTTGTGGGGTTTGTTCCCTCGGTTTGGACAGCTCCAGTCGGGAAGTCTGGGTCGTTTGTGTTGATGGTGTAAGTGACGCTTCCAGCTGGTACTTGTAGTGAAAATATCCCCAATTCATTTGTAGAAACTGATGTAAAAATTCCGTTACTATCCAAAACTGTTACTTCAATGTTAGGCATATTTGGTTCGTTAGGATCTTGAATGCCGTTTCCGTTTAAATCGAAATAAAGTTTTGCAGTTAGCTCTGATTCAGCTTCATCAAGAACATAATACCCGTCAATTTCATCAGTAATTTGTCCAGCTGTAATATTTGAGGTTGTTGGATTAGTTCCTTCGGTTTGAACTGCATTTAATGGAAAGTTAGGATGTAATTCGTCTATCAAACTTACAGCATTACCAACGGGAAGAATAATACTCCACTCACCATTAGCATTTGTTTGAACAGTGTTTATGCTGTTATTGCTATCAGTAATGCTTACATCGATTTCACCTATTCCAGGTTCCTCTGGATCTTGAGTGCCATTGTTATTCTCGTCCAGATAAACAACACCTTCTAGTAAACCTCCTTCAGTAAATCCATCTATTTCTGTTACGGTCTGATTGGCTAATATAACACTGATTGTTGGGTTTGTTCCTTCTGTTTGAATAGGGTAGGTGGGAAATGGGTTTTGTGAAAGATTTATATTAGTAGTAGTTTCTCCAAGAGGTAGTTCAGCAAACCAGTCTCCATTTGTATCAGTAATAGCCTGTGTTGTTGTACCTAATTCAGTGAATATATCAACTACAATACCAGGAATTCCATTTTCATTTGCGTCTTGTATTCCATTACCATTTTCGTCAAAGTAAATTCTTCCTTCAATGCTACCAAATTCAAAAAAACCATCTAATTGATTGTAAGATTGTCCGTTGTCTATAATATAACTTGTTGGGTTAGTTCCTTGTGTTTGTATTGCACCACTTGGAAAGCCTATTTGATTTTCGTCGATAACCACAGTTGCCTCACCTTCCGCGATTAGCGCAGACCAATTTCCAGATGTATCTGTTTCCACCAATGTTGTGTTGCCAAAAGCGTCTTCAATTAATATCGTTATGTTTGGTATTCCATTTTCATTACTGTCTTGGGTTCCATTTCCATTGCTATCGAAATAAAGTGTTCCGCTAATACTACCAGAAGGGAAAAAGCCGTCATTTTCAGAAAATACAAGTTGACCGGCTTCTACAAATGTTACTGTTGGGTCAGTCCCTTCTGTTTGAGTTGCTCCAGTTGGAAAGTTGGGGTCATTTTGATTGATGTCCGATGTTACATTACCTATACCGACACTCCCTAACCAAAAACCTTCATTGTTAGTAAATACGCTTTGACTGTTTCCAAATTCGTCGGTAAGTACAACTTCTACATTGGATATGCCAGTTTCTCCTGGGTCCTGAGTGCCATTACCATTTATATCTAGATAAATTTTACCCTGAAGTTCCCCAACCTGAAAATACCCAATACTTTCAGTATTTATAATTGAATCGTTTACTGCTGTTACATTGTTAGGGACGTTTCCAGAAGTAAGTACAGCTCCTAGAGGCAGCGTGTTAGTAGCAACAAATATTATAGTTTCACCCGCTGGAACATTGATATTCCAATCTCCATTAAAGTCTGTTAAGGTGGATTGACCACTGTTATTACTATTGATTATAATAATGCCAATATTTTCTATTCCCGGTTCTTCTATGTCCTGAATGCCATTTCCGTTTACGTCTAAATATACCTTACCGCTTATGGTAGCGGTATTGTTTAGAGAAATTAGCAAGTCATTGAATGGATTGATTGACTGTGCCTGTAAGTTTTTAGAGCCCAAAAAAATGACAAGCAAGATTGAAAATAAAAATCTTTTCATATGGTTTTACTTATGGTAATAACTTAATTAAATGCAAATTAATGAATTTTATTAACAGGTTGTTTAGTTTTGGAATAAAATTCTACATTTTTCTTTACTAATTAATTTTGTAATATTTTGCAATTCAGTCGTTTTCTTTTTTTTAAAATTATTTTCAATAATTTCTTGTTTTATGTTTAAAAAAGGTGGTATCTTTGCCGTCCGAAAATACGTTATTGTATTTAAAGTTCATTGCGATTGTCGTTGTTAGTTTTGGTTTT
>JBHYFG010000019.1:0-47063 GCA_051859645.1 Psychroflexus sp. | reverse complement strand
TTGAATTAACTAACCAGGATTAATGAGGATTAGTTTTGGAGCCGGCACCCTGAAAGGTGTCGGTTTTTTTTATTGAAAAAAACTTTAGTACACGACAAAAATTGAAACTTGTCAAATCAGTTCTGCCCCAACCCTAAAGGGAGCCTGATTTTCCTTGATTTCTCCCTTTAGGGGCGGGGCAAAAATCAAGGAATTTTAATGTTTTTATTTTTTTGTCGCGTACTAAAGAAAAAAACTCAATAGAAACGGTATAAATCCCGTTTACAAAACAACATATCCAAATGGTTTTAACCGAAAATAATTATCTTTCAAATCCTTTGGTTTCTGGGAATTTGGCTAAAGCCAATTATGGGGCGTCATTTTTTTAACCCCCCATTTGAAAATGGGGGCTATTGAATACGATTTTTAATCAATTAAAAATTGAAACGCTAATTCGAATTTGAAAATCCGGAAAAATTATTTGAAACAGGGTATTTTAAGGAATGAAAAATAAATTTCAATAAAATTGAAATTCGTATAATGAAAATCAATAAAAAACGGGATAAATCTCGTCTATAAAACAACATATCCAAATGGCTTTAGCCGAAAATTATCCAAATTACATATCACCAAAATATCGATTCATGTAATGAAATACCCTTTTCATGAAGTCAAATGCCTGTTTCGTGAAAAAACTAAAAATCACTTTAGATTAACTTTTAGTTTTGTTGAAAACTTTTTATCATTAAATAATAAGACATGAAAACAAAATTATTTTTTTTATTATTAGTAATTGTAGGAATTGCTAATGCACAATCAGACTTTAGTCAAGTTCCTGATGGAATCATTACCGATGGGCTTATAGGCTACTATCCTTTTGATGGAAATGCTAATAACGTTGTATCATCAAATTTTAATCTAAACGTAGTTGCTGATGCAAATGAATCAGAAAATGAAGTTAACTACAGTTCTGATGGTGCATATTTAGGAGAGTTTGTAGATATTGACAGATTTGCATTGTTGTCTACTTCAGGATATGCAGACCACTTTGAAAACAATGCCTCAGGACAATTTAGCCTAGGGTTTTGGGCTAAAATCCAAAATGGTACTGGTGGCATATTTAAAACCTACGTAGAATTATTTGAATCTGCTTACTTTAGAGATTCAAACAGATTTGGTATTGCGGCATCAAACTTTGTGGAATTCGGAGCTAACGTTTTGAGCTCAAGTGAATGGAATCATGTAACTATTGTTTTTAGAACTAATCCGAGTGTTTCTACTCAAGGTCAGTTAGCTGTTTACAGAAATGGTATAATTGCAGGATTTATAAATACAAGTGCAAACGAAATAAGTAAATTTGGAGATTTCTTCTCTCTTGGTGGTGGTTATAACGGTACAGACCCAAATTGGGAACTCAAAAATGCAAGAATACAACTTGATGAGTTTTCTTTTTATGATAGAGCACTAAGCGACATGGAAATTGTTCAAAATTATGTTGCTTATGAAGGAAACATCTGTCCGCAGTCTATCTCTGATTTTACATTTACTAATCAGCAAGATTTGGAATTAAAGTCAATTTTGTACGGAGGTTGCGAGCAAACAAATTTTACACTAAACATTCAAGACCTGGGAGTAAATTCTATACCTACCTTCCCCAACCTTAAGAGTGTTGGAAGTTTAAACATAATTGGCACAAATATTACTTCACTAGAAAACTCTTTCCCAGCACTTGAAAATATTGGTCAAAATATACAAATTAACAACAATAGTCAACTCAATGAAATAGACGATTTTCATAATATCGAAGTAGTTGGATCGCTGATCAAAATAGATAATTCACCCAATTTACAAACAATTTCAATGTTGAGTAGTTTAGAAACTTGTGTAAACTTCGACTTATTCAACGCTCCACAATTATCAAGCTTTACAGGATTTAATTCATCGAGTAAAATTCAAGCTTTATCTCTAACAAATGTTGGGCTATCAAATTTGAGTGGATTTGCAGGTCTAGAAATTGGTCAAGTTGCAACAACCTCAGTTCCGATTTTAAGGATTCAGAACAACCCGAACTTGACATCAATTGATCATTTGCAGTACGAAGATTTGTTTGGAGAATTTTCATGCATCAATAACAACTCACTGGTAAGTGTGCATGGGGTAGAAAACATTACAAGAGCAACGATAAGGTTCAACAATAATCCTTCACTGACTAATATGGGTAACTTTTCATCCTTAACAAATTTTACTCCTTCTGGTATTTTACCAACCACTCCATCAATAGATAATAATAATTCATTAACAGAATTAGGCAATTTAAGTGCATTGCAAAATTTTGGTAATCATAGTTTTTCCATTAAGGACAATAATAACCTTTCATCGATTATATTTTTTGGCGGTGCTATTGATGATACAACTATTAGTTCATTCGTTTTGGAAAACAATCCAAACTTAAGTCAATGCGCCATAAATGCTGTATGTTCTTTACTAGACTCGAATAACACTAATATTACTATAAGTAATAATGGGACGAATTGTAATTCAATAGCTGAAGTAGAAGAGGAATGTAACAGCGGTCCTGATTGTCTTCAAGGAGGCGTTGATTTCCCAAGTCAAAGTTCTATCAACCAATTTGCTGTTGATTTTCCAAACTGTACTATTATTAACGGAAATGTGTCTATTTTCACTTCTGATCCAAACGACTTAAGCGCTTTCAATAATATTGAGGTAATTAATGGAAATTTGAGCATTTCAGAAACCTCATTGACTAATGAACTAGACATATTTCCAAATTTAGAGATTGTTACAGGTAATATTAGCATTAGTGGTATGGATGAAATTACCTCTATCTCAGGATTTAATAGCTTAATAAGTGTTGGTAGTTCACAAGGTAGCGCAAATAGCTCAGAATTTATTCCAGCATTGAATATTAATTTTAACAACAATTTGCAAAGCATCACAGGATTTAACTCCTTAGAAAATGTAAATGATGTATTAAGAATTGCATTTAATAGTGAACTTACCAATATTTCAGGTTTTGAAAGTCTAGATGCCACTTCTCTTGACTTATTAATTATTCAGAATAATGCCAATTTAGCAACTTGCAACATAGATTTTATTTGTGACTTTTTGGTAAGTAATTCCTCTAACACAACCGTATTCGGAAATGCAACAGGTTGTAGTAGTGTTGCAGAAATTATTGCATCATGTACCTTATCAAACTTTGATTTCCTGACTAGCGACGTAAGCATCTACCCTAACCCATTTAGCAATCAGCTAACCATTCAACTTCCTGAATTTGCGGGTACCTCTAAAGTTAGTTTAGTAGATGTTTCGGGAAGAGTTTTAGTTCAACAAGACATTTTACATGTAGGACAAATCACAGGTTTGGATGAATTAGCTAAAGGTCTGTATTTCGTAAAAATTACAAGCGAAGATGGACAAACCATCACCCAAAAACTGATTAAATAAGTTTGAATTAACTAACCAGGATTAATGAGGATTAGTTTTGGAGCCGGCACCCTGAAAGGTGTCGGTTTTTTTTATTGAATAAAATTGAATAGAAACGGGATTTATCTCGCCTACCAATTACCGAAATCAAATGGTTTTAACCGAAAATAATTATCTTTCAAATCCTTTGGTTTCTGGGAATTTGGCTAAAGCCAATTATGGGGCGTCATTTTTTTAACCCCCCATTTGAAAATGGGGGCTATTGAATACGATTTTTAATCAATTAAAAATTGAAACGCTAATTCGAATTTGAAAATCCGGAAAAATTATTTGAAACAGGGTATTTTAAGGAATGAAAAATAAATTTCAATAAAATTGAAATTCGTATAATGAAAATCAATAAAAAACGGGATAAATTTCGTCTATAAAACAACATATCCAAATGGCTTTAGCCGAAAACAACCTAATTCCACCTCACCAAAATATCGATTCATGTAATGAAATACCCTTTTCATGAAGTCAAAAGCCTGTTTCGTGAAAAAACAAAAAGTTGCGTTGATTTAACTTTTAATTTTGACGAAAACTACAAAATCATAAAAGATGTTTAAAATGAAAACAAAACTATTTTTTTTCTCCTTGCTAAGCTTTATCTGCATGGCAAAAGTGCAAGCTCAAATTGAATACCTCTCGCCCAATTCGGATGAAGTAGTAAACTATGCTACGATGGACGAGTTGATCCAGAGTGAATTTCCATTAGCAATTAAAAAGGTAACTCCAAATCCATCTAACCTTATGCCGTTTAATGGATGTCCAACAGGAGGTATAATTATAACTTCTCAAGCAGACATTGATGCTTTAGAAGGTTGTACAGAGATTAACGGCGACTTGGTAATTGATGGAACTAACGTTACAGACGGACCAGAAACCATCACTGACTTAAGTCCACTAAACGATTTAACTAACATTACAGGAGACATTATAATTAACTTCTTACCCGAAGTTACAGCTTTACCAACTTTTGAAAGCTTAACCCAACTAAACGGAAGCTACTCTGTTCAAAATTTAGCCTTATTAGAAGCATTGCCTAACTTTCCTAACCAAGCTATTATAAACGGAAACTTACTTTTTGGAAACTTACCTCTTGTGGAGGAACTACCCGCTGGATTAGCGAATGTAACTACCTTAAATGGTGGGTATAATATTTCTGGTTTACCTTTGATAACCACACTTCCTAACCTACCTAACCAAGCAGTGATGAATGGTAACGTACAGTTTGGAAATTTACCTCTAATAACATCCCTGCCTGCTGGATTAAACTTACTTACAGAGGTAAACCCTGGACTTGATATAGAAGAAAACCCAAGTAATGAAGGAACTCTTTCCTTGTTTCAGCTTCCTGAAACAGTAACGCTACCTAACTTCACTAATTTAGAAACTGTAACTAATCTCTCATTGAACCAGTTACCACAAAGTGTTTTCCCTAGCTTTGACAATTTAACAACCATAAGAAGAAATTTTAACTTAGTTGGAAACCAAAACATTACTGATTTCACAGGCTTTTCTAATATTTTATCTGATGCTGAAGGTTTAAGCATAAGTATTCAAGCTAATCCATCGCTAGAAATTATTGATGCTTTTGACGGAATTCCTTCCGTTAGACAGATTTTGCTAGCAAATAATTCATCGCTACTAGAAATTAATGGGTTTGATGAACTTGAGGATACAGAAAGACTTGCAATAGCATTCAATAATAACAATGCAGCGCTAGAAGGCTTTGAAAACATAACCAAAATAGGTTGGCTTCAATTATTGGCTAGTACCCTTACTAGCGTTGATTTCTTGCCTAACTTAGAGCACATATACGGTACTATCACTATTCAGTCAAATTCGAATTTAGTGGATATGCCAAGTTTGGATGGAGTAACTTACCTTAGTGTACCAAGTTTTAATATTACACCAAATAGAGAGGTAAACATTACAAATAATATGCTATTAGAAAGTCTTGGAACATTAAATTTAACCAGTTCGGACCACTTCACCATAATAGCAATTAATTCAAATCCACAACTATCAAACCTAGATTTTTTAAGTGGTATTAGCGGAGAAATCAATAATATTCAACTCTTAAACAATGCTTCAATTGAAAATGTAGATGGTTTATCATCTATAGATAAAGTTGTTGGTTTTTTGCAAATTTCATCAAATAACCAACTTTCTAATATAGAAGGTATTGCTGATATAGATATGTCGGAAGCAACCGCTCTTTTTATAGCAAACAATCCATTATTAAGCCAATGTACCGTAGATTCTGTATGTGAGTACCTAGGGCTAAATATTCAGGACAATGAAAGCTTTTCTGTAACCATATCTGGAAATGGAAGTGATGGAGATGAGTGCTTCAACTTAGCAGCTGCTCAAGAAGCTTGTGGCATATGCCCCCCCGGCAACATATTTTTGAACACCCAAGCAGAGGTAGATGATTTTTTCTGTGATGTTGTACAAGGCGATTTAATTATCAATGGTACAAACATTACCAACTTAGACGCATTGATTGTTCTCGAGTCAATTCAAGGAAATCTTATCATTTCTGAAACTAATTTAGTAAACTTAAATGGACTTGAAAGTTTAACTAGCATTTCAGGTAACATAAGTATTGAAAATAATAATCTACTAGAAAACATGTGGGGTTTAAGCTCAGTAGCAGGAAGCATTAACTTTTTTTATGTAGATAGCAATCCTATGCTAACGAGTTTAGGGATAGAAAATATCACTGAAATAGAAAGCTTCCTTACTATTATAAATAACAACTCACTTGTTGATTTATCAGGCTTAAATAACATCTCTAATGTTGGAAGCCAAATACAGGCTTCAGGCAACCAAGTAGTTACAATTTTAAACAATGCATCTTTAGAAAGCTTAAACGGACTTGAAGCCTTAGCCACTATAAACAATGGTTCATTCGCTATAATTTCGAATCCTGTACTAACAACAATTGAAGGCATTGCTAACCTAAATCCTGCTAGCGTACAAGAGATTGCAATTATCAATAATGCTCAGCTTAGCGAGTGTGCTATAGCAACTGTTTGTGCAGTACTTGCAGATGAGGATAAAACCTTACAAATAGCAGGTAATTCTAATGGCTGTTTGAATGTTAGTGAAGTAGAAGATGCTTGTGATGCTGTAACTGATATTTGCCCTCCAGGGGATGTTATATTAACCAACCAAGCGCAAGTTGATGCATTCTTATTTCAATATCCTGATTGTACAGAAATAAATGGTAATGTAATTGTGAACGGCGAAGATAGCAGTATTACTTCTCTAGAAGGTTTGGTTAACCTAGAAACCATAACCGGTAGTTTTAGCCTATTATCTACCGATGTGCAAAACTTGGACGATTTGGCTAACTTGATGGGGACACTAAATAACTTAGGAATTGCTAACAACAGCCTATTAAACGACCTTAGTGGTTTAGGTGGAATTACACAAGTAAATAGAAGTTTTATTGTGACTGGTAATCCTATGTTAGAAAATCTAGATGGACTTAACCTAACCAACATAGGAAGTGATGTAAGTGATGCAGAATTGGAAAGTCAACTCGTTCTAGATGTTTCTGGTAACGCTGGCATGACTTCGTTAAATGGACTAGAAAGTTTAGTTTCTTTAAATAATAGAATGCTTAGTATTAGTAATAATGCACAACTAACTGACATTAATGCTATCGAAAATATTGATCCCAATACAGTAGGTGGAATTATAATCGTTGGTAATGCATCCTTAAGCATGTGTAATAACGATTTACTATGTAACTTTGGTTCTTTGGACGAAGGTAACCAAGTGTTTATTGAAAATAATGACGATGGATGTAACTCAGGAGCTGAAGTAGAAGACTCTTGCCAGAATATGTCTAATGAATTATTTTTAGCTAGTGATGTAAGCATCTACCCTAACCCATTTACTAACCAACTTAGTATTCAATTACCATCAAACATGGGTAAAGTAAAAGTTAGTATAGTAAATGTTTCTGGAAGGGTATTAATGCAAAAAGAAGTTTCAACATTTGGGCAATTTACCAACTTAGATCAATTGGCTAAGGGATTGTATTTTATTCAAATAAAAAGCGAAAACGGTCAGACACTCACGCAAAAATTAATTAAATAGATTTGAATGTACTAACCAAAATTTGATTGAGAATTAGTTTTGGAGCCGACACCCTAAAAAGTGTCGGTTTTTTTGTGTAAATTCTAAAGTACACGACAAAATTCAAGGGATTTTGAGAATTTAATTTTTGTCGTGTATTATGAAATCAATAAAAAAGTAGAAACTTCTTCTAATGCTTACTTGCGAAAAGCTCTACATCGCTTGAAGAAATTACTTCACCTCCTAGAATTAGCAAACGTTCTACAACATTTCTAAGCTCTCTTATATTTCCTGTCCAATTGTAATCCGACAATAATTGTTTTGCTTCTTTGGAAAAAACCTTATGAGGGCTACCATTTTCTTTTACAATTTTATTAGCAAAAAAATCAATTAACAAAGGAATGTCCTCACGTCGCTCATTTAAAGATGGCACATCAATTAAAATTACAGCTAATCGATGGTATAAGTCCTCTCTAAAATTACCTTCTGCAATTTCTTTCTTAAGGTTTTTGTTAGTCGCCGCAATAACTCGAACATTTACTTTAATGTCCTTGTCGCTTCCAACACGTTGAATCTTACTTTCTTGTAACGCCCTTAAAACCTTTGCTTGAGCAGGCAAACTCATATCGCCAATTTCATCCAGAAAAATAGTTCCGTTTGTAGCTGCTTCAAATTTTCCTGCACGATCCTTATTAGCAGAAGTAAAAGCACCTTTAACATGACCAAACAATTCACTTTCAATAAGTTCGGAAGGTATAGCTGCACAATTCACTTCAATTAAGGGAGACTTTGAGCGATCGCTTTTTTCGTGAATCCAATGGGCTACCAATTCCTTTCCACTTCCGTTTGGTCCTGTAATTAATACCCTTGCATCCGTTGGCGCCACTTTATCGATCATGTTTTTTATGGCAAGTATAGGAGCGGACTCACCAATCATTTCATAATTTTTAGAAACTTTTTTCTTAAGCTTCTTATTTTCGGATTTTAAGGAATTTGTATCTAAAGCAATTCTAACAGTGGCAAGTAGACGATTTAAATCAGGTGGCTTAGATATGTAATCAAAAGCACCTTTTTTCATCATTTCTACGGCAGTTTCAAGATCCCCATGACCAGAAATCATCACCACTGGAACATCGTTATTTGTTTGTTTAATTTCCTGAAGTACTTCCATGCCGTCCATTTTTGGCATTTTAATATCGCATAGTACCAACTGAAAATCATGCTCTTTAAACAAACCTACGCCTTGAAGGCCGTCTTCTGCTTCGTAAACATGGTAGGATTTATCTTCTTCTGAAAGTATTTTTTTAAGCACTCTCCTAATTGCTGGCTCGTCTTCAATAATAAGTATATTGGGCATCTTAATAAATTTTAAGCAAGTTAATTTATTTATTTTAAATACGTAATAACAAAAACATAAAACCCACCCTCGTCAAGACAAGGGTGGGAAAAAAATTGCTATGAAAAAGAAAAAACATCGCCTAAGCGATGTTCAAATATATATAATATTTTGTTAAGTTAAGCTTCTAGGAGAACATATCTTTCACTTTTTCAAAAAAAGATTTGTCGGATTTTTGCGGATTAGGTGAAAAATTGTCATCATTCAACATTTTTTCAAAAAAATCTTTTTGTTCTTTAGACAATTCTTGAGGAGTCCATACATTTACATGTACCAGTAAATCTCCTGTGCCATAGGAATTTAGTTTAGGTAAGCCTTTTCCTTTAAGTCGAAGAATTTTTCCGCTTTGAACGCCTGGTTCTACCTTAATTCTTACCTTACCTGAAACAGTATGTATTTCTTTTGAAGCTCCTAAAGCAGCTTCAGCAAAATTAATGTAAAGGTCAAAATGAAGATTTTCGCCGTCTCGTTGCAAAAATTCACTTTCTTGCACCTCTAAAAGTACAATTAAATCGCCAGCGATTCCTCCTGGGACTTCATTGCCCTTTCCTCCAACCTTCATTTGCATCCCGTCTTCCACGCCGGCAGGAACTTTAATAGAGATGGTTTCTTCTTCCATCTTAAGACCGTGAGCATCGGTTTCTTTGCCACGTTTATCTAAAATTTGTCCAGTACCTTGGCAAGTACCACAAGGACTTGAGGTTTGCATTCTTCCAAGAATGGTATTTGCAATTCTTGTAACTTGTCCGGTACCGTTACAAGTTGTACAAGTTTTGTAGGTGGTATCTGATGCAACTTTTTTGCGGGAAACTTTCACCTTTTTCTCAACTCCATTAGCTACATCTTCAAGATTTAGCTTGACTCTAATTCTAAGATTGCTCCCTTTTTGTCTTCTTTGACCACCCCCGCCAAAGCCGCCAAATCCTGAAAAACCACCTCCAAATATATCACCAAATTGACTAAATATGTCATCCATATTCATTCCTCCACCGCCGAAGCCTCCACCTTCAAAGGCTGCATGTCCGTACTGATCGTACTTTGCTTTTTTGTCTGGGCTACTAAGCACTTCGTAAGCTTCTGCGGCTAATTTAAATTTAGCTTCAGCTTCGTCGTCACCTGGATTTTTATCTGGGTGATACTTGACAGCCATTTTTCTGTATGCTTTTTTTATTTCAGCAGCAGATGCGCTTCTGTCTATTCCTAAAATTTCGTAGTAATCTTGTTTTGTACTCATGTTGCTTACTTACCTGTTACCACTTTAGGATAACGAATTATTTTTTCTCCTAGCGTATACCCTAACTCAACCACATCAATAATCTTACCTTTCATATCTTCAGTTGGAGCTGGAATTTGGGTAATGGCTTCATGCAAATCGGCATCAAATGCATCGCCAGCATTTACATTCATTGCCTCTAACCCTTTGTTTTTAAGTGTCTCATTAAGCTTCGCACTTATAAGCGACATCCCTTCGTGGGCCTGACTATCGCCTGATTTAGAAAGTTCTTTTAATGCTCTATCAAAATCATCCAAGATTGGCAATAAAGATTGAATAACTTCCTGTCCAGCTGTTTTAAATAACTCCAAACGTTCTTTACTAGTTCGTTTTTTATAATTTTCAAATTCAGCGAACAGGCGCAAGTATTTATCCTTAGAAGCTTGAAGCTCTTCTTGCAACACTTCTGTTTCAGATTTTTCTACTACTTCTCCCTGAACATTATCAGAGGTATTAATATCTCCCTCTGTTGAGTTGTTTGCTTCATTGGAAGAAGGTTCTTTACTTGCTTTATTATCTTGACCAGCGGCAGTTGCTTCTGCGTTCTGTTGGTCTTTTTCGTTTTTAATATCTTCTACGTGATTTTCCATTACCATTAATTTATAAAATGAATGTCAAAAGTATTGCCATAAGTCACAGAATGACAAAAAGTCATTTTATTAAATTGTATAGTAAGGTAATGTTTATTGCCATATAAAAAACATGCTTTATAGTCAACAAGAAAAGCAATTATTTCTTGATTTTCAAAGCATTGAAATGGCATAGTTCAATATTGGAGGAGAAATATCGAACAATAAAAAAACCCAATCACTAAAAATCAAGTAATTGGATTTTATTTTGTGGGTCATACTGGATTCGAACCAGTGACTTCTACCCTGTCAAGGTAACACTCTAAACCAACTGAGTTAATGACCCTTTATAAATTAAAAAGTCCCGATAAATACCGGGACTCTTTGTGGGCGCGAAGGGATTCGAACCCCTGACCTTCTGGGTGTAAACCAGACGCTCTAAACCAACTGAGCTACGCGCCCTTGCGATTGCGAGTGCAAATATAAAGCATTTTCTAATATCCAAACTAATTTTTTTTATTTTTTTTTGATTTTTTTTTCACAAAAAACATAACCTAATGATTTTCAGAATATTCAATTTCTAATAAAATATCAGCTACAACAAAAGTGCTACCTCCTACCCAGATCAAGTCGCTTTTATTTGCGTTTTTCTTTGCCATATTTAAAGCTTCAATTGGCAAAGGCGTCAAAAAAACGGTTAATCCTTCATCCTTCATCTCTAAAAATAACTCATTGGCTTTTTTAGCTCTAGGAATACTGGCTTCACAAACATAATAATTGGCTTGTTTTGGCAAAATTCGAAGGATTTCTTTTACAGACTTATCATTTACCATTCCAAAAACTACGTGAAGTTGATTGTAATTTTCTTCTTTCAACTGGTTTAAAATCGCTTCAATGCCTGCTAAATTATGTCCCGTATCTAATACTATTCGTGGCTCCTCCTGAACGATTTCCCATCTACCTCTTAAGCCTGTATTACTTTTTACATTCAGCAGTCCTTTTGAAACACTTTTAGAGGGTATGATCCAATTTTGAAGTGCTAATTGCTCTAAAATAGCTAGTAAAAGGGATTGATTTTTTTGTTGGTACACACCGGCTAAATCTGATGCTAATTTTTCATCAATTTGATTTGCGAAAAATAAAGGAGCATTCACCTCCTTCGCTTTTTCCTCAAAAACAAGCTTAGTTTCAGGTGTAAAATCGCCAATTACACATGGGACACCTGGTTTGATAATACCTGCTTTTTCAACAGCAATTTCTCTTAGCGTTTCACCTAAAAACTGAGTATGGTCTAACGAAATATTAGTGATTGCGCTAACTAAAGGAGTAATAACATTGGTAGAATCTAGCCTGCCTCCCATACCAACTTCAACTATAGCTACATCTACCGCCTCTTCTGCAAAATACTGAAAAGCTAGGCCAACGGTCATTTCGAAAAATGAAAGCTGGTTTGCTTCAAAAAAAGCCTTATGCTTTTGGATAAAATCGCAGACATACTCCTTTGAAATTAAATTTCCATTTATTCGAATTCGTTCTCTAAAATCGACTAAATGAGGAGAAGTATAAAGCCCAACTTTGTATCCAGCCTCCTGAAGAACAGAGGCTAACATATGACTTGTAGAACCTTTTCCGTTGGTACCACCAATATGAATACTTTTAAATCGATGTTGCGGTTGGCCAAGCTCATCCATTAACAAATGGGTATTCCTAAGGTCTTTTTTGTAAGCAACCGCTCCAACTCGCTGATACATTGGCAATTGACTAAATAACCAATTCAGGGTTTCAGTATAATTCATTATGAACTTTTATCTAAACTTTAATAAGCTTCAAGAATTTTCTTCTTTTCGCGCTCGAACTCTTCTTGAGTAATGATTTTCTCATCCAAAAGTTTTTTTAATTCACGTAGTTTTTCAGCTTTTTCTGAAGTGATTGTAGTTTTACTTCCTGACAAAACTTCATGAAAATTTTCAGCGCCATACGCAGGAGTTAATTCGTAAGTTCTTGTAGGGTTGTATTTCATTGTCCAAATGAAGGGAAACAAAAAGAAAATACCTCCGATTATTGCCCCCACATCTACATCTTCATCTTTCGAAAATGAAGTGTGTAAAACTTCGTAGCCTTGTTTTTCAAGACGAACGTTGGTTGTCGTGCCAACTACCTTTCTATCTTTATGTTGGTAAGGTGTTTGTCCAACATATTCTCCGTTTAAATAAAGTTTGGCACCACTAGGTTCGGACATAATTAATGTTGAGCTTGAACAACTTGTTAAAAAAATAGAGAGTACTAAAAGTATGGCCGTTAGTTTTTGGATAAATTTAATGTTCATAGGATTAACGAAATAAAGTTGTGCATTGTTTATACTCACAAAAATAAGCAATAAAAACCGGTAAAAGTGTATTACACTATAAATCAATCGCAATTAATGCAAAAAGTGTCAATTTCCCCTGATTTGAATTTCAAAAGAAGTCGTTACTTTGAAAGGTTTGATTTTCTATAATTACCTAAAGTAAAAACATGAATAATGCGATAGAATAGATGATTGTTGATATACTTATTCATACCCATAATTAACAAGGGAATTAAAGTTTAGAGGTAAACTGTTTCAATTTTCCACTTTTTTCTCTCTTTAATTCAGAAACATTTGTAAAAAAAATGGTCAACCCTTTTTCTAGGTAGGTTTCCATAGCATTTCGTATGTTATTTTCTTCATCAGCTGAAAGAGGTTCTATGGAAGAATACTCGACTTCAAACTCTTCAAGCGAATGTTGAATTACTTTAATCTCTTTTACATTGCCATTATTTTCTATTACAGATTTAGTCACATAATAAAAAGTAAGTCCTGGTACTCTTTTCCCGCTTGGCAAACGTGCAAAGTCATTGGTTCTACCTATTATTTTTTTTAGTAAAGGTCGACCATTGGCTGGATTTTGCTCTATCGCTCCTACATCTCCAATCTTGTATCGAATAAAAGGATGCGCCTTGTTGTATAAGGAAGTTATAACGATATTACCTTCTTCACCATTAGGTAAAACCTGGCCATTATCGTCAATCACTTCAACATAAAGTGTCTTGTCATTGAGCTCCCAAACTCCCTCTGGCGATTGAAATGCAATTATATCCAATTCACTTGCTCCATATTCATTTACTACAGGCACGCCAAAACTTTCTTGCATAAGTTGTTTATCTTCTTCAAAAAGCATTTCGCTTGTAACGATACAAAGTTTCAAAGTTGGACAAATAGAAGTTAATACAAGGTTATTTCGGTGTAAATATTTAGCAAGTTGAAGCACGGAACTTGAGTAACCATTAATGTAATCAAACTTTTTTTGCCCAAAAAGCTTCACATATTTACACAAAACCTCGTCGTTCAAATTAAACACATCAAAACGAAATCGTCCTGCCATCCAATCTTTCGCTCGCTCTTTAGTCTTTCCTATAAAATCATACGGAATTCCATAAAACCTAGCTTCAAAGGATTGGTTTGGAACAATATTATACTGCTTGTATAGGTGCAAAATATGACTCCACGTAAATGCATGAGCATACTTGTCTTTAGCAAAAATGAAGGGGGTACCACTAGACCCTGAAGTTTTATTAATAAAAATATCTTTTTCCGAATAAGCCCCACTAAGCCTGTTTTCTAAAGGTTGTTGAAGGTCTTGTTTAGTTAAAATGGGTAAGGATTCCCAATTTAATTTATTCTCATTTTTAACTAATGAAGCATAAAAGGGGTTGTTTTTCAAATGATAAGTTACAATTTCTTGTTTTTTAGTTTCTACATAAGCAGAGAAATCTTTGTTAGGAATATGCAAAAGCTGAGCAAAATCTTGTTGAGCTTGCTTGATTGGGAAAGACTTTAATTGTAAAGCAAGTTGAAACCAATTCATGTTTTTTTCAAAAAAAAATTCGCTTTGCAATGTACAAAGATTTACTTTTGAAGCCACAATATAAAAACACGAATTTAAATGAATATTCTTGTACTCGGAAGTGGAGGTCGTGAGCACGCAATTGCTTATCAGTTAAAAAAAAGTCCTTCGTGCGAAAAACTTTTTGTAGCCCCTGGAAATGCAGGAACAAGTGCTTTGGCAACTAATGTATCCATTTCGCCAACAGACTTTGATGCCGTAAAAGCATGTGTATTAGAAAATAACATACAGTTGGTAATAGTAGGCCCCGAAGACCCGCTTGTAAAAGGAATAAAGAACTTTTTTGACGAAGATGAACTGCTAAAGGATGTACTGATCTTAGCACCATCGAAAGAAGGAGCTGCGCTGGAAGGAAGCAAGGAACGCGCTAAAGAATTTATGTATAAGCACGGCGTACCAACCGCAGCCTACGAGAGTTTTGATGCTAGCCAAGTAAAAAAAGGAAAAGCATTTTTAGCTTTATTATCTCCTCCCTATGTACTAAAAGCTGATGGTCTAGCAGCTGGAAAAGGAGTTTTAATTATTGATAATTTAGCCGATGCGCAGCAAGCACTAGACGAAATGCTAACCAAACAAAAATTCGGAGCGGCTTCTTCTAAAGTAGTAGTTGAAGAGTTCATGGAAGGAATTGAGCTGAGTGTTTTTGTGCTAACCGACGGTAAAAATCATGTGACTTTACCCACAGCGAAAGATTATAAAAGAATTGGAGAAGGTGACACAGGCCTTAATACGGGTGGCATGGGTGCTGTATCTCCTCCTCCATTTGTGGATGATACTTTTTTAGAGCATATCGAAAAAGACATCATTGCGCCAACCATAAAAGGACTTCAGAAAGAAGGTATAGATTACACTGGCTTTATATTTATTGGATTAATGAAAATGGGAAATAAAGCAAAAGTAGTTGAATATAATGTGAGGCTTGGAGATCCAGAAACAGAAGTCGTTCTACCTAGAGTAAAAAGCGATTTAGTTGATTTATTTGTGAAGACTTGCAAAGGAGAATTAAAGGGACTAAAACTGGATATTACAGAAGAAACTGCTGCAACTGTAATTACTGTTTCAGGAGGGTACCCAGGTTCATACGAAAAAAACAAGGAGATATCAGGAGTAGAAAATGTAAAATCAAGTGTCGTATTTCACGCAGGAACAATACTTGAGAGCGGAAAGCTTTTGACTAATGGCGGAAGGGTTCTCGCAATAACGTCGTTTGGTGCTAATCACCAAGAAGCGACAAAAAAATCATATCAAAGTATTAAACATATCAACTTTGATAATATGTACTTTAGAAAAGATATAGGAAAGGATTTGTAAACTACGAATCCTTTCCTAAAATTGAATGTGCAGTAACATCTTGACGATCATCATTATTATCGCTGTACATTTTTAATTGCTTTAACCAGTAGGCCAAGGCAACAAATCCAATTAAGATAAACAACCAATTAAAAATGTTAGCCGCAAACCAAGATTCGTCTTGCAACTCTCTTAAAGCGTTAAGGGGCTGAAATAAAACGTCTTGATGAAATGCTGCAATTGCTTCAAAAAAATCCTTCATGATTTCTATTTGTATATTTACACGCAAAAATAATAATATTAATTGATGCTATCAAGATTTTTTGGAAATTCTAAGCCAATTGTTTTAGTAAGTTTACTATGTATAATAAGCTTATGGTATTGGATGTTTGTGTTTTTTGGAACGATGAACAACCTAAACCTGAGTAACATTCAACTGATTAGCAATTGGTTAATATTGCTTTTTATTGTGCTTACTACAGATTTCATTAATAAAAAAAGTAAAATAAGTAAACAAAATTCTTATACGCTAATTAGTCTAGTTTCGCTAAGCTTAAGTACCCCAGAAGTTTTTTTCAGCAAAAATAGTTTACTAACTGCACTTTTTTTTATTCTAACGATTAGACGGATAATCAATTTGCAAAACCCAATAAAAACAAAGAAAAAAATTTTTGAAGCAAGTTTTTGGTTGTTTTTTGCTACGCTTATCGAGCCTGGACTGGCTTTTGGATACCTAATTATTTACTTTGCTATTCTATTTTTTGCTTCTCAAAATTATAAAAACTTTTTAATCCCTTTGTTTGGACCTTTAGCAGGTTACATACTATTACAGCTTTATTACATTATTCGACACAAAAATTGGTTCCTATTCCCAGCGGATTTCTTTTCTTTGGGCATCGATTTTAAACCCTCGATAAACCATATTCAACTACTCGTAATTTATGGATTATTTGCTCTTATAATCGCCATTAATCACAAAAAAATACTCAAAAAAGCAAAAGTTTCAAAAAAAACCAACCTTGGTATTTTAACAGCATTTATGCTTTTAGCAATGGTAAACGCTGGATATTCAACGCAACTTGTTGAAGAAGAACTTATTCTTGTGTTTATTCCTTTTTCATTTCTATTGGGTAATTACTTTCAGCTAAAACAGCGAAAAATTTTTAAAGAAAGTATTTTTGGATTATTGTTGTTTCTTCCATTTTTGAAAATCATTTTACTACTTGTATAACATCTTAGATTCAAGAAGTAAATGCAACATTTAAGTTAGTGGATTTGAATGGTATTTTTGTTAATCTCAATTGATAAATGGTATAAGTACAAGAAAAGTAAAAAAACATTACCCAAACAGTATTGCAATTAGATAAAGAAGCTACATTAGATAATAAAATGCATTAGCAAAGTTATTTCTAACCTGCTAATGCAATGTGTTCTTGTAACGACTCAATAGCGTGAGTAACAATTAAACGGTGAAAGTCTTCATTTTCGTGGTTCACTTGTACACATTCCAAGGCTTTAAAATAGGCAAGCTTTTTATTGGGATCGCCTTTCAAATTTACTAAAGGATAACCATGCTGCATCAAAATCAAATTCATTACCAGCCGAGATGTCCTTCCGTTACCATCTATAAATGGATGTATCGAAACTAATCTTTCATGCATTTCTGCAGCAAGAATAATTGGATGTAACACATCTTTTTGCATTTCATAAAATAAAAAATACTCTTCCATTAGCTGCTCGATAAGAAAAGGATCTGGCGGAATGTGTTCACTACCTGAAATACGAACCGGCAAACTGCGATAAACACCCGCATTTTTATTGTCGATACCTTTAAGTATTAATTGATGGATTTGTTTGAGATAAAACGAATTAAATTGAATTTTATCTTGGACAAAATCAAAAACTAAATCTATTGCCTCCTTATGATTTATAACCTCCAAATGTTCTCGCATACTTTTCCCACCAATTGTTATTCCTTCATTCAAAACAAGGTGGGTTTCGCTAAGACTTAGTGTATTTCCTTCAATCCTGTTACTTTCGTAGGTATACGAAGTGAAAAAATACTCTTGCATCTTTTTAATTTGTGTTGTATTTAAGGGCTTTTTGTGTGTCCATACCTCATGTAACTCATCTGCTTCTTGCAAAAGACTGTTTACTTTATCTGTAAAAACAATAGTCTTAAACTTTTTATTACTTGAAAGATAGGCTATTCTTTCTTCAGCTAAACAAATTACCTCGTCAGCTATTGTAGGATAAGCAGTCAAGATATCTACCACTTGAGAACTTAAAAACTCCTTTAGCATTACTGTATAGTCTAAACTCAAATATTCTGACAGAAGCTTAAGTTGCGCTACAGATGGACGGCGTTTCTCTGACAAAATTCTGCTCATCAAACTTGAATCTATTTTTAAGCGAAGGGCCAAATCATTTACCTTCAATCCTAATTCTTTTCTTCTTTCATTAATCAGCTTCATTATTTTACTAGTTTTGTCATGACAAATTTAGTCATTTTTTTGAATTAAAACACACTCTTTAAAAATTAATACATAAACTATTAAGCAACTTAAAGAATTTTGTTTAACTGTTGATGATTATGAATTTAAAATTCAGTCGCCTCTAACGTCCAAAATAATCAATGAGCTTAACTGTTAAATAAACAGGAATTTAAAGTTAAAACGCAAAAAAAAACAACAACATTAAATCAATTTTACTTAACCATTAAAAAAGGACTACTTTTTACTGACAAGTTTCAACAAGGTAAATTACATCTGCTGAAGAATAGGAGAGAAAAAGCTAAAACCTATATTAATTAACAACGAATATAAGATGTATAAATTTTCATTAATTATATTTACCTGAACTATTAAAACAATACATAATAAATAGTAAAAATGAAAAAAATCAGCTCACTTATCCTTGTTCTTTTGCTTCATGCATGCAATTTAGAAGTTCAAAAAAACGAATCGCTAGAAGAAAAAGCCAACGAATTACAGTACTCTAATATTAAGTTTGACAAAGTTGTTCAGCTTGCAACTGGTTTTAAATTCATAGAAGGTCCAGCGGCAGATAAAAATGGTAATATCTTTTTTACAGACATCCCTGAATCTAAAATATACATCTGGAAAACTAATGATGAATTAGAGGTGTTCAGCGAAGCTAGTAATGGAGCGAATGGTCTATTTTTTGACAAAAACGAGGTCTTATACATTTGTGAAGGTTATTCCGGGAGAATTTCAGCGATAAAAAACAAAAGTGAATACAGTATAATTGCAGAGAAATTCAACAATAAGCAATTTAATCAACCCAATGATATATGGGTGCATCCTAATGGGAGTAGTTATTTTACAGATCCTTTTTATGGCGATAGCGAAAACACACTACCACAAGAAGGTATGCATGTGTATAGAATAGCTCCAAACCAAGAACAGAAAATTATGCGAGTTACGAATGATTTGATGAAACCGAATGGAATTATTGGGGCGCCAGACGGAAAAAAACTTTACATTACAGACCAGAAAGACAACAAAACTTTTGAATACACCATTCAAGAAGATGGCTCATTAGCCGACAAAAAGATGATTTTAGCAGTAGGAGGAGATGGTATGACGTTGGATATACTTGGAAACATTTACCTTACAACCAACGGCAAAATGGCTGTAGAAGTTTATAGTCCTGATGGAAAACTTTTAGCCTCAATAGACCTACCTGAGCAACCATCCAATGTTACTTTTGGAGGTAAACATAAAAATGAACTATACATTACAGCAAGAAAATCGTTATATAAAGTAAATACCAATACTGAGGGAGTTTATTGAATGTCTACAAAAAACAGCGATAGACTATTTAATGTCAAACCAGGATTAAATTAATTTTCATGAATAAACTCAATTGGGGAATTATAGGTACAGGAAAAATGGCAAGAATTTTCGCAAAAGATTTAAATTCTGTTGAAAATTCAAATCTATACGCAGTTGCATCTCGATTCAAAGACAAAGCCGTGAATTTCGCAAAAGAGGTTGGAGCTACAAAAGCTTATTCAGGTTATACTGAAATCTTAGAAGACAAAAAGGTTGATGTTATTTACGTAGCAACACCCCACTCTACTCATTTTAAGCTGACGCTTGCCTCCTTGAGAGCAAAAAAACATGTGCTTTGCGAAAAGCCTATGTGCCTCAGTGCTGAGGAAACAAAAATCTTAATTCAAGAAGCTAAACTGCAAGGATGTTTTTTAATGGAAGGGATTTGGACTCGTTTTATGCCAAGCACAGAAGAAGTACTTCAGCTAATTGACGATGATAAAATTGGAAAGATAATTTCTGTAGAAGCAGATTTTGGTTTTATACCGGCTTTTGATCCTAATAGTAGACTATTTAAAAAAGAGCTTGGTGGTGGTTCGCTCATGGATATTGGGGTATACCCCCTTTTTCTAAGTTTACTTTGCCTAGGAAAACCCAGTATCATTAAAGCGAAAGCTGAATTCACCTCAACAAAAGTAGATGATTTATGTGAAATGCATCTTAAGTATAAAGATAACAAATTTGCCAACCTCGCTTGTTCGTTTAAAGTAAATTCTCCGACAGAAGCAATAATTAAGGGTGAAAAGGGGTTTATTAAACTTCATTCACGTTTTCATCAGTGCCAATTAATTGAGGTTTTTGACATTAACAATGTGTCGGTAGAAAAAAAAGCACTTCCTTATATGGGTAATGGGTATGTCCACGAAATAAAAGAAGTACACGAATGCATTAATAGAGGGAAAATTGAAAGTGAATTACTCCCACACCAGTTCAGTTTACAATTAGCAGAATTGTTAGAAAAGGTTAGAAAACAAATCAAACTAGAGTACAGTTAGTACAAAGAAAGAAGATTAGCGTAAAAAAAATGAGGCTTTCGCCTCATTTTAATTTTTATATTTTCTTCGAATCCCGTAAATAGATCCAGCAATCATTCCAACAACAATAAGTCCATCTATTGGAACAATCTGATCCTGAGTATCATCATCAAAACCTGCTCCAGGGCCTCCTCCTTCATCATTGTTAGGTGGTGGTGGGTTTTCTCCTCCACCTATACTACCTTGAGAGTAAATTGGTATGCTAGAGTTAACTAACATTAAAAATAATAAAAATGTTAGTATACTATACCTGTGTTTACCTGTGTTCATTTTGATATTAATATGCATAATTAACAATGCAAATATATGCTTATTAGCTAAACAGAAAAATTTTAACTTGTAGAATTTTGTTGAAAAATAAAGATTCTTTTTAGAAAAATTTATCAATTAACTAATCCCTGACTAATTAAATACTCAGCAATTTGTATGGTGTTAGTTGCAGCGCCTTTACGTAAATTATCAGCAACAATCCACATATTTAGTGCTTTGTCGCTAGTAAAATCTTTTCGTATTCTCCCAACAAATACATCATCCTTATCCTTAGCATAAATGGGCATTGGGTAAAGGTTTACATCTACATTGTCTTGTAGCGTAATGCCTTCGCTCTCAGAAAGTATCTTTTTTATATCGCTTATTTCAAAATCATGCAAAAACTCGATGTTTACCGCTTCACTATGACCACCTACAACGGGAATTCTAACGGCAGTTGCTGATACTAATACAGTATCATCCCCAAGTATTTTTTTGGTTTCATTGGTCAACTTCATTTCCTCCTTCGTATAATCGTTGTCTAAAAACACATCACAATGCGGAATAGCATTTTTATGAATAGGATATGGATACGCCATTTCGCCCTCGATGCCTTGACTTTCGTTTGATAGTTGTTGTACCGCTTTTACCCCAGTACCTGTAATGGATTGATAAGTTGAAACCACAACTCGCTTGATTTCGTATTTTTTATGTAGGGGTTGCAAAACCATCACCAATTGAATTGTAGAGCAATTAGGATTTGCTATAATGGCATCATCTTTCGTTAAAAGATGGGCATTTACCTCAGGCACTACCAATTTAATATTGGGGTCCATCCTCCATGCAGAAGAATTATCAATTACTTTAGTCCCAACGGCTGCAAATTTTGGAGCCCATTCGAGAGAAGTTTCTCCTCCAGCGCTAAAAAGTGCTATCTCAGGTTTTCTTTCAACAGCTTCCGACAAACCAATTACCTTATATTGTTTGCCCTTATACTCAATCTGTTTACCAACAGACTTTTCCGATGCAACGGGTATTAATTCTGTTAATGGAAAATTTCTTTCTTCAAGCACTTGAAGCATAACTTGTCCTACCATTCCGGTAGCACCTACAACGGCAACTTTCATATGTATAAAATTAATTTAATAATCGTGCGCAAAAGTAGTGTTTTACAAGCACATAGATTAATTTCAAATACCATGAGTTTCTCAAAAAAAAGCTAATTTTTGAGTGTTTCTCTAACTTTTTTTGGCAATTTTGATAAGATTAAGTCGTAACTATGGTCAATCAACAGAAAAATTTCGGACATACTTAAGCTTCTATTCCCATTTACAGACACGGTGTTCCAGTGTTTTTTATTCATGTGGTATCCTGGTAAAACTTCGTCAGGATATTTTTCTCTTAGCTTAATCGCATAAGTAGGGTCACATTTTAAGTTAACAGAACAGTCACCTTGCTCCCATTTTTTGAGAGATGTAAGGGCAAACATTTTTCCTTCAACTTTAAATACAAGCGTGTCCTCATCAAAAGGGAATTGTTCTGTAGTACCCTTTTTGGCTAAACAATAGTCCCTTAACTCTTCGATATTCATTATGTACGTTGTAATGTATAAATATCTTTTCTTCTATCTTTAAGGTTTTTTACACTTCCAAAACTATGCAATTCACGCAAATCGTCCAGATTAACATCTGCGATCAAAATCATTTCGGTGTTGGGTGTTGTTTGAGCTTTTATACCATCGCTTGGAAAAGCAAAATCAGAAGGTGTAAATACCGCAGATTGTGCGTATTGAATATCCATATTATGTACTTTTGGAAGATTCCCAACGCTACCAGCAATGGCTACGTAACACTCATTTTCTACAGCTCTAGCTTGTGCGCATAATTTTACACGTGAAAAACCATTTTGGGTATCTGTTAAAAACGGAACAAAAAGAATATCCATTCCCTCTACCGCTAAGATTCTGGACAACTCTGGAAATTCTACATCGTAACAAATTAACACACCAATCTTACCACAATCGGTATCAAAAACTTTAAAATTTTTACCTCGTTGCATTCCCCAAACTCTTGATTCGTCTGGTGTGACATGGATTTTTTCATAACGCTCTATACTCCCATCTCTTTTACATAAGTAGCCCACATTATACAGTTTATTTTGAATAACTTCTGGCATACTTCCTGTAATTATATTAATGTTATAGGCGATGGATAATTCAGCCATTTTATTTTTAATGGGTAAGGTATAAGCAGCCAATTCACGTATGGCCTCGGGCTCGGATAAGTGATTATACTTAGACATTAATGGGGCATTGAAAAATTCAGGAAACAATGCAAAATCAGAGCGATACCCAGATAAAGACTCGACAAAATACTCAACTTGATGTAATAACTCTTCTAAATTTCGGTAAGGGCGCATTTGCCACTGAACTAATCCTAGCCTAACTTCAGTTTTGGTAAGCGAAGGTTTTTTATTTTCTTTTGTAAAATAAATATTATCCCACTGCATCCAAACAGCATACTCTTTTGAATCTGTGTCGCCTTCAAGATAGTTAGAAAGTATACGCACTGGTCTAAAATCGTTCGAAAGCTGAAAATTTAAAACAGGATCATCAATTTCCTTGGACCTAACTTTTTGGATGTATTGTTTCGGACTTAACTTGGAAGAAAACTTGTGATAGTTAGGGATTCTACCGCCAAAAACGATACCTTTTAGATTAAGTTGTTCGCAAAGTTCTTTTCTGTAATCATACAATCTCCTTCCTAACTTTAACCCCCTGTATTCTTTTTTTATAAGAATATCAATACCGTAAAGCATGTCACCATTCTCTGTATGATTTTTAAACTTGGAATCCCCAACAATATCTTCATAAGTATGTTGCGTATCAAGCTTAGCATTTTCAACAATTATAGAGAATGCACAACCAGCGAGGTCGCCATTTACTGTAATGACTACTTGCCCATCAGGAAAAACATCAATAAGACTTCTTAGTTCGTCTTTTTTCCAATAGGCATCAGGATCATCTCCGTAAATTTCAATAAATACTTCTTTTAAGGCTTCAAAGTCTTTGAGCGAAAGGTATTTTAGCTCAACTTGTTCAATTTTATTTTCCATACCCAAAAATAGAAAAATATGCGCTGAATTTTACAAAAGAAAACACAAATGGGTAGGAAGTTTTTACTTTTTAATGATTTTTTTTGAAAAAGCTCCATTTTCGGTTTGAAACTGAACCAAATAATTGCCAGTTGCTAAATCTCGTAAATCTAATTGCTCTACAAAAGGGGAATTAACCAAAACTTTTCCATTCATATCAATCACTTTTAGGTTTTTGACAAGCACATTTGACGGTTTTGTAATGCCTATGAAGTCAGTTGTCGGGTTGGGGTATAATTCTACTTTAATTGCTTCATTTTCTCTAACCGATAGAGTAGTTTCACCAGTAATATTTAGGACATATTCCTGCGGACCAAAACCTATTTGACTAGGATTTAAATAAGTTCCAAGACCACAAGGCGCTGTTTTTAACCATGATTGCCTGATTTGACCTACAGAATTCCTCCCGATAAAGAAAAAAGAGCCTGTCTCATTTACTCCAGCAGGCACGAAAACCTCAATTAAGGCAAATTTTCCTTCAGGTATTAGCGCAGATGTTGCAACTGACAATATATTGTCATTAGATTGAGGTATAACAAATATAGTTTCAGAAGCCACCAATATGCGCTCTCCTTGATTTGGATTTAAGTTATCAGTTTCATATATATTAATATCAATTAACTTATTGCTGCCAAATCGCTGACCTACCTCAACAGATGTTATCAGAAAATCTTCTGTAATACCATGGTCTTCCGCTAAGGCATATACCCTTGCAAAAAAATTTTCATCACTCCAACCATCTTCTAATTCTTCATGATCTTCAAAATTAGACCAACACATAACAGCGCTAGCTTCAATAGAGGTTGGATCCAAACTTTGGGAAAGCGTTACACTTTGTGCTAGTACACCAATTGAACACAAAAAGCCCGAGAGTAAAAAAATAGTTTTTTTCATAATTGAAATAATTATTATATCATTGAACAAATTTAGTAGAAAAATTCGTTTGAAATGAAAAAAGTTGCATTAATTTTATTGATTTGTATAGGATGCCAA
The DNA here is from genome assembly GCA_051859645.1 of Psychroflexus sp. GTDB lineage: Bacteria > Bacteroidota > Bacteroidia > Flavobacteriales > Flavobacteriaceae > Psychroflexus. Next base: position 21,760 of record JBHYFG010000019.1, on the reverse strand, counting down.
ACTCCTAAACAAAAAGAAATAGACCTTCCTAAATTGCGTTTTGAAACATCAAACGGAGCAGAAACCGCTTCCTACGAAGAAGCAATCAACTTTTACAAAGCACTTGCTTCAAAATATGAAAGCATAAGTATAAAAGAAGTTGGAGAAACCGATTCCGGCAAACCCTTACATTTAGTTAAATTCGCTACTACTAACGGTCAAAAAAACAGCCTTAATATACTTATAAACAACGGAATACACCCTGGCGAAAGCGATGGAATTGATGCCAGTATGCTACTTTTTAGAGACCTGGCACAAGGAGTTATCGAAATACCTGATGAATTAATTATTTACACAATTCCTGTATATAATATTGGTGGGGCATTAAACAGAAACTCCACTACACGAGTAAATCAAAATGGCCCTTTATCCTATGGCTTTAGAGGAAATGCATTAAATTACGATTTAAACCGAGACTTTATAAAATGCGATAGTAAAAACATGAGAAGCTTTGCAACTATTTTTCATGAAGTAAATCCGCATGTATTTGTAGATACCCATGTAAGCAACGGAGCAGATTACACCTACACGTTAACCCACCTTTACACACAAGCACAAAAATTAGGAGGAGATTTAGGCGAATTTTTTGTGAGCACTTTTCAACCGGCTGTTGAAGAGAATTTAGCACTGAAAAATTGGGAAATGACTCCCTACGTAAATGTATTTAACAAACCTCCAGACGAAGGATTCGCTCAATTTTTAGACACTCCAAGGTACTCGACGGGATATGCAACATTATGGAATAGCTTGGGCTTAATGATTGAAACACACATGTTAAAAGATTACCCCCAACGGGTTAATGCAACTTACGACATGCTTCTTGGAATAATTGAAGAATCAGCCTATCACTTTGAAGAAATTCTTGAATTTCGCATCAAGGCCTTTAACCACTTTTCTAATTTAAAAACCTATCCTATTCAATTCTCATTGGATAGTTCAAAAATCACCAACCTAAACTTCAAAGGCTTTGAGGCCACTTACAAAAAAAGTGAGGTAACAGGTCACCAACGGCTATTTTACGACAAAGCTAAAAGATTTGAAAAAGAAGTTCCGTATTTTGCTCATTACAAACCAACTAAAGAAGTAACTATACCGCAAGCGTATTATGTACCATCTGCGTACAACAAAATAATTGATTTGCTTGAATTGAATGATGTAGAGGTAAAAACATTAATAAAAGACAGCATAGTTGAAGCTGAACAATACAGAATTGTGTCTTTTGACACTTATCGCCAAGCTTACGAAGGCCACTATCCCCATTACAACACAAAAGTTAGTTCAACTAAGCAAACAATTGAGCTTAAAAAAGGGGGGTATGTTATTGAAACAAACCAAAAAGGAATCCGCTACATTATTGAAACACTGGAACCTGAAGCGCCAGATTCCTTTTTCAATTGGAATTTTTTTGATGCGATTTTGCAACAAAAAGAAGGTTTTTCCCCTTACGTATTCGAAGATTTAGCTTTAGAAATACTTGCAGAAAACCCTGAGCTAAAAAAAGAATTTCAAATAAAAAAAGAAATGGATAAAACATTTGACGCTAACCCTTATCAGCAGCTAGATTGGATTTTCAAACATTCTAAATATTATGAAAAAGCACATTTAAATTATCCAATCTTAAGGCTTTTATAAGTAGGTTTATCGAAATAATCAGGAAATAATTCTTTTATATTTTGATAAGCATTTTGAAGTGCTTTTTTAGCTTTTTTAGGAGATTTCCAACATACCTCGGTAATTCCTTCTTCAAGTTGAGGGATCAATTCACCTTCAAAGTCAGTCGTCATTTCGTACCAATAGGTTTCCTTTAACCTATATTTACCTTTACGCTTCATAATATGGTAAGTTACTTGAAGTAAATCGCCAAGTTGCAAATTTTGTACAAGTGTTTCTTCTTGCACTTCTCTTAACGCAGCTTTTTCTATTTTTTCAAACTTTTTTTTGCCTCCTTTAGGCAAGTCCCAACGGCCATTTCTGTATATAAAAAGTACTTCACCTTTGGTATTTTTGACTAAACCGCCGCCGGCAGTAATTGTTTTTAATTTTCGTTTCAAATGAACAAGAAGCTTCTTTTCTTTTTTATGAAAAAGATTCACATAAAACAATTCTCCTTTTCTAATTTGCTTAAATAACTTCTTGAAATTCACTTTTTTGATAGATAGATTGGTGTAAGCTTCACCAAAGTCTTCCTCAGTCGATAAAATAATCGGAATATCATTCAGAAAAACTTTATACATTTGCAATATGATTTTAGATAAACAAACAGCTCTTAAAACAGCCGAACTTCTATTGCAAATTAAAGCAATAAAATTGAAACCACAACAACCTTTTACGTGGGCAAGTGGATGGAAATCTCCAATATATTGCGATAATAGGATTATCCTTTCTTATCCGCCAATTAGAAACTATGTAGCTGAGCAACTTGCCAAACAAGTGGAAGAACTATATGGGAAACCTGATGTTATTGCAGGGGTTGCAACTGGCGCAATAGGTATTGGAATTCTTGTAGCAGATATTCTAGGACTCCCATTTGTATACGTTAGACCTGAACCCAAAAAACACGGAAGACAAAACCAAATTGAAGGAGCTTTAGAACCCAACCAAAACGTCGTTGTTATAGAGGATTTAATTAGTACAGGAAAAAGCAGCTTAAATGCAGTGGAAGCCCTTAAAAACGAAGCTAATGTAAAAGTTAAAGGTATGTTAGCCATTTTTAATTATGGATTTGAAGAAGCGACAAATAATTGTAAGGAAGCAAACCTAGAACTTCACACACTTAGCGATTATAAGCACTTACTAAATGAAGCTTACAGAAGTAAATACATTACCGAAGAAGAAAAAGAAACCTTAAGTGAATGGAGAACGTCTCCTTCTACTTGGAAACAGTAATAAAAAAACTATGAATTTAGAAAGCCCAAAAGTCAGCATTAATAAAAGTGCAAAAGAAATTTTCGATTTTTTATGTAGCGTAGAAAATTTCGAGAAAATTATGCCCGATAGTATTGAAAAATTTGAAAGCTTAGATGAAAAAAGTTTTTTATTTCAGCTTAAAAGCATGCCCGTTCTTAAGCTTGAGCTGAAGTCCTCAATAGAACCAACTGAAATTGTTTTAGGTGCGAAAAGCGACAAGCTGCCATTTACTTTGACAGGAAAAATTGAAGAAACCGCTGACAATTCAAGTGATGTTCAATTATTATTCAATGGCGAATTTAATGCTATGATGAGCATGATGATTAAATCGCCCATTCAAAAATTTATAGATACACTAGCCGAAAAAATAAAAGGACTTTAGTGTAGAAAGTTTAAAATCCGTTTCAATTGAAACGGATTTTTTTTAAAAAAACATACTTCAAAATTTTGAGACTTTAAATTCAATTGAATTAATACTAGTGATTATTTAAAATTACTGGAAATGAAAAAAACCATCCTTTTATTATGGTAATTTCTATTGATAAATGGTGTTAATACAAGAGCTTGACTTGCTTAACCTCAAATTGTTCTTCTACCCCATCTTCCAATAGTACAATCAACTTTCCTTCTGATGAAACCGCTTTAATTATACCTACAAAAGTTTCGCCAGAATACCGCTGAAACATACTTGCCTTTTGGAACCTAAACATGCAATTCATGTAATCCTTCAAAAGTTTATTTCTATCGATAACCTTAATTCTTGCGGGAAAGAATGAAAATTCATTTAATAAGTCGCTTAATACCTCTTCAATTGAATAATGAATTCCTGTAATTTTTTTGAAAGAACTAGCACTAGCTAACGCATCGAAATTAAGTTGATTAATATTTAATCCAACACCTATAATAGAGCTTACTATTGCGCCTTTTTGTATACTATTTTCAATTAATATGCCACCAATCTTTTTACGCCCTGACAATATGTCGTTTGGCCACTTCAACAACAACTGAGGTAATTGGTATTTTTTTAGTACTTTTTTTATCGAAAGACTCACTAAAATACTAAGAAAAAAAGCATCTTCTAAAGCTAAGTTTAAACGCTGAAAAACAATGCTAAAAGTAAGGTTTTTATATGGTTCTGAAACCCATTTAGCTCCCATCTGACCGTTGCCATTTAATTGTTTTTCTGTAAAAACACAGAAATGCGAATGCTGTTTACTTTCCGCCAAAAGTTGTTTTGCAAACACGTTGGTAGAATCAGTGGCATCAACTTTGATTATAGGTATTTCACAAATCATATACACAAATAAATCTTTTGTTAAGTCTAAATTTAAAACGACAAAAAAACATAAATTTGCAATAATTATTTAACATAAATAAACAACATTGAATAAAAAAAACATAGACCAACTTATCACCTTAGTAATCAAAGGAATAGAAGATGTTAAAGGAAGTGATATTAGCATACTTGACCTAAGAGAAATTGAAAACACGGTTTGTGATTACTTTATAATCGCATCCGGAAATTCCAACACACAAGTAGATGCGATTGTAGGATCAATAAAAAAAATTGTGAGTCAAGAGCTGCAAGACAAACCTTGGAGCATTGAAAGACAAGGCAATTCTGAATGGGTATTAATGGATTACGTTAACATTGTAGTACATGTTTTCCAACGCCACACTAGGGAATATTATGATATAGAAAGTTTATGGGGCGATGCAAAAATCACCCAAGTAGAAACAAATTATTAAAATAGCAGACAAAAATGTCAAACAATCAAGGAAATAAAAAAAGTGGTCCAAAAAAAATGGACCCAAGAAAGCCAAAATTTAACTCTTGGTATATATATATTGGCATTATCATTCTGTTTTTTGGAGTACAACTCATTGGCGGAGGTGGATTTAGCAAAGTAGCTGAAACTAGCCCTAATGAATTTGAAAACTTCTTAAAAAACGGTGATATTGAAAAGGTAGTTATCATAAAAAATTCTAGAATAGCAGAAGTTTACCTTACTTCTGAAGCTAAAAATAAAGTTGAACACAGTGCCCTAAAAGATAGAGATGTATTTGCTGGATTGAATCCTGATTACGAATTTGAATTTGGAGACCTTCAGAATTTTGAAAATAAGGTAAATAGTATTATTAGCGAAGAAGGATTAGAGACAAGGGTTTCATTTAATACAAGAACAAATTTTTGGGGAGACTTTCTTGTAGGTCTTTTGCCGTTTGTTCTGATTATAGGAATTTGGATTTTTATTATGCGTAGAATGAGTGGTGGAGCCGGTGGAGGTCCTGGAGGTCAAATTTTCAACATTGGAAAATCGAAGGCAAAACTTTTTGATGAAAAAACTGATATTAAAACATCATTTAAAGATGTTGCTGGGCTTGAAGGTGCTAAAGATGAAGTACAAGAAATTGTAGATTTCCTTAAGAACCCAGATAAATACACCAATTTAGGAGGTAAAATTCCAAAAGGAGCAATATTAGTTGGGCCTCCTGGAACTGGTAAAACCTTGTTAGCAAAAGCTGTTGCTGGGGAAGCAGGAGTACCATTCTTCTCACTCTCTGGTTCAGATTTCGTAGAAATGTTTGTGGGAGTTGGGGCGTCACGAGTAAGAGATTTGTTCAAACAAGCGAAAGAAAAATCGCCTTCGATTATTTTTATTGACGAAATTGATGCGATTGGTAGAGCAAGAGGAAAGGGTAATTTTTCAGGATCTAATGACGAAAGAGAAAATACACTTAACCAACTGCTTACCGAAATGGATGGTTTTGGAAGCAAAACTAACGTTATTGTAATTGCCGCTACCAACAGAGCAGATGTGCTTGACAAGGCTTTAATTAGAGCAGGACGATTTGATAGGCAAATTTATGTTGATTTACCAGATTTGAATGAACGTAAGGCTATTTTTGAAGTTCACCTTAAACCACTTAAAAAAATAGAAGCAGAACTCGACACTGACTTTTTAGCAAAACAAACCCCTGGTTTTTCAGGAGCTGACATTGCAAATGTTTGTAATGAAGCTGCGTTAATTGCTGCACGAAACAATAAAAAAGCCGTTGGTAAGCAAGACTTTTTAGATGCGGTAGACAGAATTATAGGCGGGCTTGAAAAGAAAAATAAAATCATGACGCTGGATGAGAAAAAAGCAATTGCTTACCACGAAGCCGGTCATGCCACTGTAAGCTGGTTGTTGGAGCATGCCGCTCCACTAGTTAAAGTAACTATTGTACCGCGCGGACAATCATTAGGAGCCGCATGGTACCTTCCAGAAGAAAGACTAATTGTCCGTGAAGAGCAATTACTAGACGAAATGTGTGCTACTATGGGAGGTAGGGCTGCAGAAAAAGTGATTTTTAATAAAATTTCAACTGGTGCATTAAGCGATTTAGAAAAGGTTACCAAACAAGCTAAAGCAATGGTTACCATATATGGTCTTAACGAAAAAGTTGGAAATGTAACTTATTACGATTCTCAAAGTGGCGATCCAAACTTTACTAAACCATATTCTGAAAAAACATCGGAGTTAATAGATAAAGAAATATCTACAATTATTGAAGGTCAATACGAAAGAGCTATCAAAATTCTTTCTGATAACAAAGATAAACTTACTGAACTAGCTAATATACTTTTAGAAAAAGAGGTTATATTTAAGGACGATATGGAAGCTATTTTTGGTAAGCGTCCATTTGCAAAACCTGAGATGAGCGGTAAAAGCGCATCACAAAGAAAAGCTGAAGAAGAACAAAAATTAGCAGAAAAACAAACCCCTAACGAAACTGAACAAAATTCTGACCAAGAACATCCAAAAGATGTAACTCATGTGGATAGCAAGAGTGAAGTTTCAAATTCTGAAAAGGGAACTTAAAGTTTGCTTAATCAATTAAAAAATGAGCACATCTATATTAGTTGTGCTCGTTTTTTTTAAAAAAAATTAATTTGGACTGTCCTATCCCTACCCATTTAACAATTTAAATCTCCTAATAACGCATATCTACAAGTTTTCTAAGCTAATTAAAATTATAAAACGTTATATTTTCATATATTTGACATCAAAAGTAAATCATTAAATGAATCTTTTTAAACGCCTTTTCGGTAAACAAGAAAAACTTAAGCACAAAACTACGCCTCAACAAACTGAGCAAAGTAAGTTTATGCCTGAAGTTAAGCTTCCTGTTGATGAAATGTTTACTAAAAATTTTACTGCAAATGGTGGAAAATTCATTTATTGTGAAAATAACGAGGAACTTTTTCAAAACTTTGAATACATATTAGAGGAAAACCAATGGAGTAAAGACGATTTAACTGGTTTTAACCAAGGTGTTCTTCAGCTTTTTAATATCCAAAAGGAAAACCTAAACAACGATAAAGCCCTCGCTTTTGTGCTAGATTGCGAGTTTCTTATTGGAAGTACAGGTGCTGTTTTAGTAAGTTCTAATCAAATCGGAGAAAAAAGATTAACCGATTTACCACCAAACTTTATTCTATACGCTAAAACAAGTCAGCTGATAGAATTAATTGGTGATGGACTTCAGCTTATCAAGCAAAAACACAGTAAAATTCCAAATAACATAACTACCATTAAAAAATTTGACGTCAATAAAGAAGATGACTTTATGACTTATGGTAGCCCCTCTAAAAACCTTTACCTACTTCTTATTGAAGATTTATAGCTTCTTTTTACCATGAACGAAACTTTACAACGCTCCCTAACTGGTCTAGTTTACATGCTACTTATTCTAATTGGAGCATTGGTTGAAAAAGCTTCTGTAGTGGTTTTTTTATTTTTTGGACTAGTTTGCTTGCATGAGGTACATAAACTTTTAGGAAAGAAAAACTTTTGGGCATTTGTTGTATTGGTTTTTGCTTTTTTGGGAGTCCAACTTGGGTTTATAGAAAATAATCATATTATTTATTTAATTCCACTTTTCTTTTTAGTAAACCTCATCCTAGCTAGAGATTTATTTACGCACAAAGCAACTTTGTGGGGTATGAACAATATTTACATGCTTAGTTTTGGTTACATTATACCCTCTTTTGTTTTACTTTTATTAACTGGACATATTTCTGAAAGCTACCAACCAGAAATTTTAGTTGGTTTTTTCTTTCTTCTTTGGACAAACGACTCTTTTGCTTATGTTTTTGGTAAAAGTTTCGGAAAACACAAGCTCTTTGAACGCATTTCACCAAAGAAAACAATAGAAGGATTTTTAGGCGGATTAGTTATGTGCTTAATTTTTTCTCAGCTTATCGCTTATTTTTACCCCACAAAAATCAGCTCGTTAAATTGGTTCGGAATTGCAATAATTACTAGTATTTTCGGTACAATCGGTGACTTGATACAATCTAAACTTAAACGAATAGCAAACGTAAAAGACAGCGGAAAAATAATTCCAGGTCATGGAGGAATTTTTGACAGGATGGATAGTACCGTTTTTTCTATTACATTTGTATATATATTTTTAATCATATCAACCTATGTTTCATAAAGAAGGACACAAAATTGTTTTATATGCTTTTCTAATTCTAATTGCTATAAACTTAGCTGCTAGCTACCTAACCGATCTAAATTGGATAAAATATACTGTATTTGGGGTAAGTTTTTTATTCTTTTTGATCATTGCTCAATTTTTCAGAAACCCAAAAAGAGGCATCGATAAGAGTGACGATTATGTTGTTTCTCCAGTTGACGGAAAGGTAGTTGTGATAGAAGAAGTTGAAGAAAAAGAATTTTTTAAAGGAAAAAGACTTCAAGTCTCTATTTTCATGTCGCCCATTAATGTTCACGTAACTAGGTATCCAGTTGGAGGCAAGATAGTATACAGTAAATATCATCAGGGTAAATACTTAGTGGCTTGGCATCCAAAATCTTCTGAGGAAAATGAACGAACTACGGTAGTAGTCGAATCTAAAAAATTCGGTGAAGTTTTGTACAGGCAAATTGCAGGTGCTTTGGCTAAACGAATTGTTAATTATGCCGCAGAAGGTCAGTATGTCGAACAAGGAGCCGACAGCGGTTTTATAAAATTTGGTTCTAGAGTAGATGTTTACTTACCCATTGGTACTAAAGTTGAGGTTACTCTCAACCAAAAAACAAGGGGTGGTGAAACAATTATTGCAAAATGCTAATCAATGAAAAAGCTTAGTGAGTTAAATAACGATGAACTTGACCAACTTTTTGAACTTGCCTTTCACAAGTTAAGTGTTACTCAAAAAAAGTTTCCTCAGGACACCTTGCTACATTTTTATTCCTATTACAAACACGCTACCAACGATAATCAATTGCGAGTTTTTCATCATCCTGAAAATGGAGAGGAGCTTGTTACAGCGTTTAAGGCAAATGCTCTTTTTCAGATTAAAAAGTATTCGCAGCGAGAAGCTAAAATTAAATATATTGAACTTGCTCAAAAAAACTTAGGGGAAGAATTTAGCTAAACTACTATCCCTCCCCTAACTTCTCACTACTTTCTCTTTCGCTATAATTAGAAACGAAAATTAGATTAGATTTACAAACCCAGTAAAGTTTTTGCTGCAATCAAAGCATTTTTTATTCCTTCTGGGTTTTTACCTCCAGCTGTTGCAAAGAAAGCTTGACCTCCGCCGCCACCTTGAATAAATTTACCCAATTCACGAACAACTTGCCCTGCATTTAAGTCTCTTTCTTCCACTAAGTTTTTGGAAAAATAACAAGAAAGTAAGGCTTTCCCCTCTACAGCTGAACCTAAAACTACAATTAAATCATTGACCTCGCCTGCCAATTGAAAAGATAAGTCTTTCATTGCATTTGCATCAACATCGACTTGTTCAATCAAAAAATTGACGCCATTAGCGGAAGAAATTTTAGATTTGAGTTCCGATTTTAACTGCTTTTTCTTCTCTTCCAATAAAGCTTCAATCTGCTTTTTTAAATCATTGTTTTCTGCCTGTAGCAATGCCACTGTTTTAGGAATATCTTGCGTATTTTTAAGAAGTTGTCCTACTTCATTTAAAATTTCGGTTTGTTTTGTTAGGTACTCTTTAGCTGCCTCGCCTGTAATAGCTTCAATTCTTCTAATACCCGCAGCAACAGCTGTTTCTTGCGAAATAATAAAATGCCAAATTTCTGATGTATTGCCAACGTGTGTTCCTCCACACAATTCTTTAGACTCTCCAAAACCGATCATGCGAACTACGTCTCCATATTTCTCGCCAAAAAGAGCTAATGCTCCCTTATCAAGGGCTTCTTGATACGGTATTTTTCGCATTTCCTCTAAAGGCAAGCCTTCTTTAATACGGGCATTCACAAAATCTTCTACTGCTTTTAATTCATCTTGGGTGAGTTTTGAGAAGTGCGAAAAATCGAAACGTAAATTTGTTCCTTTCACCAAAGATCCCTTCTGCTCCACATGAGTTCCTAAAACTCTTCGAAGAGCCTGATGAAGTAAATGTGTTGCTGTGTGGTTAGAAGCCGTTCGTTGTCGCTGCTTTTCGTCTACAACGGCTGTAAAAGTATCCTCTATATGCGTTGGCAAATTTTTGGTGTAATGAACTATTAAGTTGTTTTCCTTTTTAGTATCTACTACATAAACAGTTTCACCATTAGATGATTCTAAATACCCCTTATCCCCTATTTGCCCACCGCCTTCTGGGTAAAAAGGTGTCAGGTTAAAAACAAGTTGATATAATTCTCCATCTTTAGCACTTGTAATCTTTCTGTATCGAGTAATTTTTACAGCTGTACTAAGGTAATCGTAACCGATAAATTCTTCTTCATCATCGTTACGAAGTATGGTCCAATCGTCTGTTACTGATGCAGCCGCGTCCTTCGAACGTTGTTTTTGTTCTTCTAAGGCAAGCTTAAAATCAGTTTCATTAACCGAGTAGCCATTTTCACTTAAAATAAGTGAAGTTAAATCGAAAGGAAAACCAAACGTATCATATAATTCAAATGCCTTATAGCCTGATATTTCTCTCGAACTTGCATCATGCATGATTTTATCCAACAATGCAATTCCTTGGTCTAAGGTTCGTAAAAACGAGTTTTCTTCTTCTTTTATGACACTTTCACATAGAACTTTTTGCTTTCGGATTTCTGGAAATGCATCGCCCATTTGGTCCGAAAGTACGTTTACCAATTTGTAAATAAAGGCATCACGAGTTCCTAAAAAAGTAAAACCGTAGCGAATTGCTCTTCTCAGTATCCTTCTAATAACATATCCAGCGCCGCTATTGCTCGGTAGTTGGCCATCTGCAATAGCAAATGCAACCGCTCTAACGTGGTCTGCAATTACTCGAATAGCAATATCCGTTTTTTCGTCTTTTGCGTAAGTAGAATGTGTTATGGTTTCTATTTCCTTAATAAGCGGGGTAAACACATCTGTATCGTAGTTTGATGTAACTCCCTGCATTGCCATACACAAGCGCTCGAATCCCATTCCTGTATCAACGTGCTTGGCAGGTAGCAGTTCTAGTTTACCGTTAGCTTTTCGGTTAAACTGTATAAAAACGAGGTTCCAAATCTCTACCACTTGTGGATGGTCTTGATTGACTAATGAACTTCCAGGAATTTTAGACTTTTCTTCAGAAGAGCGCAAATCTACATGAATTTCGGATGCAGGTCCACAAGGACCTTGATCGCCCATTTCCCAGAAATTATCCTTTTTGTTTCCTAGAATAATTTTATCTTCTTTCACTAAAGCTTTCCAAAAATCGTACGCCTCTTGGTCTTTGTCCAATTTATCCTCCTCATCACCTTCAAAAATTGTAACATACAAATCTGCTTCAGGAAGCTTCATTTCTTGGGTAAGAAATTCCCAAGCCCACTCGATTGCTTCTTTTTTAAAGTAATCGCCAATACTCCAGTTTCCGAGCATCTCAAACATGGTATGATGGTAAGTATCTTTCCCTACTTCCTCCAAGTCGTTGTGCTTACCGCTTACCCGCAAACATTTTTGTGTATCTGCAATACGAGTATACTTAGCTACAGAATTTCCTAAAAAATATTCTTTAAACTGATTCATCCCAGCATTGGTAAACATCAGTGTTGGATCATCTCTTAGTACAATAGGTGCAGAAGGAACAATTTGGTGAGATTTTGATGCAAAAAAATCTAAAAAACGTTTGCGTATTAGGGTAGACTTCATTTATACTTTTTTAATTCTTTGTTATATTGAAAACCGTTCACAAAAAATAACGTAAACATCTGTTTTTGTGAAAATTAAACCAAATTTAGAGACTCCATATTTTCATTAAAAAACAATCCTTATCTTTGCTTCTAAATTTTGTTGTAAATAATTGACGGCAAAAATAGCATAAATTACAATATGAGTAAGGTAAAATATTACTATGATACAGAAACGCTATCTTATCGGAAGATAGAGCCCAAAAAAGGAAAAGCGTTTGGCTTGGTACTTCTGTATCTTGTAAGTGTTTTATTTTCGGCCGTGGTTCTATTTTTGATTTACCTTAATATTCCAGATTTAGAAACGCCAAAAGAAAAGGCCTACAAGAGAGAATTGCAACAAATGCAACTCCAATACACCATTTTAAACAGAAAAATGGACGATGTAGTCAGCGTTGTTGAAAGTCTTGAAGAGCGAGACGACAAAATTTATCGCGTTTATTTCGAAGCAAATCCTATTTCTAAAGAACAGCGAAAAGCAGGTTTCGGAGGCGTTAATCGTTACAAAGATTTAGAAGGTTTTGATAATTCTAAATTAGTAATAAACACAAGCAAGCGTTTAGATGAGCTTACTAAACGGGTTGTAGTTCACTCGAAATCCTTAGATGAGATTAATGCTTTGGCGGAAAATAAGGAAGCTCTACTCGCTAGCATCCCTGCTATTCAACCTGTAAAAAACGAAGATTTAAACAGAATGGCTTCTGGCTTTGGTATGCGCATGGATCCTATTTATAAAATAAGGAAAATGCATAGCGGGATGGACTTTTCTGCCCCTGTAGGAACCGAGGTTTTTGCTACAGGTGAAGCCACAGTAAAAGATATACAACGCAACAAAGGTGGCTATGGCAACTTAATTATTCTAGACCACGGCTTTGGAATTGAAACATATTATGCGCATTTAAATGAATTTAATGTTCGTAAAAACCAAAAGGTATCGCGAGGTGAAGTCATAGGTTATGTTGGTAATACTGGAAAATCCTCAGGACCTCACTTGCATTATGAGGTAAGGAGAAACGGACGACCGGTAAACCCAATTAATTATTACTACAATGACTTAACCGCAGAAGATTATAGCATTATGTCTAACAAGGCTTCGCAAGAAAACCAATCCTTAGATTAATTAATTTCAGTAACCTAGTTTAAGCTTTATCAATATAAAATGAAAACCCAACTTAGCAATAAATTATACTACAGCATAGGTGAAGTAGCAGAAGCTTTTCAAGTAAATACATCGTTAATTCGTTTTTGGGAAAAAGAATTTGATGAAGTTAAGCCAAAGAAAAATGCGAAGGGAAATCGAAAATTTTCAAATGAAGATGTCAAGAAGTTAGAACTCATATACCATTTAGTGAAAGAAAGGGGATTTACCCTAGAAGGTGCAAAAGTTGAATTAAAGAAAGAAAACAAACCTTCCTTGACTAACTTTGAAATAGTCAAAAAACTTCAACACATAAAAGCTGAGCTAACCGAACTTAAACGAAGCTTAGATTAATATAAAGCTAATCAAAGTACATGACAAAAAAATGAACTTCACCGAAGAAATATGCAATTTGAAAATTTAAAAATTAATAGAAACGGGATTTATCCCATTTACGAAGTACACCAAATAAAATAGCTTTAGCCAAAAACGCATTATAATTCTTAGGAATTTGGCTAAAGCCATTTTTCCGTTCCTGATTATTTAGCCCCCATTTAAAAATGAGGGCTATTGAATTGAAATTTCCTCGAATAAATCGTTCCCGAAGGGATGACGTAATTATAAAAATTGATAATGATAGATCAAAACCCTGAAAGGGTGACATCATTATGCATCATGAAATAAATTAATGTATTTTAGTATACAACAATAAAATAAATACGCTAGGACTCCTTGATTTTCAATGAATATGAATTTTTGTCATGTGCTTTGAAAGCTAATTTTAAAAGAATCTTCCCATTCTTTGCTTATGCATTAAGCTGTTAGGTAGTTTTTCCCTATTTTTATACCCATATTTTACACATGAATTATATTTCCTCTATAGGTCGCTACCTAATAATGATTAAAGATACGTTTCGAAGGATGACGAAAGGAAGCGTCTTGCGTAAATTAATCTTTCAAGAGATAAATGATTTAGCCTCTAAATCCTTAGGTATTGTAGTATTCATTTCCTTTTTTATCGGGGCTGTTGTTACTATTCAAACCGCACTAAACCTAACCAACCCACTCATTCCTAAAGAATTAATTGGATTTGCAGCAAGGCAATCTATTATTTTAGAATTTGCTCCCACATTTATTTCTGTTATTATGGCAGGAAAAGTTGGTTCTTACATCACTTCAAGCATTGGTACCATGAGGGTCACCGAACAAATTGATGCGTTAGAAGTAATGGGCATAAATTCCTTGAACTATTTAATTTTCCCAAAGATTATTGCTATGTTATTTTATCCATTTGTAATTGCCATAGCTATGTTTGTTGGAATAATTGGAGCTTATCTAGCTGGAGTATATGGTGGCTTTTTAGATTCAAATCAGTTTGTAACAGGACTAACAGATGAGTTTATCCCATTTCATATTTTTTATGCCTTTTTTAAAACCTTTATTTTTGCTTTTATTTTAGCGACAATTCCCGCTTATCACGGCTACTACATGAAAGGTGGCGCATTGGAAGTAGGAAAAGCGAGTACAACCTCGTTTGTTTGGACAAGCGTTGTAATTATTATATCTAATTACATTATCACACAACTATTACTAAGCTAATGATTACAGTACAGAACTTACATAAATCTTTTGGAGATGTAGCAGTTTTAAAAGGTATTACAACTTCTTTTGAAAAAGGAAAAACCAACCTAATTATAGGTCAATCTGGATCAGGTAAGACGGTGTTTCTAAAAAATTTAATTGGTTTATTTGAACCCGAAACAGGCAGCATTTTTTACGAAGACCAAGAATACAAAAAATTGAACGCCTCTGAACGAAGGGAGTTAAGAAAAAAAATTGGCATGGTTTTTCAAGGCGGTGCTTTATTCGACTCTATGGATGTTGAAGAAAATGTAATGTTTCCTCTTCGTATGTTTACAAAACTAACCCGAGGTGAAATGGTAAAGCGGACACATGAAGTACTAGAACGTGTTAATTTACATCAAGCAAATCATAAATTTCCTTCAGAAATTAGTGGAGGAATGCAAAAGCGTGTTTCTATTGCCAGAGCAATTGTTAATCAACCCAAATTCCTTTTTTGTGACGAGCCAAACTCAGGTCTTGATCCGAGAACAGCTACTGTAATTGATAATTTGATACAAGAAATTACAAAGGAGTATGATATCACCACCGTTATAAATACGCACGATATGAATTCTGTGTTTGAAATTGGTGAAAAAATTGTTTACTTACAAAATGGAATCCTCGCTTGGGAAGGCACCAAAGAGGAAATACATCACTCCGAAAATAAAGACTTATCGGACTTTGTATACTCCTCTAATCTGTTCAGAAAGGTAAAGCTAGCCTATCAAAAAGGCTTATAACTTTCTTAATTAGTTTCGATAGAAACAGCTACTTTTTTCTGTTTTAATTTGAAGGCTAGCCAATTAGCCAATTTATCTTCAAAGTTTAATTTTTCATTTTCAGAAAGCTGATAACTCCACGTTAAGCTAAATTTTGGTAAAGTATCAATAGAATTAAAATCGGTAGAAATAACATCACCGTAACTAATTCGTCTAACATCGGGGTAGTTAAGTCGAATTTCCTGAGCTACTTCTTCAAAAGGGATAATTCGCTTTTTTCCCTTTAAGCTTGTCATTTCATCCTGAAGCAAAGCAATTTCTTTTGTTTTTTGTACTAATTCCAAAGAATCTCGCTTTTTCAACTCCATAATATACTTCATTTGGTCGAAATTCTCAGAATTTTCATTTTGCAAAATACGAAGCTTAGTTCCTTGTAAGGTTGAGTACGAATCTAGTTTATCATTCCATAACTTGATAACAGATTCAGGAATTTCTTTGCCTAAAAAAGAAACTTCAATTTCTGGCTGAAGTCCAGAATTATAGCTTATTACGGTGGCATTTTTTTGCACAAAAGCATCTTTATATACCAAAAGTTCTTGCTCGACAAAACGTTTGGCATCTTGCTCAAAATAAGATTCCTTTAGCAAGTTATAAAACAAGTAAATACTTGGAACCATAACGATAATTGCAATTGTAGAAGCTATTTGAGCAATGCGCTTTCTACGTATAGAGTTGGCATATTTAACCAACGGAAACTTCAATAATTTTGAAACTAAGAAGGTAGCTAATGCTATAAAAATTGCGTTGATAGTAAACAAATACATGGCTCCCCCGAAGTAACTTAAATTCCATACAGCTAAACCGTAACCCGCGGTACAAAGTGGAGGCATAAGTGCTGTAGCAATAGCTACACCCGAAATAACGGTAATAATTGTTCCTTTTTTAGTCTTTGCTATAATGAGAGCTAATCCACCAAAAATAGCAACCAATACATCTAAAATAGTGGGGTAAGTTCTGGCTTCTAATTCTGGAGTAAGTTCGGTAAGTGGAGAAAGTTTAAAGTACAAAAAAGCTGTGATTAAACTTAAACCTACCATTACCCCTAAATTGACTAAAGACCTTCTGAGTGTATCTACATCGTTAATAGCCACCGAAAAACCAAGACCTACAATTGGACCCATAAGCGGAGAAATAAGCATGGCTCCGATAACTACAGCCGTAGAGCTAACATTTAGTCCCACCGATGCAACGATAATAGAGAATATGAGAATCCATGCATTATGTCCTCTAAACGGAATGTCCTTTATTATCGCATCCATCGTTGAATCAAAATCAGTATCTGATTTTACGTCCAACAACTCATTTAAAAACTCTTTTAAACTAACATACGATGTGTTAACGTTATCTTTTAATTTTTTTGAATTATTCATTTATGAAAATTGATTACCAAATTTTTCTACTGCATTAGCACGTATATCTTTAATTTGTTGTTCTTTTTCTTTAGGTACAATAACAAGTGCATCGTCAGTTTCGACAATTATATAATCACTAACACCCTCCAAAACTACTAATTTATTTTTATTAGTACGAATAATGTTGTTTGATGATGATATCTCAATAAGTCTGCTCGTATTTACGACCACATTTCCGGCTTCATTTTTAGGTAATTCCTCGTACAAAGAACCCCAAGTTCCCAAATCAGTCCAGTCGAAATCAGCTTCAATGGTATAAATATTATTCGCTAACTCAAGAACAGCATAATCAATAGAAATACTTTCAGCTTTTGGATAATTTTCCTCAATAAACGCTTTTTCTTCAGTTGTATTATAAACCTCTACCCCTTTGTTAAACAATTGAAATAACTCAGGTTGGTGGTTTTTAAATGCTTCTATAATTGAACTAGCACTCCATATAAAAATACCTGCATTCCATGAGTAGTTACCTTGAGCTAAAAACTTTTTGGCCGTAATAAAGTCAGGCTTTTCAGTAAATTGTTTTACCCTTTTAATTTTACTAGTAACATTTTCTGACTGAATATACCCATATCCCGTATTTGGAAAACTAGGTTTAACTCCAATCGTCATAAGTATGTTTTCTTCACTACATTTTTCAAAAGATGAAATTAAATTATAGCTAAAACTTTTTTCATCTTCAATCCAATGATCACTAGGAGCTACAACTATTAGTGCTTTAGGATTCTCTTTGTATATTTTAAGTGCCGCTAATAGAATGCAAGGTGCTGTATTACGCATTGCAGGTTCTAGAACTATCTGTCTTTTTTCAACAGAAGGTAATTGTTCTTGGACTAATGAGTCATAGGATTCATTTGTGAAAATAAAAATATTTTGGTTCGGTATCGTCTTCTGAAGCCTATCAAAAGTAGATTGCAATAAACTTTTTCCCGTACCCAGCATATCATGAAATTGTTTTGGATATGCAGCTCTACTTACTGGCCAAAAACGTGAACCTACACCGCCAGCCATAAGTATGGCATAATAATTTTCATTAGTCATTATCGATTTAAAATTTACTGTTTTTTAGTTTTTATTATTTTCGCCAAACTTTTACCTAAATCGTCTAATCGACCTAAATTCTCCTGAATTGTTTCCAAAACAGATGGATCTTTAAATTGAATATTTGATCTTTCATTTACACCTGCTTGAATAGGATAAATCAAAATAAAATTAATTTCTTGGAAGTAGTCTTCAAGGTAACGTGGAATTTTTGACATTACTTGGTTGTAGGACAAATAATCCTTTCTACTTAAAATGATTATCAAGTTGTCATCTTTAGTAACGTCTCTTGAAATTATTAAGAAGTCATCCCAATTTTTAAAGGTGTTGAACTTGCACTCAATATTATTCTTTTTATTTAAACTCTTTAAAATTTCGGTCGTTTCTTCATTCGCATAAAATTCAACTATACTTCCTGTGTTTCTTGCAATGTTCCATACTTTGAGCACCCAAAATGGAAATCCAATCTCTAATTCAGCATTTGGAGGAATTATAACTAAATGACGCTTAACCGTTGCAAGTGGCTGAAATTCCTTATAAATAAGGGTGGTCGTGTTACACTTTTTTAATATCCCTTTGGTCAAATTACCTAAAAATGAATTAGTGACATTTGACTTTGAGTGTAGGCCCATGATAATATCCGTGATATTGTTTTCTTTCACCACAGAGTTGATTCCGTTGACAATATTTATGTCGTAACGCACCAAATCATTTAACTGATTGTCTGTCGAAGAAGCAGTTCTTTGGGCGTGTTCAAGTATTTTTCTCGCCTTCTTTTCGTCGGACTCATTCTTGGTGTCGTTATTGATTACGTTAAGCGCATACAAATCCTTCTTATTAGCTTTTGATTTAATGGTCACACTCAAATTAATAAGCGCATCTACAGTTTCTTCATTGTTAATTGGAATAAGAATTTTCTCTGAACTTTCTTCAGAAGACTCACCTATATTGTCGCTCATCATTTCTTTAGCTAAATTTACACCTGCTCTTTGAGTCGCAAATGAAGCTACAGTACAAGTAACCAAAATCATCAAAATGGTACCGTTTAAAATACTTTCACCAAGCAGGCGTTCACCATCATCAAGGACTATATTATAACCAACTAAAACAACAGCTAAAGTCGCCGCTGCTTGGGCGTTAGAAAGTCCAAAAATAATCTGTCGTTCATCTTTAGAAAAGCCAAAGGTTTTTTGAGTAATCCACGCAGCAGACATTTTTGCTACTATTGCTACTACCGACATCACAACGGCTACTTTTATTGTTTCAAAATCACTAAAAAATGCACGGTAATCTATCATCATTCCCACTCCAATCAAAAAGAAAGGAATAAACAATGCATTACCTACAAATTCAATTCGATTCATAAGTGGCGAAGTGTGTGGAATAAGTCGATTAAGAGCTAAGCCTGCCAAGAAAGCACCAATAATATCTTCTATGCCTGCTGCTTCTGCTAAAAGTGCTCCCAAATACACCATCCCTAAAGCAAAAAGGTACTGAGAAATATTGTCATCTACTCGCTTGAAAAACCAGCGCCCTATTAGCGGAAATATAAACATAACTACTAATCCAAAAACAAGCACAGAGATACCTAGTCTTATCCAAAATTCGTCGGTTATTTCTCCTGTTGAAAGTCCAACAACAACTGCTAAAACTAAAAGTGCAAGTGTATCTGTAATAACAGTACCACCAACGGTAATATTGACAGCGATGTTTTTAGTTATACCGAGTTTACTTACAATAGGATAAGAAATAAGTGTATGTGACGCAAACATACTCGCCATTAGCAAGGATGTAAAAAGAGAAAATTGTAAAACATACAAACCTACAGCTGTACCCAGCGCCATAGGAATTATAAACGTATACAAACCAAAAACAATACTTTTTCCGCTATTTTTTTTAAAATCGCCCATGTCGATTTCAAGACCAGCAAGGAACATAATATACAGGATTCCTACTTTACCAAAGAGTTCGACACTACCTTCCCTTACAATCAAATCAAATCCATTTTTTCCTATTAATGCACCTGCGATGATTAATCCAATGATTTGCGGAATCTTAAGCTTATTCAAAATTAGTGGAGTAAATAATATAATCATTAAAAGCAATGAAAATATAAGAAGTGGATCCTCTAAAGGTCTGCTCCAAGTAATGCTGTAAAATAATAAATTCATATTTTTTTTTGGGGTTTTTAGTTGTTAGTTTATTACCTCAACCTCTGCATGTGGTTGAAATACATATACATTTCCTGTTTGCAAACATTTACATTCGTATCGCTTGACTCGTTTAGCCCCTTTTATAAAAATTCGACCATTATCAAGTCTAAAACGACTTCCAAAAGGAATTTCAAAGATATAATTTTTATGGTTAGCAGGGTCAAATTCTTTTAAAGCTAAAGACAAAACTGCATCCGTATCTGAACTTGCTGTTGGATTTTTGAAATGCCTAGCTAACAAAGGCAATAATTTTTCAGGAAAAATACTCGGATTGATAAACGGCAACATAAGTTTTTGAAAACTAATCTTCCACTCTATTCCGTGCGGTTTGATGCGATTCCCATATTTTTCATAAGCTACCAAATGGGCAAACTCATGAATAAAAGTAATGAGGAACCTATACTTATTTAGGTTTGCATTGACGGTAATCTTAACTTGACCTGTAGGTAATTTTCTATAATCACCATGCCTTGTTTTTCTTTCAGAAACAATATGCACAGATGCTTTATGCTTTTTAATTAAAGAAATACAATCTTCCACCGCACGATGAGGCAAGTATTTTTCTAGAATTTCTTTCATCAATAAGTCAACATAAAAGAGTAGTTATTTATTGAATTCTCTTGCTATTTTATGGAGTTGAATTGGACACTTGCAATAACTTACCATTGAAATAAGCATGGCCATTCTCCGCGAAATCGGCAATGTAAGTTGCCATTTCTAAGGCATTTACAGGAGCTTCAAAACCTGGGAAAGCTGCCTCTAACATTTCAGTTTGTACCGCTCCGAGTGCCAATACATTGAAACTTGGTCCATTCTCACTGAACTCTTCTGCCAAAAGTTCTGTCATGGTTATAACTGCCGCTTTACTTGAACTATAAGCGGCAAGCCCCGGAAACTTTACACTGCCTTGAACTCCTCCCATACTACTAATAGTTACCACATGTGAGTTTTTATGCATGAACGGAAGCATTTTTGAAGTTAACTCGAAAACAGAGAATACATTTACTTCGTATACTTTACGTACGTCTTCCATTTTTGTTGAAGCGAAATCTTGTTTTAAAAACTTACCTGCATTATTGATAAGAATATCAACGCTTCCCCAACGCTCAGAAACAAATTCAGTAGCTAGTTGAAGCTGTTCACTTAACGAAATATCACATGCTATGGTAGTAACATTCGGTAGCTGAAGCGCTTCTATTGTAGATGAATTTCTTGAAAGTGCCAATACATGGAAACCTTTTTTGGCATATAATTTAACCAATTCGAAGCCTATTCCTCGACTAGTTCCTGTAATTATAATATTTTTCATTGTCTATGTTGTTTCTATTGCTTCTGTTGTTTCTATTGTTTCTGTTGTTTCTATTGCTTCTGTTGTTTCTATTGTTTCTGTTGCTTCTGTTGCTTCTGTTGCTTCTGTTGCTTCTGTTGCTTCTGTTGCTTCTGTTGCTTC
>JBHYFG010000018.1:0-47806 GCA_051859645.1 Psychroflexus sp. | reverse complement strand
AGATGTTTTATAGCAAAGATAATAATTATGACACTATTATCTTCTGAGTAGGCACGGATTGCAAATCCGCGCTATCGAGTCTATCCAAAAACTATTTTTTCATACACCTTGTACCCGAAATTAAGTAATGTAGAGCTCTTTTGTCTTTTCTGAAAGCAATAAATAAACCGTCTACAATAATAAGTATGCAGATTAGAGCGTAAGAACCAAGAGTAGTAAGTAAAGTTAAAAATAAATTGGCATTACTGGCATTAACAGAACCTGTTGAAGCATCATATTCGAGATTACTTAAGCCTAAAGCACCAAACACATAAGGCACTATTACCAAAGCCCAATAAAAAATACTTCTGAGTACCGATTGCACAAAGCTAATAGGCTTACCATCTATGGTTTCTACCTTTAAAGTAGTGTGGTATTTTCCAAAAGTACGGCCATATTTCCATGTAAAAAGCACCATGTAAATAGTGAAGATAAGCAATTCTGTGGTGTCTGATAATCTGAAACCAACTAGACTTGTAATCCAGGAGAAGATTTTCAAAATAATGATCATGGCAACAAGATCTATAATGTAAGCTGCTAATCTTACACCAAAGCCAGCAGGCTCAAAATATTTTTCTTTTGGGTAGCTAAATGTAAACATGGTTTTGGTTATTTGTTTGTGAGTTTAATGGATTGAATACTTGGGTAATATTTGCATATAGCTTTGTTTAAATCTCCAGCAGCACCTAAAACTATCATAAATATTTTTTCATTTAAAGCATCCTCAAATAAGATGCACAATGTATGAAATGCAAAATCATACTCACTTGTATCAGATTTAATCCAATAGGCCTTATTCAAATTCTCTAAATGAATTGCTCCAAAGTCCAATGCTTGACCACTAAAAACATTATTAATCAAAATATCTTGAAATTCTTGATAAAGTAAGTTAGGATTATCTACGCTTATTGATTCTAATAGACCAAAACCTAAACTATCTTTTAAACTTTTTTTTGAAGTAAGCTCAAGTCTTCCTTCAAATTCATCTAGATAAATACTATCATTTTTGGGCAGTAGTAATTCAATATTTAAAAATGTTTCTTTTTTAAATTGAGTAGTTGATTTCTTACATTGATATGTGTCATCTATAAAATGCTTCTCTTCAAAATTCTCTATAGAAATATTTTCTACATTAAATGTAGTTTTTACTTGGCTAGTTGAGTCGATTTCTTGCCCCAAACAAACACCAAAGCTTAGCATAAAAAACAAAAGTTTAAACTTGATCATTAGAATTGTCTTAATGTATTATAAAATGAATCTTTTATAGTTTTATCTATTTTTCATGAGCTTTTTGAATGGCGCAAACCCTATAGCACGGATTGCGAAACCGCACTATCGGGGTTGTAAAATTAATCAAAACTAATATACAAATAAAAAAAAGAGAAATTCAACTAAAACTTTGACAATTATTACAGCTATTAAAAACTCAACTATTGCTCTCTTTGTACTTTTGCTATTATTTTTATTACTTACCACCATTAAAAATTATTTCCATTTTGAAGTATTAAATAATTCATTAATCAAGGTTGGCTCGGCACGGATTGCAAATCCGCGCTATCGGGCTTCGGCTAAGGGTATATGTTCATCTAACAGTTACTACGAAGTTGCAAACTTCGCAGAGCTGGGGCTGGGGATTAGTTAGTCCATTTTTACTTGCAATGATAATAATTATAACACTATTATCTTCTGAGTGGGCACGGATTGCAAATCCGCACTATCGATTTATTCATTTTTTGTATCGGTATCTTTTGAAATATCTTCTTTTTGAATTTTATAAATCATCCCAATTAAAAAACAGCTAAAGCAAAATAAGTAAAACAAATAGCTAATAATAGCATAATCAGCATATTTTGCTGTTTTGAACAGTTGCTTTGAATTAATTATTTCAAAAATAACATATAAGGACGCAACTAACAATCCAATACCCAAGTATTTTATAAATCTATAATCGCGATATTTTAATGAAATATAGCTGTTCATAGAAAATAAGTGAAGTAGTAAATAGGCATACAATATTGAGAACATATTGATTATTGTTGATTTCCAAAATAAATCAATGTAATCATCAAAATACGCCATAAAGTAATAAGGTATAATACCTAACGCTAATAAATGAAAGTAACTTTTTGCCGAAAATTTATTCATGATTTGCTATAATTTGATTTTGAAGATTATTGTCTAAGTAATAATCAACATCTTGTGCTAAAAAGTAAACACCAACCCGATAGCGCGGATTTGCAATCCGTGCCTATAAAATATATTAAAACACTTTTTGCACCAACAACCCCGATATCACCTCCCTCCGGCATCCTACCATCTGGGTCTATCTAAAAGACAAGGTTGTTGTAGGCGTAAAGCCTCCCCCAATCCCCTACAAAGGATGGGGCTTTTTGAAATTTCAATGCTAAAATTGATAGTTGCACAAAATCGGTTTTATTTATCTTACTTAGTAAAATTACTAAATTTTAATGAAAAAAATTATTTTTGAGGTGGGAAGTTAAAAATCAGGTTGTTGTAGCCATGTTGTTGCTGCGAAGTTGCAAACTTCGCAGAGCTGGGGGTATATTATTTTTTTGTTTTCGTTAAATTTGGTTGAGTTGCACGGATTGCAAATCTGCGCTGTCGGGACTCTATGTGCATCTAACAGTTACTACGAAGTTGCAAACTTCGCAGAGCTGGGGCTGGGGATTAGTTAGTCCATTTTTACTTGCAATGATAATAATTATAACACTATTATCTTCTGAGTGGGCACGGATTGCAAATCCGCGCTATCGGATTGCAAATCCGTTAGCGAGATGAAGGAGTTTTGAAGGTTTTTTAAGCAACCTATTTGGTAACCAAACTTAGGTAAAATGTGGGTGTCTTGGTGTTTTATGGATACAAAAAAATCCTGTAAAAAATTGATTTACAGGATTTTATGTTATTTACCAGTCGGGATGACTGGATTCGAACCAGCGCTCTCGCGCCCCCCAGACGCGCACTTTAACCGGGCTAAGCTACATCCCGAATTCAAACAAAAAACCCTGAATTTTCATTCAGGGTCTAGCGGAGAAAGAGGGATTCGAACCCCCGGAGGTGTGACCCTCAACAGTTTTCAAGACTGCCGCATTCGACCACTCTGCCATTTCTCCAATGCTTATCTGAGCGATTTTGCGGTTGCAAATATACAATCCTTTTTTGTTATACCGCAAACAAAAAAAGAAATCTTTTTAAAAAATTCAAATTAAAAAAACGTAGAAATTAGTATCTTCGAAAATAAAATACCACAGGTCTTTACAAGTCCTTACTATCAAGGTTAACGCAAATTACTAACTATACAAAAAATAAAATCATGCTAAAAAAACTTTCAATACTACTAATACTCTGCTTTTTAGGGGGAAATGCACAAAATCAAATAGGCCTAGGCGGTATGTACGGGAGCGAAGTTAACACTCTAGGTGCAGCTTTTAAAGGGGCCATTACCCTAGGCGAACGTTTTGCTTTTGTCCCAGAAGTGGGTGCTTTTTTAACAGATAAACGCTCCATTACCAATACCTTAGGAGCAAATGATCAGCTAAAAACAAACCTTGTTATCTTTAATCTAGATTTCCGTTATCACCTGGAAACCGACTTGGCAGGAACGCTGGTTTATGCTTTGCTTGGAACTAATTATACCGATGTAGATAAACGCTTGGTAAGCGAGAGTCCCAATCTCCCTTCTTCTGTAGACGAGCTTGGCTTGCGCGCTTCCGGTGTTGGTGCTAATGCTGGACTTGGTCTTATGGTGCCTATAAATAGTAGCGTATTTTTATATACAGAAGCTAAATATATGTACAGCGATTACAGTCAACTTGTATTTAGCTTAGGCTTAATGACAAGTTTATAATTTTTTGTTCCTAGCATTAATTTTTGCCCCATCCCTCAACCCTGTTAAATACGCTTTGCGTAATGCGTTGCATTATTTAACAGGGTGAAGGAAGAAATCAAGGAAAATTAGGCTCCTTCTTGTCCCGTGAAATATAACGTAAATTTATACGGGATAGGGATGGGGCAGAACTGATTTGACGATCATCAATTTTTGTCGTGTACTTTATAATTTTTTATTATTTTTAACAACTTAAAAAAACTAAAAAATTCATAATTATGAACAGTGAAAATCAACCCGTAAGACCAAACAATCATTTGGCATTAGCTATTATAACAACCATTTTGTGTTGTTTACCAACAGGAATTGTAAGTATAGTATACGCTACACAAGTAAACTCTAAATTTAATATAGGCGATTATGAAGGTGCTGAAAGAGCATCTAAAAATGCCAAAACTTGGTGGATTGTTTCTGCAGTGTTAGGGCTTCTTGTATATGTAATTTACTTTGGCGTTGTTATTTTTGTCTTAGGTAGCGACGACTCGTTTATGGAGGAATTCAGAAAAGCGGTTGAAGAAGCTCAAAACCAGTAAGTTTCGACTGGCTTATTAAAACACAAACTCCCTGAAAAATAATTTCAGGGAGTTTTTTTTTAAAAAAAATACTTTTCTTACAGTTTTTTAACCAATCCAATTTTCGCGTAAAATAGGGATAGCTAAACCTACAATTAGAAAAGAAATAGCTAACACCCAATCTCTTTTTGAAAAGCGAAGCACATTCTGAAATAAGAAGGAAAGCAACCAAACCGCAAGTACAACTATAAAATGGGCTGTTTCTATCCCTAACGAAAATTCTAATAAAACAAGTAATTTACTGGTTTCTGCACCGGCAATCATCAAAAAATAAGATGCAAAACCAAATCCGTGTATCAATCCGAAAAACAAGGTAACCAAGTATAAAACACTAAGTTTAGATGGAGTTTTGCCCGCATTTAAGATGTGGTAAATCGCTGTTAAAATAATAGTTACAGGAATTAAAAACTCTACCCAATCACTGTTTAATTTTACTACATCGTAAACTGCTAAACCTAACGAAATGGTATGTCCAAGGGTAAACATAAGTACCAACCCAATTACTTTTTTCCATTGGCTAATAGAGAATGCAGCAACTAAAGCCGCTACAAACAACACATGATCGTAAGCATCTGCGTCCAAAACATGCTCTAATCCTAACTGAAAATACAACCAAAATTTACTAAAAAAATCTCCCATAACACTATTATTAATTTACCCTTCAAAGGTGCAGAAAAAAATGATTGTACAAAAAAAGCTGAACAATGAATTCAAAAAAAACAACGTTTTTACGTAAAAGCTTGCGCTGAAAAATGGGTATATACTAAAAATCCTTATTTGTCAAATCAGCTCTGCCCTATCCCGTATAAATTCACCTTGTACAACGCGACAAGAAGGAGCCTGATTTTACGGGTTTATCCCTTTACCCAAATAACCTATGAAACACCTTACCCATATCGTATTTAAGAGGGTTTTGGTATAAGGTAAAAATTAATGAATCTTGAAATTTTTTTTATCGTTTACTAAAAAACTGACATTTATCACTTTTTTACTATTTCTCGTTTCTCAGTAACTCAAGTTACCGATAAACACCTTCTATCACTTTAATTTTGCCCTATAAATTAATGTGATATGAAGTACAACATAGTTATTCTTTTGGTTTTCATTTCTAGCATAGGTCTTGCTCAAAAAAAGCAACCTATTAGCTTAGATGAATTCAAAAGCAAAATAGAACAAAACAACCGAAGCCTGCAAGCCAACCAACAGGAATACTTGCAGATGAGGGCAGAATACCGCGAAACCAATGCGGCTTTTCTCCCACAATTAAGCGCCTCGCACACCGCCTATCGTACCGATAATCCTGTTATGGCTTTTGGTACCTTGCTGAATCAAGGTGTTTTTGCCGAAAGTGATTTCGCTATTAACAACCTCAACAACCCATCACCGGTATCCAACTTTGTGACTACTTTTCAAGTGCAACAACCACTGTTGAATTTCGATAAGTTAGTGATGCGTTCGGCTTTAAAAAACAGAGCAGAAGCTCAACAGCAACAAAATATTTTCAAAAAAGAAGCTTTACTCTTGCAAGCCGAGCGTTTGTATATGCAACTTCAATTGGCCTACAAAAGTGTTGAAGTATTAGAGAAATCGAAAGCTACAGCTGAAACCAACCTAAAAAGCATCGAAAATTTTTACGAAGAAGGATTATTGGTAAAGTCGGATGTGTTAAGTGCAAAAGTTCGACTTAACGAAGTAGAAAATGCCCTTCAGCAAGCCCATAATGAGTTGGTTTCTATTTCCGATTATATGCATTATATGATGAATGAAGAAGGGGAATTACTTTCTCCAGAAAACCAATTGGAAATGAAACTTTCTTCTGAAAAAAACGGAACAAATCTGTTTAATAGAAGCGATGTATTAGCCATGGATTTAAGTGTTGAAGCTTATGAGAAAATGAAACAATCCGCCGGAATGATGTATTTACCAACTTTAAATGCTTTTGGAAATGTACAGTATTTTGACCAAGATGTATTCGGAACGGGGGCTCAAAACTTTTTTGTAGGAGCTTCATTGAATTGGAATTTATTTGAAGGCGGAAGCCGAATCGCTAAAAATCAACAAATGAAAGCACAACTGCAACAAGCTAAATTAGAGGCTGAAGATTATAAAGCTGCTGCACAACTTGAGTTAGACAAAGCCAAACGAAGCCTAGTTGAAGCTGAACAAAAAATGAACCGAAATGCACTTTCCTTAGAGCAAGCCCAAGAAGCCTTCGACATTCGGAAAAATCGCTTTGAAGAAGGACTTGAAAGAACTACTGATTTACTAAACGCCGAAGTGCAACTTGCCAACCAAGAGTTACTGTACAATCAGTCCATTTTCGAATTTAATTTAGCACAACTGCAAGTTCAATTTTTAGGAAATGTCAATTAAAAATCTTTGTCCTTAATACTAATTACTTGATACTTAATACTAATTAAAATGAATAAAATAACCTACACCATCGGAATAGTCATCTTTGCATCCAGCATGCTTTTTAGCTGTGGAAAGAAAAAAGAAGACAAGACCCCAACTGAAACCAGCATTGCTGTTGAAGTGGCAAAACCAGTTACCGAACTACCGAAGAGTTTGACTTTTCAAGGAAAAATAAAAGCAGCAAAATCGACAAGCATTCGTACACGCGGATCGAGTTTTGTTGAAGATGTATTGGTAAAAACAGGCGATGTGGTTGAGCAAGGTCAACTGCTAGTTCGTTTAAACAATGCCGATTTACAGGCAAAAAAAGCGCAAGTTGAAGCCCAGTTGCAACAAGTAAATGCACAACTTAGCAATACGCAACGGGATGTGGAACGCTACCAAAACCTGAGAGAAAAACAAAGCATTTCAGCAAAAGAATTGGAAAATATCGAGTTGCAATTGGCTTCTGTTAAAGCGCAGAAACAAGCCACGCTTCAACAATTGCAGGAAATCAATTCGGAGTTAAAATACTTTGAAATTAAAGCTCCTTTTGCGGGAGTAATCACCGCTAAAAATGTACAGAAAGGCGATTTAGCTAATCCGCAACAAGCCATGCTTCAATTAGAAGGTAAAGGTGGATTTGAGTTGGAAGTTTCAGTTTCGGAACGCGATATTCAGCATTTTAAACAAAACGATTCAGTTGTTGTTCAGTTGGCAAACTCTTCAGAAAAACATAAGGCTGTTATTTCAGAAGTAAGTGCCTCTTCAACAACAACCGGCGGACAATACCGTGCAAAAGCAAGCCTTATTTCAACAGAAAATCAGAATCTATTTGCTGGAATGAACGCCAGTTTACACTTAGCCACCAAACAAGTTTCAAAAGGAATTTTTGTTCCTCAGTCGGCCATTGTTCGTCGTGGAGAATTAAAAGGGATTTACGTGCTTAGTCAGCAAAACACGGCGTTACTGCGTTGGGTTCGCACGGGCGCTCAGCATAACAATCAAGTGGAAGTGCTTAGTGGCTTACATGCAGAAGAGCAAATTATTACTTCCGCTACTTCAAAGCTGTATAACGGGATTAAAGTTTCGTTTTAAGTGATAATCCTTGTTAGCTTGCTCCCCTTAAAATTAAAAATTTTATTTAATTGTTTGTGACGTTTTTCAATCTTGTTTCAAGTTCGAGCGGAGTCGAGAACCGACAAATTCTGGATGGAGTTTATCTTGAGCAAAGTCGATGGGCTCGAACTTGTAACAAAACATACAAAAAACAAAACTTACAAATGAAGATTCTTAACAAATAAATTTTTCAGAATTTATAAATAAAAATACTTAATACTTTGTACACAGTACTAAATACTAAATAAGATGAAAAACGGTATAGCAGGAAAATTAGCCAATGCGTTTTTAACCTCAAAAATCACTATATTATTAATGGTGGTGTTTTTGGCAGTAGGAATTTACGCATCCTTATTAATTCCAAGAGAAGAAGAACCACAAATAGATGTGCCCATGGCCGATATCTTTGTAGGTTATCCAGGCGCAAGTCCTAAGGAAGTTGAAAATCGTGTGATGCTTCCGCTAGAGCGCATCATTTCAAATATAGATGGAGTTGAGTATGTGTATTCTACTTCCATGAAAGAACAAGGAATGTTAATTGTTCAATTTTACGTAGGTGAGGACATTGAGCGTTCGTATGTAAAATTACACAACGAAATTATGCGTCACATGGATTTAATGCCACAAGGGGTGACTCAACCGCTCATAAAAACCCGCTCCATAGACGATGTTCCCGTTTTGGGAATTAGCCTTTTTAGCGAAACCTATGACGATTATCAACTCAACCAATTAGCCAACGAATTAATTGTTGAAATTGAAAAAGTTGAAAATGTTTCAACTACCCAAACTATTGGCGGACGAAGCAAACAACTTCAAATTGAATTGAACCACCAATTAATGGCAAACTATGGACTAGACATTTTGAAGGTAACCGAAATGATTCAAGCCAACCACAGTCAAGCCTCCAGTGGAAACATTCAAAAAAACGATGAAGAAATTCGAATTTCAGCAGGAAATTTTCTTTCAACGCCTGAGGATTTACAACAAGTGATTGTAGGAACTTTTCAACAGCAACCTGTTTATTTACATCAAATTGCACGTGTTTCCGAAGGTCCTGAAACGCCCAAAAATTACGTTAGCTTTGGGTATGGAGCGGGCGCCAATGCGCAACAAGAAATGCCGTCTTCCTATCCTGCGGTTACTATTTCTGTAGCCAAACGAAAAGGCGCCGATGCAATGCAAGTTGCCGAGGCTATTGTGGCACAAAAAGAACGCTGGGAAAAATACATCATACCTGAGGAGGTAAAACTAGAAATTACCAGAAATTACGGAGAAACCGCTTCAGATAAAGTATCCGATTTACTTTTTAACTTATTAAGTGCCATTATTGCGGTTACCTTAGTGGTCATGCTTTCTATGGGTTGGCGTGGTGGATTAGTGGTCTTTATTTCCGTACCCATTACCTTCGCCTTAACTATGCTTAGTTATTATTTGTTCGACTATACCTTGAACAGAATTACCCTTTTTGCTTTGATTTTTATTACGGGAATTGTGGTAGATGATTCCATTATTATTACCGAAAACATGCATCGCCATTTTAAAATGAAAAAAATGTCTCTGCGCAAAGCAGCCATTTACGCCATTAATGAAGTAGGAAACCCTACTATTTTAGCCGCTTTTATTGTTATTGCTTCGGTACTTCCTATGGCTTTTGTAAGCGGATTAATGGGACCTTACATGAGTCCGATGCCTATTGGTGCTTCCATTACCATGATTTTATCCCTGTTTATTGCGCTTACCATTGTTCCTTATTTGGCATATTACTTCTTAAAAGCAGACGGGAAACAACCGGTAGATGGCGAGGATGAAGATAAAAATGAAGACGAAGATGAAGAAGTAAAAACCAACACTTTTGGTGAAGAAGACAAAGATTTACAACAAACTAAAATTTACAAGTTATACAATAAAATCCAGCGTCCAATGCTGGAAAGTAGAACCAAACGCTGGGGATTTATAGGAGGAATAACTTTACTTTTATTGGCTTCAGTATTCTTGTTTCTCAACCAATCGGTATTGGTAAAAATGCTTCCTTTTGACAATAAAAATGAATTTCAAATTGTTATTGATTTACCCGAAGGAACTACACTTGAACGTACCAACGCTGTGACTCAGGAAATTGCGGCTTATGTAAAAAACAGACCCGAAGTTGTTAATTACCAAACCTATGTAGGCACTGCTTCGCCTATTACTTTTAATGGATTGGTAAGGCATTACGATTTACGAAATGAAGTAAGAATGGCCGATATTCAAGTAAATATTACCCACAAAGATTCCCGCAGCGAACAAAGTCACGATATTGCCAAATCCTTTAGGGAAGACGTACAAAAAATTGGCGACGCTTACGGAGCTAATATTAAAATTGTAGAAGTTCCGCCTGGACCTCCTGTGCTTTCAACAATTGTGGCAGAGGTTTACGGTCCAGACTACAACGAACAAATTAATATTGCTAGAAATATTAAAAAAATACTGAGTGAAACGCAGGATGTAGTAGATATCGATTGGCGTGTAGAAGCCGACCAAAAAGAACTTCACTTCGAAATTAACAGAGAACGTGCTAGTTTAGAAGGAATTGCTCCTGCTCAACTGGTTAATGCTATGCAATTAAGTTTAGGCGAACACGCCATTGCTCAAGCTTATCGTGAAAATTCCAACCAAAACGTAGGCATTGTTTTTACCACCAAAAATGAAGATAAAGCCGATTTAGATCAGCTACTTCAATTAAAAGTAATCGCTAAAAATGGAAACGCAGTAGAAATTGGCGACTTGGTAAAGGTAGTAGAGCAACCTATTGAAAAGAGTATTTTTAGAAAAAACAAACGCCGTGTAGTATATGTAACCGCAGAAATGGCGGGCGATTTAGAAAGTCCCGTGTATGCCATTTTAGGAATGGAAAAATACCTAAAAGACATGCACCTTCCAGAAGGTTATTCTATTGAAGAATTGTACACCGAAATCCCCGTAGATACAGACGATTATTCTGTCAAGTGGGATGGCGAATGGCAAATTACATTAGAGGTTTTCCGCGATTTAGGAATAGCATTTATCGGAGTAATTTTCATCATTTACATGCTCATTGTAGGCTGGTTCCAAAGCTTCCGTTCGCCCATTGTAATGATGATTGCCATACCGCTTTCGTTGGTAGGAATAATTTTAGCCCACTGGATATTTGGTGCATTTTTTACCGCCACTTCCTTCATTGGGATGATTGCTTTGGCGGGAATTATGGTGCGTAATTCGGTCTTGCTCATCGATTTTATTGAAATTCGCCTAAGTGATGGAATTCCTTTCAAGCAAGCCATCATTGAAGCTGGAGCGGTAAGAACAACGCCTATTTTATTAACCGCAGGAACCGTTGTTATTGGAGCGGTAGCCATTTTATTCGATCCTATTTTTCAAGGCTTAGCCCTATCGCTTATGGGCGGAACCATTGTTTCTACCTTCTTAACTTTATTGGTAGTTCCGTTGGTGTACTATGTCGTGATGAAAAAAAAGTATGCATAATTTTTTGGGCGTTTAAACGGGCTGTCCGTTTCTAGTCCGCAACACAAAAGCCAGATTTTAATAGCTTAATCAGGAGCTTCTTAGGTCGCTCTGCTAAGCTATTAAAATCTTGGCTTTTGTGTTTTACGGGCTATCCACTCCATCCCTAACGCAAATTGAACCACATCAGTTATTTCAAATGATAAATGGTATCAATTAAACTTCCACCCAAAACCCGTAGTAAAAATATAATCAAAATTACTTCCCATGATTGCCGATTGGTTGTCGTAATTAAACTGAAGCCCAGCTTTAATGTAAAAATCCAAAGGTAGTTTGTATTTAGCATCAAATATAAAATCAGTTCGTTGCCGCCCAGATTCGGTTAAACTAGGGTAGTAATCAACTCTAGAAATAAGTTCAATGTCCTTAAAATTAAACAGATGTAAATTCGAACTCAGAAAAAGTTCAGCCGACTCCCGGGATCGGGTAACATCCACAAAGTCCTCGTTATTGTAGTTTAAGCCTAAGGACAAGCCAAACAAAAATTTGTGGTTACTCACCAAGTAGCGCCCCATTCCTAAGCGAGAATTGTAGCGACTATTTAGTGCTTGTTGAGTATTGGAAAGGTAACCAAGCGAAGCGAGCAAATACCACTTTTCCAGGAGCAATCGCTTTAACTCAGCATGAGCATTAGTTCGCTTAATCCGCGCAATATTGTCCTGTCGTGACCTAAAGCTATTAAAATCGCTGTTAAAAATCCAGTCTGGACCCTTGTAATAAAGTCCACCTGAAAAAGTAAATTGCGCTGCATTATTGGCCTTTGTTAAGTTGTAACCAACATCAAAATTACCACTAAATCGCTTCCAGAGCAAATCCTCCAAAACCTCAATCCGAATAATTTCTTTAGTATCAAAAATTTCTTTTTCCGAAGTTGTAGAAGATGTGTAAATAGCAACTTGGGTAAGGTTTTCGGAGCGTATGTAACCTACTTTTCTTCTACCTTGAGAAAGTATTATAAAACACTTCCGTGTGCTATAAAGCGATCCAACTTCATTAAAATCTATTTTAAAGTCGCTATCGCTATAGGAAGTTTTTAAGGTTAAAACACCAGCATTAACTTGTTTTATCTTCCCAACTAAAAGCCCTTCATTAAGTATTTTAACCGTGTCTTGTTGTGCATGACTAACCAAGCCAAACATCACAAAAAATAACCAACCTAATCCTATCCGCATCAACTTATTTTTGACGTACTATCAATTTGCTTACAAGTACTACGCTTTTAATTTACTAATGTAAAGGATAAAGACCACTTTAAAAAGTTTTGGATACAAATTGACAAAATAATTCATACATTTGCGACTTAGTTGCATTTAAAAATATTGTTATGCGTAAATTACCTGTTACTGTTTTAAGTGGCTTTTTAGGAGCTGGAAAAACCACCTTACTCAACCATATACTTCACAACAAAGAAGGACTAAAAGTAGCGGTGATTGTTAACGATATGAGCGAAGTAAATATTGATGCTAACTTAGTAAAAAGTGAAAATACTCTTTCACGCACCGAAGAAAAACTAGTTGAAATGAGTAATGGATGTATCTGTTGCACACTTCGGGAAGATTTAATGGTAGAAGTAGAACGTTTGGCTAAAGAAAATAGATTTGATTACCTACTTATAGAAAGTACAGGGATATCCGAGCCAATTCCCGTAGCTCAAACCTTTAGTTTTGAAAGCGAAGATGGCAGTATAGATTTGAGTCGCTTTAGTTATATCGATACGATGGTCACCGTAGTAGATGCATTTAATTTTATCAAAGACTTTTCTAGTCAAGACATGCTAAGCACACGGGAATTAACAGATATGGAGGGTGACCACAGAACTATTGTCAACTTACTCACCGACCAAATTGAGTTTGCCAATGTAATTCTCCTTAATAAGGTAGATTTAGTAGATGAAAATCAATTAAAACTCGTCTATGGAATGATTAAACGCCTTAATCCCGGAGCAAAGATTATTCCCACTAAAAATTCTTCGGTTAGTTTAAGTGAAGTAGTCAACACAGGATTATTTGATTATGAAGCGGCAGAAAATTCGGCTGGATGGATTAAAGAACTCGAAAATGAACACGTTCCAGAAACTGAGGAATACGGTATTAGCTCATTTGTATTTCGCTCTAAAAAACCGTTTCATCCCGAACGATTTTTAAACTATATTAATACGCAATTTCCGCAAAACATCATCCGTAGCAAAGGGCTATTTTGGCTGGCCTCTCGACCGAATCAAGCTTTAGTTTGGAGCTCTGCTGGAGGTTCTTGCAAAGCAGAAGGAGCCGGTGTTTGGTGGGCTTCTATGCCGCCAAATGAACGATTCGATTACATGGCTTTTGTAGAAAACCAAGCCATGATTGAAGAACATTGGGACAAAGACTTTGGCGACCGAAAAGTAGAATTGGTGTTTATTGGTATCCAAATGGACGAACAAAAAGTAAGGCAAGACCTAGAAGATTGCTTGCTCACCGATGTAGAAGTGAAATTCTGGAAAAACCAACATTTATCTATGGTAGACAAGTGGCCGATACCTAGTATTTAAAGCAATTTATTTAAAATATTTCTAAATAAATTAGTACATATGGAATTAAATATTTTTATTTGCATAATCTTATTTTTAGACAAGCCTAAAAATAAATTAATGAATGATTAAAAATAAAACTAGAAGAAACTAACAATTAGTTCATGCGTTTAACAAACATCTTTCTTTTACTTTTGTTTTTCAGTAACCTTACTTTCGTCTGGTCGCAAGAAAACAAGTTTTTCGGCGAAGTAGTAGATGCCACTACTGGCGAAAAAATTCAGGAAGTGTACATTTCTTCAAGCGAAATTTCTAACCTATTTGTATTTACTAACGAAGAAGGTAAATTTAGCTTTACTTCGACCAAGAACAATCTTCAAATTGAGCTGGAACGAATCGGTTACGAAACCAAAAGCATTCTACTAAACGCGAACAGCTTCACTTCTATTCAATTAAACCCAAGTGAAAA
Source organism: Psychroflexus sp. (assembly GCA_051859645.1). GTDB lineage: Bacteria > Bacteroidota > Bacteroidia > Flavobacteriales > Flavobacteriaceae > Psychroflexus. The sequence continues at coordinate 33,263 of JBHYFG010000018.1, read as the reverse complement.
CAACCTAGACGAAGTGACCCTAGTTTCCAAAAGCATAACCGAGCGCGGGGTTCAATCCTTAAGCCAAATCGCTTTAGGTGCGGAAGTACTTCAAAAAAACAGTTCGGCACAATTGGGAAGTGTGCTTGCACAGATTGAGGGCGTTACCTTCATTTCTACAGGGCAAAATGTGCAATTACCTGTTATACATGGTTTGTACGGCAACCGCATTCTTATTTTGAACAACGGATTTAAACATGGTTTTCAGAATTGGGGAAGCGATCATGCGCCCGAGATCGATGTTTCGGGAGCTGAAGTAATTAAAGTGATGAAAGGAGCAGCTGGGGTAAAATATGGACCAGATGCGTTGGGAGGTGCCGTGGTAATTGAAAATAACGCCATGGAGTTGAACAAAGCTTTTTACCTTACTACTACGTCTACTTACCAAACCAACGGTAAAGGATACGGAATAAATACGTCTTTTGGTGAGGGCAAAAAAAACCTGAGTTACCACTTTGGCGGCAGCTTTAACCGCGTGGGAGACCGTCGGGCGCCAGGCTATAATTTAACCAATACAGGAATGGAAGATGTTGCCATTCGTGCGGGAATTCGGTACGATTATAAAAAATGGAGTTTCAAAAGCAACTACAGTTTAGTCAACCAAAACTTAGGTATACTTAGGGCGTCTATAGGAAGCAGTGGGGCAGCTTTAATTCGAAATATTGAAGCCCCAAAACCTACATTTATCAGGCCGTTTTCTTACCGAATTAATGAACCTAACCAAGAAATACAACACCAGCTTGCTTCTGTAAAAGCCGTTCGGTCTTTCTCTGACGATAGTCGACTTACCATCAGCTTCGCTAAACAATGGAATGCAAGAAAGGAATTTGATGTGCGCCGAAATGCTGAGTTGCCCGTTTTGGATTTAGAACTCGAAACAGACGACCTTCAACTGGAATGGGAACACAGTTTAACCGACAAAATTTCTGGCTCGGTTGGACTGCAATATTTTTTTCAATCCAATACAAACAACCCCGGAACACTGGTCACTCCCTTTATTCCTAATTATGAAGTTTCCCGCTACAGCGCATTTATTCTAGAAACTTTGACCCTTAACAAATCCAGTTGGGAATTCGGAGTGCGCTACGATTTCGAAGAAAATGCGGTGGGCGGGAGAGATAATCGAAATGTAGTTTTTCAGGATAACTTTAGCTTTAGTAATTTTTCTTTTTCCTTGGGGAATATTTACCCGCTAAACAAGCAGCTAACCTTTAGAAACAACATTGGCTTAGGCTGGAGGCCACCAAATATGGCAGAACTATACAGTTTTGGACAGCACGAATCGCAAACTACATTTGGGTTGCTACGCTATCAGCCAAGCGATGAAAACATCATTGAAGCATCTCGAGTAACTCGCTTTGATGAGAGTGATGTTTCACCTGAAAACAGTATAAAATACACCGCTGAAATAGAGTGGCGTTCAGAGAAAGATTACGTTTCGTTTTCTGCATACAGCAACTACATCAACAGTTTTATTTTTAGTCGACCCATTGGTGTTTTAGGTACGGCGCGCGGACCCATGCCCACCTTTATCATCGACCAAGCAGATGCCTTGTTTTTAGGTTCTGATATTTCGTACACCAGGTATTACCATAAAAACGGAAAAGCCAGATTTGGAGCAAGCTATATTTGGTCTAGGAATGTTGAACGCAATGAAGCGCTTATTAATCAACCACCTATTCAGCTCAACGCTCGCATCGATCATTCATTTTTTAAGCTTGGTTTTTTGGATGAAGTAGATTTGAGTCTACATCCGACGTATACCTTCCGACAATTTCAGGCACCAAGGGTCATTTCTATCCGTTCGTTAGTCGAAGGAACAGCGGAATTGAGTATAGACGACCCCATTTTCGATTTTCTTGCTCCCCCAAGTGGATATTTTTTACTAAATGCTTCCGTTGGCGCACGAGTAAACGACTTTTACTTTAGTGTAGAAGGAAGAAATTTACTAAATACTAACTACCGAGATTACCTAAACAACATGCGTTATTTCGCAGATGAAATGGGCATTAATATCCTATTTTCTGTTACGTATTCACTTTAATATTAACCTAAATACTTTAAAAATGAACTTAAAAAATGAAAACAAGAAAATGAACAAATTCAAATTAACACAATTACTTATGTTGATGCTTTTAATCATCGCAACTTCTTGCAGTAGCGACAATGATGTTGCTCCGCCTGACGAAGAAAATGTAGTAGAAGAATTTACCTACATCGAATTTATTTTCACCAATACGGCTGATGAAAACGATGTTACAAAAGGAATTTGGGAAGACGAGGATGGCTTTGGACCTATCGCACCTGTTATTTTACAACATCCCGAATTCAAGGCGAACACAACCTACAAACTTACTTTTGTAATGGAAAATAGGTTAGTAACACCTGTTGAAGATTTAGTAGATGAAATTCAAGATGAAGACGACGAACATCAATTTTTCTTTAAGTTTGACGAAAGTCTTTTCTCGAACCCTGAAGGAATAGGGAATATTGACGACAGAAACGGTGCGATTAACTACCTTGATTTTGATGACAACGGGCTTCCGCTTGGTTTAGAAACCCTTTGGACAACAGCAGAAGCGCAACAAAACGCTATGTTTAGAGCAGTTTTAGGCCATCAACCAGATGTTAAATCCGATACTTCTACATGGGATAGCGGCGATATTGACTGGGATATTACCTTTACAATTAATGTTGTGGAGTAATTAATATTGCGAATTAAATGAAAGGTGATTTTAAATTGGGTATTTCAACTTTGAAATTGATTGACTCTCGCGAAGGCGCAAAGACGCAAAGCTTATGGGACAAATAATCAAGCCTCCAAACTTCTAAAACATCCCTCAAAGTTTATTTTCACCTTTCACTAATCACTATTGAGTTCCCCTTCTTTTACTGAGTACAACCGAAGCACTTGTGCTGAGTATAACCGAAGCATCGAAGGGAAGGCGATGGAGCCTCATTCTTCTTTATTCTGTATTCCGTATTCGATATTCTCAATTCTCTGTACTCAATTCTCTGTACTTAATTTACATTTACCACATACCCCTTTCACATTAAGGCTAGCGCTTTTAACCTGAAAACCCGTGGGAATACTTCCTAAGTTAATTTCTGCTTTGGGGATACAAAATACGCTCTGACATTGGGTACATTGAAAATGGGCGTGCTGATGTTCGTCCTTTTCGCTATGACTTCCCAGTGCATATTTTAGCACACCAGTTGTGTTTTCAACGGGGTGAATAAGTCCTTTTTCTTCTAGTTTAGCTAAATTTCTATACACGGTAGATTTATCTATAGAAGTATCTATATGAGCAATTAAATCAGCATACGAAAGGGCTTTATGTTGAGCTAAAAAAACAGCAAGTATTTGTTTTCTAAGCTTTGTTTTTTTCAGCTTATACTCATCTAATAGCGCCTCTGTTTCTGTAATCTTATCCAAGCTTGATGGTTTAAAATTAATCCTATTTCGTTCTTACTGATTCGCTTTTAGCATGTCCAATGCCACATCCATGATCATATCCTCTTGTCCTCCTACCATTTTTCTACGTCCTAGTTCAACTAAAATATCGCTCGATTTAAGTCCGTATTTTTCAGCAGCTCTTTCTGCATGCAGTAAAAAACTAGAATACACACCTGCGTAGCCTAAGGAAAGTGTTTCTCGGTCTACTCGAACTGGGCGATGTTGAAGTGGACGAATTTCATCATCAGCCAAATCAATAAGTTTCGCTAAATCACAATTGGTTTGAATGTTCATTTTTTGAAGCACAGCAATTAGTACTTCCAGAGGACAATTACCTGCGCCCGCTCCCATTCCGGCTAAGGAAGCATCCAGACGATTGGCGCCGTGTTCCATAGCAACAATGGTATTAGCTACTCCTAACGAAAGGTTATGATGACAGTGAATTCCAATTTCTGTTGTAGGTTTTAGTACTTGTTTAAACGCCTTTATTCGGTCGGCAACATCTTGCATTAGCAAGGCTCCAGCCGAATCGGTGACATACACACAATCGGCGCCATAAGATTCCATTAACCTTGCTTGTTCTGCTAATTTTTCTGGAGAATTCATGTGAGCCATCATCAAAAAGCCGCCTACATCCATCCCCAACTCTTTCGCATAGCTAATGTGTTGCGCCGCTACGTCTGCTTCGGTACAATGCGTGGCTACACGTACCGACCGAACTCCTAAATCGAAGGCTTTTTTCAACTCTTTTTTAGTGGCAATTCCGGGTAAAATTAAGGTGGTTAAAACTGCGTTTTCTAAAACCTCAGCAATACCTTCCAACCAATCCCAATCTGTATGGGCGCCAAAACCATAATTAAAACTCCCACCAGCTAAGCCATCGCCGTGAGCAATTTCAATAGCATCTACTCCCGCTTGATCTAAGGATTTAGCTAAATTAAACACTTGTTCTTTGGTGTATTGATGCGCTATATTATGCATCCCATCGCGCAGGGTAACATCTTGTATGTAAAGTTTATGCTTCATGAGTAGTAGTTGCTAAAAGTTGTAAAGCCATTCGCTCGCCTGTAGCTTTGGCAGCGGCCGTCATAATATCTAAGTTTCCTGCGTAATCTGGCAAGTAATGTCCAGCGCCCCTAACTTCTAAAAAAACAGCAGTTTTAAGTCCACTCGCTTTTCCGATTCCTTCAATAAAAACGGGTTTTTCCTTTGGGATTTCTTCAAAAACAACCGACTGCTTCAACTGATAACCAGGGACGTATTTTTGAACTTCATTCACCATTTTTTTAATCGCCAATCGAATTTCATCTTGGTTTCCCATCTCGCTTAAGGTAAAAACAGAGTCCCTCATCACCAAAGGAGGTTCGGCGGGATTCAAAACAATAATGGCTTTCCCTTTTTTTGCTTTTCCAACTTTTTCGATGGCTAAGGCAGTGGTTTCTGTAAATTCATCGATGTTTGCACGCGTTCCAGGTCCCGCAGATTTACTTGCTATCGAAGCTACAATTTCTGCATAATGAACGTTTACAACACTAGCAATTGCTGCAACAATAGGAATTGTAGCTTGGCCTCCACAGGTGACCATATTTACTACTCGCTCTTGCTGAAACTCTTCAAAATTGACAGGCGGAACCACAAAAGGACCAACGGCAGCAGGTGTTAAATCGATTACTTTTATGTGAGGAAATTCAGCTAAAACTTCAAGGTGATAGGCATGAGCTTTGGCAGAAGTGGCATCAAATACCAGTTTTATTTCTTTGAATTCAGGCAATTGAACAAGTCCATTAATGCCCTCTGAAGTTGTGGTTATCCCCCATTTTTGAGCGCGCAATAAGCCGTCGGACTGAGGATCGATTCCCACAAAAACCACAGGTTCTAATTGCGGGGAATGGCGCATAAGCTTAATGAGTAAATCGGTTCCTATGTTTCCAGAACCCAAAATAGCTACCTTTATTTTAGAAGACATACGTACAAATTTTAAGCAACCAATATACACATTTTTAAGGTTTCGGGTAGGCAGGGGTAGCCAAGATTTTAAATCGATTCCTATAACTGCGCTACTTCCTCTTTGTTTTGTTGGTTGTAAAAACTTCAAAAGCAACCCATAACGGTTATTTTAGGTTAAAAATGTGGTAATCGAAAGACTGGGTTTCGCTAAGAATTTATAAAAATGTACTTTTGTCGCAATTTTAGAAATAGTACATGGATCCATTTTTTGTAAAAGCAGCTCAATTGCTGTTAAGCCTTTCAATATTAATTGTATTACACGAGCTTGGGCATTTTATTCCCGCGAAAATATTTAAAACAAGAGTTGAAAAGTTCTATTTGTTTTTCGACGTAAAATTTTCACTCTTCAAAAAGAAAATTGGCGAAACCGTATATGGTATTGGCTGGTTGCCTTTAGGTGGGTACGTAAAAATTTCCGGGATGATAGACGAAAGCATGGACAAAGAACAAATGGCCAAACCGCCTCAACCTTGGGAATTTAGAAGCAAACCGGCTTGGCAACGCCTTATTATTATGCTGGGTGGAGTAACGGTGAATATTATTCTTGGTTTCTTTATTTACATGATGGTTTTGTTTACATGGGGAGAAAACTACGTAGATAAAGACGGAATAAAGTATGGTTTTGCCCCCTCTTCTGTGATGCAAGAATTAGGTTTTGAAGAAGGAGATTTAGTAACAAAGGTAAACGGCAAAGAACTTTTTAACGTATTGGATATCCAGAAATTTTTGTTGGTTAGAAACGTTAAAAGCATTAGTGTAGAAAGGGATGGAAGAGAATTAACCTTCGACATACCCGATGATATTAGCTCACGTTTATTTCAAGCAGATGAATATTTAACTTCCTTCGAGCCTATTTACTACACCATTATAGATAGTGTTTTGCCTGGACAACCAGCAGAGCTTGCTGGTTTGCAAAAAGGAGATTGGATTGTTTCGGTAAATGGCGAAACCACCAAGTTTTGGCATGATTTCAAAAAAGCTTTAACGAGTAATGAAAATGAACAGGTTGAAATTGGATTTATACGCGATGGAAGTATAGATTTAAACAACCCTAATTTTTCAGTTGAAGATTATAACGAGCGTATTACGTATGCTAGTATAACGCCCACCGAAGACAATAAAATTGGCTTTAGCAATTACCAAGTGTTTGAGGTAAAAAATCGCTCTTTTTCATTTGTTGAAAGTTTAAGTGCTGGTTTCGATTACGGATACTGGACATTGCATGATTATGTGGCGCAATTCAAATTTATTTTCACCAAGAAAGGAGCTTCTCAAGTCGGTGGATTCGGAGCTATCGGAAACATGTTTCCTTCGGCTTGGAATTGGCAAGCGTTCTGGATGAATACAGCCTTTATTTCCATTGCCTTAGCATTTATGAATATCCTTCCAATTCCTGCACTAGACGGCGGACATGTTGTCTTTTTATTGTACGAAATGGTTTCGGGAAGAAAACCTAACGAAAAAGTATTGGAATACGCTCAAATGGTAGGTTTCTTTTTATTAATTGGACTTTTACTTTTTGCAAACGGAAACGATATTTACCGATGGCTGTTTCAGTAAAGCAGCTTAAGTTGTTGATTTTAAATGGGATTTTTTGAAGCGAAAAAAATATTTTAAAAATTTTTGAAAAAAGATTTTGAATAACTAAAATTCATCTTATATTTGCACCCGCAATGAGAGAATTGCAAAATTAAACTCCTCCTTAGCTCAGTTGGTTAGAGTCCCGTACATACGGGATTAATCAGAGAGAAAAGATTAGGAAAGAGTATAAAAATAAATTCCTCCTTAGCTCAGTTGGTTAGAGCATCTGACTGTTAATCAGAGGGTCCTTGGTTCGAGCCCAAGAGGGGGAGCAAAAACCCAACATTTTTATGTTGGGTTTTTCTCATTTATAATGCTAACAACTATGTTTTACGTGTATATCATCCATTCTGAAAAATTTGATAAGTATTATGTTGGTTCAACTCAAGACCCATGGTAGAGACTTGAAAAGCATAATTCATCTCCATTTAATACGTTTACCTCAAAATATAGACCATGGGAAATAAGAGCGGTTTTTGAAGCTGGAACATCAAGAGGGCAAGCTGAAGAAATTGAAAAGTTTATCAAAAAACAAAAAAGTAAAATATTACTAATTAAACTCATTGATCAAAATTACATTCCCAATGGAAAATTAGCTCAGTTGATTCGAGTCCCGCACGTGCGGGATTAATCAGAGCCCCGAAAGCTTTCGGGATTTATTCCGATTACTATCGGGAAGCCCAAGAGGTTTTTTTGTTTTAACTAATTACCTAAAGTACATGACAAAAATTGATATTCGTCAAATCAGTTCTGCCCCATCCCTATCCCGTATAAATTTACGTTATATTTCACGGGACAAGAAGGAGCCTAATTTTCCTTGATTTCTCCCTTCACCCTGTTAAATAATGCAACGCATTACGCAAAGCGTATTTAACAGGGTTGAGGGGCGGGGCAAGAATCAAGGGATTTTGAAAATTTAATTTTTTGTCGTGTACTAAACTAATTAGGTACTTCTATGGAAACAGTTTATATTTAAGTTTCTGCTAAAAAGTATTTAGCTTTTTGTATATTTACTTTTAATTAGAAAATTGTTTTCGCAAAAAACAACAACTAATCTCACTTAAAAAAATGGAAACACCAAATTTACCTAATCTTATTGATACTTATAGGATTGATGTTACTTGTGCAATTATTGAGATTGAAGATAAAGTACTTGTTGTACAAAGGAGTGAAAAAATGAATTTACCACTAAAATGGGAGTTTCCTGGAGGAAAAGTAAAAAAAGATGAAAGTAATATTCAATGTGTAGTTAGAGAAATAAAGGAAGAGCTAGATATAGATATTGAAATATCAAAAAAACTAAATAATTCAATTTTTAATTATAATAACAACTCAATCAGACTCATACCTTTTATTGCTAAAAAAATTGGAGGTGAATTAAAACTAAATGAGCATAAAAACTTTATTTTTTTAGAAAAGAAAGATTTGTTAAACCTAGATTGGGCCGAAGCTGACATTCCAGTAGTAAAAGAATATTTGAGCTTATGAATCAAGGAATTTACGAAGAACTAGTAACACGATTGGTCTCTGAAAAAATTCAAGAGCTCAATAAGGATACATTTTATATCAACAAATCAAAGATTGACAAGGAAGAAGCATCTATAATTATTTCAAGACATATATCAAAAATAATCAAAGGTGCTCTTGATGTATTAAAAGGTGAACACAAAATTGAGCATCAAATAGATATTGCTAATAAGATCATTCAATTTCTTAAGGACGAATTAAAGGATTATGAGTTTGAAAAAGATTTAATTGATAGTGAAGGAGCAATTTTAAAAGCAGTTTTTACAAAAACTGATGCCCATTTTTCGAATTTAGACCTGCATCTAAAAGAGATAACACCATATACAAGACTTACGCACAGCGAGCTTTTTACAGGAGGAAATGCTGGGCTTTCACTAGAAAGTGAACTTAAAAAAGAAATTCTCTCCTCAAATAGAATTGATTTACTTGTATCGTTTATCAAGTTCAAGGGGATAATTATTTTAGAGCGTGAACTTAAAGAATTTACACAAAGAGGAGGTAAATTAAGGGTTATCACTACAACCTACATGGGGGCTTCCGACTACAAAGCCATCCAAATACTTTCTAAGCTTGAGAATACTGAAGTCAAAATCTCATACAATTCTGGCAACGAAAGACTTCACGCCAAAGCATATTTGTTTTACAGAGATACTGGCTTTCACACTGGTTATATTGGATCTTCAAATTTTTCACGGTCAGCCCTAACTGACGGTTTAGAATGGAATGTAAAAATCACTACACAAGAAGTAAGTCATATTATTGATAAATTTCAAAAAACTTTTGACTCCTATTGGAAAAGTGATGATTTTGAGCTTTTTGACGATAATATTCATAAAGAAAAGCTTAAAAAATCTTTGCATAAAGGAAAAATTACAAATATTGGAACCTCAAACCAGGCGGCGTTTTTTGACTTAAAACCATACCCATTTCAACATGAAATTCTTGAAAAATTAGAAGTTGAAAGAACTGTACACAATAGGTACAAAAATCTTGTTGTAGCCGCAACTGGGACTGGCAAAACAGTTATTTCCGCATTTGATTACAAGAATTTTAAAAAAGAAAATAAAACAGCAAAACTTCTTTTTTTAGCACATCGAAAGGAAATCTTAGAGCAAGCACTTTCAACTTTTCAAGGGGTTTTGAGGGATAATAATTTCGGTGAACTTTGGGTTGACGGAAGAGTACCCACAAACTATGAATATGTATTTGCCTCAATTCAAACTCTAAACAACAGACTTGAAAATCTGGACTTGTCCAAGGAATTTTTCGATTATGTCATTATTGATGAATGTCATCACTTAACTGCTGCATCATACAGAGGTATAATCAATTTTTTTAATCCTAAAGTATTATTAGGCTTAACTGCAACTCCTGAAAGAATGGATGGTGGTGACATCAAAGAAGATTTTCACCATAAAATAGCAGCAGAAATAAGATTACCTGAAGCTCTAAACAGAAAATTATTGTGCCCTTTTCAATATTTTGGAATTTCGGACAGTGTTGATTTGAATACTGTTAGCTGGGAAAGAGGCAGATATACACCTAGCGAATTAAGCAATATTTATACTGGGAATGATAGACGTGTTGGCGAGATAATTTCAGCACTTGATAAATACACCAAAGACTATCATGAAGTTAGAGCGCTCGGATTTTGTGTAACTATTGAACATGCAAAATTTATGGCAGAAAAATTTTCAATAGCTGGTTTTAAAGCTGATTTTTTAACCAGCACAAACAATCAAAATAGGAATGAAATAAGAAATCAACTTCAGAAAAAGGAAATCAATTATTTGTTTGTAGTGGATATTTTTAATGAAGGTGTTGACATTCCTGAAATTGACACTGTTCTTTTTTTAAGACCAACTGAAAGTTTAACTATTTTCTTGCAACAACTGGGAAGAGGTTTAAGACTAGCAGAGGAAAAAGATTGTCTAACCGTTCTTGATTTTGTTGGCAATGCAAGACCAGAGTATAATTTTGAAAATAAGTTTAGGGCACTCATTGGTAAAACTTCAACTCCTATAAAAAAAGAAGTTGAAGAAAATTTTCCTCATTTACCACTTGGTTGCTCTATCGTTTTGGAGAAAAAAGCCAAGGATATTATTCTTACCAATATTATTGCAGCAACATCGCTAAATCAGAATCAGCTTATTCAAAAAATTCAAACATTTCAAAATCAAACAACACTACCATTAAATCTCAGAAATTTCACAGAATTTTACAATATTCCATTACAATTGATTTATAAGAAAAATAGAAAATTTGGATTCAAACGACTTTGTCAATTGGCAAATGTCATAAAAAATTTTTCAACTGAAAATGAAAATGAAATTTTATCTGCAGTTAAAAACAAGTGGTTATCAACTGCATCAAGCAGCTACTTCAATTTTATTTTAGGTCTCGCTAAGAAGAATTTTCAAATAAGAATTGATGCTTTATCAGAGGTTGAAAAATCGATGGCGCTAATGCTTCATTATGACGTTTGGCAAAATGCGGGCGGCTTTTCATCACTAGAAAATTCTATTAGACAAATTGGCAAAAACAAAGTGTTAGTTGAAGAAATTATTGAGCTAATGGAATTCTTGATTGATAAAATTGACTTTAAAGAAATAGATGTAGTTTTACCTTATGAACAGCCACTGAAATTGCACGCTCGTTATACTAGAGACCAAATTTTAGCTGCTTTTGGTTTGAGCAGTTTCGAGAAGAAATCTTCGAATCGAGAGGGTGTCGCTGAAAATTCTAAACTCAAAACAGAGTTACTATTTATTAATTTAATAAAATCTGAAGAGAACTTTTCACCAACAACAATGTATGACGATTACGCGGTTAACGAGAGACTATTTCACTGGCAAAGTCAAAATAAAGCTGGACCTAAAACTACTAAAGGGAAATCTTACATTAGCCACAAAAAAAATGGAAAAAAGATTTTACTTTTTGTTCGTGAAAAAGCACATGACGAGTTTGGTAATACAATGGCCTATGTGTTTATTGGAGAAGGCTCGCTAAATAATTACTATGGCTCCAAGCCAATGAGTATTGAATGGGAACTACATGAACCGATGCCAAATTATTTGTGGAAAGATGCTCTAAAGTTAAGGGTAGGTTAGTGATTTTCAAAATTTATAATTAATCTTGTTTATTAACCTTTTTGTATAATGCAAGCAAAAAAGGCACCCAACAACTCATCGTAAGCAGATAAATCAAAACAATTTCGTTAATCCAACCAAGACAAAAAACCTAACAATTTAAAAAATAATTTCTTAAGATTTTTTCAGTCTATAACCTCAAAAACTTAAGTGGTTATAGCTTTTTCACTCAATTAGTCAGACACCGTTTGTCGATTTTAACCGGAAAATGCGAAAACAATGTGTTAAATCTAAGAAAGCATCAGCAGACAGTGGATGCTGATGCTAAAACCCCAATCATCTAATACGAAATCTGAAAATACTTTTTCCGAAACAATAATTTAAATAAGATTATCATACTAACATGTGCGGTTAGTGTTGATGAAAACGAATAAAATTACACAAAAATCAAGCACTAAAATGATTTTTACTTAGCTTTTAAAAGGTAAATTATTAACCAAAACCTCAAAATCATTTCCACAAGCGCCACCGTCGATTTATTCATAAATACGTACTTTTGCTAAAAATAACGATATATGTTTTCAGAAAAAGCCAACCAATTATTTATAGAAGCCATTGAAAAATACCATATTAAAGACGATGTGTACCAAGATTTTGTAAATCCTTACCATAAAGATACGGACCTTTTGGCGCACTTGTTGTACCGAAAGTGTTGGATAGATACCGTGCAATGGCATTACGAAGATATTATTCGCGACCCGCACATCAATCCCGTTGATGCACTCGATTTAAAACGAAAAATTGATGCTTCCAACCAAGACCGTACCGATACTGTTGAGTACATCGATGCTTATTTTTTAAATAAATACAAGGATGTTGCCGTAAAGGAAGGAGCAAAAATTAACACCGAAAGTCCCGCTTGGGGCATCGATCGCTTGTCTATTTTAGCCCTTAAAATTTACCACATGAATGAAGAAGCCAACAGACAAGAGGCTTCTGCCGAACACCAAATGGCTTGCAAAGCAAAACTCAATATTTTACTAGAACAACGCTTGGACTTATCTACCGCCATCGATCAGTTGTTGGAAGACATCGAAAATGGCGATAAATACATGAAAGTATACAAGCAAATGAAAATGTATAACGACGATGAGTTGAACCCGGTATTGAGAGGTAAAAAATAACGTGAAACCAAACCACCTTCTTATAATTAGGCTTTCTGCAATGGGAGACGTAGCTATGCTAGTTCCTGTTGTAGAAAGGCTTCATGCGGCTTATCCGAAACTTAGTATAAGCGTAGTTACCAAGCCTTTTTTTACAAGCCTTTTTTCGCATTTGCCATATGTCAATTGCATAGGCGCCGAGGTAAAAGGAAAGCACAAAGGCTTACTGGGTTTGTATAAACTAGCAAACGAACTACCTCCTAACATAGATGTAGTGGCCGATATGCACGAGGTATTGCGCTCAAAATTTTTGCGAAACTTACTTCGCTGGAAAGGTAAAAAAGTAGCGGTAATTAATAAATTACGCAAACAGAAAAAGCAGTTAACCGCACTTCAGCCGAAAAACATTCAACCGCTGCCTAGTGTATTCGAAGCTTATGCTAAAGTACTAGACGAGCTTCAACTTCCGATACAACTAAGTTTGGAAGTAAAATCTACACCCGCCTTACACAACACTGAGTTAATTGAAAAGTTAGGTGCGCATGTAGGTGTTCCGTGCATTGGATTTGCCCCTTTTGCAGCCCATCAACCAAAAGTATTAGGCATTGAAAAATCAAAAGAATTAATCGAATGTTTAGTCAACAAAAGCAATGCTAATCTTCTTTTATTTGGTGGTGGTGCTAATGAAATTGAACAACTGAACAAGCTCGCTAAAAACATAAAACAGGTGTACGTGGTAGCTGGTAAATTCAGTTTTAAAGAAGAATTAGCCATCATTGCTTCGTTGGATTTAATGATTTCTATGGATAGCGGAAACGGACATTTAGCAGCCATGTTTGGGAAACCTGTCATTACCATTTGGGGAGCTACCCATCCTTACACAGGATTTACACCTTTTAACCAACCTAAAGAAAATCAGTTTACACCCAACTTAGCTAAGTTTCCATTCTTACCCACAAGTATTTACGGAAATAAAATAATAGAAGGCTATGAGGATGCAATGCAAAGTATTTCAATTTCAGCCATTTGCAACAGAGCATTAGAAATTATTGAAACATAAAAAACTACCACCCTCCTATTTTTCCTAAGCTAAAATAAAATGGTGGTAGTAAGTTTTGGCACTTAACTAAGCACCTCTATAACATGTATTTACGGCTATTTTGAATAGCAATACCCAATAAAATTACTTCCCTAGAAGCAATAACTCGTCACAAACAATTTCGGTGTAGTATTTTTTCTCACCGTCCTTGGTTTCGTAACTTCTGTAGGTAAGCTTACCACGAACACCAAGTTCTTTGCCTTTCCCTACATACTTCTCAACAATTTCTGCTGTTTTTCCCCAGGCAACAATGTTATGCCATTGGGTTTCTGTTACTTTTTCTCCCGCCTTATTTACATAAGTTTCGTTGGTTGCTAAAGAAAATTTAGCTACTTTTTTACCTGCATCGGTAGTAACAATTTCTGGATCATTTCCGGTGTTGCCAATTAGGCTTACTGAGTTTCTAATCGAGCTCATAATAATTGAATTTTGGTTATACATTATTTAAGGGCATTTGCCCACTTTTCTAAAACTAACCTAAGAATTTGGATGAGGATGAATACGGCTTAGGACAAAACTTTTTCACTCAATCCTTGGATTTCATTCGGTTAACTAATGCAATTTTAACTAAAAATTAAATTCAAACCAAATTTCTTGTTAATAAAAAATAAATAATTTCACTTCATATCATTACTTTAACAGGTAAAGTTGTGTATATATGGGATTAGCTATGTCCGCTTTAGGTTGTATCTTTGTGGCCTCAAAATATTTACATGCGTACAAAGTCAATAAAAAAGAATAAAATAAACGTAGTTACCTTAGGGTGTAGCAAAAACGTATATGATTCTGAAGTATTAATGGGTCAGTTGAAAGCTAACGGCAAAGAAGTTGCTCATGAGGAAGAAGGAAATGTTGTGGTTATTAATACTTGTGGATTTATCGATAACGCAAAAGAAGAATCCGTAAACACGATATTAGACTTTGTACAGCGAAAACAAAATGGGGAAGTAGAAAAGGTTTTTGTAACCGGTTGTTTGTCGGAACGCTACAAGCCAGACTTACAAAAAGAAATTCCTGATGTAGACCAATACTTTGGCACCACTGAACTACCTGCCCTACTTAAAGCATTAGGCGCCGACTACAAACACGAATTAATTGGAGAACGGCTAACTACCACACCAAAAAATTATGCGTATTTAAAAATTGCCGAAGGATGCGATAGGCCTTGCTCGTTTTGTGCTATCCCGCTAATGCGAGGAAAACACAAATCTAAACCCATTGAAGAGCTGGTTGAAGAAACTAAAAAATTAGCTGCCAACGGTGTAAAAGAACTTATCTTAATAGCACAAGATTTGACCTATTACGGATTGGATTTATATAAAAAACGTAACTTAGCTGAATTGCTTAAAGAACTTGTAAAGGTAGATGGCATCGAGTGGATCAGGCTTCACTACGCTTTCCCGACGGGTTTCCCAGAAGATGTGCTAGAAGTTATTCGGGATGAAAAGAAGGTGTGCAACTACATAGATATTCCGTTGCAACACATTTCTGACGACATTTTAAAGTCCATGCGTCGTGGGACAACCTACGCGAAAACCACCGCCTTACTTCATAAGTTTAGAAAAGAAGTTCCTGGAATGGCTATTCGTACTACGCTAATTGTTGGTTATCCAGGCGAAACAGAAGCCCACTTTGAAGAATTAAAGGAATGGGTAAGAGAAATGCGTTTTGAACGATTAGGTTGCTTTACCTACTCGCACGAAGAAAATACACACGCATTTAATTTGGTGGACGACGTCCCACAAGAAGTAAAAATGCAACGCGCCAACGAAATTATGGAAATTCAATCCCAAATTTCTTGGGAACAAAACCAAGAAAAAATAGGGCAAGAATTTACCTGTGTTTTCGATAGAAAAGAAGGCGGTTACTTTGTTGGAAGAACAGAATTCGATTCGCCTGATGTTGATAATGAAGTATTGGTAGATGCGAGCAAATTCTATATTAAAGTAGGCGATTTTACAAAGGTAAAAGTCATTGACGCAGGTGACTTCGATTTGTACGCAGAACCCATTCAGTAAATTATAAAGATGAAGGAATACAAATCGGCTTGGTCGGCAATTAGCCTAAGATTTGCGGCCATTTTTAGTTTTAGCATTTTGGGCTGGCTAATAGCAGAATTAATTTTCGAGGAGCTAACTCGAATTCATTTCGCTGTTATTGCCGTAGTTGCCATTGTTCTTTCACCTAAATATTCCTCCTATACCCAAAACAGCGGGAGAATACATTGCTTAAAATGGTGGGGGTTTAAGTATTTTTAGTCAAGTACAATCAACCATAACTAAGGAATAAGCGCTTTAAGCTCGCTAATCGTGTTGGCATCTTCTATTTTTTTATCCTTTCGCCAGCGTAAAATTCTTGGGAAACGCGTTGCTACTCCACTTTTGTGTCTACTGGACAAGGCAATACCTTCAAAGGCAATTTCAAAGACATGGTAAGGAGTCAAACTTCGCACTGGACCAAAACGCTCCAAGGTATTTTTCTTGATCCACGCATCTACTTCCTGAAACTCTTTGTCGGTTAAGCCGGAATAAGCTTTTGCAAAAGTAACAAGCTCTTTTTTATCGTCGTCCCAGAGGGCAAACGTATAATCTGTAAATAAATTACTTCGCCGTCCGTGACCGCGCATGGCGTAAGTAAGTACAGCATCAATACTAAAAGGGTCCGATTTCCATTTCCACCAATCGCCTTTCTTTCTTCCAACCCCATAAATGGAATCTTTGCGCTTTAGCATTAAGCCTTCCGATTGCTTTTCTCTGGCTAAATCTCGTTCTGTAGCGGCTTCTTCCCACGTACGTAAAGAATAAGCCTCCGAAAGTTGAAGCATGGGAAGTTGCTCTGCGTAACTTTGAAAAAGTTCTTCCGCATGCCTTCTACGCTCAGAAAAATGAAGCTGCCTTATGTCTTTTCCTTCTTTCGAAAGTAAATCATACACACGAATAACTACAGGATGCTCGGCTAAGATTTTTTTAGAAGGTTTTTTGCGTCCTATGCGTTTCTGTAAATCGTTAAAACTACCTATTTTTCCGTTGACATAGACTAAAATTTCACCATCCAACACCGTTCCGTTTGGCAATATACTCGCCATTTCTAAAAACTCAGGGTAGGAATCGGTCACTAACTCTTCGCCTCTACTCCAAACGTAAACTTCAGCATTCCTTACAATAATTTGCGCCCGTATTCCATCCCATTTGTGTTCAAAAATAAATTGATTCGGATTTCCAAGGTTTTCTACGTCACCTTCAACAGGATAAGCAAGGTAAAAGGGATAGGGTTTAGCATCTTGGTCGGCTGCATCTTCTTTTAAAATTAAGGATTCAAAGGTAATTTCACTAGGATTCCAATTCCCCATTAATTTATAGGCCAAAATATCTTCGTCTATTCCTGTTGCCTTCGCCAAAGCACGAGTCATTAGCTTTTGACTCACCCCAATTCTAAATCCACCTGTAATTAGCTTCGTAAATACAAAGCGCTCATAATAACTTAACACTTTCCATTGTTCAATTAAATAAGCTTTCTTTTCTGTTTCAGATTTAGGTTTTAGGGCAATTATTTCATTAACAAAATCGGTTAAACTTTTGGTTGAAGTCTGCGTAGCTTTAGGAACTACAAGCGCAATGGTTTCTGCTAAATCGCCAACAATATGGTAGGAATCTTCAAAAAGCCACAAAGGAATATTCGCCAATTCTGATGCGAAGCTCCTTATCAGCGTACTATTTACAGGACGGGGAGGTCTTCTATGAGAAAGAATAGCAATGGTCCACACTTTATCCTTGTCCGGTGCTTCTTTAAAATAAGATGCTAAGGCTTCTACTTTTTTCGT
Organism: Psychroflexus sp.; assembly: GCA_051859645.1. Classification (GTDB taxonomy): domain Bacteria; phylum Bacteroidota; class Bacteroidia; order Flavobacteriales; family Flavobacteriaceae; genus Psychroflexus. The sequence continues at coordinate 15,481 of JBHYFG010000018.1, read as the reverse complement.
GGTTTTATTGGTAGAATCGATAGTCTTAATAAGTGCTGCAAACTGTTTCATTTGTTGGTAATTGATTTTTTGCTCCTTCAAGCTTAACCCCTTAAAGCAAATTAACTCAATCTAAATTGATTGCAGGACAAATAAGACAAAAAGTAGGAAAACTTTTAAAGCTGTATACCCATGCATAGGAGTTGCCAAAAGGAAATACTTCAATTTAGTAAACTAGGTTAAAACTCAGCACTAAAAATAAAGTTGGATTACGTCGTGTGTTCAATTAATAACATAAATTTTCATTAGAAGTGAAAGCTACAATTTATAAAAAATGCATTTTTGTAAACTAACAAAGTACACAATAAAAAATGAGTGAAAAGAAACCTTTGATTCTTGTTACCAACGACGATGGAATTACAGCTCCAGGCATCAGGCACCTCATATCCATCATGAAAAAATTAGGCGACGTGGTAGTGGTAGCTCCCGACAGACCTCAAAGTGGAATGGGACACGCCATAACCATTAATGATAACTTGTATTGCGACGAAGTTTTTCTAGAAAAAGATGAAAACGTGAGGGAGTATTCTTGCTCTGGTACACCCGCCGATTGTGTAAAAATTGGCGTTCAAGAAATTTTGAAAAGAAAACCCGATTTGTGTGTTAGCGGAATTAACCACGGATCCAACTCCTCTATAAATGTAATATACTCAGGAACAATGAGTGCGGCTGTAGAAGCTGGAACTTCCGATATTCCAGCTATTGGTTTCTCGCTTTTAGATTATAGCATGGGCGCAGATTTTAGCCAGGCAACAGGCTATATAGAATACATTGCGCAACAAGTTTTAAAAGACGGATTACCTCCTGGAACTGTACTAAATGTAAATATTCCAGCTATAAAATACGAACAAATTAAGGGCTTGAAGCTTTGTCGCCAAGCAAAGGCAAATTGGGTAGAAACATTCGATAAACGAACTACTCCCCGCGGACGTGATTACTATTGGTTAACTGGAGAATTTGTAAACCAAGACGGCGGAAAAGACACCGACGAATGGGCGTTAGAAAACCACTATATTTCTGTAGTTCCTATTCAATTTGATTTAACCGCTTACCACGCCTTAAAAGAATTTAAAAACTGGAATTTTGAACATTAATATCAAAAAAGAAATAAGCATAGGCTTTGTACTTGGAGTTTTAGCGAATATTGTTGGCATGTTCCTATACGTGAGTATTTTTTTAGACACCGATTTTGAAAAAGTATTGCGGACCGCAGTGGAAGAGGAACTGTTGGGAAGTATGATTGTACTTGGCGCTGTTTTAAATTTTATTCCTTTTTTCTATTTTATCCGAAAAAATTTAATCTATCGCGCAAGAGGCGTACTCATTGCCACCATTTTTGCTGCAATTACGGTTGCTATTCTTAAAATCGTTTAAAAAAAACAGATGAAATACCAAAAAAAATTTGAAATCCGTTGGTCAGATTTAGATGCGAATAGGCATTTAGCTAACGCTGCCTATCAAAATTTTATGAGCCACACCCGCATGGGTTTTTTAATCGAAAACGGATTTAGCTCAAAAGAACTGGCAACACTTAATCTTGGACCAGTTGTTTTTTACGAACACATTTACTACTTCAAAGAGTTACTTCCAGAAGATACTGCTACTGTAAGTGTAGAATTAAAGGGGCTTTCGGAAGACGGGATGTTTTTTGAATTTGAACACAACATATACAATCAGCACGGAATAAATTGTGCCCGTTGCGAAATGCTAGGTGCTTGGATAGATTTACACACCAGAAGTTTAACTTCGCTTCCTGAAGAGTTAGTTAAGCGAGTGGAAGCCCTTGACAAGACTGAAAATTTCCGTGTTTTAACCAAAGAAGACACCAGGGCTCATGGCCAAAAACCAAAGCATTTAAGCTAGTAAATTATGCTTGCAAAAAGTTTTCAAAATACCCTGATAGAATGCGGTACGGACGAAGCTGGCCGTGGTTGTTTAGCTGGACCCGTTACCGCAGCAGCTGTTGTTTTGAAAGAAGATTTTAGCAATGAGCTTCTAAAAGATTCTAAACTATTGAGCTTAAAAAACAGGGATGTATTGCGAAAACTTATTTTAGATGAAGCTGTTTCGGTTGGGCATTGCCATGTCATGATGCACGAAATAGACGAAATTAACATCCTTAATGCTTCTATTTTAGCCATGCATCGCTCAATTGAAAAACTGCAACCGACACCTGAATTTATTTTAGTAGATGGCAACAAGTTTAAACCCTTCGGAGAAATTCCACACCAGTGTATTGTAAAAGGAGACAATAAATTCTTATCGATTGCTGCGGCTTCTGTAATTGCAAAAACAGAAAGAGATTTATACATGGAAAAAATTCACGAGGAATTTCCCATGTACAACTGGAACAAAAACAAAGGTTACCCCACCAAAGAGCACCGAGCTGCAATTTTAAAATACGGGGTTACAAAATACCACCGAAAATCGTTTCGATTGTTGCCTGAACAATTAAGCCTATTCCCCGAAAAAAAAACCACTAGCGACAAAAGCATTTTATCCCACTTATCTATTGAAGGTTAGGTTATACCAACCTAAGCTTGCATTAGTATTATATTAGAGAAAAAAATAAAAGAACAGAAGGGAGGATTAAGGTTTGTTATACCAACCTAAATTTTTAAAAGGGTCCCAAAGAAAATGAATTGTTTCTTTTGGGACAGGTAAAACAAAAAACCATTGTTTTCTTTTGAAGTAATTTCAACTAATAACGGGTATAAAATATACGCCCGTTGGTTTTGATAAAAAAATGTACTTTTGTCGCCTAATATTAAGGCTGATTTCAACTTAAAATACAACCTTTGCAGAAGGGTTTCAACATTACTAAATGACACTACGTTTTTTCTTTTTGCTTCTATTTTTTGCGGGGTCTCTTTCGTTTTATGCGCAAGAACGAACCCTTCAATTAGAATCCAACAGAACACAACAAGGAGGTAACAGAGGAAATGCCGGAGACGCTCCAAACGTAAAAAAAAGAGACGACTTACCTCCTGCTACCGATTATAAAATCATTTCTGCAGAAAAAGATACTACGCACGTAGATACTACTTTAAACATTCACAAAATGTATAAAGCTAACTATTTGCGTAAAGACAATTTTGAACTGCTGGAATTTCACAACGTGGCAATGACCTACAACAGGCTTGGTTACGACTTTAGGCAACAAGGCTTAGTCCCCGATTTTGGCGCCATGGCTCAACATTACAATTACCAACGGATAAACGACATTTTTTATTACGAAACTCCTACGCCACTCACCGAAATTTATTTCCGTACGGTGCTCGAGCAAGGGCAAAATGTAAAAACAAATTTTAGTACCAACATTAACCGAAGACTCAACTTTTCAATAGGATACGAAGGGCTTCGATCCTTAGGAGATTATAAGCATGCACGTTCTAATGTAAGTTCGTTTAAAGCAAGTATCAATTACAGAAACAAAACCGATCGTTACTTTTTACGAACGCACGTTACCTCGCAAACACTAGAAAACCAACACAATGGAGGCTTAACTGCTCAAGCCATCGAGAATTTTATTAATGAAGTTCCCGAGTTCGAAAACCGAGCTTCCCTAGCAAATCAGTTTGAAAATGCCGATTCTGAATTAACAGGAAACCGTCTTTATGTAAATCAGGAATACCATTTAGTAAAAGGCGATTCGCTTCAGAATGACCAAACTACCCTACAACATATACTTAAGTTTGAGGACCGAAATTACCGATTCCACCAAAGCCAAGCTTCACCTTTATTTGGAAGTTCATTCGAAAATACAAACATTAACAACAGAGCTCAACTAGAAGAAGTAACCAATACGGTTGCGTTACGCTACAAACGAAAGTACCTAGGTAATTTTAGCTTCAAAATTCAGCACACTGATTTTAATTACGGATTTAAAAGCATTGTGGTAAGCGAGGAATCCTTAATTCCGAACCGATTGCTTGGAAATGCCTTTGGAATTGGCGGAACCTACCAAAATAAGTTAGGGAAATTTGATTTTGAAGGAGAAATTATGCACAACCTTATTGGCGATTTAGACGCTAGTTACATCAACGCAAAAATAGGTCTTCAACTTACCAAAGATTTTAATGCCGAAGTTTTTCTGAACGTTCAATCGGTAGCACCCAACTTCAATTATATTCTGAACCAAAGTTCGTACGTAAATTACAACTGGTACAACCCAGATTTTAGTAACGTAACTTCACAACTTATAGGTGGTAAAATTTCACACAACAAATACGGTTACTTGGAGGGTAGTTTTACGCAAATACAAAACTTTACTTATTTTGGTGTAGATGGCGAAGTGGAAGAGTTTGATGCCATACACGCATTGGTTAAACCATTTCAGTCGGATAGCGATGTTAGCTACTTAAAACTAAAAGCCGGAAACGATATTGACTTAGGTTTGTTCGGAATTACAAACACCACAATGTACCAAAATGTATTTAGTGGGGCCAGTGTTTTGCCTGTGCCCGAGGTTGTAACAAGACACTCTATTTACTACAAAAATCATTGGTTTAATAAAGCAACTTACGTTCAGACGGGCTTTAATTTTAGGTATTTCACCAACTTTAACTCCATGGCATTTAACCCCGTTTTAAATGAATTTGTGGTTCAAGATGTAGAAGCGTTGAAGGGATTTTATACCCTAGATTTATTTTTTAATGCAAAACTTAGAACAGCCAGGTTATTCTTCATTTTTGAAAACATGCAAGACTTCTTTAAAGGAAATACCAATTTTTCTGCGCCCACTCATCCCTACCGCGATTTTCGTTTTAGGTTTGGTGTAATTTGGAATTTATTTACCTAGGCTGTCAGCTTCAACTTTAGTCCGTATAAATTTTGTTGAATTTGTTGAATGTACGCTAGTTATTAGTTGAAATTACTGTACAAGAAAATCACCTTTTCCAACCGCTTTGAGAATATTTTTTTGTCGTGTACTGTAATGTAAATTTGAAAAATCAAGCGTAGCCTTAACTATGCTTTCTTTTTATAATGAAACAGAAAGGAAAAAAGGGAGTTTTATTGCGGTATTTTCCATTGATAAAAGGGATTAGATTACTTTTGTAGGATGAAACAACCTCAGCGCGTACTAATTATTGGTCATGTTTGGCCAGAACCGAATTCGACAGCGGCAGGAAGTAGAATGCTTCAATTAATAAATCTGATGTTATCAGAAAGTTGGGAAGTAAACTTTGCTTCTGCTGCCCAAAAAGGCGAATTTTCCTTTTCCCTAACCAACTTAGCGGTTACTGAACATAATTGTAGCTTGAATGACAGCAGTTTTCAACTGTTGGTGAAAGAAATAAACCCCAATATTGTTGTTTACGATCGATTTTTAACCGAAGAACAGTTTGGGTGGCGTGTACGTGAAGTATGTCCGAATAGCCTGCAGGTATTGGACAGCGAAGACCTTCATTTTTTACGCAAAGCAAGGGAAGAAGCTATAAAAAAAGGAAAGAGTACAAAAGAAGCTAACTTATTTAGCGATTTAGCAAAACGTGAAATTGGTGCTATGCTTCGCTGCGATATTAGCCTGATTATTTCGGAAGTAGAAATGGAAATTTTACGCACCCAGTTTAAATTTTCTGAGCAACAACTCTTCTACCTTCCATTTTTGGTTACCGTCCCTAAAAACGATTTAAACCCTAGCTTTAACCAACGTTCTAACCTAGTGAGTATTGGTAATTTTTTACACGAGCCCAACTGGGACCAAGTGCGTTTTCTGAAAAATGAAATTTGGCCAAACCTTCGTCCTTTGTTAAAGGGTGCCGAATTGCATATTTACGGAGCATACGCTTCTCAAAAAGTAAATCAGCTTCATCAGCCCAAAGAAGGTTTTATTATTAAAGGACGAGCGGATAACGCCATTGAAAGTCTAAAAAAATATAGGCTTTTGTTAGCGCCATTACGCTTTGGAGCTGGGCTGAAAGGAAAAATAATAGATGCATTTCTAGCGGAAACTCCTGTAGCTACTTCTAGCATTGGCGCAGAAGGAATGACAAGCCATAGTGCATGGCCTGGAATTATTGAGGATGATCCTTCCCTTTTTACTCAAAAAGTTTGCGCATTGTACACTAACGAACAAGCTTGGGAGCAACTGCAGAAAAACTGTAAACCTTTGCTTAACGATAAGTTTAGCCTTCATTCATTTGCAAAAAAACTCGTTACAAAATTAGTACGCCTTTGTAATGAATTAGAATTGCACCGTAAACAGCACTTTATTAGTCAGGTACTAAGTCACCATCAGGTAAATGCACAAAAATTTATGTCGCTTTGGATTGAAGAAAAAAATAAATTTACACGAAAGTAACACCGTTCGTTATTTTGAAATGTCTTTAACTTCAGAAGTAATTCCAATAAAATTGTAAAATAATACCAATTTTACTATTAAATGTCGTTAAGAGAGCGAAATTGCTTTTTTCATATACAACGCTGTGAATAATTTGCATCCCGTACGTACGGGACGGAAATTGTGAACAAGGAAATATATGGAAAAATGAATGAGCTAAATAGCGTCATTTGATGGTTAAATTGGTATAAGACCAGAAGAAATGGGTTATTCAATTTGGTCGCCCCTTAACCTTCGGTAGTTTTTCTGGGCATCAACAAAGAAAATACTATCGGCATGATTAAAAATTAACTGTTCGTAGTAATCTTTTGCTTTTACAGGGTCATTTAAATGCGTGCGGTATAATTCGCCTAAGGCAAAGTAAGCATTATCTACCAAAATATCGTTGGGATGAAACCTAAGTATTCGCTCATAAGCTTCCGCAGCAAGCTCATATTCCTCGCGTTTTTCATGAATTTTTGCTTTTCTAAGCAAGGCCTCATCCTCTATGGGTTGTGTTGCATAGGTTTGGACAACTTCGTTTAACAAAGCAAGTGCTTCCTCTTCTTTTTGTTGAAAAATATACCAATCTGCTTTTGCCACTTTTTGCAAAGCTGTTTGTATGGAATCTTGATAAGAATTGTCTTTTATATGCCTCGAAAGTTCCAGCGCATCATTAGCCATCAGTTGCGAGGTAGATTTTTTTAGCACATCCAACTGTGTTAATGCCCAATCAAAATCTCCTTTATAATAGCTGGTTTTGGCAATTTTAAACTTAGCTTCTTGGCCAATAGGATGATTTTTCATTAATTTTTCGGTCTGGGTATAATAAATAAGGGCTTCGTTAAAACGCTTCTCACTTACCAAAACATCAGCCAACAACATTCTTGTGTAGGCTTCATTTTGAGCGGATAACCTAGTTTTAAGCAGTGCTTTTAACTCATCAACAGCAAGGTTTTGTTGTTGCAATTGAAAAGCTAAAAAAGAAGCGTACATTAATTTTAAATTAATCGCATCGGGTTGGTAGGCTTCTATATAATCTTCTAACTTAGTCTTCACAACGGGATAAGTACTTGGGCTTGCTTTAGAAATCTCTAACTTCATTAAACCTTCAACAGCTTGCAGTTGCGTACGTTTATTTTCGGCATCCTCCACTACGAACGTATAGATTTTTTTGGCAGCTACTTCCGCCGAATTTAGCTCTGCAATACTGGCCAACTCCAAAATTCTGTTGTATTCAAGTTCAGGTTGTCTTTTCAGAATGGCGCGCTCTTGCACGAAAGCTTTTTCAAATTCATTTTGCTGAACGTACAGCCAACTTAATAACTGCGTGTATATAAGTTCAGGATTTTTTTGTGAAGCTTTGAGCAACTGTTTTCTTAATATCTGATTAGCTTCATTGCTTGGATCGTCTGTTATAAACTCGGAAAAATTTCTGCTAATTACAGAAAAATAAGATGGATTTTCTAGAATTAAAGCGATGTAATTGGCAAACATCAATTCAAGGTTTCCGCTTTCACCATAAAGCCGTGCTAAATTAATTTTGTAGTTTACACGAGGTTGAAGTTCGTCTGCCTTTTCATAGGCTAAGATAGCTTCTTCTAACAAATTGTAATTTTGAAAAGCCCCTCCTACCGAATACGCAAAACTTGGATTAACGGCAATGGATGCTAACGCTTTTTGGTAAGCATCAGTAGCCAATTTTTGCTTTCCTTGCAATTGGTACAAGTAACCAAGTTCTACTAGCATGTTAGGAAACTGTTCACTTTTCCCAACATAAGTAATAATTAACTCCTCCGCTTCGCTATACTCCTCGAGCTCCTTATGAGATTTTACTAAGCCTAACAAAATCTTTTGACTCATTGGATTGCGCTTGTATAATTGTTGGTACAAGCTTTTTGCTTTTTCGTATTCCCCTTGGTCAAGGTAATTGTCCGCAAGCTCAATTTGTTGAGATTGAACAGAAAAAGACAGAGAAATTATGATGAATAAACTTACCAAATACTTCATAAAACGAATGTAAGGAATAATTCACAACCGATAAAAAAATTCTTTTTTGTTTAACCTACTTTACGTGTTAGAAGCTTCGTAGAAATGTGCAAAAGCTTACTAAAAACAAGAATTTAACAAGCTATGCTTACTTTTATGATGACGCAGAAAGAAAGAAAGAATGAATGAATGAAAGGATATTTTATAACGGCAATTTCAATTGGTAAAAGATACAAGTATCGAAGCAGCCCGAAATCTTTCATTCAGGTTTAATTGCCTTACTAATGTGTAGGTTAATGATATTTTTTTAACTTAGTCGGCTGTAAAAAAAACGCCCATGGAAGCAGTTGATGCAACTAAAAAAAAAGGACTTCTTGCTAAAGCCTTAGATTCGATTGAAAAAGTAGGAAATAAATTGCCTGATCCTGCTATTTTATTTTTCTACTTACTTGTATTTGTTTGGGTACTTTCAGCTATCCTATCTCCTTTTGATTTTGGAGAGTCGCATCCCCTTACTGGAGATAGTCTGAATGTAAACAATCTTCTTACCGGGACAGCATTAGCTGGTTTTTTGGCTAGCATGGTAAATACATTTGTACTTTTTGCACCCCTAGGTATTGTTTTAGTAGCTATGCTTGGAGTTGGTGTAGCAGAACATTCAGGTTGGATAGATGCAGGCTTAAAAAAACTTTTAAACGTTACACCTAAATCTTTGCTTACCCCTATGTTAATATTAATTGCGATTATTAGTCACACAGCCGCCGATGCTGGTTATGTACTAGTTATCCCTTTAGGTGGAGTAATATTTTATGCAGCAGGAAGGCATCCTTTAGCTGGAATTGCAGCAGCTTTTGCAGGGGTAAGTGGCGGATTTTCAGCAAACCCAATCCCCTCCTCTATAGACCCGTTAATTATGAGCTTTACGCTTGAAGCTGCTCGTATTTTCGACCCAGAAATTAACCTAAACCCCCTAAATAATTGGTATTTTACAGCCTCTTCCACCTTATTAATCGTTCTTGTAGGTTGGTGGGTAACCGATAAAATTATAGAACCTCGCTTAGCTAAACTAAAGGTTGATGGCGATGAAGACCAAATGCCAAAAATGGAAAATGTTACTCCACAAGAAAACAAAGCCTTTTGGATGGGCTTATTGGCTATGGGTGTTGGTATTTTAGGTTTATTTCTTTGGGCATATCCAGAAAGTTCAGCTTTACGTGGACCAGATATGGTAGACCCTGAAAAAATGTCGCTCACTTCCTTTAACGCACCATTAATGAAGGCTATCGTTCCCTTAATTTTTGTTCTCCTGTTACTTCCTGGAGCTGTGTTTGGTTTTGTCTCTGGAAAGTATAAATCCTCTAAAGACCTTATTGGAAGTATGAAAAAATCTATGGAAAGCATGGGCTACTACATTGTAATGGCCTTTTTCTGCGCCTTGTTTATTGATGCATTTACGCGTTCTAACATAGGTCTTCTAGTTGCCATAAAAGGAGCCAACCTGCTACAAGCACTGGATTTGCCAGGACAAGTAACCATAGTTGGTATTGTAGTGCTCAGTGCTTTTGTTAATTTAATGGTAGGTTCAGCTTCTGCAAAATGGGCATTAATCGCTCCTATTTTTGTTCCAATGCTTATGCAGTTAGGCATTTCTCCAGATTTAACACAAGCCTCGTACCGCGTGGGAGACTCGGTTTCCAATATCATAACTCCTTTACTTCCATACTTTCCGCTTGTGGTTGTATTTAGCCAACGCTACGTAAAAAGCACCGGAATTGGCACACTAATTTCTATGATGTTGCCTTATTCATTTATCTTTTTAATTACGTGGACACTCTTTTTATTACTCTATTGGTGGATTGGTATTCCGTTGAGTTTTGAAGCAAACTATGTGTATCCAGCACCCTAAATAAAATACCATTGGTAAGCTTTATTTGAACAGTGAAAGGTGGGCACCTTAACCTCCAATACTCTGATTATACTCAGCACAAGAGGGAAAACACAAAAGTAAAGAGTGAAGTGTTCACTTCGAATTTCCTTCGTTTGCTGTTTTAGGGAATGCTGAAAAAACTTCCTTAAAAAGAGTAAAGAATGTACTACTGTAATTTTATTTTGTAAAAGTGGTTGAAAAGAATCGTAATCAAATTAAAAAGCTTTGTGAACAGTATAGGGTGAAAACTTTTTTTGCTGATAGAGTTCTAATGGGTAAAGACTTGAAAGAAGACCCTGACTTAGGTTTTATTGTAGACTTTGAAGAAACAGACCCATTTAAATACACAGACTTATATTTTCAACTCAAAGAAAGTTTAGAAAAATTACTTAACCGAAAAATTAACTTAATTGAAGAGCGAGGGATTAAAAATCAAATTTTAAAAAAGGAGTTAGAAAGCACAAAAGCTCTAATTTACCGAAAATAATACCAATTGAGCTTTAAGATGAAACTAAAATAAATTGAATTATTTGTTGATTTAATTAAGCAAAAAAATCAAGCATAGCCATAGCTACGGTTTATTTTTTTAACAACATAAAATCAAGAAAGGAACAATTTATTAGTTGTATTTTATGGTTTTATTGGTATAACCTGAGTCGAAATATTTTGAATTTATTTTTATGTAACAAAAAAATGGGGAAAACTTTTTATTGCAGTAATTTCAATTGACAAATGGTATAAATTTCAAAAAATACCAAACTAAATTGTTTTTTGGGAAGATTAGGCAAAAATCAATTATATCTTTACCTTCGTTTATTTTTTCACAACCTCTATTCAAAAAGAAACAGATTTATTAATTTTATTTTATGGTTATTTTGAATAAATTAAGCCCATTAAGAATGATAAATACATAAGGCTGTACAAATGAAATCTACAAAAAAACAGGAGAAATTCGACAAAGCATACTTGCGAATAGCACGAGAATGGGGCAAGCTTTCGCATTGCCAACGAAAACAAGTGGGAGCCATAATTGTTAAAGACCGAATGATTATTTCAGACGGGTACAATGGCACCCCAACGGGGTTCGAAAATCAGTGCGAAGACGAAAATCACTTCACTAAATGGTATGTGCTCCACGCCGAAGCAAATGCCATTTTAAAAGTTGCTGGCTCTACACAATCATGCAAAGGAGCTACTTTGTACATTACCCTTTCACCTTGTAAAGAGTGCAGCAAATTAATTCACCAATCGGGCATAAAACGCGTGGTGTACCAACAAGCCTACAAGGACGACAGTGGAATTCAGTTTCTAAAAAAAGCAGGAGTAGAAGTAGTAGAACTTACAGATATATCGCATCATGAATAAAACTTTCCCTCGCAAATATTTACCCCTTATTGTATGTACCTCTATTGGTCTAGGTATTATTGTTGGCGGATATCTTGCTGGTTTTTCAGGAAAAGTTTCAAGCACAAACACACACAAAAACAAACTCAACAACCTTATTAACTACATCGAAAACGACTATGTAGATGCCATAAACACAGACAGTATTGTTTCAGTTACCGTCAACTCCATTTTATCCAACCTAGACCCCCACTCCGTTTACATCCCAAGAGAAGAGTACCAAAGCGTATCCGAAAACATGAAAGGAGAGATTGTTGGTATTGGAGTTAGCTTCTATAAAATAAACGATAGTGTTTCTGTAATTCAAGTCTTACCCGACGGACCTAGCAAGAAAGCTGGACTTCTTTCTGGAGATCGAATTGTGTATGCAGATGAGATAAATTTAACGCAACCCGTTATTACTAGCGACTCTGTAACTCGACTGCTAAAAGGAAAGTTAAACACACCCGTGAAATTAAAAGTAAAACGCTTTGGTGAAGACTCTTTATTGAACTTTAATTTAACAAGAAACATCATACCCATTAAAAGTGTAGATGCTGGTTTTATGCTTACAAATGAAATAGCCTACATACGCATTAATCGATTTGCTGAATCCACCGCTTATGAATTTAAAAAAATATTCGAAACACTTAAGCTCAACCAACCTAAAGCCTTTGTAATAGATGTACGCGATAATGGTGGAGGTTTTCTAAAAGAAGCCATTAGTATTGTAGATGAATTTTTAAGCAATAACACTCCTATTTTATACACAAAAAACAGAAGAGGAAACTTAAAAGAAACGCTTGCAACCAATCGAGAAGGATTTACCAATGGAGAGGTTTATGTGCTAATAAATGAGAAATCGGCCTCTGCAAGTGAAATTCTAGCCGGCGCCATTCAAGACAACGACCGGGGCTACATTGTTGGAAGACGCTCCTTCGGAAAAGGACTCGTACAACGCGAAATGAAGCTAGGCGACGGTAGCGCTGTAAGATTAACTGTATCAAGGTACTACACCCCAACAGGACGCTCTATACAACGCCCTTACGAAAACGGTAATAAAGCTTACTACAACGAACACAGAAAACGTTACGAGAATGGCGAATTCATAGAAAAAGACAGCATTAAAGTAAACGATAGCCTCATTTTTGAAACCCCTAAAGGGCGAAAAGTTTACGGCGGCGGAGGTATTGTTCCAGATATTTTTGTAGCTAAAGACAACAGCAATTTAGACGAAGATTTGGACTATATGCTTAAAGGTGGAATTTTAGATCGGTTTATTTTTGACGAACTAGACAAAAACAGAAGCTACTACAACACATTAAGTCTAGATGAATTTCTCTCCAATGAAATTATTGACGACACGTTTGTTGAAAATTACAATCAATACTTAAAAGACCTTGCTTTTTTATACAACTTCGAAACCCGAAAAGAAAAACTTAAGCGTTACCTCAAATCCGTAATGGCACAACAACTTTTCGATGCTGATATTGCTATGCAAATTCTTGCGCAAGAAGACAAGTCGATACAAGCCGTTATAGACCATTTCGGAAGAAAGAAAAAATAGCACCAATCGTCCCATAAACTAAAACTAATAATTGGTTTCATTTTCTTAACTATCAAAAATATGAAAGGATTGGTTTCTGTTTTAGAAGAAATTTTTACTTTTATACCAGTTATTAGTTGAGATTACTGGAAAAGAAAATACATTCAAACCTAAATTTCCCTTTGCATAGAAGAATAATTAACCGTTACAGAACTTGTCCTAAGACTAAAAAAAATAATAATACTGATCCGGTAAGCGACTTGGAGTAGCACGGGTGAACGTTAAAAACAAAAGATTTAAAAATGAAAAAACTTTCAAATTTTCTAAAGTGGTTCATAGGAATTCTGCTCATAGGATGGCTAATTTTATATATATCAGGCTACGATTATATTTTAAAAGGAGTACGAGTGGTGTATTTTACGGGCCACAAAACTGCGTTTATTGATGATTATCCCTACTTCGATAACCGAAGTATTCAGCACAAAACTCCCAAGCCTAAGCAAAAACACAAAGATTACAACAAGGCGAAGATGACACCTCGTTTGCTTCAACTGAATGAAGAGTTGCAAACCACTGCCTTCTTAATTTACCAAGACAACCAACTTTGGTTCGAAAATTATGCAGAAGGTTATGGGGTTGATTCGCACACCAATTCCTTCTCTATGGCGAAAAGCATTACAAGCATGTTACTTGGTCGTGCAATACAACAAGGCTATGTGAAAAGTTTAGACCAAAAAGTAATTGATTTTTTACCAACGCTAAAGGGTCCCTATGCTAAGGATGTAACAATGGGTGATTTAGCCTCTATGGCATCGGGGTTAAATTGGGATGAAAACTACTACTCCCCATTTTCGATGACAGCAAAAGCTTACTACGATAAAAATATCCGTGATTTAATTATGGGGCTTAGTATAGAAGAAAAACCTGGAGAAAAATTCAACTACCTTAGCGGAAGCACGCAACTTCTTGGCATGGCTTTAGAAAAAGCACTTCCTGTCAATCTTTCCGTTTACCTTAGTCAAGAATTTTGGCAACCCATGGGAATGGAAAATTACGCCTTATGGCAATTAGATGGCGTTGCTAGTGGAATGGAAAAAACCTATTGCTGTATTGCCTCCAATGCAAGGGATTTTTCGAAAATTGGCTTGCTGTACCTCAACGGAGGAAACTACAACGGAAATCAGTACTTAGATAGTGCTTTTGTGCAGCAATCTATTCAGCCCCGATTTAAGGAAAGCCCAGAATATGGCTACGGTTTCTGGTTAAGTGAATACCAAGGAAAATCGGTTTTTGTTATGCAAGGTATTTTAGGGCAATACGTAATAGGTATTCCTGAAGATAATTTGCTAATCACGCGTTTAGGACAAAAACGAAATGAAAAACCTAGCGGAGCACCGTTTCCAAGTGATTTTTATGAATATTTAGAAGAAGCTTATACCATGATAAAAGCAAATAAATAACCCAAAAACACTTCTCTATGATTGAAAAAATTAACCTCGAATCTGTTTTATTTCTTGACATTGAAACCGTACCAGAACAAAAGGAGTTCAACGACCTTACGCCAACAAAACAAGCCTTGTACGAAGCTAAAACTGCCTACCAGCGAAAAGATGAAGTAAGCGCTGAAGCATTTTATGAGCGCGCAGGAATTTGGGCGGAATTTGGTAAAATTGTGTGCATTTCTGTCGGATTTATAAAGTATAAAGGAAGTGAACGCAAGCTTCGAATAAAGTCTTTTTACGGTGAAGAAAAAGACTTACTAATTGAGTTCAAGCAACTCTTAGAAAATCACTTTAATACAGCAAAACATATGCTGTGCGCACACAACGGTAAAGAATTTGACTTTCCCTACATCGCAAGAAGAATGCTTATTCAAGGAATTTCTCTGCCTAATCTACTCCAACTATTCGGAAAAAAGCCGTGGGAAGTACCTCACTTAGACACAATGGAGTTATGGAAATTTGGCGACTATAAACATTTTACTTCGCTCAAATTGTTAACTGAAGTTTTCAATATTCCTTCCCCAAAAGATGATATTGACGGAAGCCAAGTTAGAAGTGTGTATTACGAAGAAGGAGACATCGATAGAATTATAACTTACTGCGAAAAAGACGTCATTGCTATCGTACAATTGTTTCTTCGGTTTAGGCAAGAAGAATTATTGGATGAACATGAAATTTTAATCATAGGCTAACACCGGGTCAACAATTATTTATGGGGAGTAAAGTATATTTGTTACTTTAACCTATAGATTAAATTAGATGAATATAGAACT
>JBHYFG010000017.1:0-55165 GCA_051859645.1 Psychroflexus sp. | reverse complement strand
TGTTGCTTCTGTTGCTTCTGTTGCTTCTGTTGCTTCTGTTGCTTCTGTTGCTTCTGTTGCTTCTGTTGCTTCTGTTGCTTCTGTTGTTTCTGTTGTCCCGTTCGCTTTGCTTACAAGATTAATTCGTTTACGCAATTAAAAATTGCTTATTCATTAAATCTGTTTTTTGTACTTAATACTAACTTCTTAATACTTTGTACTTAATACTCACTTCCTAATACTTTGTACTTAATACTCACTTCTTTATTCCCACATCTTCCTTAGTGTTTGCTATCCGTTCTAATCCTCTTGCAAAGGACTGAATCAGTTCATACATATGTTCTGTATCCATAAGTTCAGCTTCATCTTTAGGATGATGGTAGTAATCATAGTTAGTAAAATCGAAGGTACATACAGTATGTGCCGCTATTTTGAATTCTTGATAAAATGGCCAATTATCGCTTCTTTTAAACAATTGCATTTGTTCTGCTTGTTCGTAAAGACCTAAAATTGGTGTTTTTTCATCCGCATTAAAAAGTTCACCGAAATTGCTTTTGTCGTATCCAGTTAAATAAGCTTCGTAAGCATGACTTTCGCCTAAGGGAACACCAATCATTTCAATATTAAAAACCGATTGAATAGGTAATTTTTCAGCTTTCATTTGTTTTGCTAAGTGTTTAGAACCTAAAAGACCAATTTCTTCAGCCGTAAAAAGCACGAAAAGTAAACTGCGTTTGGTAGGATTATCGGCAAAATAATAAGCTAATTGCATGACTCCAACCGTTCCGGCTGCGTTATCATTCGCTCCGTTTACAATAGAATCGCCTTCCACTTTCTTTTGAGTAATTCCTACATGATCGTAATGAGCTCCTATAATTACATATTCGTTTTTCAGTTTTGCGTCGGTACCTTCTACCATACCAATAAGGTTGTAAGCGTGCATATCTTTTGCCATAAAGCTATCTCTGTAGCTTGCATAAAAAGGCTTGAGTCCTTTTTTCTGAAAATGCTTTTCGATAAACTGCGCTGCTTTTTCAATCCCTTCAGAACCTGTGTCCCTCCCTTCAAGTTCATCTGATGCTAAATACTCCAATTGAAATTTAAGCGACTCCTTATCTATACCATTTTGTGCATGAACAATAATGGAAACGAAAAGGAAAACGTATACAATAAAATAACGCATATTCAAAGTTTTAATTAAGCTAGCAAAATACAATTTTAAGTGAAAAGAAATGGTAATAAAATCAAAAATAAAGCCCTCACTTTCGAGAGGGCTTTAGTATAATTTATTAGCAATATGCGATTAAGCTAGCATTGTTACTGGATTCTCTAAATAAGTTTTTAATGTTTGTAAAAACTGAGCTCCTGTTGCTCCGTCTACCGTTCTGTGGTCACAAGCTAAGGTTAGTTCCATTGTGTTTCCTACAACAATTTCACCGTTTTTCACTACAGGTTTCTCAACAATAGCTCCAACCGAAAGAATACACGAATTTGGTTGGTTAATAATGCTCGTAAAACTCTTTATTCCAAACATTCCAAGGTTAGAGATGGTAAATGTACTACCTTCCATTTCTTGTGGTTGAATTTTCTTGTTACGCGCTTTTCCTGCAAGTACTTTTACATTCTCGCCTATCTGAGATAAGCTTTGCTGATCGGCAAACTTTAATACAGGAACAACTAAACCATCTTCAACAGCTACTGCCACACCTATATGAATGTGTTTAGCGTATACCATCACATCGTTCTTCCACATGGTGTTGACTTGCGGATGTTTACGTAATGCCATTGCTGATGCCTTCACGACTAAATCATTAAAGGAAACTTTCACGTCTGGAATTGCGTTTATTTGTTTTCTGGATGCAATTGCATTATCCATGTTTACCTCTACGTTTAAGTAATAATGGGGCGCAGAGAATTTAGATTCTGCTAAACGCTTAGCTATAACTTTACGCATTTGAGAGTTTTTCACCTCTTCAAAAGTTTCCTCGCCAACTGGTTGATAAACGGTAGCTTGTTTAGATTCTTTAGGAGCTTCTTCTTTAGCTGTTGCAGTTGCTTCGCTTACAGAAGAAGTTGATTTTTGTTGAGTTTCAGCTGGCTTAAAGTTTTCTATATCTTTTTTAACGATACGTCCATTCTCTCCAGAGCCTTTGACTTGAGATAAATCTATTCCTTTATCCTTGGCCATTTTTTTAGCTAATGGCGAAGCAAATATTCTTTCGCCGTCAGATGAACTTGAAGTTGACTCCGAAGATTCTTCTTTTGTATCTGAGGTATCTTCAGCAGAAGTTTCTTCTTTTTTTGGTGAAGCTTTTTTCGAGCCTCCACCTTTCACTGCATTTAATACAGCGTCTACATTAGTTCCTTCAGGGCCGATAATTGCTAGTACATTATCTACAGGCGCTGAACCTCCTTCTTGAATTCCAATATGCAACAAGGTACCAGCGTAGAACGATTCAAATTCCATGGTAGCTTTGTCGGTTTCTATTTCAGCCAAAATATCGCCTTCTTCAACTTTGTCGCCTTCTTTCTTTAACCAAGCCGCTACAGTCCCTTCTTCCATGGTATCACTAAGTCTTGGCATAGTGATAACTTCAACTCCATCAGGGATTTCTGCTGACTCAGATGAGCTTTCCTCTGAAGCAGCTTTTTCTTCAGCTTTTTCTTCAGCTTTTTTATCTTCGTTTTTGTCTTCACTTTTATCAGCAGAACCGCCATCCAATAAAGCCGATATATCTTCACCTTCTTCACCAATGATAGCAAGTAAAGAATCTACAGGCGCACCTTCACCTTCTTGAATTCCGATGTGTAACAGGGTTCCTGACTCAAAAGACTCGAACTCCATGGTAGCTTTATCGGTTTCAATCTCTGCGAGAATATCTCCTTCTTCTACTTTATCTCCTACATTTTTTAGCCACTTTGCGACTGTCCCTTCTTCCATGGTGTCGCTCAAACGAGGCATTTTAATTACTTCTGCCATCTGCTTATAATTTATGAGGTATGAATGGGTAATCTTCTTGTTCGTAAACTACATCGTACATTACATTAGTTTCAGGGAACGGAGACTCGTCTGCGAATTTTTCGCATTCTTCTACGCGTTCTTTCACGCGTTTGTCCATTGCCTTAATGTCTTCTTCTGTAGCATACCCCTTTTCTAATAATATATCTTTTACTTGCGTAATAGGATCTATTTTTTGGTATTCTTCAACCTCCTCTTTCGTTCTGTACAATTGGGCGTCACTCATGGAGTGTCCGCGGTAGCGATAAGTTTTCAAATCTAGGAAAGTTGGTCCTCCACCAGAACGTGCTCTTTCAATAGCTTCGTCTAAAGCTTCGGCAACTTTTTCTGGGTTCATGGCATCAACGGGGCCACAAGGCATTTCATACCCTAAACCTAGCTTCCAGATATCGTCATGGTTGGCAGTTCTAGCTACGGATGTTCCCATTGCATAGCCGTTATTTTCGACACAAAAAACAACTGGTAATTTCCAAGTCATTGCCATATTAAAGGCCTCGTGTAACGAACCTTGTCTTGCAGCTCCATCACCAAAGAAACATAAAGTAACTGCATCGCGCTTAAAGTATTTATCTGCAAAAGCTAATCCAGCACCAAGAGGAATCTGACCTCCTACAATACCGTGACCTCCATAAAAGCGGTGCTCTTTTGAAAAAATGTGCATAGACCCGCCCAATCCTTGCGAAGTTCCTGTGCCCTTTCCGTAAAGCTCTGCCATTACTTTTTTAGGATCTACACCCATACCAATTGGCTGAACATGGTTTCGGTAAGCTGTAATCATTTTGTCTTTAGTTAGGTCCATTACATGTAACGCACCAGCTAAAATAGCTTCTTGACCATTGTATAAGTGAAGGAATCCCCTCACTTTTTGTTGAATATACACTTGGGCAAGCTTATCCTCAAACTTTCGCCAGAAAAGCATTTCTTCATACCAATTAAGGTAAGTTTCTTTGGTAATCTTCTTCATCTGTTTATGTTATTATTTCAAACTTCAATTTGTAAAAAAGGAAAATTTACTGTTATCCTTCTTGATAGTAGCTTCAAAAAAGCGAAAGACAAAAGTAATACAATAAAAAGGAATTTAAAATACTTTTGAAGCCTAAGTATTTGTTATTTAAAACGAAATCGTTTTAGTTGCGTGATTTTCTTAGGTTAAGTAATCCTTATCGAAAGCCAAAGGTAGTAACTGAAGGAGGGATTCTACATAATACACTTGTCCTTCTGTTCCCATAAAATATACACCAATAGGTTCTTTCTGTTTTTGCTCGTACTCGGCCATAGCTTGCCTGCAAGCTCCGCAAGGAGGAACTGGCTGAAGGTTTTGTTTTGCCTTTGGACCAGCGGCAATAGCAATTTGAAGGATTTTTTGATCGGGATAGTTTGCGCCTGCTGCATAAATAGCTGTTCGTTCTGCACACAATCCCGAAGGATAAGATGAGTTTTCCTGGTTATTTCCTGATACTACGATGTGATTTTCAAGTAAAATGGCTGCTCCAACTAAAAAATTAGAGTAGGGCGCATAGGCCTTTTTTCTCGCTTCTTGCGCTTGAAACATTAACTTTTTAATAATGTCAGGAAGATCGTTTATGGATTCGTAAACGGTGTATTCAGTAATTATCTTTTTTTTGCTCATTTATGCTGTTAAAATTCTACATAAGACTTTTCTCCTAAATTAAAGGAAAGTGAAAATCGCAAGGTTCCTTCAAGTGGGTTCTGTACTCCTTGTGCAGTTGAAAACAAGTAAGAAGCATCAATCATTACTTGAGAGTATTTGAACCCAAACCCTAAGGTTGCAAATTGCCTAAATCCTTTTTCTGGTGCTTCGTAAAAGTACCCTAAGCGAAGTGCAAAACTATCTTCGTACCAATATTCTGCCCCCAAGGACCAAACTATTTCTTTAAATTCTTCTGAAAATCCTCCCGGTGCATCATTCCAAGAACTAAATATCGCTCCAAACTCACTTTGGCTTAAGTATTCCTGAAAATTTTCTATGGTCTGATCTTCTGGAGGAGTAGGCACTAATAATTTGTTCGCCTCTACGTAAACGCCAATCTTATTTGCAGGATCAAAAATAAAATCGAAGCCCCCTCCTATTTTGAAATTCGTAGGAATAAAGTTGTCAAAGCCTCCATCGTCGTATTTAATTTTTGGTCCAATGTTGGAAATCATGGCCCCGGCACGCCAACGTCCATTAAAATTTTCATAAAACTTTTCTTTTCCTTGGTAATAAGCTGCAATATCTGCCGCAAAGGTATTTGCTGCATCTGCACTTCCTAATTCACTTGGTATCCTAAGGTCTGAGCGAATATACCTTGCAGTTACCGCCATTGCAAATTGCTCATCCAAGCGCAGTGAATAGCTAAAATCTAAAGCTAACTCATTTGGCTCTACTTGCGTTCCTTGCTCATCTGCTGTTTGTCTTAAAATAACCTCTCCCAAACCAAAATAACGTAATCCGCCCGAAAAAGCGCTTCGCTCATTAATTCGGTTATAATAAGTTAAAGCACCTAGGTTAATATCATCTGCTAAATCTCTTAAATAAGGCGTATACCCAAAACCGAAGCCTTGCTTGTTCTCCGAAAACGCATATTTTGCAGGATTCCAAAACTGGGCATAAGCATCAACAGGAGTTGCCACACCTTGATCTCCTAAACCAGCCGAACGTGCATCGCTTGGGATTAGCAAAAACGGCACCGCGGTTGTAATTGGCCTTTGAACTTCAGTTTGTCCGTTGGATTGTTGAATAAAAACAAGTGCAATAAGACTTAATAAAAAACTTTTCTTCATTTTACATTTTAAAAATGGGTTACAAATATAGGTTTTATTTGGTATCTGTTAGAGAATGACCAATTTTTCATATTTTTCAGTTCGTTGATTGGTTAGTGTTGAACGAACAGTGAGTTTATACACATATACTCCTTTACCAATTCGGTCGCCAAAATCGTCTCTTCCGTCCCAGGTAATATCACGGGACAAAAATCCATCTGTATTTACTAGTTGGTTTTGTGTCCAGACCAGCTTTCCTGAAACAGTAAATACTTGTACTTGAACTTCTAAGGGTTCAAAAGGTCTGTTATGATTAAACCAAAATTCGGTGTAATTAACAAACGGATTTGGGTAATTTAGTACGCGTGTAATTACCAGCTCGTTATCTTCGGAGACAACAAACTGAATTTCTGCCTCAGAGGAATTGTTGTGCGTATCCCAGGCTCGTAATCTTAAGGTATGTAACCCTGGCTCTAAATCACGCAACGGAAAATAAACTTCGCCTCTTGTAAAATCATCTTGAGCGGCTTTGTAATAATCATTTAGTACAAACGGATTGGCGTCATCTTCATCAAGAATAGCAAGAATATCGTGCCCAATTCCTCCTGCGGTATTTATCCCACTTTGGTCCTCTAGCTTCGCAAGCAAAAAAGGAGAAGAATCGGTTACACCTCCGTCAACAAAGGTTTCGTCATTCATGTAAAGCTGGATAATTGGCCCTTCATTGTCTACGGGTGCATTTTGGTTTATACCGCCTACTAGTATGGTTTCATCAGAACCTACCTGATCTTCTAAAATACCATCACGAACTGCATAAAAACTCATGCGGCCATTATCTACAGGGATTCTTGTATCCAACGGCAATATAAATTCTACACTAAATTCTCCATTGGTAACACTAGATTGACCTCTAAACAAGGTTTCGCCTAGCGTAGTAAAATCCATAATTGCCAATTGTCCACCTATCTGAACTCCATCATTCCCTAAGGTTTGACGCTGAATGGGTTTGTCAAAAATAGTCGTGGTTAAGTTACCGTTGTAATTGGTAATTCGTTGTTCATTTTGATTTACAATTTCGCCTGTAATAATGTTTTGAGACAAGGCTTTTAGGGTATCGGTGGACTGCTCAAACGGCACACCATTTAGTGTTTTCAATCTAATTTGCGGCTCCCCGAAAGGTAATCGAAGTGCTGGATCACCCAGATAAAAAACGATGCGTTTTCCGTTTCCTCCTAATGCATTTTTTGTTCGCATAACTGCTTCTGCGGCCGTTTCTCGCAAATCGTTATAATCAAATAAAAATGGCGCTAACGCATTATTAAAACTAACGCCCGCACCCACGCCTATAGCTCTTGTAGTCGTAATCATGGAAACTGGACCACCTTGAGGATTCCAAAAAGCAAGTTCTCCAGCGGTTACTCTAAGCGGGTTATCAAATTTTGTAAACTCACAGGTAATGGTAAGAAATAGGTTGTAACGAAACGGATTTCTCCATGATTGAACATCGGCCTGCGTTACTACACGCTCTTGAGCGAGGCCATCCTCCCCTCCGTGGCCAAAATAATTAACTACTGAAACACCTAATTCTATTTGTCTAGTAATCGCTTTGTTTACTTCTGGATAACGATCGCCACCTGCTGATGAAATCTGCTCGAACGCATCCATGTGTATTTTACGTACGTTAATAAAAGGTTTGTTGGCCGCTACTTGGTCTCCTAAATTATCAAGTTGTTGTTGTATTTGCTGAAATTCCCAAATTTGGTCTACATCGTCTGAAATTAGTAAAAAATTATTTCGCCAACTCGCGTAGGAGGGTCTACTTTCATAATCGATAATTTTAGTAACCATTTGAGTAGCTAATTGAGGAGTGTCGGCTAAAATTCTTCCCACCGCTAAGTCGAGCATATCAGATTGCAACATGGTTCCTTCATTCGGATCCATCATGGCGAAGTAGTCGTCGGACATAAATGAATTTGCGGTAGTCGCAAAACTTTGCACGTTTTGAAAAGTAGGAACAATATTATTATTGCCAGGTAATCTATCTTTATAATCCACCGATGTATCTCCTAAAATAGCAACATATTTAATACGCTTATCTGGAGAAGAAGCATTTTCATATATGTATCGTATAAAATTTCGTATCGCACCGATGTCTTGTTTATTGGTATTAAACTCGCGATAAATGTCCGTTGTGCTAACAACCCTTGTAGTAAGTCCATCGTTTTGAGCTCTAAAGTTAGCTAACTGTTGCGCCTGTGGCAGCAGCTGATTATTTGTAATTACTAGGTAATCTATATCCTCAAACTGATTTTGTGGCCCATTAAAAATAGTTCCTTTTAAATTAGAGTTGGCAACCGCACGATTAGCCTGATCTATTCTGGGGATGTAAACATCTTGTGGCACAAACGCTATGTAGGTACGCTCTGTGCCTAAATTCGCTTTAAAACTAAGTTGACTCGCATTTTGGTTATGTTGAAATACAAAAACTTCCTGAGGATTGGTAACTTCCCAGACCTCAGAAACTAAATTAGCATTCTCCATAATATACCTCCCAATACCTGAAAGTTGAGCGGCTTGTTTAAACTGAAATTGAAACTGCTTGTCCGCTGCTATTAATGAGCGTTTTGCCTCTAAACTTATATAATCTAAAAATGAACGAGCAGCTGGATTACCCAATTTATTATAAGACAGATTAATATTTATGTTGTCTTGCGAAGAAAAAAACTGCCCTTCGAAGCTCGCTCCACGAGAAGGTAAATCGCTACCCGTTGGCCCAATACTTATTGTAGTAAGTGCACTCCCATTTGCTCCTACACTCATGCTGGAATTAGAAGAAGAAACACCCGCCAACAAAACCTTGATGCGGATAGGCTCATTAGTAATTAAATTCGGAAAGTTAAACGTGTAGTTTCGTTGGGTAGTAATATCGAAACGATCGCCAAACCATCTTCTCCCTACTAAGGAAGGAGATGTTTCATCTACTTCATAGTAAGCGTAATCATCAAAGGTTGTAATTACTTCATTTTCTGCACCAATAGGTTCTTGGTAGTTGGTAATACGTTTACCTTCTTCGCCATCTACAGTAATGTAGTAATAAGAAACGTCTGAATACACATTTAAGTTCGTTTCATTTTCGGCAGAATAATGCCCTTCTGTTGCCTCTCCATAAAAAAAGATGTGGTCGCCCTGCTGAAAAGAATTTGGATTTTGGGTGACTACTTTAAGAGGTATTTGTGGTGGGTCGAACAGGTGTGGTAAATTTTCAGAATTCCTGAGAGGAAGCATCCTACCACCATGGCTGTAAATTTTAATTCTACTCGGGTCTATAGACGAAAGATTAAAACCTAAATTAGACAAAAATGAAGCATCAATGCGTTGTATCCCTGTTTTTTCAACAACAAATTGAAAAAAACGTCCAGATGAAAGAACAGAATTCCGAATTCCTTGAACACTATTATCGGAAAATGTCTGAATGGCATCGGTCCTTTCGCTAGTTTGAGTTAATGTAAAAGAAGTAACTTTTAGGTAAGAATTTCCATTTTTAATAAGCGGATTAAAACTAACAATTACCTTATTACTTCCTCTAGCTTTAGCGTAATTTACTTCTGGGGTAAATGTTTCGTCGAAAACAGCTACTTCTTGAAGTAAATTTTTATCTATTGGCGTAGTCCGCACATTCGTAACCGCGTAACGCCCATTCAAATCAAAGACTCGATAGTACGAAATTTTCTTCGTTTCTATATCATAATCAAGGTAATTGGGCTCAAAACCAGGCACCAAAATCAGTTGATCTTCGTCTGTAGAAACATTTACCTTATCCTTCCAATCAATTTCAACCTGCTGGTTTTGAGCCAAAGAAGACACAAAAAACAAGAGGCATATTATAAAAATACTTTTTTTCATAAATAAAATATTCACAAGTGTATAACGAAAAGAATTGCTTCGTATTATTGCATGTCAAAAATACTTTTTTTAGTGGATATTTAACTTGATTTTCTATTTATTCAAAATAATGTTGATTTTAATTCGTTAATTAGTATATTGCGGACCTATTTTATAATTTAATTAGTAATTATGACTGGCAAAAATTTCTCAAAAATTGTATTGGCTACTATGAGCGTTTTAGCGGTAGTTGCCTGCGACAATTCAAGAAACTATAACAAAGTTTCCAGAGGAACAGGGTGGAATCTTACTGGAAAAGATGCCCTTGTAAACATTCAAGCGGACTATAAAGAGCAAGATGCTGCACCTGGTTTGGTGTACATTGATGGCGGTACGTTTACTATGGGGCGCGTACAAGATGACCCGATGAAGGATTGGAACAACACCCCAAACCAACAACACGTTCAGTCGTTTTACATGGACGAAACTGAAGTTACCAATTTCATGTATATCGAATACTTGGATTGGTTAAAGAAAATCTATCCAGTTACAGACCCTAACTACAGAAACATTTATACGGGAGCCTTACCTGACACCTTAGTTTGGAGAAACCCATTAGGCTTTAATGAAAACATGACCAATAATTACTTGAGACATCCATCTTATGGTAATTATCCAGTGGTTGGTGTAAATTGGGTTCAAGCCACCGAATTTAGCAAATGGAGAACCGACAGAGTAAACGAACTTGTGCTTCTTAAAGAAGGATACACCTCTAAAGATGCACTTAAAACAGCTAGCTCAAGCTCAATTTTCAACTCTGATACGTATTTAAATTCACCGTCTTCAGTTTACGGCGGTGATGATGATATTATAAGAGGCGGTAAGCGTTCTGCTAGAAAAGGAATTGAAGGACCAGATGGTGAAGAGCGTGACATTTACGTACAAGGTAAAGACGGAGTTTTGTTTCCTGAATACCGTTTACCTACCGAAGCAGAATGGGAATACGCTGCTTTAGGTCAAACTTCTATCAGAGAATACAATTCCTATAAAGGAAGAAAGAAATATCCTTGGGATGGAAAATACACCCGTTCTGAAAAAAGAAAAACACTAGGGGATCAACGTGCCAACTTCAAACAAGGATCTGGAGATTATGGTGGAATCGGAGGTTGGTCTGACGATGGAGCCGACATTACGGCTCGAGTTATGTCTTTTGAACCAAACGACTACGGACTTTACGATATGGCTGGAAATGTCAGCGAATGGGTACTTGATGTCTACCGTCCAATGATTGATAATGAATTTAACGATTTCAACTACTACCGAGGAAATGTTTATACACGTAATGTACTTAATGAAGATGGTACAGTAAAAGTTCTTGGTCCTGACGAAGTGGTTTATGATACACTACCAAACACTCAAATTGTAGCAGTAAACCTTCCTGGTGAAATTAAAAAAGAAGCGATAGACGATAAAGAAACGTACATGCGTACTCAATTTGACAGAAGTTACAACAAAGACTTTAGAGATGGGGACGTAGCAAGTTCAAAATACTACATGGAAAGAGGTAGTTTAGATCCTTCTAAGCGCATGTATAACGCACCTGTAAATGAAGTTGGTGCCAATGATGACGGAACTTTTAACCGTAAAATTGACGAATCTAACAACAGAACAACACTTATAGACGATAAAGTTCGTGTTTACAAAGGTGGTTCTTGGAGAGATAGAGCTTATTGGTTAGATCCTGCACAAAGAAGGTACTACCCACAACACATGGCAACTGATGATATTGGATTTAGAAACGCCATGTCTAAAGTTGGTGCTAAATCTACTTTCGGAGGGCGCTCTAAAAACTAAATTAAATTATATCATAATAAAAGCCCTATGTTGTATACTAGGGCTTTTTTTATACCCTTAACTATGGAAAAAATATACCGTCTTTTTCTTGAAAGTAATGGTGTTTGCACTGACTCAAGAAAACTTGAAAACAACCAACTTTACTTTGCATTACGCGGTGAAAACTTTGATGGGCACAGCTTTGTTGAAGAAGCTAACAAAAAGGGAGCAATAGGATGTATAATTGACGACGCCACCTACGCAAATGAAAAGAATATTTTGGTTGACGATGTACTTACCTGTCTTCAACAATTGGCTAACTTTCACAGAAATAAACTTAACATTCCTATTTTAGCATTAACAGGAAGTAACGGTAAAACAACTTCAAAGAAAATAATTAGTCAAGTTTTAGCTAAAAAATTTAAGGTAACTGCAACTCGAGGAAACCTAAACAATCATATTGGCGTACCACTTAGTTTGCTCGAAATGAATTCAGCAACCGAATTTGGTGTGATTGAAATGGGGGCAAACCATCAAAAAGAAATTGAATTTCTTTGCAGCATAGCCGAACCAAATTACGGATACATCACCAACTTTGGCAAGGCACACTTAGAAGGATTTGGAGGTATAGAAGGGGTAATAAAAGGAAAAAGCGAATTGTACAATCACATTATAAAAACCAATGGATTGCTATTTGTGAATGGAGATGATCCTGTTCAACTTGAAAAATCAGCAAATGCTAGATGTGTGTTTTTTGGAAGTAAAAAAACAGAAAAAAACACGCATGTAATTGAACTAGCTGCAAAATCGCCTACACTAAAAATTAAAGCAGGAAATCAGCTCATTCAAACTTCGTTAATTGGCGCTTACAACTTTTCGAATATTGCTGCGGGTATCGCTGTAGGGCTACATTTTGGGATTGATATTGAAGAAATTAAAAATAGTCTAGAAAATTTTGAACCAGAAGGAAACCGTTCGCAAGTAATGAAAACTGAAAAAAATAACGTATTACTTGATGCTTACAATGCAAATCCTACAAGTATGGAAGCAGCTATCAAAAATTTTGACGAACTGGAACATCCTGCTAAAATTTTAATTTTAGGCGACATGTTCGAAATTGGCGAAACTGCATTAGAAGAACACAAAAAAATTGCTGAAATGGCCGAAAAATCAACAGCAGAAAAAGTGTATTTATGCGGTGAATTTTTCAGCAGTGCCGTTCATGAAAATGAAAAAATAATCCTATCTACAGATACACTTTCCTTGCTTGAAGCTTTAAAAAAAGAGGAGTTACAACATAAGTTTATTTTACTAAAAGGATCTAGAGGGATGGCAATGGAAAGGCTTTTAAAAGCGCTTTAAGTGAACGCAAACAAAGTTAGTTTTAAAGAAATTAACAAAATCGCAATACCGGCAATCATTGCTGGAATTGCTGAACCTTTAATTTCATTAACCGACTTGGTAATTATTGGAGGTGTAGATGAAAATCCAACCGAATCTTTAGCTGCTATTGGACTTGTCGGTTCATTTTTATCTGCAATAATATGGATATTAGCTCAAACTAAAACGGCAATATCTACAACCGTATCTCAAAAACTAGGAGCACGACGAATAAGAAGCGTAAAAACCTTAATCCCGCAACTTTTACTTCTCAACTTTGGCTTAAGCTTACTCATTTATACGCTTACTTACTTTTTGGCCCTTCAAATTTTTAAATTTTACAACGCAGATGGTTTACTGCTAGACTATGCGGTAACTTACTACAAAATTAGAGCACTCGGCTTTCCGCTTACCTTAGTTACCTTTGCTTTATTCGGTGTATTTAGAGGCTTACAAAACACCCTCTGGGCAATGAAAATTAGCTTAATTGGTGGAGCGGCAAATGTACTTCTCAGCTATTTGTTGGTGTACGGTGTACCAAACTTAATCCCAAGCCTACACCTAGAAGGAGCAGCATACGCAAGTTTGTTCGCTCAATTACTAATGTTTGTATTGGCACTGCACACCTACTTAAAAAAAACTCCTTTCGGGCTTAGGCTTTCAAAGCAAATCAATCCAAGTTTAAAACCCCTATTGCTAATGAGCGGTAACTTATTTATTAGAACTTTATCGCTCAACTTTGCTATATATTTAGCCAATGCCTACGCTACTAGCTACGGAAACAATTACATTGCTGCACAGAGCATCCTTATGAATATTTGGTTGTTTTTTTCGTTTTTTATTGATGGTTATGCGGGAGCAGCAAACGCAATAGGAGGCAAACTTCTAGGCGAAAAATCCATTTCAAAGCTTTGGGAACTCACGAAAGACGTTATCAAATTTTCAGTTGTTTTAGCAATTTGTTTAGCCTTGGTTTGCTTCGCAATGTATTCCAACATAGGCAACCTATTTCAAGCTGAAGAAGCAGTTCTTGCTCTATTTACACAAGTATTCTGGATTGTTCTGCTAATGCAACCCATTAATGCCGTAGCCTTCGTTATGGATGGAATATGTAAAGGATTAGGCGAAGCAAAATTTCTTCGGAATCTTTTGCTTGTGGCTACACTTGCTGTTTTTGCACCCATTCTATGGATCAGCGATCGTTTTGGATTACAACTTACAGGAATATGGCTAGCCTTCTTCGGATGGATGCTTAGTAGAAGTATACTCCCGTATGTTTACTTCAAAAAAAAGTACATTCACAAAGAAGCTTAATTTTACAAACAACTTAACAAATTATACATCAGAAGTATTCGTGATTTGAATTAATTTTAAATCATGAATTCAAACTATTTCAAAACTGGCTTTAAATTTGAGCAATACAGCGAAGAAAAAACTTCGCTGTTCGATCGCTTATTGGAACTTTTCAAAGAACTAATTACCTATACTTCTGGCGATGTAGATGAAGCGCTTGATTGGCTAAACGAGCTTGATAAAGAATACAAACTTACAAATGAAGAGTATACGCTAGATGACTTTGTAGAAGAACTAAAGGAAAAAGGTTACCTTCGGGAAGAAATTGCACAACCAGGAAATTCGGGGATTAAAATTACCGATAAAATGGAGCAAGCCATAAGGAAAAAAGCCTTAGAACAAATTTTTGGTCAGCTAAAAAAATCTTCCTTTGGAAACCACTCCACCAACAAAACAGGAGTTGGGTTTGAAAAAACAGGCGACTTAAAACCTTATGAATTTGGCGATTCTTTGGAGCGCATCAACATGACGGAAAGCATCAAAAATGCACATTCCAATCACGGAATAGGCAACTTTTACCTAGACGAAAGTGATTTAGTCGTGGAAGATACAAAACACGCCGCTCAACTTAGCACCGTGTTGATGATAGATATAAGCCACAGTATGATTCTTTATGGAGAGGATCGGATTACACCTGCTAAAAAAGTAGCCATGGCCTTTGCCGAGCTTATTAAAACAAGGTTTCCGAAAGACACCCTGGACATTATTGTTTTCGGTAACGATGCCTGGCCTATACAATTAAAAGAACTTCCTTATTTACAAGTAGGCCCATACCACACTAATACCGTTGCTGGGCTTCAATTGGCTGTCGACATTTTACGCAAAAAAAGAAACAGCAACAAGCAAATCTTTATGATTACCGATGGCAAGCCAAGCTGTTTAAGATTAGCTGACGGAAGTTATTACAAAAATAGTGTAGGTTTAGACCCATATATTACCAACCAATGTTATAGCATGGCTGCGCAAGCCAGAAAACTGAACATTCCTATAACCACGTTTATGATTGCTACAGACCCATATTTACAGCAATTCATTGAAATTTTCACTAAATCAAACAAAGGAAAAGCATTTTATGCTGGCTTGGAAGGTTTAGGTCAACTCATTTTTGAAGACTACGAAAAAAACAAAAAGAAAAACATACGATAAATGGAACTTACCACAATAAAAACCTTAGGAGAATTAAAAAACTCAGGTTACAAAAGCCTATCTATAAAGGAAGAATTAAGAAAAAACTTAATTTCCAATATTAAAGAAAACAAGCCTTCTTTTGAAGGAATTCACGGGTATGAAAATAGCGTAATTCCTCAAGTAGAAAGAGCTATTCTAGCTAAACACAACATTAATTTACTTGGATTAAGAGGGCAAGCCAAAACTAGAATTGCACGGCAAATGCTAGGTCTTTTAGACGAGTGGATTCCCATTATTGAAGGTTCTGAAATTAACGACGACCCGTTTCACCCCATTTCCTCTTACGCACTCAAGTTAGTAGCAGAAAAAAAAGACGAAACCCCTATTACTTGGCTACACAGAAGCAAGCGATTTGCTGAAAAGCTTGCCACTCCAGATGTAAGCGTGGCAGATATTATAGGAGATGTTGACCCAATAAAGGCAGCTAATTTAAAGTTGAACTATGCAGACGAAGGAATTATCCACTACGGCATGATTCCACGTGCCAATCGAAGTATTTTCGTGATTAATGAACTACCCGATTTACAAGCAAGAATTCAAGTGGCTTTGTTTAATATTTTACAAGAAGGAGATATTCAAATTCGTGGATTTAACCTTCGACTAAACTTAGATGTCCTTTTTGTATTCACTGCAAATCCTGAAGATTATACCAACCGAGGAAGTATAATTACTCCTTTAAAAGACAGGATAGAGTCACAAATCCTAACGCATTACCCGCCCACTATTGAAATTGCAAAAACCATTACGGCGCAAGAAATCAACCTTTCAGAAGAGCAAACCAACGGAATTTTTGTTCCAGAAGTAGCCAAAGAACTTATCGAACAAGTTGTTTTTTCGGCGCGCGAAAGCGAATATGTAGACCACAAAAGCGGAGTTAGTGCTCGCTTAAGCATTGCAGCTATGGAAAATTTAATTAGTACCGCAGAACGAAGAGCGCTTGCAAACGGTGAAACCAAAACAAGTATCCGTTTAAGCGATTTTATTGGAATTATCCCAGCCATTACCGGAAAAGTAGAATTGCTTTATGAAGGTGAACAAGCTGGCGCTGAATTTGTGGCTACTAAACTTATTGAAACAGCCATCAACAAAACATACAACCGCTACTTTCCTGAGATTAAAAAACTAGAAAAGCAAAACGAACAATTGGACTATAAAGCAATTATTGAATGGTTTGCAGAAGGAAACACCTTAGAAATTTACGACAATGTTTCCTCTGACGAATACGAAGCAGAACTCTCTAGGATTGATGCACTCGATAAGTTTGTCGCTAAACATAAGCCTTCTACAGAAGCAAAAGAATTACTGTTGTTTAAAGAAATTGTCATTTGGAATTTGAGCGTATCTAAAAAACTCTCTAAAAACAGATTTACAGACAAGCAGCAGTTTGATGATTTGCTAGGTTTATAAAGCTAATGGGATTTCTAATCGCTTAACCACTAAAAAACTGTAAAGCGAGATTAGTATTCGCATAGGATGCTAAGTACATTATAAAACGATTAGGAAAAGTTACACAGGTAATTATTTCTTAATCGTTTTGTTGTTTTGTGATGGTTGTGTCGTCTTGTTGTTTTTTATTTTCGTTTGGAAATGCCGTTTTGTTAAAAAGAATAATAAGTCCAAAACCCGTACTTATTGCCGTATCAGCGATATTAAAAACAGGCTCAAAAAACACAAAATGTTCACCTCCCCAAATTGGAACCCAAGAAGGAAGAATGCCATCATACAAAGGGAAGTAAAGCATATCTACTACTTTCCCTTTAAGTAAGCTTCCGTAAGGTTCATCAGCAAATAAAGTCGCGACGCGGCCATAGCTATCGTCAAAAATTACTCCATAAAAAACAGAATCGATTATATTCCCTAAAGCGCCAGCAAAAATTAAGCTTACCGCAATAACAAGAACCTTTGGGGCATTTTCTTTAATGCTTTTAACTAACCAATAACCAATTGCGGTAATAGCGACTAACCTAAAGGTAGTTAAAATAATTTTACCATAAGCGCCAGGAATTTTTGCCCCCCAAGCCATTCCTTCATTTTCTACAAATAGTATTTGGAACCAACTTAGTACAGGAATCCCATCGCCAAGCATAAAATTAGTCTTGATATAAATTTTAGACGCTTGGTCTATAAGTAAAATTAAAAAAATGAGAATTCCCGCTTTCTTTAGGTTCATGCGATTGTATTTATGGACAAAAATAGGATATTTGATTAAAAAAACTGTAATTTTATGTAATTAGAAAAATCAAAACAAATGAATTTCCTATTATTTTCAGTTAAAAACAGGTTTAAGTCTAGTTAATGCCTCTTCAATTGGCAAATGAAGTCCAGAAATTAAAACGACCTGTTAGTTTTATTTTTAAGGTTTAGCTAGTATTCCTAAACTCGCTAAATTTTGTAATACACAAGAGCTACAAATAAACTAAGGTGTTTTTCAATAAAAAATGAATACAGGCTAAACTCTCGGTAGGTATTTTTAGTTGGTGTTTACTGATTGTACATTAATATTTCCATTAATGCTTTTAATTTCAAGAAAATAACGAGTAACCTCAAAGTTAGCAGTGTTTACAATTCCGTTTCTTGAGGTTGCAGAAACCTTTGCGTCTACGGTTGATATATCAACATTGCCATCATACGTGTGTAAATGCCCGTTACCTTCGAAGTTTTCGAAAAGAATAGTTCCAGATTTCAAAGCTACATTTAATTCGTAAAATTTACCACTGGCCTCTAAACTTGCGGTTGAAGAAGAAATAAAAACAGATAAATTTTCTGGTAAAAGTAATTCTACTTCAACAGAAAAAACTTTCATGGCGCTTAATTTATCAAATCCATCGGCAAACTTATCATCGTACTTACTTGACACAAAAAAAACGGATTCGACTAACTCGTGAGCTAAAAAAATAACATCTCGGTACTCTCCTTCAGCCACTGAACGAAGGATAATATGCTTATCTTGATGTGTTTTTAGTAAAATCCTGCTAACTGCGTCCAAATGAAGTTCTACTTTTTTAATTTCACTAGCATCCATCTTATGGGAATTAATAAGCTGTGAAAAACCCGCCGAACTGATGAGTAAAAACAAGACACCAACTAACTGTTTCATCGGCTCATAGGAAAGTTAGTCCGTATTTTATCTACGATGGTTTGCGCTAGTTTTTCCTTGCTTTCGTGTGTCCATCCAGCGATATGTGGTGAAAGTAAAACATTTGAAGCTTGGGTTAGGTAAGTAAAAGCTTCCGGTAATTGATTGTTTTCAAACATATTTTCGAAAGAAGCTTTCTCGTAGGATAAAACATCTAGACCCGCACCCAGTATTTTTCCTGTTTTTAATGAAGCCACCAAATCTTCTGTATGTATGGCGCTTCCTCTTGCAGTATTTATTACCCAAAAGGGATGTAAAAATCTTTCAATTCTATCCTTATTAAGCCAGTTTATGCTGCTTTCATTTTGAGGTGTGTGCAGGCTTAAAACTTGCGTTTCGTTGTAAAATTGTTCCAGACTTACCTGCGTAGCAAACTGATTGCCAAGATTGGGTTGAACATCGTAGCAAATTACTTTACAATCAAATCCTGAAAGTTTTTTAGCAAAGGATTTACCCATGTTTCCATATCCTAAAATACCCACTGTTTTTCCCTCTAGTTCGACACCTCTATTTTCCTCTCTAAGCCAAATTCCTTTGCAAACCTCATCGTGTGCAGTGCGAAGTTTATTAAACAAGCTAAGTAACATCCCCAAGGCGTGTTCGCCAACTGCATTTCTGTTGCCTTCGGGGGCATTAAAAAGCTTAATGTTTCTTTTGGTAGCAAAAGCTTCGTCTATATTTTCTAGTCCAGCACCTACCCTTCCGATAAACTTAAGCTTTGTGGCTTTTGCTAAAAAGGCTTGGTCTATTTTTATTCTACTTCTAATAACAATCCCGTCGTACTGATGTATTTCCTTTAAGATTTCAGCGCGGCTAAGCCTATAAGCTTCATGATTTTCAAAACCATGCGCATGTAATTGTTCCAAGAGTAAGGGGTGGTTAGTATCGATGTGTAATACCTTCATAAGTTAGCTAAAATAAGGGGTTAATATTTCTTTGGGTATCCGTGAAGGGCGTAAGTTTTTTAATTGAACAAAACACCACAAAGTTTCAGCTTCAACCAAAAGACTCGTTGTATTTTTTAAAAAAAGTTGAGTTTTTCTCACAGACTTAGCGCCTTGTGCAGAGGCTATCCACGTTTTTAGTTCTAATTCATCTCCTAAAAAAGCTGCTTTTTTATAGGAAATGTGTTGCTCCATAACCACCCAACCAAAATCAGACCTAACTTCTTCAGGGGTTTTGGTAGTCCAATGCAATTCAGAAATTTCTAAAATCCATTCAATATAGCGCAAATTATTTACGTGATTTAACTGATCTAAGTCTTGTGCAGTAACAAGTTTAGTTTGCGTAAACGGAATGGGATTCATCTTTTTTATGCGAAGGTACGTATTTCAGAAAGAATCTTACCAAAAGGGAAAACAAATGGATGCTATATTAGAATATGAGCGACCGATATAAAATAAAAAAGCCTTTCCGTAGGAAAAGCTCTTCGCGGTTTTACAACTTAAAACCTGAGTATTTACATACTCACAACACAACATTTTAAAAGCGGTCTGGACGAGACTCGAACTCGCGACCCCCTGCGTGACAGGCAGGTATTCTAACCAACTGAACTACCAGACCGTTGCTTAATGCGGATGCAAATATACAACCCTTTTTCACATTACCAAACTTTTATTTTTAATTTTTTTCAATTTTTTTAAACTTAAAAAACAAGCCTTTGATAATCATTAATTTAAACTAAAAATTATTTTACTCTTTTGCTATAAAACGTTCGTCTACGGGCATAATAGTTCCACAATTGCTACAAGTTCTTTTTTCTTCACTTGTGTAAAAGTCTTTAAAATGACCTAAAAAATCCTTTTCAATGTTGGTTAAGGGAAAGTAAACTTCGTGCAATTTGGTGTTGCAGTTATCGCAAAACCATAGCAACCCATCTTTTCCCGGTAAATTGTTGCGCTTTCGTTCAATTACCAAACCGATAGAACCCTCTTTTCGGACGGGAGAATGGGGTATTTTAGCGGGGTGCAAATACATATCGCCGGCTTTTAACTGCATGGTTTTTTTCTCGCCATTTTCTTGGATGTGTACTTCAATTTCACCTTCTAACTGATAAAAAAGTTCTTCCGTTTCGTTGTAATGGTAATCTTTTCGGGCATTGGGTCCGCCCACAATCATTACGATATAATCGCCAGCTTCGGTGTATAGATTTTTATTTCCAACGGGAGGTTTTAGTAAACTTCTATTTTCTTCAATCCATTCATGCAAATTGAAGGGTTTTTGTATGCTCATTTTACTTGTTTTTAAATTGAATGCGAAGCTAAAAATAAGCTTATTTTTCTAATTCTTCAGCCTGAAGAAGAATTTGTTCAAATACTTGTTTCACTTTTTGAACGCTTTTTGCTTCTGTAATTGTAAATAATAACTTTAATCCATTTCGTGTTTGCTTTTCCTTCATCGTTACTTCAGAAGGATTGCGCTGTAGGTATTGAATTACATTTCTGAAATTTATACTTTGGTAGTAATCCGATTGTTGGTCGGCCACAAAGTAAGCTACCATCTTGCCAGATTTCAAGACAATACGCTCAAAACCGATGCTGCTTGCCATCCATTTTAGGCGTACACTATCTAACAAATCGATTACTGGTTTTGGTAAGGCTCCAAAACGATCTATCAATTCATTTTCGAAGGCTTGCAGTTGTTCTTCTTCTTCAAGTTCATTTAATTTAGTGTACAAAAACAACCGCTCTTTAATATTGTTCACGTAGTGGTCTGGAAATAAAATCTCGATATCTGTATCTATTTGTGTTTCCTTAACGTACACTTTCGATGTGTTGTTTTGTTCTTCATCGTAAAGTTCCTTAAATTCGTTTTCTTTAAGCTCTTCAATGGCTTCATTTAAAATTTTCTGGTACGTATCGAAGCCTATTTCATTAATAAAACCGCTTTGTTCGCCTCCAAGTAAATCGCCTGCACCGCGAATTTCTAAATCTTTCATGGCAATTTCAAAACCACTGCCCAAATCCGAAAATTGCTCCAGGGCGTTAATTCTTTTCAGGGCATCCGAAGTCATAACCGAAGGAGGTGGCGTAATAAGGTAACAGAATGCTTTTTTGTTGCTACGTCCTACTCTACCGCGCATTTGGTGCAAATCTGATATCCCGAAATTATTCGCGTTGTTAATAAAAATAGTATTTGCATTGGTTACGTCCAGGCCACTTTCGATAATTGTTGTGGCTACCAAAACGTCAAACTCGTTATTCATAAAAGCCAACATTAGTTTTTCTAGCTTTTTTCCTTCCATTTGTCCATGACCAATTCCAACTTTTGCGTTGGGGACCAAACGTTGAATCATCCCGGCTATTTCTTGAATGTTTTCAATCCTATTATTGATAAAAAAAACTTGTCCTCCTCGTTGGACTTCATACGAAATAGCATCTCTAATAAGCTCTTCGGAAAAACGAATAACGTGCGTCTCGATAGGGTATCGGTTGGGCGGCGGAGTTTTAATGGTGGACAAATCCCTAGCGGCCATTAATGAAAATTGAAGGGTCCGCGGAATGGGTGTTGCTGTAAGCGTAAGGGTATCCACATTTTCTTTGATCAGTTTCAATTTGTCTTTTACTGCTACCCCAAATTTTTGTTCTTCATCGATAACTAAAAGTCCGAGGTCTCTAAACTTTACACTTTTATTAACCAGTTGATGGGTACCAATAATAATATCTATTGTTCCTCGTTCCAAATCCTCCAGAATGAGTTTTTTTTCTTTTGCAGTTCGGAAGCGATTCAGGTATTCCACCCTAACGGGGAAGTCCTTTAAGCGTTCTGCAAAGGATTTATGGTGTTGAAATGCCAAAATGGTAGTAGGCACCAAAACGGCCACTTGTTTATTGTTATCTACCGCTTTAAATGCAGCTCTAATAGCTACTTCTGTTTTTCCGAAGCCTACATCTCCACAAACTAGCCTATCCATGGGTTGCTCCTTTTCCATGTCCTTTTTTACGGCCTCTGTTGCGGCACTTTGGTCGGGTGTATCTTCATACATAAACGAAGCCTCTAACTCATGTTGCAAATACGAATCAGGCGCGTAAGCAAAGCCTTTTTCTAACTTTCGTTTGGCGTACAACTTAATTAAATCGAATGCAATTTGCTTGACTTTGGATTTTGTTTTTTGTTTTAAGGCTTTCCAAGCTTTGCTTCCGAGCTTGTAAATTTTTGGTGGTTTGCCTTCTTTTCCGTTGAATTTGGAAATTTTATGCAACGAATGAATACTCAAATACAAAATATCACGTTCGCCATACACCAATTTAATAGCTTCTTGCTGTTTCCCTTCCACCTCTATTTTCTGAAGGCCTGCAAATTTGCCAATACCATGATCAATATGAGTTACATAGTCTCCCATTTCTAAACTGGTAAGTTCCTTTAGGGTTAGGGCTTGCTTTTTGTTGGAAGTATTTTTAAGATTAAACTTGTGGTAGCGTTCAAAAATTTGATGGTCGGTGTAGCAAACTAGTTGTAAATCGTGATCTATAAATCCTTGGTACATGGGACTAACCAAAGTCGAAAAGTTGAACTCCCACTCTTGGTCTGTAAAAATATCTTTTAGGCGTTTAGCTTGTGGTTCGCTTACGCAAGCTATAGTAATGTTGTAGTCTTTCGATTTAAAATCGGTTAAATTTTCGTGTAGTAACTCAAACTTTTTATTGAAACTTGGTTGTGCAGACTGGTTACCCTGTATAACTGTACTGTTTTTAAACATTGCTTTGGACCCAAACTCTGTTGTAGTAAAGGTAGCTAAATCGGCTAAAAAGCTATCTTTGTTGTAAAACAATTGGTCAGGAGAAAAGCGTTTTACCTCCGAACTTAGTTTGGCGTAAGCATCTTCTGCTTTATCAAAAAGATGGTTCAACTGGTCGCCCACAAAGTATGCATCTTTAAGTATGATGTGTGTAGAAGCATCTATGTAGGACAAAAAGCTCTCCCGTACTTCTTCTGAAGCTTTCGACTCCATATTGGGCATGATAAAAACCTTTTTTTTGGTGGTGGTAGAAAGTTGTGTTTCTACGTCGAAGCACCTTATGCTATCTACTTCGTCGCCAAAAAATTCGATGCGGTAGGGTTGGTCGTTGCTAAATGAAAACACATCGATGATTCCACCACGCACAGAAAATTCGCCAGGTTCTGAAACAAAATCGACACGCTTAAACTGATATTCGAAGAGAACTTCATTAATAAATTCGGAGGAAACTTCTTCTCCTACACTAAGTTTGAGTGTTTTTTTGTCGAGTGTTTTTTTGGTGACTACCTTTTCTACCAATGCCTCAGGATAGGTAAGAATTATGGACGGTTTTTTTTTGGAGTTTAATCGGTTTAGCACTTCAGAGCGCAACAAAATATTTGCGTTATCAGTTTCTTCAATTTGGTAAGGTCTTCGGTAACTTGCGGGGTAAAATAGCACTTGCTTATCGTTTACGAAGGCTTCCAAATCATTAAGGTAGTAGGCTGCTTCTTCTTTATCGTTTAGGATAATAAGTATTGGTGAATTGATTTGCTTAAATAAGGCCGAAACCATAAAAGAAAACCCAGAACCTAGGTAGGATGTAAGGTGAATTTTTGGGGCGATTTGCCCTTTGTTTGAAGTAAGCTCAACCCACTTTTGAAGCTGATTTGAGGTAGCGAATTTACTTTCTATTTCTGTTAACTTCATTATTTATACCTACTAAGTAAATTTTATTTAAAGAGTGCCAAATTTATTGCATTCTTTCCTAACTAGGCTAATTTTAGGTAAATTATAATGTTTGGTGGTTGAATTTTTGGGTTGCTATTGTTGCTATGGCTTCTGTGGTTGCTATGGATTCTATTGTTTCTATGGTTTCTGTGGTTGCTGTGGTTGCTATGGCTGAATGAACACTTAGAATTATCTAAAAATCTTAATTCTTAATTCTTCGTACTTAATACTATTTGGTTGCTGTTGTTTCTGTGGTTGCTATGGATTCTATTGTTACTATTGTTTCTATTGTTTCTATGGCTACTATGGCTGAATGAGTACTTATAATTCTCAATTCTCACCTCTCACCTCTCAATTCTCACTTCTTAATTCTCACTTCTTAATTCTCACTTCTTAATTCTCACCTCTCAATTCTCTCCTCTCAATTCTCTCCTCTCAATTCTCACCTCTTAATTCTTAATTATTAATTCTCAATTCTAAATTCTTCGTACTTAATACTTAATACTCCGTACTTAACTCCAACTAATCAATTCCCCCTCTGGGGGCTAGGGGGCTTCTGATCTCCAACTCCACGCCTTTCTCCAACAAGGGCCTTAAAGCCTCATACACCAAATAATCCCACTCGCTTTGGAGGAATTGGGTGTCTTTGGGGTTGATGGAGTTTTGGATGTAAGACATCTTTGACAAACCAACAGACTTAGCGTAATAAATTTTGTTTTTATCGAAAATGTAAAAAGCGATTTTAAGTCGATATTCATCCATATATCTCCAATCAAAACCTGTATCTTGATTATCAAAATATGATATTAGAGGTAAAAAAATAACTTCATCTTCATCTACATTTGAAAATTTTACTAAGTCATCTAATACAATTTCTTCAGGGTTGAAACCGAGAAAATCATATTTATGGTTTAAATTTTTATCTGTCCACAATATTTCATCTGAACGAAAATGATGATAATTACCAAACTCAGGGAGTATATTAATTAGGGAAGAATTAAAATTAGCCATTATATTTTGAATTTTCTCATCCGGTAATACAATAAAATATACATCGGATTTGCGTGTTACATTTTTAATAGCTCTTGGTAAAAAGAATATTTTATTTAGAATAAGACTTGTAGGTAGCGTATCAGCTACAATTTGCTTTTCTAATTCAAAAAACGCCTTTTGTAAGCTAAGTTGTTGCCTGAAGTACCCATCTCTAGTATGTAAGCTAGGATAAGACTGCTTACTACAGCCACATAATAGTATAATAAACAATAAACTAAATACCAATCTCATTCTGTGTAGATTTCTTGAAACAAGCTTTCTATAATTTCATTTAGTAAGAAGTCGTTAGTTTCAAATTCATCTAAATTAATGCTACTCCAATTTTGAAACACATTAACTGCTGTCTTGAACAATCGTTTTTTATCCTTATAAAAAATCAATTCTATGTGAAGATACTCCTCTTCCTTATAGTTTTCAATAAGAGCATAAATCAGGGATATATTTACATCATCTGTTGTATCTATTGGTTTTTGTAACAATTCAGAGGCAAAAAGCAAGTATAATGCATTTGTCCTATCCATATTTAAAAAATACAATCTCGATTTAAAAAAACTTTCGTCAAGAACTAAAGCATCATTACCTACAAGTTCATTAAAACCAATACTATCTATCAAATGACTTTGGATTTTTTTTGTTAAAATACTTGCAATGCTTGGGTTAAAATTTTCTGTAAAAAATTGTCTCCGAGTAGAATTACTCAACATTTTTTTTTCGATATAATAGGATTGTATAGTTGCAGGCAAACTTAAAAGGTCATCGCTTATAAAACCTAAATCAGGATTTTTAATTTTCAATATTTGCCAATATGGCCCTCCACTTCTATAGAAGTAATTTGATTTCATTTTGTCTACAACAATTCCATTAAAGTCAATACTAAAAACTGTATTAGTTTTTAGAAAAAAATTTGGATCCAATCCCAAAGAATCATAATCGTATCTGAATTCTTTCTGACTAAAATCTGTTTGCTGTGCATCAATTTGAAAGACAGAGCAGAAAATAAAAAAAACTAAACTGAGAAAACGCATTATTAATTAATTAGGGCGTAAAAAAAACGCTTTTAAAGAAAATATCCCCGTCTTTCTCCAGCCTTTACTGTAACCAAGAGGTTCGTAACCTTGATTAAGTGACTGCATAAAATAATCCAAACCATAACCAAAAAATGAATGTTTAGTTTCAAAACCAACTGATTGAATTGCCCCGTTAAATCCGCCTATCATAAACGTTCCAATATGTTGCATAAAACTTCTTTCTTTATAATACTTTCTTTCAGTATAGGCAAAATCTGATGCCATGCTTTGTAAGCCATAAGATAAAAATTTATCAAACATTTTATCCTTTAATAGATATTTATACCCTTCGAGCTTACCGTCTATCATTTTTTGTTTTCCCCATCCCGTCATTTCACCAAGATATGTGGCTTTTTCCATTCCAAATACCTGCATTCCAGTTAGAGATGTTAAAGCCCCGCCTACGAATTTTTGAGTCAGTCTTAAGTATAAGTGAATCATTATACTCATATCCCCGAGCTCTTGTTGGATCATTTATATATTATTTAACTTTAGCAACTTTTATACCAAATCAAAGCCAAATCAAACTTTTTTTATCACATTTTAGTTACTAATTCTTTTACTCAATAGATTAACTAAAAGCTTCACGCAAAGAGCACTAAGTATTTACGCAAAGCACACAGAGCTGAGATATCCGAAATCTTCTATGAAATAAAAAATTTAATTTCGTAATTGTATTCATCTCGTGAAAAGAAATGATACGGGATCACTTCTTAATTCTCACTTCTTAATTCTCAATTCTTAATTCTTTGTACTTAATACTCAATTCTTCGCACTTAACCCCAACTAATCTATTCCCTCTCTGGGGGTTAGGGGGCTTCTAATCTCCAACTCCACGCCTTTCTCCAACAAAGGCCTCAAAGCCTCGTACACCAAATAATCCCATTCGCTTTGTTGAAATTCTGTGTCTTTGGGGTTGATGGAGTTTTCTATAAAATTTGTTTTTGACAAACCAACTGATCGGGCATAATAAATTTGGTTTTTGTCGAAGATGTAGATTGCTAAACTCAATTTTGTAATTTCTGAAAACCTGTAATAGTACCTTAATTTATAATCTTTGTAATAACTTATTAAAGGAAGAATTACCACCTCATTTGAATTCAATTTCATGAGCCTTAGAAGTTCATTTAAATTCACAACCTCTGGATCAAAATTTTTAAATGCATAATTTCTTGGTAATACCATATTAGTCCATTCTAAATCAGATGTGAAATCAACACTTTTTACTGATCTTCCTAATGATTTCTTTAGCTTGTTATCAAAGTCCGAAACTAAATCACTTGATAAACTTAAATTGTGAAAATCCCTATACAATGAATTTGAATTATCAAAAGAATGATTTTTATGTTGAATACCTTGAATAAAGATTTTTTCTATTTTTACTTCTTCAATTTTTTGCTCATTAAAGATTTCATTTTGTAAAACAAAAAATAACTTTTCGAGATGAACTGAAGCTTTGAAATCATCTTTTGATTTGAAAGTAGGCTCAAAATAAAATTGTTTACAACTTAATAAAGTGCTACAAACAGAAATTATCAAGATTTTTTCAAACTTCATATCTAAAGGTAATAAAACAAAGATTCAACTATTTCTTTGTATAAATGTTTAGTATCTTTTGTTGACAGTTTATCAAAATCTGTAAAAATTGACACAGAGCTTTTAAACTTCAATATACCATTATCATAAAAACGAATCTCAATAAGCAAATATTCATTTTTACTTGCCACCTGCAAAAAAAATGGAATTACACTATAGCCGTTTGGAAGAATTATCTCATTTTTAATTATTTCATCGATTGTATCTAAATCATTTTTTAAAAGAAACTTTTTATCGTAGATAGAGTTCTCAATTATATCAGAATTTTGATTAATCTCTATGTTATCAAAACTTAGTTCTGATAAGTAATTTAAAATCATGTGAGATATGTGAGTCCAACTTGAAACATCAAGAACTTCATCTTCGAACTTGTATCTAAGTCTTTTATAATTAGTTATTTTGGATACAAAAAAACAAGGATATAAATTAACTTTGTTATTTTTGA
The DNA here is from genome assembly GCA_051859645.1 of Psychroflexus sp. Classification (GTDB taxonomy): domain Bacteria; phylum Bacteroidota; class Bacteroidia; order Flavobacteriales; family Flavobacteriaceae; genus Psychroflexus. The sequence continues at coordinate 26,803 of JBHYFG010000017.1, read as the reverse complement.
AAACTTCTAAAAATTCTTTGTAATCTTCCGATTCATTAATTTTTGCATCCCATAAAGGAGTATTTAAGGTTTCATTATAACCGTTTTGATATATACCAAGTGTTCTTTTATACTCAACATTATAATCAAACACTCCCTCATTTTTTAAATTATATTTGGTTTCTATATTATTAAGTGTAATTTTTTGTCCAACTGATTCAAAAAAGGACATTGTCATAAAAAATGATATAAAAATATATTTTGTGTGTTTATTCATTATATTTAAAACATTGGGTTGAATCCATAAGACTTTAAAGAAAAAATTCCAATTTTTTCATACTTGCCATTATATTGTAAAAGATGATAGTTAGAAGTAATTCTAAATTGTGCAATGCCATCAGCCATGTAGTATGCAAAAGATAAGCCTGAATATAAATATTCATTAAAATTTGATATAGTATCATATAAATCATAAAGACTAGCTTGAGCCATACCGTTGAAAAAAGATACCCCAAAGCTTCTAAAATGACCACCCCAACCAAGATTTTTAAAGTCTTCTTTGTCCATATAAGCAAAATTAGATAAAGTAGTGTTTAGACCATAGTATAATCCTTTATCAAAGTATAGATCGCCTAATAATTTACCAGCACCTTTGCCACTTTTCTTTCCTAACCCTGTCAATTTTCCTAAAGATTTTGCTTTTTCCATTTTAGCTGCATTCATCCCCGCCAACGAAGACAAAGCTCCGCCTACTAATTTTTGTCCTATTTTATACCAATCCCATTCATTTCGCTTTAAATCATTAGCACCACGAGCAGCTCCAACATTAGCAAGACCGCCTATGCCCATTCCAAGCGAAACAGAATTTAGAGCAACACCCGCATAAGCACCTATAAATCCAGCAGAAAAATATCCAACTAATTGCCAATTAAAACTTCCATCGAAGTTATACAAAGCATTTAAAGAACCCGCTATATAGCCAGCTTTTATTGCACCTCCAATGGCAAAAGCACCTGCTCCAGAAGCAATTAATACAGAAGCTCCAAATACAAATTTTCCAGTATCACTCCACTTATTAAAACTTAAAGTTCCTTCAAAATAACCTATAACTCCATAAATTCCAAGCATTGCATGCCCAGTAAATGACCAAGCCTCTCTTGTAAAGTTCCAAACCTTTTTGAAAGTCTTTCTAATCTCCCCACTCGGGTCATTATAAATCAGTGGATTGTTATATACATAGGCATAGCGGTTAAAGTTTTGTGTGTTATACGGATCTTGAATAAAATTGTCGGGGGCTAAAAAACGCCTGAGTTTGGCATCGTATAAACGCCCGTTCATGTGGATTAAGGAAACGGAGGCTAGATGCTCGTGCCCTGTATAGCCACGGTCTAAGTAAAGCTCGTCGTCAAATTGAACTTCCTCAAAAAATACGGCTTCGGTTTCGCCTTCTTTTTGAAGCATTACCAATCCTCCCCACGCATCAAAATGTCGGCGTTCTACCAATACATCTTGCTCCGATGTAGGCATATTGCCGTTGGGCGAATCTTTGGTAATCGCAAAAATTGTCCCCAAATAGTCTCTGTGTAAGTACAAGAAACGTCCTCCCTCAGAAGAATTACCTATAAATTTCTCTTCATAAGCAAGAGACGCTTGATAGGCATCTCCCCCAACAAAATAAACGACCTTACTTTTGCCTGTACTAAGGTCTTGACTTATTTCTATGGGTGCAATACCGCTATAGTATTTACGCTTAGAACGATTGTATCTATCCGGCTGATTTCCTCCATAATACCTAGCACTACGTTGGTTAAATGCATTGTAGGTAAAGTTTATCACCTCCTTATTATCTTCATCATTAAAATCAAAATACTCTGTAATTTGATGTGGAGATTTGAAGGTGTTGTAGGAGAAAGTATTATGGATACTAAAATTCATACTACAGTTATCGGTTCACAAAAATAAATAAAAGTTCTGAATAAACATAATTTTTAGTTGGATTTTGATAAAGTTTTTTTGTTAACGAGGTCATTCTTGAAAAGGACAACGGGATGCCCCTAAATCCCCAAAAGGGGGACTTTGAAAGGCATAACGGGAAAAGCGTGATGGGATGTCTCCCTTCGCTCGACATGACAACTCGCGCTCCTGCATGTGTTCCCTCTCCTTCGGGGAGGGCTAGGGAGGGGCTTTAGTACGGTAATTTCAATTGATAAATGGTATTAATATCCGTTTTCAATTAAAGCTTCAAAAAAAACTTTTTGCGCTATATCACCCCTTCTAATAAGCTAATCTTAGGATATTGAACAAAGTTGGTTCTTATGGTTCTATGCTAAACGGTAGGTAAATTGCACTATAATTAACTTCCATTCAACCTTAATTAAGGTTGAGCTGATATTCATCAGTCACCCAACAAAAAAAACAAATAATATTTACCGAAAATTTGAAATTAAATTATATTTGTAGCTGATTAACTACATTTAAAAATTACAAAACTAAAAAGCCTTCCAAATGAAAAAGTTTCTAATCTTATTAATTCTGATGTTTCCTGCCACAATTTACTTATGTGCGCAAGAGGTAGATATACAACAAAAACAAGATGAAGCTTTCCAACTTATATTTTCTGACCAAACTAAAGCCCTTATACTCATTGATTCTTTAATTTCAAAAGAAAATGACTTTAATGCTACTCAAAGAGGAAAGCACTATTCGTTAAAAGGTGTATACTTTGGAGTTCAAAACAATTTAGATTCTGCCACTGTTTATTTTGCAAAAGCACTGGAATTAGTTCCTAAGAAAGATGTTTTTTACCCAAAACTAATCAACAACTTAGCCATAACGTACAAGAAAAAAGGAGACTATCAAGGAGCACTAAACTTACTTTTAGAAGCTCAAGAGGTTGCCATAACATCTAATAATAAAGAAGCCCTACAAAAAATATACAGCGAAATGTCATCCACGTATAGGGCGTTAAACAACTATAATTTAGCAGTAGAATACAGTTTAAAAGCTATTGATATTGAAAATAAAAAAGAAGTTCCCAATCCTAAAAATTTAGCTTTTGAAAAACAAAAAACAGCTAACCTTTACGGTTTATTAGAAAATTATGCTTTTGCCGAAAAAATATTCGAAGAGATTATTGATTACTTTGAGGTGAGCCCTTACAAAGACGCAAACATATCTACTTATTTAAATTATGCAAATGCACTTATAAAACTCAATAAAAAAAGGGAAGCGCAAAGGTATATTGAAAAAGCAAAACAAGTGTTTGAAGAGTTTGAGAACGAAGAGTTATATGCCTTTCTTAAACTTACTGAAGCCAATTACTTTGCTTCAATAGGTGAAAAAGAAAGAGCAAAAAAATGTTTCGAAAAATCTATAGCCAGCTTTGGACAGCACCAAGATAATTACTTAAAAACCTTGAACCAGTACTTACATTTTCTTATCCAAAATAGTTGGTTTGAAGAAGCAATACAATTATCTGTTATAGAAAACGACAAAGACTTAGATAAATTTGGCATTGTAGATTACATGGAATACAAAAACTATATGGCAAGTGCCTACGAAAGTTTAGCACAGTATGATAAGTCTAGTAAATACTACAAAGCTAGCCTTCGCTTAAAAGATAGTTTACAAGCACAAAAAAACTTTCAAATTGCCAAAGATTTGCAAGCCAAGTACCAAAATGAAATTATTCAACAAAAAAACTTAAACCTACAAGAAAAAATTCAATCAGAAGGGAGAAAAAACCTTGCTATTCTTGGTTTTTCATTGTTTATAGGCGCCTTACTGCTAGGTTTTTTGCTAAGAATAAGAATCAAACTAAAGAACAAGACCTTACTAAACGAAGCTTTCGCAAATAAAATTGAAGCTGAAGAAAAACTACTAGCTTTTAAAGATGCGCTTTTAGAAGAACAAAAGAAAGAATTACTTTCCAAGTCTCTAGAAACCGCAGCATTATCTGAAAAACTTAAAAGCATACAAGCAAAGCTAGGTAAAAATGAAACTTCTATTTCAAAAAAATTAATTGACTTTCAACAATTCCTTACACCAGAAAACGAGCTTAAAAAACTAAGCTACGAGTTTCAGCGTGTTTACCCAGATTTCGAAAACCATTTGATAGAAAACTATCCCGAGCTCAATAAAAATGATTTGTTATTTTTATCTTTTATTAAACTCAAATTTTCTTTTAAAGACATTTCTACCATACTAAATATTGCTCACCAGAGTGTCATAACCAAAAAATACCGAATAAGTAAAAAACTGGGATTAAGTAAAGATGAGGATATTTACGAATTCATTAGTTCAGTATAGTACTCAAAAGCTAAACCAAGAACAATCGGATGTAAACCTGTTAAAATCTTCTTTAAATAGGTCGTTAAGCTCACTAAATATAACTAATCCTATTAGTCAATTAAAAATACCCAGTATAAAAAACCTATTAGTACACGACAAAAAAAAACTTGAAGCACTTTATAAATTTTATGAAACCTATAATTTATAAAGTGCTTCAAGTGAGTAGGTTTACTTCTTTTGAAAGTTTAATTTATGTGATATGGTAGACTTAAAAATCCTTAATCGCTTCACTTAAATCATACACTTTTGATTCCTTAAGCAAAGAAGCAATAACACTAGATCCGGCTGCACTTCGATAACCGCCAGCGCAATGAACCACGATTGGCTTTTCTTGAGGAATTTGTGCTGCTGTATTGCGTAAATCGTTTAAAGGGTGATTTTTAGCTGTTTCGAATTTTGGGTCATTGTTGTGTTCAGATGCATTTCTTATATCCACTATGGTGTAATTGGAAGGATCATTTCTAAATGCGGCTAAATCTAGGATTTCAGTAGCTTCTAAATCCGCTTCAATTCCAATTGTAACAATGGCTTCTAGTTGAGTTTCGTATCCAATTTTTGCGATTCTGGATAATACTTCATTTATTGAAGTAATACTTTCAACAATTAGATAAAATTTTTCTTTTGGTTGTACGATAGCACCTAACCAAGTTTCAATTTTATCATTTTCATTCCTAGCCATTATATTAATGCTTCCTTTAAAGTGGCCTTTTTTAAAATCTTCTTGATCGCGTGTATCTATAATTAAAGCATTAGACGGAAGTTTAGTTACACCTATTTGAACACGAACCTTAGCAATAGAAGAATCAAAGTTTTCTGCACCTTCCTTGTTTATGTCTACATTAAATCCAAAATAAGAAGGTATGAAAGGCTGATCTTTTAAAATTTCTTTTACAAACGCCTCTTTTTCTTTTATTTGAAACGCCCAATTTCCTTGGCGTTCGTTTCCTAAAGTGGAGCTTGGCGCATCACTCATGTTTTTTCCACATAAACTACCCGCGCCATGAGCTGGATAAACTAAAACATCATCCTTCAACTCATTGAACTTCGTTTGCAATGTTTCGAACATAGCTTCAGCTAGCTCTCTTCGTTTTGCCGTCATATTTCCCGCATTCTCGCGTAAATCAGGCCTACCCACATCCCCTATAAATAGCGTGTCTCCGGTAAATAATGCTTCCTCTTTTGTAACCTTATCTATAACATGAAAAGTAATGCCATCAGGTGAATGTCCAGGTGTATGAATTGCTTTTATAACAACATCCCCAAACACAAAACTATCACCTTCATCAAAGCTTTGATGAGGATAAGAAGCACCAACTAATTTGCTTACAAAAATTTGTGCGCCTGTTTCTTTATGCACTTGTAGGTGACTAGAAACAAAGTCTGCATGTGGATGCGTTTCGAAAACACCTACTATGGTCGCTTTTTCTTTTTCAGCAAGTTGGTAGTATGGTTGCGGATTTCTACTAGGGTCAATTAAAACCATTTTCCCTTGGCTAAGTATAGCGTATGAATAATGCGCTAATGGCGCATCGTTAAATTGTCTTACCATCATAATGTTTACTTTAGTTGCTTATTCTTCCAACAGCACAGCTTACAAAAGACTTTGCTTTACTACCAAGTGGGTTGTTTTCTCCAACAGGAGGATATCCTAGACGAGATAGCTCATTCCTAACTAAGGCTTCACTAGAATCACTAGCTTCAACTTTAACTAAGGAATTTTCAACATCTACTTCTACGGAAGAAACGTTTTCTAGTTTAGAAAGTCCCTTATTGATGCTGTTTGCGCATCCGCCGCATTTTAAATTTTGTATTTCAATTGATAATGTCATGTGTTTTTGTTTAAATGTGCTTAAATCACAATTTATGATGCAAAAGCACCGAATTAATTTTTAAAGGTACAAAAAAAGAATAAAAAATTTCTTAGCAAAAAATTAAATGTAAGGTCAATTAAAAATTCATGAAGCCACCTTCCAAATCTATTACGTGAGAAAAACCTAATCGTTGCATGATTTTTGCCGCTTTTTGACTCCTATTTCCACTCCTGCAATAAATATAAACTTCTTTATTTCTATCTAATTTTAAAACCTCTTTTTCAAAATCAGAAGAAAAGAAATCGATATGTATTGCATTTCCTATTTTACCTTGAGCCACTTCATCTTTTGTTCGAACATCTACCAGTTGAACTAAAGGTTGATGAATGGCTTGCTTAAAGGCAGTTTTAGTAATGATGCTTATTTTACCAACAGAAGCATTGACGTTATTCTTCTTGAACATATTTAATATTCCCATGTCTTTTATTTTTTAAGCAAAAATATAAACCTAAGTTGAAAATTTCTGTAACTTTAGTTACGCTGGTTAGTAATTATATACCCGTTATTAGTTGAAATTACAGGAGAAGAAAGCGAAGATTTTTTTCTTTAGGCAAACTAGAAAATCAAGTATAGCCTTAGCTACGGTTTCTTTTTGTAATGAAACAGAAAGAAAAAAGAGCATTTTATTACGGTAAGTTTAATTGATAAATGGCACTAATTAACTGGCACTAAAAAAATAAGTTTAAAATTTTCAAATAAAGTAAAAACAGCTATTAACTTTATCTAAATTAAGTCTAAATAAATTTGCAGTATCAGAACTCAAGAAGTACATTTGCGGCGTTAATTAAATTTATTCTAAATAAAAACAATGCGAAATATTTCACTATTATTGGTACTTACAAGCGTTTTATCTTTCGCGCAACAAGATGCGATTGACGATTTTCAGGTAGCTATTGATTCTACAGAATCATTAAATGAAGTCATCATTTCTGCAAATAAGCTTCTAGGGAGTAAATTTGAAGCTCGAAACAGAACGGGTTCCGCTTTTTATATTTCGCCTCAAGATTTACAGAAACACAATTACCTTGATATTAACCGTGTATTAGCAGAAGTTCCTGGTGTAAATGTGTATGAAGAAGACGGATTTGGATTAAGACCCAACATTAGTTTACGAGGATCTTCTCCTGAACGATCGGCTAAAATTACACTGATGGAAGATGGTGTACTTGCGGCACCCGCTCCCTATTCTGCACCGGCTGCTTACTATATGCCCAACGTAGCGAGAATGCAAGCGGTAGAAGTCTTAAAAGGAAGTAGTCAGATACAGTATGGTCCGTTTACAACTGGTGGAGCTATTAATTTTGTTTCGACAGAAATACCTACTGAGTTTTTAGGTGAAGTTCGCGCTAATTATGGTTCATTTGGAACCTCAAATTCACTTTTGCGTTTTGGTGAATCTTCTGAGCAAGTTGGTTATGTTGTTGAATACCTTAAAAATCGTTCATCAGGTTTCAAAGAACTTGATGGTCCAGGTGGTACAGGCTTCGATAGAAACGACTTTATGTCAAAAATTAAATTCAATACAAAAAAAGAAGCTAAAATCTACCAATCGCTTGAATTGAAATTTCAGTATGCAAATGAAGATTCAGACGAAACCTATTTAGGCCTTACGCAAGAAGATTATGATGCTTCTCCTTTTAGAAGGTATGCGGGAAGCCAGATAGATAACATGAAAACTTTTCATCGTCAGTTAATGCTTACGCACCAACTTAAATTTTCTGACTATACCGCAGTTACAACAACGGTGTACAACAATAGTTTTTCTAGAAATTGGTACCGACTAGCAAACATGAGGTTGAATGGAGAAAATATAAACTTAACAAACCTGCTTGAGAATCCACAAAATTTTCCAGAGGCCATGGACATTTTAAGAGGAGATGCAGATTCTCCTGATGATGCTTTACGTGTGCGAAACAATTTACGTAAATATTACTCGAGAGGAATTCAGACTAAATTTGATCACCATTTTGTGACCGGAGACGTATTTCACGATCTTGAAATTGGACTGCGCTACCACAGAGATGAAGAAGACCGCTTTCAATGGAACGATAATTATGCTATGATTAACGGCGTTATGGGACTAACCTCTCCCGGTATTCCTGGAACTGACTCCAACCGCATTTCAGGTGCTGAAGCAACCTCTGCCCATTTACTTTACAAATTAAAATGGAATAACTTTACAGTAGCGCCTGGGTTAAGATACGAAAACGTAAGCCTCATAAGAAGAGATTGGGGTAATGCAGACGTAGATAGAAGCAATCCAGAACCTACGAGAGTTACAAATCGTTTCGATCAGTTTATTCCAGGTATTGGTGTTAATTATAAGCTGAATAAAGACTTATCCTTCTTCTCTGGTGTTCACAAAGGATTTTCTCCTGCTGGATTTGCTGATGGACAATCGCCTGAAAGCAGTACCAACTTCGAACTAGGCTCTCGTTTTAGTTACGGTGGATTTGAGGGAGAAATCGTAGGCTTTTTCAATGATTTTTCTAACTTATTGGGAAGTGATTTTGCAGCAACTGGTGGTATTGATGGCGATATGGATTTATTTAACGCTGGAGCGGTTGAAGTAAAAGGTATTGAATTGCAACTTGCTTATGACGTCTTGAATAAAAATGAAAAATACAGGCTTCCTATCGTGCTTGCTTACACTTATACAGCTACCGAATTTAAAAGTAACTTTAGCTCACCCATCGGAACTTGGGGAGATGTTAGCGTAGGTGACGAACTTCCTTACATACCAAACAACCAATTTAATATTGGAATTGGATTGATTTCAGATGCCTTTTCTATAAATGCAAGCGCACGCTACAGAGACGAATTTAGAACAAGAGCCGGAACAGGAATGATACCTCCAAACCAGCTTGTAGAATCTATGTTTGTAATAGATGTATCTGGAGAATACCAGCTTACCCAAAAATTAAGCCTTACTGCAAACGTAATTAACTTATTAGACAACCAGTATGCAGCCTCTAGAGTTCCTTCTGGATTAAGACCTGGCCATCCGTTTGGAATTTATGGAGGATTTATCTTACGTATGTAAAAATAACCCAAAAGTAATTTGATTGAAAAATTAATGTAATTAAGCACAACTCTCACTGTTTGAAAGTTGTGCTTTTTAAAACCCTATCGTTTTGAAAATTTAACCAACTTCGCTTTAATTAAGAATTATTAACATTCAATCAGTAGGACTTTGTTTTTTTAGGTTGTATTTTAACTAAGTTTAAGCATTTTTAAGTTTAAACATAAAAACAGCAACATGAAATCAACCTTACTACCTTTGCAACTTATCTTTAGTTTGTTTTTTGTTTTTTATTCAACTTGTTTAGCCAATTCTAATGACATTAAAAACATTGATAACCATGACGGCATAGTTGAATTGATGCAATCCCACCACCAATTTAAGACAAATTATTTTTTTAACAATACTTCTCTAGAAGAAAATTCTACGGCTAAAGTTCAGCTTATTCACAATGCGCCTGATCCTAGTTTGTCAGCGGTAGATGTGTATTAAAACGGAACAAAAATACTGTCGAATGTCAACTTTAGAACTTCTTAAGCTTTTCTTGATGTTCCAGCAGAAGAAGACCTAGAAATCGCTGTTGCGCCAGCTAATAGCAATAATATTTCGGAAGCATTTTTCACCAACACTTATAACTTCACAGAAAATGAAAAATACATCTTGAAACTTCGGACTTGATTGAAGAATACAGTATAGTGAATATGCTTGGACAACAAGTAATGAAAAGTAAAGTTAAAAATGAAGGGAATATTCAAGTTAATGTTCAAAATTTAGTGTCAGGTAAGTATTTCATAAAATTGAAAACGAATGCTAAAACCGAAATCTTAAGTTTTTTAAAGGAGTAAAAAAGACACCTATATAATTCAGTCATTATTTGAAATTATTGGTTTAAGTTTAAATTTGTTTGAATTACATTAAACAAAAAAAGAGGTGAAACCAAGTTTCACCTCTTTTTATACTACATAAATACAACTAGTTGTACCTTAAGCTATTTACCAGTATTTAATTGTTTTACAGCAATTAGTTTAAGATTACATGGTAGGGAATGTACTTTCTAAATACATTTCTCTGTCAAAACTTAACAATTGCTCAAACATTGGATTATTTGGGTCCTTTTCTTGCATTTCGCTTACTAGAGTCTCAACTTTTTCTCTATCATCTAGTAAGATGTATGAAAAAACAATATTGATATCTTCTGCGGTAATCCCGTTTAAGTCGAAGCCAAAACCTTCCTCTTCTGCCGATTCTAGGTTTGCTTTTTTGATAGCTTCAAACTTTTCGATGCTTGTCAAGTAGTAGGTTCTTGCCTTTTCCTTATTCCCTTGCTTATCATGAAAAATACCTCCTAAAACCCAGTTTTCTCCAACGTTTGGAGAAACTTTAAGTGCTTTTTCAGTATACTCTTGTGCCTTGATGTACTCTTCTTTTGTTAAGTAAATTTGAATAAGGTAAGCATACGAATCTTCTAATAAATCGTCTGCAACAATAGCTTCTTCGAACTTAGGAAGCGCTGCGTCCAAATCGTCTTCTTGAAGTAAGGCTATCCCTTCATTTACCAATTGTTCTGCTAGTTCAGGATTTCGTTCTGCCTTTTCTTCGCAAGCAATAATTGCAATGCTAACCAGCAACAACAACATAATTTTTTTAAATGACATAAATTTTGAATTTAAATTTTAAGTATGCAAAAGTAGTAAATTGAAATCGTTATGTTGCTTATACCTTTAATCAATTTAAACTACCGTAATATTCTTCCAAAAATCATTTACGTTTTACAGCGATTAAGAGAAGCTAGAATTTTCATGCCAAATTTAATTTTTCTAATTCGGATTCCTTCATCAAAGTACCAAAACAAATTGGTTTTTTTAAAAAAAACACTACGCAGTTCCCAACGCATTTAGACGGGGAATTTGGCTAAAGCCAACGTTTATCTAATCATTTTTCTAACCCATTTAAAAACGGAGCGTAATGAATCATCTTGTAAAATGCGACTTGTATAGTAAATTATAAAAACTGTTATAATGCATAGTTAAAAGGCAAGCTAACATTATGCTTCTAATTCATTTGTCAGTTGGGTTAAAACTGGCAAAAGGTTTTGGCTAGTATCTACCAAATGAAAGGCAAGCTCAACATCTTTTTTATAAATAAGCCTAAGATTACCGTTAAAATCAAATGTAGTATTAGGCTTTAAAAGTGAATTAAGCTCAGTATTATTTTGAAGTGAAAGTCGAATGAGCTTATCTTCATTATCTGGCTTAAGATAAGAGTAAATTTCGCTGTAGGCAAAGAGTTTTTGGCGGTAAAAGTGAAACTGTTTTTTTACTTTCTCGTCTTCAACAATCATTTTATATTGTATGACTTCAATTTCATTTTGACTTCCAAAGTTTACAGAAATGAATTTTTTACCATACTGGCTCACAACGGAAGCTAAAGTCTCCCCAAAACTGAAAGACTCGTTCTGTTGAAGCTCCTCTACCACATAAACGATGGATTCTGGCTTATAAAATTCAATATAAGGCTGTAAGTCGTTATAGCGATACAACAAAAGCGTTGTGTCATACGAAGCATTTTTTCCACGAAAAAATCGGGAAAGAATTTTTTTTAGTTTTTGGACTGGCATTATGTTAGTTAATTAAAAGGCGAATATACGTATTTTGGATTAACTTTTTTACGGATTAACAAATTTGTTAATTAATGTGTGTTTTAAAATGTATTTGTGAGAAATGAATTTAATTCTAAAGAGGATTAAATTCATTTACCTTAGTACACGATTAAAAAAAACAAACTCTCTAAAGTCACTTGATTTTTGCCTTGCGCCTCAACCCCGTTAAATATGCTTTTGCGTAATGCCTTGCATTATTTAATAGGGTAAAGGGAGAAATCGAGGAAAATTAGGCTCCTTCTTGTCTCGTGAAACACAACGTAAATTTATTTGGGATAAGGGTAAGATAGAACTAAATTGACGAATAACATTTTTTATCGAATACATTAAACATTTATAGTTTAAGCAAAATTTTTAGCCCTGATTGAAGCGGTTAGCCCACAGCACCATTTTTTTGGTGCGAGGACTATGAGCGAAAAGCAGGAAATTGCTCCTAAAATAAAAAATAGAAAGCTAACTTTTATTTTAACATTTTACTTGTTCTAACGATTGAAATTCTTACTTTTGTGGAGCATTAATTTTTAATAAAGGCACAATGAATTTACACGAATATCAAGGTAAGCAAATACTTAATAGTTTTGGAGTTAACATTCAGCGAGGAAAAATTGCTACAACTCCTGAAGAGGCTGTTGCTGCCGCTAAAGCACTTACAGAGGAAACAGGAACCGGATGGCATGTCCTAAAAGCACAAGTTCACGCTGGTGGCCGTGGTAAAGGAGGTGGTGTAAAATTAGCAAAAAACCTTCAAGATGTTGAACGCATTGCTGGCGAAATCATAGGTATGAACCTTGTTACTCCTCAAACTTCTGCCGAAGGTAAAAAAGTTCACCAAATTATGGTAGCAGAGGATGTTTATTACCCTGGCGACAGCGAGACTGAAGAATACTACATGTCTGTTCTTTTAAACAGAGCTACTGGAAGAAACATGATTATGTACTCTCCAGAAGGTGGTGTAGATATTGAAACAGTAGCTGAAAAAACACCTGAGCTAATTTTTACGGAAGAAATTGACCCTGCAACTGGAATTTTACCTTTCCAAGCAAGAAAAATCGCCTTTAACCTAGGTCTTTCTGGGCAAGCATTCAAAGAAATGGTTAAGTTCGTGATGGCTTTATATAAGGCTTACGACGAGTCTGACTCTTCTTTATTTGAAATTAACCCTGTTTTAAAAACAAGCGACGACAAAATTTTAGCCGTAGATGCCAAAGTAACTATTGATGATTCGGCGCTGTTTCGCCACAAAGATTACCAAGAAATGCGTGATGTTCGCGAAGAAGATCCTACGGAAGTAAAAGCTAAAGAAGTAGGTTTAAGCTTTGTAAACTTAGACGGAAATGTAGGTTGTATGGTAAATGGTGCTGGACTTGCTATGGCGACCATGGACTTAATTAAGTTTGCAGGTGGTGAGCCGGCTAACTTCCTAGATGTAGGTGGTACCGCTGATGCAAAACGTGTTGAAGAGGCTTTCCGTATTATTTTAGCTGACGAAAAAGTGGAAGCTATTTTGATTAATATTTTTGGAGGTATTGTACGTTGCGACCGAGTGGCTGAAGGTGTTGTGGAAGCTTATAAAAACATGGGCGACCAAATTAAAGTTCCAATCATTGTAAGACTTCAAGGTACAAATGCAGAAATTGCAAAAGAATTGATCGATAACAGTGGTTTAAATGTTGAAAGCGCTGTTCTTTTCCAAGAAGCTGCAGATAAAGTTCAAAAAGTATTGGCTTAAATCGTAGTCTTTTATAAAACAAAAAAAGTCGATTCAAATGAATCGACTTTTTTTATACCAGTTATTAGTTGAAATTACACTCGGCTTAAAAATTCCAATGTGTCTACGCCGTCTGCGTAATCCCATAATTGCGGAGACTGGGCCTGACCAAAACCAACCTCATAAAATTTAGCAGGGTTTGGAGTTTTAGTTACTACGCATTGTATTTGATCTCTTTTTTGTTGAAGCAACTGTTGCAAGGCTTCTTCACTTTGATAATATTCATAAAAAACACACGCGATTGGTGAACCGAAATTTTCATCTTCCTTTATTACCAAAAAACCATTGTCCAAAAGCTTTATTTTACTCATTAAGTAAACTGCTTTATTATAATCGTAATTGTTAGCATACTTAACGTGATTGATCAAGTCTTTGTAATTAAACATAGCCTTAAAAAAATCGCCAAAATCGTAACCAACGGGTACGTATATTTTAGAAACGCTTCTGCATCCTAAACCGAAATAAGCAAATATATCGTCAGCTAATAAAGCTAATTCTTCATTAGTTTCGTTGCCTGTTAGGATAGCAACAGAATTTCTATTTTTACGTATAATGTGGGGTTTGTTTTTAAAGTAATACTCAAAGTATCGAGCTGTATTGTTACTTCCTGTAGCAATAACAGCGTCAAAATGTTCGAGCCGTTCTTTGGTAAAGCTTATTCGATTTTCTAAACCAGGTTCGAAAGCAACAAGTACCTTTGTTAAAAACGGAAGTATTAATTGATCGTTGCTAGAAAGCTTAGCATGAACTTTATGTCCGCTTAACAACACACATAAAAAATCATGAAAACCAACCAGGGGAATATTTCCAGCCATAACAATAGCAACCGTCTTAGCATTTTGACTGGTAAAAGTGTAGCCACTCAACCATTTAAATAGCTGCTTTTCTGTCAAGCATTTGCTCCATGCTTTTAATGAACTTAACAAGTTATCTTTCGTAAACCATGCATTGTGATGTGGCAGAATCTCCAGCAATTCAGCTAATTCATTTTGATAGGGAGAAGTGAGTGGAGTGCTTTGTTCTATACTTAAGGTAAACTTTTCAAGAAAATCTCCTAGCTGAACAAAAGCCTTTTTTGTGTTATCTAAAGTCATAACTAATTGCTTATGTACTTAATTCTGTTTATTTTTGTTCAAAATTACTTAAAAAGAAAAAGATGGCCATCAAAATAACAGACGAATGTATTAATTGCGGTGCTTGTGAACCTGAGTGCCCAAATACAGCAATATACGAGGGAGCGGACGATTGGCGATATGCTGATGGTACCGATTTGGAAGGAAACATTGTTTTACCTAACGGAAAATTGGTTAACGCTGATGAAGCTCAAGAACCCTTAAGTGACGAAGTTTACTATATTGTAGCAGATAAATGTACCGAGTGTATGGGATTTCATGAAGAACCACAATGTGCTGCAGTTTGTCCTGTAGACTGTTGTGTTCCAGACGAGGATAACGTTGAGACTGAAGAAGTTTTACTTGGCAAACAATCCTTTATGCATAAGGAATAAAAGAATTTTGTAACATTTACAGGTGTTGGTTAAAAGATTTAAATACCTATATTTGTTATAACAATTAATCAATTATGCTAAGCATTGTCTTAGCATTTTTTATTTTATGGAACCTAAAAAACCAAGAATAATAGGGATAGCTAAACCTGTTGCTACACTAAAGTCTCGCCTAATAAGCGGTATTATTGGTGGGGGCTTTTACGCGATAATGCTTTTTTATGACGACAGTATTTCTTATAAAGCCCTAGCATTTCAGTCCATTGCAATGGCTATATTTTATGGGTTTATGTTTGACATTTTATTGTTTACCACACCCAAATCTTTTGCTAATGAAAGACCAGAATTAAGGCCAGACGAGTTTATTGAAGTTGAAGGTTCTGCCAATAAGTTTAAAGGAATGTTTAGTCTTGGAGGAAAACTTTATGTTACGAATCAGCGTATTATTTTTAATGCAAACAAAATGAACTTTAAGCCGAAACCAACTTTTATCGATTACAACGAAATAGACCAAGTGAAGGGGAGAAAAACGGCGTTTGTTTTTAATACTGGTATAAGAATACGTATGAAAAATGGTGCCTTCATAGATTTTGCGGTAAACGAAAGGGAATTATGGATGTGGGAGTTCGAAAATTCAATACGCAAATATACTTCTTGATTTTACCGCTTCACTCCTAACTTTTTGTGTTTTATTACACTAAATAAAAAAATAAATAAGGCTAAAAACTGTGCAATTCGCGGAATATAATCACCGTGTTCTACATAAAAAGTGTTTTTGGTGTAAATAGGTACAGCTGCTTTCAAAGCAATTGGCACATTATAGTTGCTTTGTTGAATCACTTTTCCAGAAGCATCTATAAACCCCGAAATTCCAGTATTTGCACTACGAGCAACGCTTCTTCTAGTTTCTATAGCACGTAATTTTGCATACGCCCAATGTTGCTTATGCCCTTGAGTTTCGTCCCACCATGCATCATTGGTCATAATGCTTAACACATCAGCACCATTTTTCACATAGCCCGTTACAAATTCACCATACACAGATTCGTAGCAAATTATGGGAGCGTAATTTATATCGGACGTACTTTTAAAAGTCGACCTTTCTTTTTGAGTAGTTTTAATTGCAACCGTTCCGCCTAAATCCAACATTACATCTCCAAGCAATGGCCTTAGAATAGACTGGTATGGGAAATTTTCTACGCCAACCACGAGCTTCGACTTATAGTAAAAACTTGATGGGGTATTTTGTCTTTCAAAAAAAGCAGCATTATAATCGTTGTACCAAAACCCGCGTTGACTGAAATTACTTTGAGCTTCAATCGCATCTTGCTGAATAATTTCATAGGCAGAAATGCCACCTAATACGGAAATTTGTGGGTATTTGGTGATTAATTGTGAAGAGAATTGATGAGCTTCACTCAGTTGGAACTGAGAAAAACGTGTCCCGCTAGCAAAAACGGTTTCTGGTAGCAGAATTAAATCAGTTTGGGTGTCGATTAACTCAACACTTAAATCATTAATAAGTTTTGATATCTGTTTGTCGCTTGTGTAATACTTTTCACTATAAGGGTCTATATTAGGCTGAACAACTACAATAGCTGCCGAAACTTCGCTTTTCGGAAGATTAGAGGATATCACCAACGAACCTATAATGGGAAGTAAAATTAACAATCCTACTTGTATACTTGCCTTTATTAGTAACGACTTTTTTTGTTGATGTTTATAAAGGCTGATAAGTCTAAAAAGAACAATGTTGGTAAGTAAAACCCACAAACTACCGCCAAAACTTCCAGTATACTCGTACCATTGAATAATTTCAGTAGATTCGGCAAAAACATTTCCTAAGTTAAGCCAAGGCCAAGAAAATTCCCAATGCAAATGAAGGTATTCAAAACAAAGCCATACGGCAATAAAAAAACTAGCAGATGCTAACCAAGGAGACCGTTTACTTACGAGGTGATATAAATAAAATACAAAAGACATTAGCAACGAGTTTACTAAAACGGCAAAGGCCATTCCAAAGAAACTAGCGTAGTAAAGCCATGAAGTTGCAATAAAATTCCACAAAAAAAAGCTTAGGTAACTATATCCAAAAACTTTCCATTTAAGTTTCTGTGTGTTCGCCTCTCGTAATTCTTTTTCGAGCAACAACAAAGGAACAAAACCAATAAATACGAATGCAACTATGCCATAAGTAGGCCATGCAAATGCTAGAAGTAATCCACTTAAAATGGATAAAAGTAGTTTAACCAATTTATTTTTTTTCAAAACAACAGTTTTTTTTCATAACTACCTAAAATTTTTAGACGATTTATAGAAACTATTTTCAACTAAAAAAAGTGATTCAATTAAGTTGAAAAAAGGTAAATAAGCTATTACTATTTGAAACTACTGTAGTAAAAAATGATATTTTTTACAATGAAATAGGAATGGAAAAAAGAGCATTTTATTGTGCAATTGCAATTGATAAATAGTATAGGTTTGAAAATTAACAATTGTATACACTAATTGGCATGTTATTTGAACCTATTTTTAAAGAAAATAAAGTTAGCTATGAAAAATCTTTTTACACTCTTTTTACTCCTATTATTTGTAAGCGTGTCGAGTGCGCAATCTGTAACTCAAGCGCTCGAGAATTACTTTGAAGAACCACAAGAAATTATCCATTTAAGCTTGAATAAAACAAGTTTTATACCAGGCGAACATATCTGGTTCCAGGGATATGTTGTTAACCCGAAAACAAAATTTCTAAGCAGTTTAAGGCAAAATGTAAAAGTGAGTATTTATTCCGCAGACGGAGTTTCTTTAAGAGAAAGCTTTCACCTTGTAAATGGCGGTTCGTTTAAAGGAGATATTGACTTAACAGATTTCCCTTCTGGAAAATATCAGATACAAGCTGAAACTTCATTTTTAAATCAATTTAACAACCCTTATATACATACACAAGTGGTTTATATTCTTGGAGATGAAGATGTTTACCAGACGACTAAATCTTCAAAGAGGATGGTTCATTGGTTACCCGAAAGCGGCAACCTTATTCATAACATTGCTTCTAATCTAGGCATAAAAGTTACCGACAATCTGGGTAACGCAATTGCATACAAAGCGAAACTAATTGCGGACAATACCGTTATGGCAAACTTTACGAGCAACGAATTTGGCTTAGCAAAAGTTCGTATTCAACCCGACAAAAACACAACTTATAAAGTCGAATTTTCTACTCGGGAAGGCGTTTTTTCAGAAGAAATTCCCGCAGATTTGATTAAAAATCAAGGTTTCATTATTCAGCATCAATCCATTGATAGCGAGTCCAGAGCAATTCGACTTGTAGCAAAATTAGATAATGAAATAAAAGCTGAAGATCATGTGCTTCTGCTTCACCAAAATGGAAAGTACGGAGAAATACCTATAAAATTGAATGAAGAAGGTGAGTATTCGTTTATACTTAGAAACAAAAATATATTTGAAGGCGTAAACACACTTACCTATATTTTCCAAGGGAAGCCGGTTGCTGAGCGACTGATTTTTAACCGTCCTAAAAAAATTAATTCAGAAAATATTGAAATTGGTAAAAGCTTCAGCCTGAATAAAGATTCGATGAGCATTAAATTTACCTTGAATGATTTAAATAAAAAATTCACGAAAATTAACATTAGCGTTCTAGATGCTGAAAATAAGGTAAATACACGCACAAAAAACATCTCAAGTAGCTTTTACTTGGAACCATATGTAAAAGGTTTCATTGAAAACCCTGCATATTACTTTGTAAATTCAACAACAGAAACCGATGCGAATTTAGATTTACTTTTACTTACTCAAGGTTGGTCTAGGTACGATTGGGATGCTATTTTCAACTTTAACAAAAATGACCTAAAACCAAAAGAAAACGGAGTTGCTACCAGAATTGAGGTCGATGCAAACCTAGGCAAGCGCTGGGATAAGTTAATTATGTATGCGAATACCTATGCTGACGAAATGGTTTTTAAACTAGACAAAGATAACCCTACGATTGAACTAGAAAAATTTTATCCGATAGAGGGAGATTCACTTACATTTAGTTTAGTAAACAAGAAAGGGCAATTCAAATCGCCAAAAAATGTAACATTAACACATGAATTAAGCAATTTTGACAGCAAAGGTTTGGTAAAAGATTTTACCAAATTTGACCCTTATTTACTTAAAGAAAATCAATCTATACTTACAGAAGATGATTTGGCTCCGCTTGAAGAGGAGGGAGTTGAGCTTCTTAACGAAGTGAAGTTAAGTGCTAAAAATAGCTCGGAAGATTATTTTGTTAGCCATAAAGAAGATTATCAATTTGGATACAATGGTGTAAGATTGGATGTAGACGAAGATGCTGCTAATTTATATTTAACAGTTGGTGATTATCTTTCGGCTAAAGGCTGGTTAGTACAAGCTTTAGAAGGAAGTTTAAGAAATAATAGGGGTGGTCTAGTTCCGTTAGTAATCATAAACAACTCTAGACAAAGTGTCGCTGGAGACATCATTAACAGAAGATTAGATGAATTTGAGTATGTTATTTTCGATAAAACTGGTTATGGCATGGGGGTTGAAGCCCAAGGTGGAGTTATACGCCTTCGCCTCAGAGAAACTGAAATTTTTACAAACCCCACAGAAAGCGGACCTAATTACCTCACCATTATAAACAACAATGGTTTTGCATACCCCAAGGAATATTTTAATCCAAGCTATGAAATGTTAGATTTTCAAACCTATAAAGACGTGGCTAGTATTGCGTGGTTCACAGACATGTTTAGTGAAGATAACTCTTTTACAATCCAACATTTACATACGGACGCCGATGCTTATGAATATTACATTGAAGGAGTTAGCGAAGATGGATTATTAATAAATGAAAAGATGGTAGTAAAAAGTAAATTATAAAAATTAATTGAGTGTGAATGAATTATTTAATAAATGGTATAACAACACATTTAATTAATAAATTTAAAATCTTATTCCCGATAGTCCCTGATTTCATCAAACTATCGGGTTTAAGCTTGTAAGCCCTTTGCTTATTTGTTTTACATATTTTTTCACAGCTTATGGCCAATTAAACTTTATGGCTTATTAAATACCAAAACCTACTCAATAAACATGGTGAGGTTATTATATCATTTATCAATTGAAATTATCTTAATAAAAAGCCCTTTTTTCCTTTCTCTTTCATCATAAAAAGAAAACATAGCTTAGACTATGCTTGATTTTTCTAATTCACATAAAGAAAAAAATCATCGCTTTCTTTTCCAGTAATTTAAACTCATAACTGGTATTAATTGCACTTATAAAATGTACGAACTATTAATCGAAACGCATTGCCTTTACAGGACTAATTTTTTTGATGATGTAGGTTGGCACGATTAACATAAGCGTGCATAACACAATAGTCAACAAATTGACTGCTATAATATATCCAATTGATAGGTAAATTGGTGCTTCTGTAACATAATAAGTGTCGGGATCCAACGGTATTATTTTACCATATTTCTGAACAAAAAGAAGGCACAAACCTATTAAATTGCCCCAAAACAAACCTCTTAAAAGCAAGAAGGAAGCATTATATAAAAAGAGTTTACGAATAGAATAATCCTTTGCACCTATAGACTTTAAGATGCCAATCATTGGTGTACGTTCCAAAATAAGTACCAACAAGGCAGTAATCATGTTAATACCTCCTACCAAAATCATAATGCCAATAATAAGGTAAATATTCATATCCAATAATGAAAGCCATTCGAAGATGGAGGGATATAACTCTATTATAGACTTGGAATTCAAATAAGGTCCAATGCTATTGTAAACTTCATCACTCGCCTGATTTATTTTCGAAAAATCCTTCACAAAAACCTCAAATCCACCTACTTGGTCTGCCTCCCATTTATTAATTCGCTGAATTTGAAGCAAATCAGCTATCAAAAAAGTTTTATCAAACTCCTGAAAACCTGAATTATAGATACCTACTAAGTCAAAAGCAATAGACCGTGGTGCCTTTGCTGTAGCGTCTTCTAAAAAGTAAACAATAACCTTATCGCCTACGTTAAAATTTAATCGATTAGCCAAGTAATTAGAAAGCATTAGTTCTGTACTAATTTCATCAGAAAAGTGAGGTAGTCTTCCTTCCACTAAATAATCTTGAAGGTAGCGCCAATTGTAATCACTCCCAACCCCTTTAACAACAATGCCTTCAAAATCGGATTCAGTTCTTATAATGCCGTATTTGTTAGCAAAAACTTGAACATGCTCTACATTTGGCAACGAAGAATAATTTTTATAAAAATCCTGGTCTTTGTCTACAGGAATTAAGCTAACTTGGGTTTCGTTACTCGAATAAGAAAGCACTGTAATATGTCCGTTGAAAGCAGCAATTTTTTCACGGATTTGTTCCTGCAAACCAAGACCGGTAGCAAAAGCAACAAGCATCATTACAACACCAATGGCAATTGCCGAAATTGCAATTTTTGTAATTGGCGCAGATATACTACTTTTATGGGCGCTGCCACGCATTAAACGCTTGGCTATAAATAATTCGAAATTCAATACGTATGACTTATATAAGCTTCAAAAATACACTTTTATTTGTGGTTTGCACAAGCTTTTTTGCTTGCAATGCGCAAACTAAAAACCCTGAAAAAAACCACCTAAATGAACATAAAAAAGAAGCGCTGGTTTTAGGTATTGAGCAAATTCCATCTATATTGCATATAGTTGAAGGTAAAAAAATTGGTGTTGTTGGAAACCAAACTAGCATTTTACCTCTTACGGATGGGAATGTACATTTGGTTGATACGCTGTTGAGTCATCAAGTTGAAGTTGTTCGGGTTTTTGCTCCTGAACACGGTTTTCGTGGCAAAGCAGATGCAGGTGAACAAGTAAAAGATGATGTGGATGTGCGCACAGGAATTCCGATTGTTTCTTTATACGGAAAACAGAAAAAGCCAACTAAAGAGCATTTGCAAAACATCGACATGCTCATTTTTGATATTCAAGATGTAGGCGCGCGATTTTACACTTATATTTCGACGCTACATTATGTTATGGAAGCCTGTGCTGAAAATGACATTCCTTTGTTGATCCTCGATCGTCCAAACCCAAATGGGCATTATATTGATGGTCCCACTTTAGAAAAAGAAAACGAGAGTTTTGTAGGAATGCATCCCATACCGGTAGTTCATGGAATGAGTATTGGTGAATACGCCATGATGATAAATGGAGAACAATGGCTTGAAAACGGAATACAAACCGAACTTTTTGTAGTAGAGGTTAAAAATTACTGGATGGGCTTGCCATATCAGCTACCCGTTCCGCCCTCCCCTAACCTTCTTACTTCGCATGCTATTGCTTGGTATCCGAGTACTTGTTTTTTTGAAGGAACCAACGTAAACGAAGGACGTGGAACGGATGCCCCTTTTGAAATTTTCGGATCGCCGTATTTAGATGAAACCTCCTACGGTTTTAGTTATGTCCCACGACCTAACGAAGGGAGTAAATACCCTAAACATGAGGGAAAAACTTGTTTCGGAACTGATTTAAGAAAAGTTGAAGCTCCACAATTTTTGGAACTTCACTACTTAATTGAAGCTTACCAAAACACCAAAAATAAAGATGAATTTTTCATTCCATTTTTTGAAAAATTAGCTGGCACAAAAACTCTTCGTAAGCAAATTGAAGCAGGTTTAACTTCAGAAGAAATCAACTTAACTTGGCAAGAAGATTTGAATAATTACAAAGAAATGTCCAAAAAATATCATTTATACGAGCGAAGGGAAAATTAATCAGAAAAACTTTACAAAGAATAATTATAAATCGAAATCCTACCCATAAAAATTCGATGTATGAATGAATCAAACAATTAATACAAAACTTAGATGTTGAAAAAACTTTCTAAAACAGAAAAAATATGGCTCATATTTCTGATTGTAACTTGGCTTATTGCGCAAGTATTTTTCTTTTTTCCTTTACTAACGCAAAAGGTTTACACCCTACTTATATTTAACCTAAGCTCGAAAATCTTACACGTTTTGTTAGGCTGGATACCGTTTTCAGTTGGAGACATAGGCTATGTTGCAATTGGGTTTTTATTGCTTAATAAACTATGGAAGCTTTTTAAAAAACACGGACTTAAACCTATCTTATTGCTAAAATTTATTGCAGCGATTGCTCCTGTTTATGTATTGTTTCAATGGCTTTGGGGGTTTAACTATTACAAGTTACCATTACATGAACAGTTAGCTATTCCGTATGAATACAATACCGAACAACTTTTTCATTTCACAGAAAAGGTACTTTTAAAAACAAATTCTCTACAAGAATCAATCACACAAAGTGACAGTTCAGCTGTTCAGTTCACAGCTGACTTTAAGCAAGTAAAAAATGAGGTGTACGCTGCATTTTCTTCCATAGAAAAAAATAAGGTTGTTCAATTACAGCCTTCAACAAAAAACCTCAAAAAATCGATTTTTTCTGGACCGCTAACCTACATGGGATTTGCTGGATATATTAATCCGTTTACAAACGAGGCTCAAGTAAATTACTGGATACCAGCCTCTAAATGGCACATTACGAGCACGCACGAAATCGCACATCAGCTTGGCTACGGGAAAGAAAATGAAGCAAATTTTATTGCCGCATACGTCTGTACGCAACAACAAGAGAATAAACTCATGCAATTTGCAGGCTATAGCTTTGCATTGAAGTATTGTTTAAACGAATTATACCATCGGGATCGAGACAAGTTCGAATACCTTTACAATTGCACCAACATCGGAGTACTTAAAAACTTCAGAGAACAAAATGAATTCTGGGAAAAATACGACAATGCGCTAGAACCTCTTTTCAAATTAATTTACGGAACCTATCTAGAGGCAAATAACCAACCCGATGGCTTAGAAACGTATTCGTATGTAACAGCACTTTTGGTAAATCATGGTTTAGGTTTATAGTATAGATTTACGCCTATACTTTATTTTCTGCTTATGTGGTTATACCAATTAAAAAACCTTACGGAAGTGAATCAATAAATTTAAATCATAATTGAATTCTAACTTTTTAGAGTAAGATTTATCTTCACAAAAGAGTATTTTTGACTAAAATTTGAAAGTACCTATTTCAAACTATACAGTTGATTAATGTATTTACTGTAAAAGGATATAGCATTTTGATGAGGTAGTTTCAATTGAAAAATGGCATAATGCATTATTTGCGTTGAATCAGATGAAACACATGTATTAATTTTCTACTCAGAGGAGAACAATGCAGATAGTCGTCCAGAGGTGTCGCATCTCCCTGAAATGCAAAAGTCAGTCGGGGCGAGTCTTGTAAAATAGTAAATTTAAAAATGGGTAGTTTTACGAAGGTGCTTATAAAAGAGTCGCCACTAAAAAACAATAAATAGATAAAATTTAACAAGCTAGAACTATAACCTAAATAGAAGTTTTAAGTTTAAAATTAATAGGTCATGAATATACTTTTAGTCGAAGACGATACACGAGTTGCAGAGCTCATTCAACGAGGTTTAGGAGAAGAAGGCTTTAATGTCCAAATTGCCTACGATGGTATGGCTGGAAAAAAATTGGTTAATCAAATAGATTATGACTTAGCCATTACAGACGTAGTTTTACCAAAAATGGATGGAATACAGCTATGCAAAGAAATTCGGAAACTAAAACCCGAAATGCCTATTATCATGTTAACTGCTTTAGGAACAACAGACGATAAAGTTGAAGGCTTTGATGCAGGGGCTGACGACTATTTAGTTAAACCTTTCGAAATGAGAGAGCTTGTTGCTAGAATTAGAGCGCTCACTAAACGTTACCAAAAACCTAGCGAAGTAAGTCTAGACGTGCTTACCTACCACGATATTGAAATGAACCTAAAAACAAAAATGGTTACCCGAAATAACCAATTAATTGAACTTACTCCAAAAGAATTTAAATTATTAGAGTTTTTCCTTCGAAATCCAGAACGCATTCTTTCTAGAACTGAAATAGCTGAAAAAGTTTGGGACATGCACTTTGACACAGGAACAAATTTCATAGATGTTTACATCAATTATTTGCGTAAAAAAATAGATAAAGGATTCTCTCAAAAACTAATTTACACCAAAACAGGAATGGGATTTATCCTTAAAAATTTTTAGTGTATGCAACTCAAAACCAAGTTAAGCCTTCTCTACTCAACAATTACAGCTAGCATTATTATGGCATTTGCCGTGTTTATATACCTAAGTGCCCAAAAAAACAGAGAGTCCGAATTTTATAAGGTTTTGAATAAAGAAGCCGTTACAAAAGTCAAACTATTCCTTGAAGCCGAAGTAAGCGATACCATTTTAAAAGAAATCTACCAAAGTAATAAACGTATTATTGATGAAGTTCAAGTAGCTATTTATAACGATGATTTTGAGCTTATTTACCATGACGATCAAAACATAGATGTGGTAAAAGAAAACGAAGAAATGCTTCGCCGAATTAAAAACGAGGGAGCTATTTCTTTTTATGAAGGAGATTGGCAAGTTGTAGGCTTACGCTACCCTTTTGAAAGCAAAATTTACTTGGTTACCGCTACTGCACATGACCAGTATGGGTTCAATAAATTGAATAACTTGCTTACAAGTCTGTTAGTATTGTTTTTTATTTCATTAGTTGTAGTATTTATATTGGGGCGATTTTTTGCAAAACAAGCACTGCTCCCTATTCGAAACATGAACGAACAAATAAAAAAAATAACCGCAGATAACCTTGATTTGCGATTGGCTCAAAATGAAAATAAAGATGAGTTAGCACAACTTGGCACGTCGTTTAATGAAATGTTGAACCGACTAGAGGACTCCTTCGATGCACAGAAACAATTTGTCTCGAATATTTCTCATGAACTCAGAACACCGCTTTCGGCTATAATTACCGAATTAGAAATTTCTACCAATCGAGAAAGAAGTAAAGAGCAATACAAGGAAGTAATTGCTTTATGCCTGAAAGATGCAAAAAAAATGACCCGTCTTTGCAATAGCCTTTTGGACTTAGCTAAAGCAAGTTATGACCCAACTGAAATTAGCTTCAAAAAAAATCGAATCGATGAACTTATTATGGAAGCAGCTTCTGATGTAATGAGAAACAACTCAACATTCGATATTAAGGTTGAGTATGACGAATACCTTGACGACCAATCTAGTCTTGAAATTTTAGGAAATGAGTACCTGCTTAGGGTTGCATTTTTTAACCTAATGGAAAATGCATGTAAATTTTCAGATGGAAATTGTTTGGTATCCATTAAACTTGAGGACAACAAGCTTTTAGTTAATTTTATCGATAATGGTATGGGAATTGGTAAAAAAGAGATCAAAGAAATTTTCTCCCCCTTCTACAGAAGTAAGTCTAGTCATGCTATTGAAGGACACGGAATTGGACTCCACTTGTGCCAAAAAATAATTCATCTACACAAAGGAAAAATCAACGTATCTTCTCAAAAAAAGAAAGGAACGAAATTTAGTGTATACTTGTAAAGGTAACAATTAGCATGATTAGTAGTGGGCTCTTTTTTGACTAACCACATCTTATACTAATTGAACTTTAAAATGAAACTAAAATAAATTGAATTATTTGTTGATTTAATTAGGCAAAAAAATCAAGCATAGCCA
>JBHYFG010000016.1:11216-57591 GCA_051859645.1 Psychroflexus sp. | reverse complement strand
ACGGTTTATTTTTTTAACAACATAAAATCAAGAAAGAAACAATTTATTAGTTGTATTTTATGGTTTTATTGGTATTACATGTAGTTAATTTCATTTATCAATTGAAACTACCGTAATAAAACGCAATTACAACTTTTGAAGGTATTTTTAGTGGCCGAAATATTAGTAAAGAACACTTAATTTATTTATTGGTCTTACTGCAAGAGAAAGAAGTTAAAAGTTTAAAAAAAACAAAAAACCGCATTCTACAATGCAGTTTTAGTAAAGTAGCTTAAAGCGGCTAATTTTTATTGATCAATGGATCCAAGTACGCGCTTTGCAAAAGCATTGGCTGCATCTCGCTCTTCCATACCCTCAGCAATCATTTTGTGTACTTCTATAGCGCCAGACAGGTTAGTTATTAGTTCGCCAACAACGTCCATTTCTTCTTCCTTAACCGAACGATGCTCGCAAAAACTTTCTAAAACTTCAATAGCATTAGCTAATTTGTCTGGATCATTATTTTTTTGAAAATGTCTAATTATTGGTAATTTCATCTACTAATTCTTTTAAAGATTCAAATTTATTGGTTTGAACTTGATTCACAAAAGCTCCATTTTTAAAAGTAGCAAAAGTTGGTAAGTTATTTACGTTTGCCAATTTTCTAGATTCGGGAAACTTTTCTGCATCTACTATAACAAAAGGTATCGCATCATTTTCTGAAGCTAACTTTTTAAATTTTGGCTTCATCAGTCTACAATTACCACACCATGTAGCAGAAAATTGCACCACTACCTTATCGTTATCGTTTACTATTGATTGTAAAGTATCTTCACTTAATTCTTGAAACATTGTATTGAGTTTTATTAATTCCCGCCTAAAAAGGCGGGAATCGTTAGTCTAAATTAAATTATTTCGAAGCTAAATAAGCCGCAGTACCTTCACGGTTAGCTTTCATTGCTTCTTTTCCTTCTTCCCAGTTAGCTGGACAAACTTCACCATGTTTTTGTACGTGGGTGTAAGCATCAATCATTCTGATAAATTCGTTCACATTTCTTCCGACAGGGAAAAAGTTGATTCCTTCATGAAATACTAATCCTTCTTCATCGATTAGGTAAGTTGCTCTGTAAGGAACATTATCACCATCTACTAAATATTCACCAGACTCTTCGTCGTAACGCTCGTTTGTAATATCTAAAATTCCTAACTGACGAGCAAGATTTCTGTTAGAATCGGCTAAAATTGGGTAAGTTACACCTTCTATTCCTCCATTATCTTTAGACGTATTCAACCACGCAAAGTGAACTTCAGCTGTATCACATGATGCACCAATTACAGTTACATTTCTTTTTTCAAATTCACCTAAAGCATCCTGAAAAGCATGTAATTCAGTTGGACATACATATGTAAAATCCTTTGGATACCAAAATAACAAAACTTTTTTGTTGTTTTTTACTGCTTCTTGCAATACATTAACTTGGAACGTATCTCCCATGTCGTTCATTGCATTTACATTTAAATCTGGAAATTTTTTACCTACTATTGACATAATTAATTATTTAAGTTTTAATACGCTGCAAATTTACATAAGCTTTTAAGTTAATATGCTAAATAATACTTATGATTTTTTATAACGTGATAGTTTATACTTATAACACGTGACAGGACTAATAAGTTTTTTAAATATTGAATACTGAATATAATTTTAAAAAAACTTACAAAAAAGATAGCATTGTAAAGTAAAAGTGGATTAATTTTGCCCGTTCGAATTTTTTTCAAAAAAAATTGTAACCTTTTTTGAAATTACTCGTATATAGGTTTAAGAAGATATATTTAGATAAGTAAATTTAGATGAGACAACTAAAAATCACTAAACAGGTTACCAACAGAGAAACTGCTTCGTTGGATAAGTACTTGCAAGAAATTGGTAAAGTTGATTTAATTACGGCTGAAGAAGAAGTAGAATTAGCTCAGCGTATTCGTGCTGGTGACGACCGTGCGTTAGAAAAGCTAACAAAAGCTAACTTAAGGTTCGTGGTTTCTGTATCAAAACAATACCAAAACCAAGGCTTAACCTTGCCCGATTTGATTAATGAAGGTAATCTTGGGCTTATTAAAGCGGCAAAGCGTTTTGATGAGACCAGAGGATTCAAGTTTATTTCTTATGCTGTTTGGTGGATAAGACAATCTATTTTGCAAGCCTTAGCGGAGCAATCTCGTGTGGTTCGATTGCCTTTAAACAAAATTGGCTCGATTAACAAAATCAACAAAACCTATGCTTTTTTAGAGCAAGTGAACCAACGACCTCCAAGTCCAGATGAAATTGCCAAAGAGCTAGATATGTCTATCGAAGACGTAAAAGAGTCCCTGAAAAATTCAGGTCGCCACTTATCTATGGATGCTCCTTTAAAAGAAGGTGAAGACTCAAGCTTATACGATGTACTTAATTTTGAAGAATCGCCAAACCCAGATAAGGAGCTAATGCATGAGTCGCTTCAAACAGAAATTGAACGTGCGTTAGAAACCCTTGCCCCTAGAGATGCAGATGTTATTCGTTTGTACTTTGGACTAAATGGAAATCAGCCAATGACCTTAGAAGAAATTGGAGAAACCTTTGGACTAACTAGAGAGCGAGTTCGACAAATTAAAGAAAAAGGTGTTCGAAAGTTGAAACACAATTCAAGAAGTAAAATATTGAAAACCTATTTAGGCTAAGAGTTAAGCTCCCATTCGGGAGCTTTTTTTTTTCATTATATTCGCTGAAATTAAACAGATATAAAGCATAACTACTAATTTTCTGATGACAGGAAAAAAGTGTGCCGTTGCGATAAACATTCAATAAATTTATAAATGAAAATTTTAGTGGTAGAAGACGACCCGCATGTAGCTGAAATAGTTATACGTATATTAAAACAAGCCGGACATAGCTTACATCACGAACGTGATGGTAAATTAGCTTATACGTTAATTAAACAGAATAGTTATGATTTGGTTTTGCTTGATGTAATGCTTCCAACTTTAAATGGAAACGAAATATTAACTAAAATTCGAAATAAATCGATTAATACACCTGTAATCATGCTTACCGCTATTGGTACGCATGAATCTATTGTTGAAAATTTAAATAATGGTGCAGACGATTATATTTCAAAACCTTTTAAAGTAGATGAGTTACTCGCTAGAATTAATGCAGTTGCAAGAAGGGGTAATATTTCTCAAAGCACAAAAAAATTAGCAGATAAAATCTACAAAATCGATCATGTAACTCTAAACGATACAACTAAAATTGTAAGCGTACAGAATAATTCGGTGAGTTTAACTCAGAAAGAATTCAATTTATTGCGTTTTTTATTTATTAACCAAGGTAAAATACTCTCTAGAGAACAAATTTTGGAAAATGTTTGGGGAATCGATTTTCAGATTGGCACCAATGTGGTAGATGTGTACATTAACTACTTGCGCAAAAAAATTCAATCAAATAAAAAAAATCCTATTATAGAAACGGTAATTGGGATGGGCTACATTGTACGTTAACCAAAAGTGGCGTCCCTTTAAAAGTATTGTTTACTCATGAAGTACAGACATAAAATAGCACTAATTTTCACGTTAATTTGCACGCTAATTATTGGAAGTTTTAGTAGCATAATTTATGTATTAGTAAACAAACATAACCAACAACAATTTCACTCAAGGCTTGAAGAGAGAGCTATTCTTGCAGGACAAGTTTTGTTAGAAAAAGATGAATTAAGCTCTGGCCAATACAATAAAATTGTAGAAAAGCAATTGCGAAAATTACCAAAAGAAATTCATTACATACTTCGGATTGATGAAAATGGTGAAATTCCTTTCGAAAATTTACCTCCCGCACTACAAGCTAAACCTGTTATTCTTTCATTAAATGAGCACCTAGACATTGCTTACAAAACAATAAACGAACAAGAAGTTGCTTATTTATTTTATGATGATAATGAGGGTGCTCATATTGTAGTAATTACCGCAAAAGATAACGATGGAGACGAAGATTTGGCTTTTATACAATCTATGCTAATTGTTCTAACCCTACTTACCTTTTTAATTACAGGAGTAGTCGCTATACTATTTGCTAATAAGATACTTTCGCCTGTAAAAAAAATTATTCAACAAGTACAAAAAATCAACTCCTCTACGCTAGATGAACGATTAGAAATTAATGAGATTCATGACCAGCTTTACGAATTATCCAAAACGTTTAATGAGCTACTAGAACGATTAGGAACATCATTTGAAAATCAAAAACAATTCATTCATCATGCTTCTCACGAACTAAAAACACCCTTAACAGTTATCCTTGCACAGGCAGAAGTACTTCGGGAACAACTTTTTAATGAAGAAGAAAAAAAGTCGATTGACCAAATTCATGCGCAAGCTGAAAAACTAAAACATATCCTAGACACACTTCTTGAAATTTCGTTTGTAGAAAATAAAAGCAAACTTACTGTTCAAAAAATAAGAATAGATGAGGTTGTACAAGAGGCGGTAAATTTTTGCTTAAAATCTTCACCTTCATCAGCTATAAGAATAATTTATAAAGAACAGGTGATATCGGACCATTATTTGGAGTGCAATGGAAACGAAAACTGGCTTCTTATCGTAGTTCAAAACATTTTATCTAACGCCATAAAATACTCCAATAATAAGCCCGTGGAAATTCATATAAGCGAAACAAACCAACGTGTAAAAGTTGAAATTAAAGATGAAGGGATAGGCATCCCAAGAGAGGATTTAGAAAAAATTGGGAATACCTTTTACCGAGGAAAAAACAGCTCTTTTAAAAGCGGTTCAGGAGTTGGGCTTGCGTTAAGCTACAAAATAATTAATCTACTAAATGGTAGCATTAAAATAGAATCCGAAGTAGAAAAAGGAACTACAGTTAGTCTAAATTTACCCAAATAATTTTACGAAAATCAGAAAGCTTATACTTTTTCCCACATTCGATCAGAATTAAGCTTAAAACTACCTAAATGTGAAAAGTTACACTCGTTTGGAGCCAAAATCGAAAGAAATGTTGAATTATCTTTTGACTTGTATAAATGGTAGATTTGCCCTACAATAGGTTCAAAACTATAACTTGAAGCATACACCAATTGATTGTATTCATACTGCTCAACCAAATCGTTGTAAGCCTTTTTAATGTGGTTAAACTTAGTGCTCAACTGATGGTTAACTTTATGAATACTGTCGTTTTTCCAACTTGTTAAATCCGTAGCTTCAATTTTTGGTGCACTACTATTGGTGGCATAAGGAAGCTTGTGGGCAATGTACCCCTCTTCTTCTGTAAATACAACTTGATCTGGTTTCTTTTTGCTCATCTTAAAATTTATCAAAACAAAATTCGCTTTTATTCAATTAAGCCAATGCATGATTTAAAGAATTTTAACCTTGATTCAAGCAAGAAAATTTCGTTTAAACAAAAACAGAAGCACATAATAACTTGTATAAATTAGTAGACTAAGGTATCTTTGTAAGATGGAACATTTTGTAGTATCGGCAAGAAAATACAGGCCTGAAAATTTTGAAGAAGTAGTTGGCCAAAAAGCCATTACCAGTACGTTATTAAAAGCTATACAAAGTAATCATCTGGCGCAAGCCCTCCTATTTACTGGACCAAGAGGTGTAGGAAAAACCTCTTGTGCGCGTATACTTGCAAAAAAAATAAATCAAGAACACAACGAAATGCAAGACCCTAATCAGGATTTTGCTTTCAATATTTTTGAGCTTGATGCTGCTTCCAACAACTCGGTAGATGATATTAGAAGCCTTACCGACCAAGTTAGAATTCCTCCACAAACAGGAAAATATAAAGTCTACATTATAGATGAGGTACACATGCTTTCACAATCTGCCTTCAATGCGTTTCTAAAAACTCTGGAAGAGCCACCAAAACATGCCATTTTCATTTTGGCAACTACCGAAAAACACAAAATTATTCCGACCATTTTATCGAGATGTCAAATTTTCGATTTCAAACGAATTACAGTAAACGACATTAAAGAACATCTCGCAGAAATAGCGCAAAAAGAAGGAGTAATTGCTGAAGACGACGCACTGCACATAATCGCACAGAAAGCAGATGGCGCCATGAGAGACGCCCTTTCAACTTATGACAGAGTGGTTAGTTATGCTGGAAAAAACCTGACCCGCATAGCCGTTGCTGAAAATTTAAACGTCCTGGATTATGAAGTTTTCTTTAAACAAACCAGCCTTTTGCTGCACGGAAACATTCCTGAAGCTATGGTACATTTCAACGAAATACTTTCCAAAGGATTTGATGGCCAGCACTTCATCAGTGGTTTAGCTGCTCACCTTAGGGATTTACTTGTTTGCAAAAATCCAGCTACCATCCCCCTACTAGAAGTTGGGGATGAAGCAAAAACTCAGTACGCTGTACAATCTCAAGAAACATCCTATGAGTTTTTAATGCGTGCTATAGATTTTGCTAACGAGTGTGATTTTAATTACAAGCAGTCACAAAATCAACGTTTGTTAGTAGAATTATGCCTGATGAAGATAGCTTCCATACAAGGAAAAGTAAGCTTCGAAAAAAAAAATGAAGCCACTATCCTTTCACCCAAAGTTATTGAATCAGCTTCTGTAGCAAATACCTCGGAACAATCGGCTGTTCAGTCAGTTAATAGTTTGACAACAACCACCTCAGAAAAACCTACTCATCAGGTTAGCGAGCCAAGTCAGGTAAATGCCACTACTTTGTTAGATACAAGCCTTCCAAAAAAAGAAAATACCGAGCATGAAGAAGTAATTACATCACAACCAGCATCAAATTTAGCTGAAAATTACCCTGCCACGAAACAAGAAGAAAAAGAAAATCAGGAAAATCCTACAATTCAAACCAAAATCCCTGTTTCTTCTGGTTTCTCCTTAAGTTCTTTAAAAAAGAAAAAAGAACTTTTAGAGCAACACCAAGCAGAAGATGAGGCCGAAATACATATGGTCAATGAATTTTCTGAAAAAGAATTGATTGAAACATGGGACGCCTATGCAAATCAACTCGAAAAAAAAGGAAAACAAATTCTCTCGAGTATTTTACATAACGCAAAACCAAAATTAGAAGGCGTAAAAATAACTGCCGAAGTAGTAAACGACACTACCAAAAATGAATTACAAGAGCATAAGTCACAATTGCTTCAATACCTAAAAAAGAAACTCAAAAACACAAGTATTGAGTTAGAAATTGAAGTAAATACCTCCATTGTAATTGAACGAGACCTTACTCCTTTAGAAAAATACAAAGAAATGATTAAGGTAAATCCTTTGGTTAAAGAATTACAAGAAAAGTTAGATTTAGAATTATAAGGTATGCTAGGACTAAAACTTCCAACGGACCCACGATGGGTAAATATTGCTGAAAAAAACATAGATGAAATTTTAATCGACCATGCGTATTGTGAGCAAAAAGCGGCATCCACTGCTATTTCCTTAATTGTTAGCTTTCCAGAATTTAGCGATATTGTAGAAAAAATGACAGAACTTGTTCAGGAGGAAATGAGCCATTTTAAAATGGTATTCGATTTGCTTCAAGAAAAAGGAATTACCATGGGGCGCGACAGAAAAGACGAATACGTAATTGAGTTGATGAAATTTTTTCCAAAAGGAGGAAGCCGAGTTGACCAACTTACCCATCGATTAATGTATGCCGCATTAATTGAAGCTAGAAGCTGTGAACGATTCAGGCTACTTTCTGAACATTTAGAAGACAAAAAACTTGCGCGCTTTTATCGAAAATTGATGATTAGTGAAGCTGGACATTATACTTTATTTCTTGGCTTTGCAAGACAATACGGAGATGAAAAAACAGTGAATGAAAAATGGCAAAAACTTCTCGCTTATGAAGCTTCCATTATGGAAAAATTAGGCAAAAAAGAAAGCATTCACGGATAACAAATAACTGAAACAAAAATAATCATGAGAAAAAAAATCGTAGCAGGAAACTGGAAAATGAACTGCACAATTCAAGAAACGGAAGACTTGTTAAATGGATTAATAGGTAAAATAACTTCGTCGGAAGAAAAAACCATCATTGTAAGCCCTCCATTTACCAACTTATATTTAGCACAACAACTTACAGCAAACAAAAGTATACACGTTGCTGCACAAAACCTACATCAAGCTAAAAACGGTGCATATACTGGCGAAATTTCAGCGGGTATGCTTAATTCATTACACATAAATTATGCCATTATCGGACACAGTGAGCGTCGAGCTATTTTTGGCGAAAATGACAGTTTGCTTGCTCAAAAAGTAGACACTGCAATAGCCGCGGGCATTACTCCTATTTTTTGTATTGGTGAAGAATTAGCTACAAGAAAAGAAAACAAACACTTCGAATTGGTTGAACAACAATTAAGAGATGGATTGTTTCACCTTTCTGCTTCTGATTTTGAAAAAGTAATTATTGCGTACGAACCAGTTTGGGCTATCGGAACTGGAGAAACCGCAAGTCCAGAGCAAGCGCAAGAAATCCATGCTCATATCCGATCTTTATTAGCAGAAAAGTACGGCAAAGATGTAGCAGAAAACACAAGCATATTATACGGAGGTAGCGTAAAACCAGATAACGCAAAAGAAATCTTTGCAAAACCTGACGTAGATGGTGGTTTAATTGGCGGAGCATCTCTAAAGGCGGCTGATTTTATTGCAATAGCCGAAGCGTTTTAACATTCTACACCAGATTTATTCCACACTAAATGAATTATATCGCTTATACATTCGAAGTCTCACCTTTAGTTCCAGGTGCGGAAATTATAATAGCCGAACTTGGGGAACTTCCTTTTGAAAGTTTTGAAGAAACAGCACATGGAATTGTTGCCTATATTCAGGAAACAGAGGACCAAGAAGACTTACTAAAGAATGTAAATCTACTCAACAACCAAGAATTTTCAGTTACTTTTACTAAGGAAGTAATTACACAAGTTAACTGGAACGAAGAATGGGAAAAGAATTTTCATCCTATTCGTGTAGGAGAAAAATGCCACATTAGAGCTCCGTTTCATACAAAAGAAAATGTTACTTACGACATTATTATAGAGCCCAAAATGTCCTTTGGCACTGGACATCATGCAACTACATTTCAAGTTATTCAACTGCTTTTGGAGGAAGATTGGACCAACAAAAAAGTGTTGGACATGGGCTGCGGAACAGGCGTTTTAGGTATTTTAACCGAAATGATGGGAAGCACTGAAAATCATTATATAGACATAGACGAATGGTGTGTTGAAAATACCACCGAAAATTTAGAACGAAACAATTGCAAAGGCAGAGTTATTCTCGGGGGTGCTGAAAAAATTCAAGAGAACTACGATTTAATTATTGCAAACATCAACAGAAATATTCTTTTGGAAGACATGCCAGCTTATGTTGAACATTTACAGGATAACGGAAGTATTTATTTTAGTGGATTTTACGAAGTAGACCTCCCGTATATTCAACAGAAAGCAGAATCATTAAAGCTTACATATGTTAAGCATATAGTAAAAGATGATTGGGTTGCTTGCAAATTTGTTAAAGGAACTTTTTAGTTGATATTGCTTTAGTATATTTGCTTCAAAAACGATTCAAGATGGGCTATCAGGAGAAGTATTTAGAAGATGTTGAAGTATTAGAAAAGGTAGACAAAGAACATGAAATCATTGTTTATAATGACGATTTTAATACTTTTGATCATGTGATTGAAACACTTATCAAAACCTGCGATCACACACCTTTACAAGCAGAACAATGCACATTACTTATTCACTATAAAGGAAAGTGCGGTGTAAAATCTGGGAACTTTAACGATTTAAAACCTAGGTGTATCAAGATTCTTGAAGCTGGAATAAATGCAGAAATCATATAAAAAAGGCTCGCAGTTGCGAGCCTTTTTTCTTATATCATTTATCTATTGAAATTGCCGTAATGAAACGCCCCTTCTTCCTTTCTGTTTTATAAGAAAAAAATCATCACTTTCTTTTCTAGTAATTTCAACTAATAACTGGTATTACTTATTTTTTTATTGAAAATTTCTAACTTTTGAAGTAATTTAATAATGCTCTCGTAGAATCGTCATGAGCCTCGAAATTTCCACTTTTTAAGTCAGCTAAAATAGTATCTGCAAGCTGTTTTCCTAATTCTACTCCCCATTGGTCGTAACTAAAGATGTTCCAAATTACTCCTTGTACAAAAATTTTGTGTTCATACATAGCAATTAATTCGCCAATACTTCTAGGAGTTAATTTTTTACCTAAGATAGTAGTTGTAGGTCTATTTCCGTCAAAAACTTTAAAAGGGGCTATTTTCTGAATTTCTTCTTCTGTTTTACCTTGTGCTTTTAATTCAGATATAACTTTGTCTAGGCTTTTTCCGTTAAGCAAGGCTTCTGTTTGAGCAAAGAAATTTGCCATTAGTAGCTCGTGGTGGTGTTCATTAGCATGAACACTATCCTTAAACCCAATAAAATCTACAGGAATTAACTTTGTACCTTGGTGTATCAATTGGAAAAAAGCATGTTGAGAGTTAGTTCCAGGTTCTCCCCAAACAATGCTTCCTGTTTGGTAATTAACTAATTTCCCGTTTCTATCAACTCCCTTACCGTTACTTTCCATAGAGGCTTGTTGTAAGTAAGAAGCTAATTTCTGAAGGTATTGTGTATAGGGAACAATGGCTTCACTTTCAGCATCAAAAAAATTGGTGTACCAAATCCCTACCAACGCAGCCACAACGGGGATGTTTTTTTCAAATGGGGTTGTTTTAAAATGTATATCCATGGCTTCGGCTCCTTCGAGTAATTCTTTAAACTGATCGAAACCAATTGCACAAGCAATTGCTAAGCCGGCAGTGCTCCATAACGAAAAACGACCGCCAACCCAATCCCACATAGGGTATACATTAGCCGCAGCAATTCCAAACTCAACTGCTTTTGGGACATTAGCAGAAACAGCCACAAAATGTTTTGCTATTTCTTCTTGGCTAGTGTGTTGTAAATACCAATTTCTGATTGTTATTGCGTTGTTTAGTGTTTCCTGAGTAGAAAAAGACTTGGACACCACTAAACAAAGAGTAGTTTCAGGGTTAAGCTTTTTTATTACCTCAGCAACATGGTCTCCATCTACATTCGAAACAAAATGAAGCTTCAAGTTTTTATGGTAAGCCGCTAATGCTTCAACCACCATATTTGGACCTAAATCCGAACCACCAATTCCAATATTAACAATATCGGTAATCGGTTTTCCTGAATAGCCCTTCCAGTTCCCAGAATGAACTTCATTTACAAAATTTTCAACTTTTGCAAGCGTTTCGTTTACCAAGGGTGCTACAACATTGCCATCAACTTTTGCTACCGGTTGCTTAAAAGAACGTAAAGCAGTGTGTAAAACTGCTCTCCCTTCAGTTTGGTTAATCGTATCTCCTTCAAAATAAGCTTCAATAGCCTTAGCTAAACCCGCTTCTTTTGCTACTTCAATTAAGGTGTCAAAGACTTCAGAAGAAATTCTATTTTTAGAAAAATCTACTAAAAATTCGTCTGTAAAAAGTGTGAATTTTTCAACTCGATTTGCTTCACTCTTAAAAAAGTCGAGGATGTGAGTTCTATTTTCGAGCTTAAATAACTCGTTTAGCTTCTTCCAACTTTTTAGTTCTGTTGGATTAATTGATTGTAATCTCATATTAGTTATTTACTAAGCTTGGAAGAACATTATTTCTATAATGCTGAATTAGTCCATCGATTGGACGACGAATAATGTTTCCTATGTTTAAGTGGTAGCGTTTGGCAACATCTCTTATGATATCTTCTGAGAAGAAGGCAATGGACCCGATAAAGTGAATAGGCACGGACTGTGCTTCTTTAAAACTCATTACGCGTCTTTCTATGAATTTCTCTATTCCTTCGTAAATTAGCTTATAAAAATATCCATTTCGCTCTTCGGCAGTAAAAATAAATTCGGCAAAAGAAGCAAGGTAGGTATTTGGATTCTCTTCTTTATAAACGTTTCTTTTGATGGTGTCTGCATTTAAATCGTAGCGTTTTTCAAATTCGCGACTCATATCTTCGCCCATCGTTTTGTAGTAATAATCTCTTATTAAGCGTTTTCCGAAGTAGTTT
This sequence comes from Psychroflexus sp., assembly GCA_051859645.1. Taxonomy (GTDB): domain Bacteria; phylum Bacteroidota; class Bacteroidia; order Flavobacteriales; family Flavobacteriaceae; genus Psychroflexus. The sequence continues at coordinate 45,482 of JBHYFG010000016.1, read as the reverse complement.
CCGCTAGCTTCATCCATTAGTACATACCCTAACGACTCAACTTCCATTCGAACGTTTTTGCCGTCAAAAAAGCATGAGTTTGAACCTGTACCTAAAATACAAACAATTCCAGGTTCAGTTGTTGCTGCAAAAGCGGCAGCCATCATGTCCTCTTCGACCCTAACTTCTTCGGCATTAAAAAATTCTTCTAAAATTTCTTTGAGGTTTTGTTTTGGCGTAGGTGTACCACATCCAGCTCCATAGAAATCTACACGTTTTATCTTGTCTAAATTAGCTTTTAAGTCTTCGTTAGCATGCAAACGTTCTTTAAGTACGTGTGGCTTAAAAACAGCAGGGTTTAGCCCTTTAGTTCTTGTTTTCATAACTACTTCACCTTTTTCGTCGAGTAGTATCCAATCACACTTGGTGGAGCCTCCATCAGCAATTACAATCATAGCTTTCGTTTTAAATGAATAAAAAAAGCTTATTCAATTACGAATAAGCTTTAGTTTGAATAGTAAGTTTATAAGCTAGATACGTGTTCTGCTAAATCAACTAACTTGCTAGAGTAACCATACTCATTATCGTACCAAGATACAACTTTGAAGAAGGTTGAGCTAAGTCCGATACCCGCATTTGCATCTACGATTGAGGTTCTGCGATCGCCGACAAAATCTTGAGACACAACTAGGTCCTCGGTGTATCCAAGCACACCTTTCATGCTAGTTTCTGAAGCTTGTTTAAAAACTTGCATGATTTCTTCATAAGAAGTTTCTTTTTTTGTTTTGAATGTTAAATCAACCGCTGAAACATCTGCAGTTGGCACTCTGAATGCCATACCTGTTAGTTTTCCATTCAATTCAGGAATAACTTTTCCAACCGCTTTAGCTGCACCGGTTGAAGAAGGAATAATATTTAATAACGCAGCTCTACCTCCTCTAAAATCTTTTTTAGAAGGTCCATCAACAGTTAATTGAGTTGCTGTTGTTGCATGAACTGTTGTCATTAAAGCTTCTTCAATACCAAAATGGTCGTTAATTACTTTAGCTATTGGCGCCAAGCAATTCGTTGTACATGAAGCATTGGAAACGATTGTGTCTGACGCTTTAACTTCGTGGTGGTTAACTCCCATTACAAACATGGGTGCGTCTGCTGATGGTGCAGAAATAACTACTTTTTTAGCACCACCATCAATATGGTACTGAGCTTTTTCTAGGGTAGTAAAAATACCTGTACATTCAGCAACAATATCGGCTCCAACTTCGTCCCACTTTAATAATGTTGGGTTGGTTTCTGCTGTTACGCGTATAGTTTTACCGTTTACAACAAGAGCTCCGTCCTTTACTTCAACATCTCCATCGAATCTTCCGTGAACAGAATCGTATTTCAATAAGTAGGCTAAATGATCCAATTCTAGTAAATCGTTTATGGCAACTACTTCTACATTATCGCGTTTAAATGATTCTCTAAAAACTAATCTTCCAATTCGGCCAAAGCCGTTAATTCCAATTTTTACACTCATAATTTTTGTATTAAATGGTTATAGTGAGACGATGTCCGCCACACGAATTAATTGTTCATCTATTTTCTTTTTCCCGTTAATCGCAATATCGAATGGAACTTGCACCACTTCTTTATGTGAAATTCCAACCATTATGTGCGACTTTCCTTCTACAATAGCATCTACAGCTGCTACTCCTAAGCGGCTAGCTAACACGCGGTCGTAGCAACTCGGTGAGCCACCTCGCTGAATGTGACCAAGTACGGTAACTTTCACATCGTAAGTAGGCAATTCGTCTCGGATATCGTCTGCCAACTTAGCAATATTTTTACCTATCTGATCTCCTTCTGCAACCACAATGATACTTGATGTTTTTCCGGTTCTTTTACTTCGCTGAAGAGACTCGATAAGGCGTTCAATTCCCATATCTTCTTCAGGGATTAAAATCTCTTCCGCTCCAGCACCAATACCACTATTTAAGGCAATATCACCCGCATCTCTCCCCATTACTTCAACTAAAAATAAGCGATCGTGTGAGTTTGCGGTATCTCGAATTTTATCAATTGCCTCAACAACTGTATTTAATGCAGTGTCATACCCTATGGTAAAGTCTGTTCCATTAATATCATTATCTATAGTTCCTGGCACTCCTACCACGGGAAAATTAAATTCGTTTCCGAAAATGGTTGCTCCTGTAAAAGTTCCGTCACCACCAATGACTACTAGTGCGTCTATGGCGTGCGCTCTTAGGTTCTCGTAGGCTTTCTGACGACCTTCTTTGGTCATAAAGTCCTTTGAACGAGCTGACTTAAGGAAAGTCCCTCCCTTATTAATAATGTTCTTTACAGAACGTGCATTGAGCTCAATAAAGGAATTATCTATCATCCCTTGATAGCCTCTATAAATTCCGTAACATTCTATATTATGATAAACGGACGCGCGGACTACAGCACGTATGGCTGCATTCATTCCTGGAGAATCGCCCCCAGATGTCATTACCGCTATTCTATTGATTTTCTTATTCATACCTCAAATATATTACATCAGTACAAATATACCTAAAACGAAAATAGACTAAAACGTTTTCGGTTGATAAAAAGCTTAGAAACCCGCAAATAACTGATGAATATCAAGATACTAAATATATATTTTGAAAAATATGCTCAAAAAAATACGAAAACCTTAAACACAATCAAATCTTACGAAAATTTTTCCACTTGTTGGTTCAATCTTTATAGTGGGGAACATTTGACGCCTTGATTGGTATTGAATATGAGCTGAGGAATGTGTTAACTTACATAAGCGTACTGGCTTTAAGCACATAAAACTTTTAAGATTGGCAGCAGTAAAATGACTACAAAAGATTAACTTCTGCTTCTAAGTGAATGCCGAATGTTTGGTGCACTTTATATTGTATCGCTTTAGAAAGCTGCACTAATTCTTCGCCAGTTGCATTCCCATAATTTACCAATACCAAAGCTTGATGTTTATGCACACCAGCATCACCATTTCTGTAGCCTTTAAAACCGCATTGCTCAATGAGCCAACCAGCAGGAATTTTCACTTCAATATCACTTATTTTGTAAAATGGAATCTCTGGGTGTTTGGATTGAAGTTGTTTAAAAAAAGTAAAATCAACTACTGGGTTTTTAAAAAAGCTTCCAGAATTTCCTAATACTTTAGGATTGGGTAGCTTGCTTTCTCTTATGCTTATAACCGCATCCGAAATGCGTTTGATACTCATTGGCAACTCTGGGTACTCGTCTAACTTTTGCTGTATAGCACCATAACTTGTTTTTAACTGATGATCTTTTTTTGTAAGCTGAAAAGTAACACTAGTTATTATGTATTGCCCTTTCAATTCATTTTTAAATACAGAATCGCGGTAGCCAAACTTGCAATCTTCTTTCGTAAACTTTTTAGTTTCTAAGGTTTGAATATGTATTGCTTCACACAAATAGAAGGTATCCTTTAACTCAACCCCATAAGCTCCAATATTTTGGATGGGTGAAGTTCCCACACAGCCAGGAATAAGGGAAAGGTTTTCGATACCCCCAAAATCTTTTTCTAAGCACCACAATACAAATTGGTGCCAGTTTTCTCCCGCTTGCGCTTCTACCAAAACAGATTGACTTGTTTCGTCTACTACTTTTATTCCTTTTGTTTGAATATGTAAAACGGTACCTTCAACGGCTTTTGTTAAAAGAATATTGCTTCCTCCGCTCAAAACAAACAATTCTGAAGCGTAAAAACGCTTCAGAATATGAACTAACTCGTCAGTAGAATTTACCGCTATATATTGTTTTGCAGCTACATCAATACCAAAAGTATTAAAGGGCTTTAAAGAAATATTCTTTTGAATTTGCATTTACTTTTTATATGTTTTTAAAGCTAAAGTAAGTATTTCTATGGCCTTTTCCAAAGAAGTTTTCTCTAAAACATAAGCGATGCGTATTTGATTTAATCCTGTATTGGGAGTGGAGTAAAAACCTGCCGCTGGAGCAACCATAACCGTTTCTCCATTATAATCGAAATCCGACAACAACCACTTAGCAAAATCCTCGCTGTCTTCTATGGGTAGCTCAACCGTACAATAAAATGCACCTTTAGGAATAGCAACTTTTACGCCCTCAATTTCCTGAAGTCCAGCTACTAAGGTATCTCGTCTTTCTACATACTCACTAATAACCTCTTCAAAATAGCTATCCTCTGTATCCAATGCAGCTTCAGCAGCAATTTGAGCAAAAGTAGGCGGGCTAAGTCTTGCTTGAGCAAACTTCATTGCATTTTGCATTACATCTTTGTTTTTTGAAGCAATACAGCCAATTCGGGCTCCACACATACTGTAACGCTTCGAAACAGAATCAATCATGATAGCATGCTGAGCTAACTTTTCAACATTCATGACCGAGTAATGTTTAGCACCATCATAAGCAAATTCCCTGTACACCTCATCAGCGACAATAAACAAATCGTGTTTAAGAGCTAAATCTGCAAGTTGATTAATTTCATCTTCTGTGTATAAATAACCTGTGGGATTACCAGGATTACAGATTAAAATGGCCTTAGTTTTTGGGGTAATAAGCTTTTCGAATTCACTTATAGGAGGAAGAGCAAAATTATCTTCTAAACGAGAGAAAATTGGCTTTACCGTAACACCTGAAGCAGTTGCAAAACCATTGTAGTTGGCGTAAAATGGTTCAGGGATAATAACCTCGTCACCTGGATCTGTAATTACTCCCATAGCAAAAAGCAGTGCTTCTGAACCTCCAGTGGTAACAATTAACTCGTTGGGTTGAATAGTTACTCCATTTCGCTGGTAATACGAGGCAAGTTTATTCCTGTATGTTTCAAATCCTTGTGAAGGGCTGTAAGATAAAATGTCAAGATCGGCATTTTTAACGGCATCCATAGCCACCTGCGGAGTTTTTATATCAGGTTGGCCAATGTTTAAGTAGTATATTTTTTTTCCAGCCTTCACGGCTTCATCAGCATAAGGGGTCAGTTTTCTTATAGGAGACTCAGGCATAGCTAAGCCTTTTTGAGATATTTTCGGCATACGTATATATTTTTAGCAAAAGTGCAAAAATTAGCTCAAATTAAAGATTCATTTTGACGATTTTTAACTTGAAATAACAAACAAGTTTGCCTTGACAAAACTTTTGCTTGAAAACATCTCTATAAAAATACAATGCTAATGTTGCTTAAACAAAAAAGCCGCTGCAATTAAGCAACGGCTTTAGATATAATACGTTTGAAAAAGCTTACTTTTCTTTCAAATAACTATCAACTTGCTCAGGATCCATGATACGCTCTACGAACGTATAAGCACCTGTTTTTGGTGAACGAACCATTTTAATGGCTTTTGTTAACCTCTTACTTCCGGTTTGTAAAGTTGCTACTGATTTCTTTGCCATGGTTTCTTATTTTATTTCTTTGTGAACTGTCATTTTCTTCAAAATAGGATTGAATTTTTTCAACTCAATTCTATCTGGAGTGTTTCTTTTATTTTTAGTAGTAATGTAACGAGAAGTTCCTGGTTGACCAGAAGTCTTATGCTCTGTACATTCTAATATAACTTGAATTCTGTTGCCTTTCTTTGCCATAATTGCTAATTGTTAAACGTGAATTACTTTTTAAGGAATCCTTTTTTTCTAGCGTCTTTTAAAACAGCAGAAATCCCTTTCTTGTTAATCGTCTTTAAGGCTGAAGTAGATATTTTAAGGGTAATCCATTTATCTTCTTCAGGGATATAAAAACGCTTGTTTATTAAATTCACATTGAATTTACGTTTTGTTCTATTCAAAGCATGAGAAACATTGTTTCCCGTCATTGCTTTTTTACCGGTAAGCTCACAAACTTTTGACATTTTATCTTATTTTACTTTTTTCAAAACAGGTTGCAAATGTAAAGCTATTTTCTCAATCTACCAACAGCTTTATTTAAAATATTTTAGACTTATTTTTTCACTTGAGAAATAAGTGAGTTATTAAAACAAATAAGTCCAATTATTGCAATGCATTTGTTTATTTTTTGAGCGCTGCGTGTTGCTTCATTTTTTCTACAATTTGATAGACTGCAGGGCAAATGGGAATATTGTTTAGGGTTAGTTTTGTAATTTGATGGAATTTTTTTCGATCTGTATGTGGAAATTCAGCACAAGCTTTCGGTCGAACATCATAAATTGTGCACTTGTTATCTTCTCCTAAAAAAGTACAAGGGACTGATTGTAAAACCCAATCATTATCCTCATCAACTCGCAAGTAAGTGGCTTCAAAATCCTTCGGCTTCATTCGTAAATACTTAGCAATACGATCGATATCCTTTTGTGTAAACAAAGGACCAGTCGTTTTGCAACAATTGGCGCAATCTAAACAATCTACTATAGTAAAAGCTTCGTCGTGTAATTGTTGCATCACCACGTCCAATTGTTTTGGAGGCCTCTTTTTAAGTAACTGAAAATAACGCTTGTTTTCTTTTTCCTTTTCTTTTGCTAACGAAGGTAAGCTTTTTAATAACTCATTCATTTTGCAAAAGTAATGGTATTGTAACTAAAATAATACCTGTAATTAGTTGAAATTACTAAAAAAGAAAGCGATGGTTTTTTCTTTATTTAAATCAGGAAAACCAAAAAATAATTCAATTTATTTTAGTCTCATTTCAAAGTTCAATGGTTATAATACTTTCTTTTGGTAATGAAACTGAAAGGAAAAAAAATACATTAATTAGGGTGATTTCTATTGATAAGTGCTATAATTACTCCTTTTTAGAAAGTATGGGTGGTTTTGAACGATGATTGATTTCCGTTTTCTAAAACTCCATCAAAATCGATGGTAAGTGAATTGTTTCCATTGTCCACAATAACTAATGTTCCAGAGGCAATTTCTACCAAACTTGAAGACATCGTAGACAGGTTTTGAACTGCAACATTTCCATAGGCATCGTTTAATTCTGCATCAAAAAAATCTACTACATTATATGTTCCGCCAACACTGCCGCTATATTCTACAATAATTTGAAGTGTATGTACTAAATTACAATCTACATTTATTGCAGATAGTTGAAACATATTAATACTCCCTTCAAAACCACCAATAGCAGATTTTTGTGCAGATAAAAGCGTAAAAGAATTATCTCCGTTTACAATAGCTTGCGAGGTTAACTCGGAACACTGTGAAGTTTGCTGAGCGTCATCATCACTGCTGCAAGAGGTGAAAAACACAAGAAAACATACAAAAAAAACAACTCGCTTTAAGTTAACTAGATTTACATTCATGTCGAATAATTTAAATGAAGTTTAAATAAACCAAAAAAAAACAAGGTGACAAAGTTTTATTTCAATTAATTAATGGCGTAATTACCAAGTTGATCTAAAACATTTACTAACATTGCAAAAATTACAGACAAAAAATTTTTTAAGAAAATCAACCTACTGAAAAGTGATTTCGATAGGCATTGGAAATGTTGCAACTTTTTTCCTGAAATAACAGATTGAAATCCGCTTAATTTTACAAGGATGCTTTTAAAATAGCACCACTAGTATAATAAAACAACAAATGAAACAGCTATGTATAAGGTTTTTACACACAGCAGAATGTCCCCAAAACCTATCGGGACGTGTCGCGTTTATACATTAAAATACAGCAATTAAAAGAGATGAAATCACAAAATGATGTTTTTGGCGAAGCTATTAAAGATTACTTTTTACATGAAAAGGTAGAAGCAAAAATTACGGTACATTCTGACGATTTTGACGATGACGAAATCCCTGTCGATTACTTGTTTCGTACCTTTCCAGAAATGCCTTTACTAGAACAGTTAGCTTTAAAAAAAGTGCGAGGTAAAGTTTTGGAAGTTGGTTGTGGTGCAGGGTCGCATGCACTTTATTTACAAAATAAAAAAGTAGATGTTACACCTATAGATATTTCTCAACTTGCCATTGAAATTGCACAACAAAGAGGGCTGACAAAAGCTAAGTGCGTTAATTTTTTCGAAATAGAAGAAAAAGAAAAATTTGACACCCTTTTAATGATGATGAATGGCATTGGTATTGTAGGGAAAATTAATCGGCTTCATGCTTTCTTCGAAAAAGCAAAAAAATTACTTCGCCCGAATGGACAAATCATCCTGGATTCGTCTGATTTAATTTATCTTTTTGAGGAGGAAGAAATAAGTGCATCCGAAAGCTATTACGGAGAAATGCGTTACACTATATCTTACAAGCAATTTAAAAGTGAAGCCTTCGATTGGTTGTATATCGATTACAATAGCCTAGAAGTTCTTGCAGAAATGAATGGCTTCAGAAGTACATTAATAAAAAAAGGTAGCCATTACGACTACCTTGCTCAACTTGAGTTGATGTAAGTTTATTGTATTAGAAAACCGCTTCAACTTGGTAACCTTGGTCTCTTAGTAATTGAATAACCCCCTTTTCTCCTGCTAAATGAAGCGCGCCAAATCCAAAGAAACTAGGCTTTTCTTTCATCATAGTTTCAATCACTGGTATCCAGTTCAGGTTTCGATTGTCTAAAATTTCAGGAGTACTAGCAGAAAAGCTAGATTCAGTTTCTTGCATGTATTTTTCCATCCCCTGAATGTCTTCATCTGCGTATAAAGACAATAATTTTGTCATTTCCTTTTTAGACTTTTCAAGGTTATTCTCGGTAGCTTCTAACAGCTCTTTAACTTGATCTTCAATAGCAATAGCCGACAAGGCCTTCATTTGGTCTTCTACTTCTTCAAGTCCTATAATGGGCATTTCTTTGGTTAGTGCAAGCTGAAGTAAACTTAAATCGAATGCTTGTTGTGGGCATTCCAAAACGGCAGGAATAAGCATCATATTAATAAACAAAGGCTTCACATTTTGAAGCATAGCCAAGTTCATTCCCATGAGTTTGCCTTCCAAATCTTTAGAAAGCTTTTCGAACTCTTCATCGGTCATGTAATCACGAATACTTTTCCCATCTGATATGTACATTTCCTGCGCCATTTTCATTTGAAGGTTAGGATCGCTCATATCCAACTCCAAGGCCAATTGTTCCGTTTGATTAAAGGCTTCAATTACTTTTTCAGGTAAGGTTGCATCGCAAGTCGCGTGTATTGTGCCAAATAAATAAGAGGCATGAGTTAAATCGTTACCACTTACTTTCCAAAGTAAGCTTTTTTCAGTTGGCTGTGCTTGGGCGAGCTGAAATATAATACTCGCAAGTAGAACAAAAAAGAGGTTTAAATGTTTCATGGTAAAAAAATTAGGTTTATAAATCAATTCGTTTTAATTCTTCATAATTTTTATAAAGCTTCCGAGTTAGAATACCGTAAATCAATCGGTAAAAAAGCCAGATAAAAAGAATAAACACCAACATAATTCCAAAGGAAATTAGCAGGTAAATTCCAAGTTCTTGGTTAGAGAAATCAAAGCTTGAAGTTCCTGTTTTGTACATGCTATAAATAAAGCTAATGGAAAATAAGCTTATGTTAAACCAAATGTAGCACTTCACCGTTTTTCGGGTACGAAGGATATTTTTCATTAATTTGCGTGCACTATCAGTTACATTAATTTGCTTGAAATTGTAAAAAAACAGAGCGATAAACCCAACAATCACCGCATAATTAATAATAATTACCGTACGGTAAAAGAAACTTAAGTTAGCTTCTTCAATATAAGCATCGTAACCATTCATAGAGCCTAAAATATCAAGGCCTATCCAAAAAGCAAACTCAATAATGCTAATAATAAAAATCCATCTAACTATAGAAGTAGATTTTTTCTGAAGCATTTGGTACAACTCTTTTTGCTCGTATTTAGGTAAAGAAGCTTCTTGCTTTTTCCAATCGCGTTTTAATAATTCTAACTCATCCATGCTTACATCTTCAATAAATCCCTCAACTTTTTCTTCACTCTATTCATTTTCACTCGTGCATTTACTTCCGTAATCCCTAATGCCTCCGCAATTTCGCTGTAATTTTTATCTTCCAAGTACAGAAAAACCAACGCCTTGTCAATATCATTCAGCTCTTTTATCGCTTTGTACATTAGTTTTAAATGCTCCTCTGTTGTATCGTCATAAGCTTCGTCTTGCACTTTAAATGCCACGGTTTCCCAATCTTGGGTAGAGATGCTCCGTTTCTTTTTACGGTATAGAGAAATAGCAGTGTTTAAAGCTACGCGATACATCCATGTACTAAATTTAGCATCGCCACGAAAACTTTCAAAAGCCTTCCAAAGTTGAACAGTAATTTCTTGGAACAAGTCTTTATGAGAATCTTCATCAGAAGTATAAATCCTGCATATTTTATGCACGATATTTTGATTTTCGTCCAGCAGCTGAATAAATTCTTTTTCTAAAGGCTTGTTCACTTATCCTTATTTATATGTATAAGTTGTAAAAAAATCTAAATGTTACAATTATTGCTAAAAATATCTGGTATTTTTAAAGAAAAAACTTTACAATGAACATACCAACCACCCAACAACCTCGACTTGTAATTATTGGCGGAGGATTTGGCGGTATATCCTTAGCTAAACATTTATTTCATAAAGATATACAAATTGTGATGTTGGACAAGCGCAACTACCACACGTTCCAACCCCTACTCTACCAAGTATCTACTTCTGGTCTTGAACCCGATTCGATTGCTTACCCCATTCGAAAAATTTTAAATAAATCGAAGAATGCTTTTTTTAGGTTAGCGGAAGTAGAGGCGATTCATCCTGAAAAAAAAGAAGTAGAAACTTCCATAGGAAACATTACTTACGACTACTTAGTGATTGCCACAGGATCGAAAACCAATTTTTTTGGCAACACCAACATTGAAGCAAATGCGGTTTGGATGAAATCTGTACCACAAGCACTAAACTTGCGTAGTTTAATTTTAGAAAACTTTGAGCAAGCTACCATTACCGAAGATCCTAAACGCAGAAAAGCCTTGCTTAATTTTGTGGTTGCCGGGGCTGGTCCCACTGGTGTGGAGCTTAGCGGAGCTTTAGCAGAACTAAAGAACCACATTATTGTAAAAGATTACCAAGACCTTAATCCAGACGAAATTCAAGTACATTTGCTAGAAGGTGAAAGCCGTGTTTTGCCACCGATGAGCGAGAAAGCTTCCCGTGCAGCAGAAAAATTCCTGAAAGAATTAGGGGTACATGTGCATACCAACACATTTGTAGAAAACTTCGAAAATTACAAAGTAACCACCAATTGTGGCAAAGAATTTTACACCGAAACCTTTATTTGGTCGGCAGGTGTAAAGGGAGCTTCTATTGAAGGGATTTGTGGTGAAGATTTAATGCAACGAGGCAACCGTTATAAAGTGAACCGATTTAACCAAATTGAAGGATTTGATAACATTTTTGCGGTTGGTGACATTGCGTGTATGGAAACAGAAGAATTTCCTGATGGTCATCCCATGGTAGCCCAACCTGCTATCCAACAAGGTAAGCATTTAGCAAAAAACCTGCTCTTAAAACTAGAAGGAAAACCCATGAAGGAGTTTACGTATTTCGACAAAGGAACCATGGCAACTATTGGAAGAAACAAAGCGGTTGTAGATTTAGGAAAACTTCGTTTCGGTGGCTTTTTTGCTTGGTTTATTTGGATGTTTGTACACCTGTGGTTTTTAGTAGGTTTTAGAAACAGGGTTGTTACTTTTTTTAATTGGGTGTACAATTATATTAATTACGATAAAGCTGCGCGCTTAATTCTTCGCCCTTTTAAAGCTAAAAAAATGGAAATGAATGATGTTGAGTAATCATCAAACAAACTGTGTTTTCAATTTAAATTTAAAAGTGGTATTTTGGTTTTATGTTGGCACTATTTTTGTCAATCTATAACAACCATACTTAATACCATAACCGACATGAAAAAGATAATTTTCATTTTTGTTTGTCTAGCTTCTTACACAACAAACGCTCAAAAAATTTTTAGTGTTGAATACGAATCTCGTTCTGATGTAAAAGTTTTTGTTGTAGACTACGAATCCAGAGCCGACTTGCTTGTGTATAAAGAAGATTATGAATCCAACGCAAAGGGAAATAATGGTCAGTGGCATTTTGTGGATTACGAATCTAGAGCCGATAAGAGAATATTCTTTGTAGATTATGAATCTAGAGCCGATTTAAAAATTCACTTTGTAAAATATCGGTCTAGAGCGGGCTGGAGAAACAAATCTAAACAGCACTTATTGTATTAATAACTCTTCTACATCATTAGTTGAGCAAAATCTTTTTGAAAAAACTACCTTTGTAGGATATTTATACACATGCCTCAGACTTATTCGTTTCAAAGCCCTAAAGAAGAGTTTTATAATTTCCTGACCCACGGAATTGGGGCTGTATTGAGTATCGTTGGTTTACTTATTTTAGTATTTACCGTAAAAGATGCAAGCTTTTTAAGCTACTTTTCTGTCTCCCTTTATGGTGGTTCTATGATTTTATTGTTTTCGGCTTCAAGTATCTACCATTATGTATCTGATGAAGGCTTAAAAAGAGGCTTCAGAAAACTAGACCACATTAGCATTTATTACCTTATTGCTGGAACCTACACACCTGTATCTCTGCTGCTGCTTAAAGAAAAAAATGGATTCCTACTATTTGGTATTGTTTGGACAATGGCTATTCTTGGAACATTTTTAAAACTGTTTTTCATAGGAAAATGGGAGAAATTATCACTGGCTATTTACCTTATTATGGGATGGCTTATTGTTTTTAATATTCATAACTTGTGGGAAGTTGCTAATTTCAACACGTTATTGTATTTAGGACTGGGGGGTGCTTTTTATAGCATGGGTGCGTTTTTTTACGCTAAACATTCAATTGCCTTTAACCATGTAATCTGGCATATATTTGTTTTGTTGGGTGCGTTTTTTCACTACTTAATGGTGCTCGAAGTTATTTAGTCTTTACCCCTTTTATCAATTAGGTTTCAACTTATTTTTTCAAAACAAGCGTTAAGTTTTTTGGTAATTCGTCCACAGAAATTCGACCAAGGAGATAACCTTCTTTATTAAAAATAAGCTCATCTCCTCTACCTTTCGTATCTATTTCAAATTCACCTTTTTCATTCGTATAAGTATATAAATCGGTACTCATTACTTGCACTAAAACCGAATCTAAAACTACTGCATTCGTGTCTGTTACTTTTCCCGACACCACACTTGCATCCTTTCCACAACTTATAAACAAGAGCAAAAGAAGTAAATACACATTTTTCATAACCTTCAATTTTTCTTTCACAAAGCTATTATATTATCATGTAAACGAAACTTGAATTGTATGATTTTTAGCATTAGTTACTTTGCACCAATTATGTAAATTTACTATAAAATCAAATTTAGTCTTACTATAGTTTCTTTTTCTAATGAAACGAAATAAGAAAAAGCTGTTTATTACATTGACGTCCATTAATGAATAAGACTAATTTATTCTCGTAAAAAACAAGCACAATTTTGCATTCGTACTTTAGCATTCATCTTCATCGCGTAGAAAGACTTTTCTAGCGAATTTATTAGGTGTAATGCCACGCCCTAAGTTTTCAGCTATGTAATAGGTAATTTGTCCCCCAAACAAAAATATAACCACCGAATAATAGACCCAAAGTAAGATAATTACCAAGGATCCTGCGGCTCCGTAAGTAGAACCCAATTCGCTGTTAGCTAAGTATAAGCCTATCCCATACTTACCAAGTATAAATAAAAGAGTCGTAATTAATGAACCATAAAGCGTGTCTTTCCAATGCACTTTAGCGTCTGGCAAAACACGATACATAATGGTAAATAAAATAAACAACACGATTTGAGAAACCACAAATTGAACGATACTTGCAGTGCGTAAATTGAATTCGTCCAAGATAAAATCAAAATAACCAAAAACAATAGCTAATACTGTTTCTAAAAGTAATGAAACAATGAGAATAAAACCAAAAGAAGCCACGATCGAAAAACTTAGCAAACGATTTAAAATTAGTTGCAAGAAGCCTTTTTCTTTCTTTGGTTTGATGTGCCAAATGTGGTTAATTCCATTCTGAAGACTTATAAAAACGGTTGTTGCGCTAAAAAGAATTATCCCAATTACAATAAATGCAGCAATTTGATCTTCTTCAACAAAAGCAAAATTTTCTAGAATATCTTCAAGTGTTTTTCGTGCTTCACTTCCCATAGAAGTTTCAACGTGGGTAAATAATTCCGACTTCACTTCAGATTCGTTGTAAAAAGCACTACCAATTCTTAGCACAATCATCACAAAAGCTGGCAAGCTAAAAATGGTGTAAAAGGCTGTTGCTGCTGCAAAGTTCATCGATTCGTTATCTGAAAAATCACGAACACTATCTATTAAAACTTTTACATAAGGATTATTTCGTATTGCTTTGTAGCTGCGATTAATTTCACTTTTTAGTTTCATTTTATAGCCTTTGTATAGTAGCAAAAAAGCTGCCTTCATATACAGAAAGCAGCTTATTGATATAATTTGTTAACATTATTTCTTTGGCTTAAACACTGGAAGTAATTGTGTAGAAACCTCCCCAAAACCTATGCGAACCTCATGGTTTTGACAGAATCCACGCATGGTTACAGTGTCGTAATCTTCTATGAACTTACGTTCGAAACCGCCTTTTAACTTAAGTGGCTTGGTTCCTTTCCAGCTTAATTCCAACATCGACCCGTAAGAATCTGGTGTTGGTCCTGAAATTGTTCCGCTAGCCATCATATCGCCACTGTTTACAGGACATCCGTTAACAGTATGGTGAGCTAATTGTTGGCTCATGTTCCAATACATATACTTAAAATTAGAACGGCAAACAATGGTTTCTTCTCCTCCTTGAGGAGTAATCCCTACTTCAAGATTAATATCAAAACTCTTCTTGCCCTCGCTTCTTAGGTAAGGAAGTAACTCCATTTCTGGTTTTGGTCCTTCGACTCTAAATGGCTCTAATGCGTCCAACGTAACAATCCACGGCGAAATGGATGATGCAAAGTTTTTCGCTAAAAAAGGTCCTAAAGGGACATACTCCCATTTTTGAATATCTCTTGCGCTCCAATCATTAAAAACGACCATACCAAAAATTTGGTTTTCGGCATCTTCAATAGGAATAGGTTGTCCTAAATCGTTTGCAGCAGTGGTAATAAAAGCCATTTCTAATTCAAAATCGACCAAACGGGAAGGGCCAAAAATTGGCTTATCTGAACCTTTGGGTAGCTTTTGTCCTTGTGGCCTATGCACAGGAATACCGCTAGGAATTATAGAAGAGCTTCTACCGTGATACCCCACAGGAATGTGCAACCAATTAGGAAGTAAAGCGTTGTCTGGATCCCTGAACATGGTTCCTACATTTGTTGCGTGCTCTTTGCTTGAATAAAAATCGGTATAATCGCCTACTTGAACAGGCATTTGCATTTCAATTTCGTCTAATCCAAACAAAACACGCTCACAATCTTTGGCATTAGAGCGAAGGGCGTCATTATTTACGTCAAATATTTCAGCAATACGGTTACGAACTGCACGCCAAGTTTTTCTGCCATCGGCAATAAAATCATTTAACGTGTCCTGTAAAAAAATATCGTCAGTTAGTGGAATTCCTTTAAAATACCCTAATTGATGTAGCGCACCTAAATCAATTGCAGTGTCTCCAATTCGTGTTCCAATCGTAATTATATCGTCTCTAGTTAAAAAAACACCAAAAGGAATATTCTGAATAGGGAAGTCAGAATTTGGCGGTACTTCTATCCAAGTCTTGCGTTTTGGGTCGTTAGCAGATAATGGCATATGTATTAGTTTATTTGGTTGTATAATATTGTTTAAATAATTACCAAATATATAATTTTACTTAAATTTACCGAATACAATTCTTATTTTTGAAAATTATTTAACGTAAAGCATTTATGATACGAGATACAGCAATTTTTGACTTGATTAATAAAGAAGAAGAAAGACAAAAAAATGGTTTAGAACTTATTGCTAGTGAGAACTTTGCAAGTAATGAAGTGATGAAGGCCTCAGGGTCGGTACTAACCAACAAATACGCTGAAGGCTACCCTGGAAAAAGGTATTATGGTGGTTGCGAAGTAGTAGATGAAGTTGAAAATTTAGCCATTGATCGATTAAAATCCCTTTTTGGTGTCGAATATGCAAACGTACAACCCCATTCTGGATCTCAGGCCAACACAGCTGTTTTCTCGATGATTCTTAAACCTGGGGATAAAATTCTTGGATTTGATTTAGCACACGGAGGTCATTTAACGCATGGCTCACCTGTTAATTTCTCTGGGAAATTGTACAGCCCTGTTTTTTATGGAGTAGACCGTGAAACCGGAAGAATAGATTACGATGCCTTAGAAAAAATAGCGCACCAAGAAAAGCCTAACCTAATCATTGCTGGAGCGTCTGCTTATTCTAGAGAAATTGACTACAAGCGCTTTAGAGAAATTGCCGATGCAGTTGGCGCGCTACTTTTAGCAGATATTGCACACCCAGCTGGGCTTATTGCTAAAGGATTGCTACAAGACCCTATCCCTCACTGTCATTTTGTAACCTCAACGACACATAAAACATTAAGAGGACCTCGAGGTGGAATAATCATGATGGGGAAAGATTTTGAAAATCCATTTGGCCATAAACTGAAAAATGGAAACCTTAAAATGATGTCATCTCTAATGGATAGTGGTGTTTTTCCAGGCAATCAGGGTGGTCCGTTAGAACACATTATCGCCGCTAAAGCTGTTGCATTTGGTGAAGCCTTAGAAGATGATTTCTTGCACTATATCATACAAGTTCAAAAAAATGCAAAGCACATGGCAAAAGCATTTGTAGACTTGAACTACCAACTCATTTCAGGCGGAACAGACAACCACATGATGTTAATTGATTTACACAATAAAAACATTACAGGAAAACAAGCAGAAGAGGCTTTAGGAAAAGCAGGAATTACGGTAAATAAAAACATGGTTCCTTTTGACGACCGATCTCCTTTTGTAACTTCTGGTATTCGTGTAGGAACACCAGCCATTACTACAAGAGGATTGGTTGAAACAGAAATGGAAACCATTGTTCACTACATTGATGAAGCAATTACAAGCTTCGAAAACGAAACAAAACTAGCCGCAATAAAAGCTAAAGTACATGAAATGATGCACGAAAAGCCGTTATTTGCTGCTAACCTAATTGCGTAATTACAAACACAAATTAAATATAATAATCATGAAGAAAATTTCATTAATTATCGCCCTGTTTATCGGAGGCGTAATGTTCGCCCAAAACGGCGAAATGAGTGCTTACCAAAAAGATGCACTTAAATTAGTAAAAATTAACGGCGAAGGAGCCTTTGAAGGAGCTTTCAAGCAAGTAACCCAAATGCTTCCAGAAGATAAAAGAGAAAACTTTCTTAAAGAAGTAAGAGTATTGATGGAGGAAGTTTATCTTGATACATCTAAACTACAAATGGAGCATTTTAGCCACGAAGAAATAAAAGAAATTCTTGCATTTTACGAAACCCCAGTGGGGAAAAAATTGCAAGAAAAAACTCCAATTATTACTGAACAAAGCATGGAGTATTCGCAAAAAATACAGTATAAGCTTATGCCAATCATGCAAAAATACATGGAATAAACACCCCTAATTTCTACATATAGCCTCAACTTACGTTGGGGCTTTTTAATTAAAATCAAAACTAAAACAAATGAACAATCCACTTATCAGCGATTTTGAATTTGCGCCATTCGATAGCATTCAGTATGAACATTTTGAACCTGCTTTTGAGTTCGCTTTAAAAGAAGCTTACCAAGAAATTGAAGACATTACCACTCAAACTGAAATTCCTTCTTTTGAAAATACCATAGAGAAACTTGAAGCCTCAGGCAGAAAACTCGATCGTATTTCAAGTATACTTTTCAACCTTAATGCAGCCGAAACCTCAGAGGAAATTCAGCAAATTGCACAAAAGGTGTCGCCGCTTTTAAGTAAATTTCAAAACGATATAATTTTAGATGAAAAATTATTTCTTCGAGTAAAAGAAGTATATCAATTAAAAGGAAAGCTTCAATTAACAAAAGAGCAAGAACGATTGTTGGAACATACCTATTTAAACTTTCAACGAAATGGTACTAATCTGGACGAAGTAAAACAAAAAAGGCTACGGGAAATTGATGAAAAATTAGCTCAATTAAGCCTGCAATTTGGACAAAATTCGCTCGCAGAAAGTAATGCTTTTAAGCTTCATCTAACTCAGAAAAGTGACTTAGATGGCTTGCCCGATTACGCTATTGAAATGGCAAAAAACGAAGCTGAAAATGAAGGAAAAGAAGGGTATATTTTCACCCTTCAGTACCCAAGTTACTTGGCTTTTATGAAATATGCAAAAAATAGAGCATTAAGAAAACAAATGGCTATTGCTTTTGGAAAAAAAGGCTTTCAGGACAACCCACATAACAATGAAAAAATTGTTTTAGAAATTGTTTCGCTTCGATTAGAAAGAGCAAATTTACTTGGTTTTGATACGCACGCAGATTTTGTTCTTCAACAACGAATGGCAAAAAATCCTGAAACCGTGCAAGGTTTTTTAAACGAATTACTTGCCAAAACTAAGCAACCCGCACTAAAAGAATTAGAAGAACTAAAGGCCTTTGCTAAAGAAAAAGAAGGTATTAATGATTTACAAAAGTGGGATGTACCCTATTTTTCAGAACAATTGAAACAACAAAAATTTAGCATAAATGAAGATCAACTTAAACCTTTTTTCGAGCTATCTAAAGTAGTAAATGGAGTTTTTGAAATTGCTAAAAAATTAGCGGGACTTCATTTTGAAGCCATTGATACTATTCCCACCTATCATGAGGAAGTAACCACTTACAAAGTTACCGACGAACAGGGAAACTATGTGGCAATTTTGTATACCGATTTTCATCCACGACCAGGAAAAAGAGATGGCGCTTGGATGACTGTTTACAAAAATCAATACATAGAAAATGGGGAAAATTCTAGACCTCATATTTCCATTGTGTGTAATTTTACACGTCCTACTAAAAAAACACCTTCGTTGCTTACCTTTAATGAAGTAACTACCTTGTTTCATGAATTTGGCCACGCTCTTCACGGTATGCTTGCCAATACCACCTACGCAAGTTTATCTGGGACGAGTGTTTTCTGGGATTTTGTTGAATTGCCAAGCCAACTTCTAGAAAATTGGTGCTACGAAGAAGAGGCACTTTCATTATTTGCAAAACATTACCAAACAGAGGAACTTATTCCTATTGAAACCATTCAGAAAATTAAAGCTTCTGCAAACTTTCAAGAAGGAATGCAAACTTTGAGGCAATTGAGTTTTGGTATGTTGGATATGGCGTGGCATAATACCAAAGTAGCACCTTCAATACCCGTCAAAAAAATCGAAATGAAAGCATTTGAAGTTACGCAGCTTCTTCCAGATGTAGAAGAAAATTGTATGAGTACGTCTTTTGGGCATATTTTCCAAGGAGGCTATGCTGCTGGATATTACTCCTATAAATGGGCCGAAGTGTTGGATGCAGATGCCTTTGCTTTTTTTAAACAAAAAGGGATTTTTAACAAAGAAGTAGCTAACTCATTTAAAGAAAATATTCTTACCAAAGGTGGCACTGAAGACCCAATGGAACTTTATGTGAGATTTAGAGGCCAAGAACCTTCTATTGATGCATTGCTTAAAAGGGCAGGTTTAAGCTAATTAATTGAAGTAATACCCGTTATTAGTTGAAATTATTGGAAAAGAAAGCAATGATTTTTTTCATTATGTAAATTAGAAAAATCAGGTATAGCCTTAGCTTTGATTTCTTTTTGAAATGAAATAGGAAGGAAAAAAGAGCGTTTTATTACCGTAATTTCTATTGAAAAATATCATTTTGTTTACTTAACCTTAATTATAAGCTAACGTTCAGCTAAATTACGAAACATACTTTTACAAATTATTGTTGATTTCGGATTTGGCTTTTCGTTTTCAACTTGGAAGTCGCTTACACAAGCGACTTCCTTTATAACTACCAATGCTTTAAACTCTTTCTAAATGAGTAATAGAAGGTTTTTTAATCTAAACAAGAGGCATAGATTTGCTTTGATTGAGGTTGACAAAAAAACTTAACATTGAATATTTCACAGTGATTTGTATCTTTCGGGAAATTTTTAATTAATAATGCACCAAAGTAATTCACTTTTAATAGATTACGTAAAACGAAAGTTACAATTAGAGGTTGAAACATCTTCTTTTTTAGAATTTATCCATCAACAACAGAATTTTTTTGGTGTAAAATCATTACTCTGGATAGAAACTGGAGCTATCTATTTATACAGCATTGTTTTTAGCATTTGCAACAACAAAGACACCGATTTATTTTTTCAACTGATTGAAAGAGAATTACAACGAAAATCCTTGACAGAAATAACCGAAATATTTGGTGCATTTGAGCTTACAACAGATAAGTTAAAAAAATTAAATGCAGAAAATAAGGTTCATTCAAATTCGGTTGCTTTGGATGTAAGTTTTCAAGTTAGTATTTTGGTTAAAGTCCTTGAAAATAAACTTGAAATTATGCTTATAAATTTTTTAGAAGAAATGAACCAAGCAAACCTACAAAAGCAATTTTCTGAAAGCATTGCAAATGATCAGAACATAAACACCTCTGTTTCATCTGCTACCGAAGCTTGCGAATATTTGATAAACAAATTCTCCTGATTCCACGTTTGTAAGCTTTACGATTAGTTAACCAAGACTTAATTTTCTAACAACACGTTTCTTTTGCTTTGGTTGTTTTTTTGTAAAAAAATTCAATCAAATAATTTAAACAATGAAAAAAGTATTACTTGGATTATGTTTGCTAATTAGTTTTGGCACATTTGCACAAGGGGTTACCACATCTAGCATGCAGGGAACTGTAATGGATGATGCTGGAGTACCTCTTTACGAAGCAGAAGTTGTGGCTACCCATACACCTTCGGGAACTTCGTATGAAACGACTACCAATTTTGACGGAAAATTTTACTTTCCAAACGTAAGGGTTGGTGGGCCTTACACTGTTGTTGTAAGTTATGTCGGTTTTGAGAACCGCGTTTACTCCGACATTATTTTAGGTTTAGGTCAAAGTTACAATTTAAAAGTAACTATGGAGAGCGGCGACTTACTAGACGAGGTAATTGTTTCTTCCAAAAGAGGAATTGCAGACCCATCTAAAACAGGTGCCTCTACTAACCTATCACGTAAAAAAATTGATGCACTTCCAACTATTAGTAGAAGCATTAATGACTTTACACGATTAACTCCACAATCTAATGGAACTAACTTTGCAGGTACCAACAACCGTTTTAATAACTACACGATTGATGGTAACATTTACAACAACAACTTTGGTTTAGGAAGCGATCAGTTTGCTTCAGGTAATCCTGTTTCTTTAGATGCTATTGAAGAAGTACAAGTAAACTTAGCTCCTTACGATGTAAGAACTGCTGGATTTACAGGAGCATCTGTAAATGCAGTTACCAAGTCAGGTACAAACGAATTTAAAGGTTCAGCCTACTACTACATTAGAAACGACCAAATGACAGGAGATTTAGTAGGCGATTTACGTTTGAACAAAAACGATGCAAAAACTGAAATCCAAGGGGTTACTCTTGGTGGTCCGATTATTAAAGACAAGTTATTTTTCTTTGTTTCTTATGAAGAAGAAGAAGAATTAATTCCTAGTTTCAACAAACGCTCTCTTCAACCTGGGGAAACACCAGATAACGTATCAATTTCTCGAGTTCCTTTTGCGTTGCTTCAAAATGTAAGAGAAAACATGCTGGACTTATATGGTTATGAGACTGGTGCATTTGAAGATTACAGCTTTGCTTCTGAACAGACCCGTTTTAATGCACGTTTGGACTGGAACATTAACAGAGACCATAAGTTCATGTTCCGTTACAACAAATTTACTCGTTATAATGATGTTCCTACCAACGGTAACTCTATTCGATTTATAGATACCCGTTTCAATAACACCAGTAGAACAGGTATTGAAGCAATGAACTTCAGAAATACGAATTACACAAACGACAGAGAAGTAACTTCTGCAGTTGCAGAATTAACATCGACATTTGGTAAAAATATGTCTAACCAATTAAATGTCGGCTTCACTAATATACAAGATCCTAAACGAGGAATTCCTGGAGGTCAGGCATTTCCGTTTATCGAAGTACTTGAACCAGGACCAGCGGGTGACCCATTATACTATTTCTCTTTAGGAAACGAACTTTTTTCAGTAGGTAACTTACTTGAGAATAGAGTTTTCAACATCACCAACGATTTCTCGTATTACTACAAAGAACATAAGTTTACTGTAGGAGCAAACTACGAGCGTATGACGTTTGATAATGCTTTTAACCCAGTATTTAATGGCTTCTATAGATTCAACACCTACCAAGCTTTTGAGGATGCTATCATTAATAGAGTTCCTGGAGTATTACCAGATGCGTTTGCAACAAGTTTTGCTTTAGATGGTTCGCTAACTCCTCCAACCGATCAAACTGTGTTCAACCAAATTGGTGTGTACTTCCAAGATGAGTGGCAAGTAACAGACGATTTCAAACTTACAGCTGGTCTTCGTGTAGATTTACCAATTTACTCTACACCTATTCCAAGAAACGGATTGTTAGACCAATTAATCGACGATAGAAGAAACCCAGATAGTGAACGATTTATAGCAGAAGATTGGGGCTTCCAAGATTTAAACGGAAGAACCTTTACTCCAGACGTAAGTCAATTCCCATCGGTAAACCCATTATGGTCCCCAAGAGTTGGATTTAACTGGGATGTAAACGGAAAAGGTGAGACTCAACTTCGTGGAGGAACAGGTATTTTCTCTGGAAGACTTCCTTTCGTTTGGTTGTCTAATCAGGTTAATGGCTCTGGTGTTATTAGAGGCGGTATAGGTTACGAAGGAGAAGATGAGTTAATTGGCTCTGGTTTATTTGGTAGCGGTTGGACATTCGATCCTGATGTTGCTTTCGGTAACCCTGAAAACCCAGAACAAACACTTTCAAACGAATTAAATTTAACTGACAGAAACTTTAAGCTTCCACAAGTTTGGCGTTCTAACCTAGCTGTTGACCAACAATTACCTTTTGGAATTACTGGTACTTTGGAATTGATGTATTCTAGAGATGTTTCGACTCCAATTGCTTACAATGCAGTATTAAGAGAGCCTGATGGATTTTTAGCTGGTCCAGACGAAAGACCATACTGGTCTGGAGCTTACTCTAATGACGACCAATTTAGAAACGTATTTTTATTAACAAATGCTAATAGAAATGCAGATTACTACTCTGTAACAGCTCAGTTCTCTAAGGATTTTGATAACGGTTTCTCGACCTTTGCGGCATATACACATTCTCGTTCAAGAGATTTAGACGCGGCTGGAGGAAGTCAAGCTATATCCTTATGGTCAAGCACAGTTCAGTCTGACAGAAACGACCCTGAATTAAGTTTTTCTGCGTTTGACATTCCACACAGAGTAATTGCGAATGTAGCCTATCAAAAAGATGGAACTACTATTTCTGCTTTCTACCAAGGGAGTAATGCTGGAAGATTTAGCTATACGTACTCTGGAAACTTTGGTGACGCATCAAACAGACTAATTTATATCCCAAATGAAGCGTCGGAATTAAACTTTGAAGCATTTACTTTAAATGGACAGCAAATTACTCCTGAATTCCAAGCTGCAATGTTGGATGCGTATATCGACCAAGATTCTTACTTAAGCAAAAACAGAGGAAGTATTGCAGAACGAAATGGTGCTTTACGTCCTTGGGTTCATAGAATTGACTTAAGAATTACACAAGATGTAGTTCTTTCTAAGGACAATAAAAACAAGCTTCAATTTTCATTAGACTTCCTAAACTTCGGTAACTTATTGAACTCTGACTGGGGTGTGCCAAAATTTGCAAACCAGACTAACCTTCTTAATTACAGAGGAAGAAATGAAAATAATGAGCCTATTTACCGCTTAAATGCAATCTCTGGAACTTCCGAATTTCCAACGGAAACCTTCAGAACTACCAACAGTATTATAGATACTTGGAGACTTCAATTAGGAGTTCGTTATACATTTAACTAAAATTAGCCAACATTAATAACCAAAAGCGCCCCGTTTCCGGGGCGCTTTTTTTGGTATAAAGTATCGTTCTTTTTTACTTCACCTTTACTAATTCAACATCGAAAATAAGAATAGAGTTTGCAGGTATAACCCCTCCAACAGCTCTATCTCCGTAACCTAAACTTGGAGGTATAACAAATCTTGCCTTCGAACCAACAGGTAGCAAAGCAATACCTTCATCCCATCCAGCAATTACCTGTCCCATCCCTATTGGAAATTCAATTGGCTGGTTACGTTGGTAAGAAGAGTCAAAAACTTTTCCATTCAATAAAGAACCTTTGTAATGCACACTAACTAATTGACCTTGCTTTGGAGTTATGCCTTGTCCCTCTTGAATAATTTGGTAACGTAATCCTGAAGCTGTTTCTTGAAAACCTTTGGCTACTTCGTCTAATTTTTTCGCCATTTCTTCTTTTGCCTTGCGCTCACGCTCTTCTTTTTGCTTGTTGAAAGCTTCAAATGAAGCTACTGCATCAAAAGCAGTTGCTGCTTCACCAATGCGCTCAATTGTTAACGCGTTAATTTTGTCTCCTTGTTGAATTGCATCCACTATATCCTGACCTTCGACTACATGCCCGAAGACAGTGTGTTTGTTGTCTAACCATGGAGTTGGTACGTGAGTAATAAAAAACTGACTTCCATTGGTTGCAGGTCCTGCATTCGCCATGGATAAAACTCCTGGCTTGTCATGTTTTAAATCAGCATGAAATTCATCTTCGAATTGATAGCCTGGGCCACCGCTTCCTGTTCCATTTGGGTCACCACCTTGAATCATAAAATCGGCAATTACTCGATGAAAAGTCAATCCATCATAGTAAGGTTGACCTTCTTCTTTTGCTGCATTTTTGATTTTTCCTTCCGCAAGTCCAACAAAATTCCCAACTGTTCCGGGGGTTTTGTCGTAAGTCAATGCTACTTTTATTGTTCCTTTGTTTGTTTCGAAATTAGCGTATAAGCCTTCTGTCATTGTTGTTTTGTTTATTGTTGTTTCTATTGAATCTATGGTTTCTATGGTTCCTATTGTTGCTATTGTTTCTATAGTTGCTATTGCTACTTTGGTTGCTATTGATGCTTTGGTAGATTATAAATGAAATAGCAAGTAATTGTTATCAAAATTTCTAGTTAAAAAAGTTGACTGAACACCGCAAGATTAATTACTAAATGAATAAGAACTTCAAAATTTACAACTTATTATTCCAACCTTATTCGTTATTCAGTATTCAGTATTCTTTATTCTTTATTCTTTATTCTTTATTCTTTATTCAACTAAGGTATCCACTTAATGTCTTTAAAATCCGGTTTTCTCTTTTCAAGAAAAGCATTTCTTCCTTCTTTAGCTTCATCGGTCATATAAGCAAGGCGTGTAGCTTCACCTGCAAATACCTGTTGCCCTACCATTCCGTCGTCTGTTAGGTTGAAGGCAAATTTCAACATTTTGATAGAGGTAGGCGATTTGGCCAAAATTTCTTGTGCCCATTGGTAAGCCGTATCTTCTAATTCCTCGTGAGGAATAACGGCATTCACCATTCCCATTTCGTAGGCTTCTTGAGCTGAATAGTTTCTTCCTAAAAAGAAAATTTCTCTAGCTCTCTTTTGTCCGACCATTTTCGCTAAATAAGCAGAACCATAACCGCCATCGAAGCTAGTTACATCGGCATCTGTTTGTTTAAAAATAGCGTGTTCTTTACTCGCTAAAGTAAGGTCGCAAACGGTATGAAGCGAATGTCCTCCTCCAACTGCCCATCCCGGAACAACAGCAATTACTACTTTTGGCATAAAACGAATAAGGCGTTGAACTTCTAATATATTTAGTCGGGGCATTCCATCATCATCTACATAACCTTGGAAACCTCTCGCGTTTTGGTCGCCACCGCTACAAAAGGAGTAAACACCATCTTTTGGTGAAGGTCCTTCAGCCGAAAGTAAAACTACTCCTATAGTTACATCTTCTCTTGCATCTAAAAATGCCTTGTAGAGTTCTCCTACAGTTTTTGGACGAAACGCGTTTCTTACTTCTGGGCGGTTGAAAGCAATTCTTGCAACTCCTCCCGATTTGTGATAGGTGATATCTTCAAAATCTGCAACTTTATTCCACTTCATATATGTTTATTTTTTCCATTTAATATTACATCCCATGCTGGGTTTCTGAATTTTTGGCGGTGCTTGGTTACCAAGCAAAGCTTCCAATGCTTCTCGCATATTTCGACCCGATACAGCAATGCCATTTTTGGGTCTGGAATCATCAAGTTGACCGCGATAAAACAATTCATCCGACTCATCAAACAAATAAAAATCGGGGGTACATTCAGCTTGGTAACTCTTGGCTACTTCCTGAGTTTCATCAAAAAGATAAGGAAAAGGGTAATTCAACTTTCTTGCTAATTCCCACATTTTGTCCGGGTGATCTTCAGGGTAATTTTCTACATCGTTGCTAGAAATGGCAACAAAGCCGATTTGATGAATTCGGTAATCGTTGGTTAGGCGAATTATTTCATCATTTACATGCTTCACATAAGGACAATGATTACAAATAAACATGATTACGGTTCCCTTTTCGCCTCTACAATCATTGTATGATAAATGTTTTTTTGATAAAGTATCAAAAAGGTTAAAATCAGGTGCTTTTGTTCCCAAAGGAAGCATTGATGAGGGTGTTAACGCCATGTTTATTTTTGGCGCTAATTTAAGTAATAAGAATAAATTAAGCGTTAAAAAAGGCTTATTTTGTTGCTTTTAAACGCGAAAGCACATAAAAAGCTTCCGTTGCAATAGTCAAGCTTCGCTCTTCGTAAACACTGTCTTGCTCAGACGTTCCGTCGGATTTTTTTGGGTCTGAATAAGTTAAGGCAAATCGCTGTTTAGCTTCCGGAATATAAGGACAATTTTCTTCGGCATGACCACATGTCATGATTGCAATAAATGGTGTTTTTATTGAAGCATCTTGAATTAATTTTGAAAAGCAAATCGTCTTTTTTTCATCGCTTATACCTACTTCAAAAGAAGGATTCTCTGTTTTTGTCAACTTCTTCAACTGAAAACCGTGCCTATCTAAAGTTTGTAAAGTATTCTGATGAATCCTCGTTACTTCTGTTCCTGCTGAAAAAGTTTCAAAATAATTCAATTTTAAATAATAATGAAGCGTTTCCCACCATATCTGTGCAAAATGACTTCTTCTTGAATTGTGGGTACATACAAAAACGAGATTTACAGGTTTTTGAAACTCAATTTCTCTTTTTAGTACTTCAAAAAGTTCGTCTAATTTTTGCTTTCTTTCAGCTGAGATAGTCTCTGTTTGCTTGGCAATTTCTTCGCAAAGCGATTTAAGTTTTGGGTACATAAGCTTAAGTTAATAGCGCCATTTATTGGCAATTTTTACAAGGGAAAGCATAACGGGTACTTCAATAAGTACGCCTACAACCGTTGCTAAGGAGGCGCCTGAATTTAAACCAAACAACGCAATGGCTACGGCTACCGCTAATTCAAAAAAATTGCTTGCTCCAATCATTGCAGAGGGAGCGCAGACTGCGTGTTTTAAACCAATCTTTTTGCCGATGAACCAAGTCATAAAAAAGATGACATAGGTTTGAATAATTAAGGGTACCGAAATGAGTAATATGTGAAATGGATTGTTGATAATTTGATTGCCTTGGAAAGCAAAAAGCAAGACTAAAGTAGTGAGTAAGGCAATGATGGAAATGGGTTTTAATTTTGGTAAAAATGAATTTTTAAACCACTCCTCGCCTTTCGATGAAATCAAGTATTTATTTGATAAATAACCCGCCAAAAGAGGAATGACCACAAAAATGACCACCGAAGAAACAAGCGTATCAAAAGGAATTTCAATATTGGTTATACCAAGTAAAAAGCGAACAATTGGAATAAAAGCAACAAGCAAAATTAGATCGTTAATCGACACTTGAACTAAGGTATAATTGGCATCTCCTTTTGTGAGGTAAGACCACACAAAAACCATGGCTGTACAAGGTGCTGCGCCTAAAATTATGGCTCCTGCAATGTATTGTTCTGCATCTTCAGGTGAAAGATATGCGCTAAACAATTGGTCTAAGAAAATCCATGCAAAAAAAGCCATCGAAAACGGCTTTACCAACCAATTAATGATTAGAGTAAGCGCTAAGCCTTTGGAGTTCTTTTTAATGTTTTTTAAGGAAGAAAAATCAATTTGCACCATCATGGGGTAAATCATCATCCATACTAAAATAGCCACAGGGATATTGACTTTAGCAACTTCTAATTCACTTAAAAATTGAATAGAATCCCCTGCAAGATTTCCTAAGATTATTCCTCCTACAATGCCAAGTAGTACCCAAATACTTAAGTATCGTTCAAATTTTCCCATAACTTAACAGCATCCTGAGTTTGGTTCGCATTTCATTTGTTGCCATTCGGAAAGCTTCACTTTAGGCTTGCTAGCTTTTGGTAATTTTTCTTCAGGAATACCACATTTGTCTTTAGCAAGACAATCGGTAAGAGTAGATTTTAATACGAAACCGTCCCCTTCAAAAGCAAGTCGGTATTTTCCTATAGTCGAAGATTGATATTCGACTTCTACAGGAAGGTTTTCTGAAATTAGCAATCTTTCTTCTGAAAGTCGAATAATCGAAGTTAACTTTTCAGCAGATAAACGGTGGTCGACATCTTCTGCTGTCCACAATTGAAAGTTGGCTACGCGCTCTTCTCTCAAAGTGCCTCCACAATCTATGAAGCGTTTACTTATTTCTCCTACTTCGGTTACATGAAAGTGAGAAGGAACTTTTGTTCCATCTTCCATACTGAAACTAACTTCTTGTAGTAGGCTTAATTTGTCTTTTACTTCTTTTAAAGTCATGGTAAAATTTTAGATTTTGTTGTTGAATTGAAATACTAGCAACATTTAATTGCATTAGCAGCAAGTTGATTTCCGAAACTTTGAATGAGTTCATTGCACTTGTTCCACTCGTCAGGATTGATGCAGTAGCAAACTGAAGCGCCCTCGATCGAACCTTGAATAAGTCCAGCGTCTTTTAATACCTTCAAATGCTGACTTATAGTTGATTGGGCCAATCCAATTTCTTGAACAATATCTCCACAAACACAAGAATCTCTATTGCTCAAGTAGGTCAAAATGCTAATGCGAGCGGGGTGTCCTAAAACTTTGAAATAGGTTGCAGTTGCTTTAACCTCATCAGTGTACATATCCGTTTTTACAGTGCCCATATCCTCAGATTTTTGACAAAGATACAAAAGTATTCTATTAATCGTAATATTACGATTAATAGAATACTAGCATTTATCAATTTAAAATACCGTAATAAAACGCCTTTTTTTACTTTCTGTTTAATTATACGGAAAAGCCTTCATACCAATTGAATTTTAAAATGAGACTAGAATAAATTGAATTATTTTTTTGATTTGATGAAGCAAAAAATCATTCTCAAAACGGTGGGGCAGGCTGATTTTTTTTCCAGTAAATTCAACTAATAGCTGGTATAAAAAAATCCGCACATAGCAGTGCGGATTTTAAACAACAATCATAAAAACAAACAAACATTAAACTATACTGTTTACATTCCAAAGGTCAATGTCAAAAAGAAGTTGGTTAAGGTATTATCTACTAAGGCGCGTTGGTTAATTCCCGTTTGAACAAACTCGTCCTGTCTTTCAATAGTAGTTCTTCTGTAGGCAAAATCTAGCGTGGTGTTTCCAAATGAAAAACCAACACCTAGAGAAAACCCATTGGTATCTCCAAAAGTAACTTGGTCTGCAAAAGGACTTTGAGCATAGTGGTAGCCCCCTCTAAAACTAGTTATCCCAACCCTGTATTCAGCACCTAAATTAAATGAGTTCGCTGTTCGAAAAGCATTGTTTATCATCTGGTTTAAATCAGAAAAACCTGAAGACCTGAAGCGTTGGTTTGTATAATCTTCTCTAATATAATCTAGACTTATCAAACCACTCTGACCAAATATGTATGCTGCGCTTAGAGTTGTTTTTGACGGAGTCTGAAAGCTGTAACGTGGGAAGAAATTGATTACACCGGGATTCACAAAAGCTTCACCAAACTCTTCACTAAATGTAGACATATCTTGAACAAGTTCGTCTTCCATACGGAACCATGTTGGTGACTGGTATGCTAGACCAAGACGAACGCTATTTACGGGCTTATAAATTGCTCCAAACTGCATCGAAAATCCAGCACCGGTAGTTCGTAAATCGTTATTGTATTCTATTTCCTGTATTTCCCCTGGACCTTCATTAGATTCAAAGTAGGAAGAAAAACGGCTATAATTGACTAAGTGAGAATTGAGGTTCATTCCTAGATATAGTTTTTCTTTAATTTCTAACCCCATATTAAACATTACTTGCCCGTTGAACCCAGATTCACGAGTAATCATGTCGTTTATAAATCCGTTACCGCCAGCAATGGCGTTAGATTCCCAAATACCATTCCCTATTGGATTTAACAAAAAGGACTCGTAAGCAAGGTAAGCCTCCTGCGCTCTGAAACCATTTGTTCTTCCAAGTTGAATATACCTATCTGTTAGATTTTGGTTTGCACCAGGAATGAAGCTGCTTTCCGGTATACCAGCCGCTTGATTAACAAAATAGCTACCTATAGATTCGTTTGTTCTACCAAAAGCAGAAAATCTTGCATCGTGGTTAAGTGTTCGTTGGTAGTTCAACCCAAAGGTTAATTTGGTAACAGCAGCGTTTCTGTCATTATTTTTAAAGACAAACACAGCTCCAGCTTGTGGCAAATCAAAACTTGTTCTTCTTGAAGAATCTTCACCTATTTGCGAGCTGCCAAATTGGGTTTTTGCACGGTTATACCCAAGGTCTAGTGTTAACGCTCCTTGATTGGATAAAAATACCGCCGATCCAGCAGGGTTAATTTGCAAAGAAGACATGTCTCCTCCTAAAGCTCCAAATGCACCACTCATGGACACAAAACGAGCTGTACCATTAAGATCGGTTCTTGAAAGACGAAAACCATCCATCAGGTCTTGAGCAAAAACACCTAAACTTAAGAAAAAAACTATTGAAGAAAGTGCTAATCTATTCATTTTAATTGTTTTTAGTTTCATAAAAAAGACCTACACGCATTTTGTGCAGGTCATTTTTGTTGATATGTTTATCTTCTTCCGCCAGATCTACCTCCACCGGAACTTCTCATTCCACCGCCAGAGCTTCTCATTCCGCCTCCAGAAGATCTCATTCCCCCAGAACTTCTTGAAGAACTTCCTGAACGCATCCCACTTGTAGAACGAGTGTTTGTAGATTGGGTGTTCATAGATCTAGTATTCGTTGCTCTAGAGTTAGTACTCCTTACACCACTTCTGTTAGAGAAGCCAGAAGTTCTTGAAGTTGCTCGAGCATTAACATTATTTGGATTTCTTACTCTACTAACATTACCTCTTGTTGCGGAAGTATTTCTAGAATTTCTTACCCCAGTAGCATTAGTAGAACGTACATTCCTATTGGTTCCTCTTACACTAGCACTTGATCTTGTGTTAGTACCTCGTGTATTCCTCACAGAAGAGTTGGATCTATTAGTTCCACCTCGTACATCGGAACGAGATCCTCTTGTGTTTTGATTACTTCTTACGTTGGAAGATGTATTAGCAGCCATAGAACTTCTGTAGCCTCTACCATTTAATCCAGCTGTGTTTCGGTAACCTCTGTTGTAAGATAAGCCTGCGTAGTAGCCTCTTCCGTAGCCCCAACCTGGACCGTAGAAACCTCCACCCCAGCCCCAACCTGGACCGTAGAAACCTCCACCCCAGCCCCAGCCTGGACCATAGAAGCCTCCGCCCCAGCCCCAGCCAGCACCCCAACCTGGACCCCAGAAGCCTCCGCCCCAGCCCCAGCCAGCACCCCAGCCGAATCTCCATCTAGGACCGTAGAAACCTCCCCAGCCCCAACCAGGAAAAAATGGATCATAAAAACCCCATCCTGGCGCCATGCCCATGCCCCAACCAGTGTTGTAAACATTTACATTAACATTTGAGCCTGATGCTCCCCAGCCAGCATTTCCTCTCGCTGAAGTTTCTAACATCATATCTTCCTCATAAAAGTAAACATCATCATTTATTCCACGCTGAGCAGTAGAGTAGTTGTCTACATCAGTCACTACATTCTGCTCTCTTGCACGACGTATTTGTTCACCAGTTTGCTGAAAATAACTGCCATAATCGACATCAGCGGCTGATTGATTACTATTATTTCTGTTGCTTACTGTTTCATTTGATGAAACATTTCGTGATCCTGAAACAGTTGCATTGTTACCATAAATACCGTCATTCTGAGAACCTACGTTCTGATAAGAACCGCAAGAAGACAACAAAACCACTGCAAAAGCACTTAATCCAAGCACTTTAATTTCTGATTTAAATTTTTTAACTCGCATAACTTGTGGTTTTAATAGTTTAACTTATTACAAATTTAATTAGTTTTGCGCTAATTAACATGATTATTATAAACAATATCTGTGCCAAAACACAAAAATATGAATAAAAGCCTAACAAAAAGATCAGAAGATTATTCCAAATGGTATAACGAACTCGTAGTAAGAGCCGATATGGCTGAAAATTCTGCTGTTCGTGGATGCATGGTTATCAAGCCGTATGGATTTGCAATTTGGGAAAGCATGCAAGCAGAACTTGACAAAAAATTCAAAAAAACAGGACATCAAAATGCATACTTCCCCTTATTTGTCCCAAAGAGTCTTTTTGAAGCTGAAGAAAAAAATGCTGAAGGTTTTGCAAAAGAGTGTGCCATTGTTACACATTATAGACTAAAAAATGACCCTGAAAATAAGGGGAAATTAATGGTAGACCCTGAAGCAAAGCTAGAAGAAGAACTTGTTGTTAGGCCAACCTCCGAAGCGGTTATTTGGAATACTTACAAAGGTTGGATTCAATCCTACAGAGATTTACCAATTCTTATCAATCAGTGGGCAAATGTGGTTCGATGGGAAATGAGAACTAGACTCTTTTTAAGAACTGCTGAATTTTTGTGGCAAGAAGGACACACCGCCCACGCTACAAAAGAAGAAGCTCTAAAAGAGGCTGTTCAGATGAATAATGTGTATGCTGATTTTGTTGAGAACTTCATGGCTATTCCTGTAATAAAAGGCAGAAAAACTGAGAGTGAACGTTTTGCAGGAGCAGAGGAAACCTATTGTATTGAAGCTTTGATGCAAGACGGGAAAGCATTACAAGCAGGGACTTCTCATTTTCTTGGTCAAAACTTCGCCAAGGCCTTTGATGTAAAATTCACCTCTAAAGAAGGTAAATTAGAACACGTTTGGGCAACTAGCTGGGGCGTGTCTACCAGACTTATTGGGGCATTAATTATGACTCACAGCGACGACAATGGACTTGTTTTGCCACCAAATTTAGCCCCTATACAAGTAGTCATCGTTCCTATTTATAAAGGGCAAGAGCAACTTGCAGAAATAACAAAAGTAGCAGAGCAATTTATTGAAGAGTTTGAAAAAGCCGGCATAAGATGTAAATATGACGACAGAGACACCCATAAACCGGGATGGAAATTTGCGCAATATGAACTTCAAGGAGTACCTTTACGTGTAGCAATCGGCCCCAAAGACCTTGAAAAAGGTACGGTCGAGCTTGCAAGAAGAGACACTCTAACCAAAGAGTTTGTGAACCAAGACCAGCTTACACAACACATAACCAGTCTTCTTCCTATCATTCAAAACGACTTGTTTTTAAAGGCAAAAAACTTTAGAGACGAGCATATAACTTTTGTCAACAATTTTGATGAGTTTAAAGAAGTTTTAGCTAACAAAGGAGGATTTATAGAAGCTTACTGGGACGGAAATGCAGAAACTGAACAAAAAATAAAAGAATTAACCAAAGCTACTATACGCTGTATACCCGAAAATGAATCACAAAAAACTACTGGAAAGTGTGTATTTACGGGTACTGAAACAAATATAAAAGTATTGTTCGCCAAGGCTTACTAATTTTTTTTTTCAAAAAAGTTTAAAAAAATTTTTCAACTACGTAAAAAAGATATATTTTTGCATCCGCAATTAAGCGATGGTCCGTTCGTCTAGTGGTTAGGACATGAGGTTTTCATCCTCAAAACAGGGGTTCGATTCCCCTACGGACTACAAAAATAAT
>JBHYFG010000016.1:0-11124 GCA_051859645.1 Psychroflexus sp. | reverse complement strand
GGTCCGTTCGTCTAGTGGTTAGGACATGAGGTTTTCATCCTCAAAACAGGGGTTCGATTCCCCTACGGACTACAAAAATAATAATAACAGATCAATAATGGTCCGTTCGTCTAGTGGTTAGGACATGAGGTTTTCATCCTCAAAACAGGGGTTCGATTCCCCTACGGACTACAAAAAAACAACATAAAATGGCAAATCATAAGTCAGCATTAAAGAGAATTAGAAACAGCGAAACTAAAAGATTACGCAATAAATATCAGCATAAAACTACTAGAAATGCTATCAAGAAACTTAGAAATACGGAAGATAAATCTGAAGCTTCTAAATTACTTGTTGAGGTAATCTCTATGGTAGATAAATTAGCAAAAAAGAATATTATTCACGCTAATAAGGCTGGTAATTTAAAATCTAGCTTAACAAAGCACGTTGCTGCTTTAGCATAAAGGATTCTTAAGAAAATTTCAAGAGTCCACTTTGGACTCTTTTTTTGTTTATAAATTTCATGGTTTTTGGTTATAGAAAAGCCTGCTTAATGATTTAAGCAGGCTTTTTGAATTTATTACATTATACTATGTACCTCTATGAATTCATAGAAAGAAAGAATTCGTCATTATTTTTTGTCTTTTTAACTCTGTCATGAATAAATTCCATTGCTTCAACAGGATTCATATCTGCAAGATACTTTCTCATGATCCACATTTTTTGTAGTGCATTTTCATCAAGCAGTAAGTCATCTCTTCTTGTACTAGAAGAATTCAGATCTATAGCTGGGAAGATTCTACGGTTAGAGATCTTTCTATCTAACTGAAGCTCCATATTACCGGTGCCTTTAAATTCTTCAAAAATAACTTCATCCATTTTAGAACCTGTATCCGTAAGTGCAGTGGCAATGATAGACAATGAACCACCATTCTCTATATTACGTGCAGCACCAAAAAAACGCTTAGGCTTATGAAGTGCGTTAGCATCTACTCCCCCACTTAATACTTTACCACTAGACGGCTGAACGGTATTATAAGCACGAGCTAATCGTGTTATAGAATCCAGTAAAATAACCACATCATGGCCACATTCCACTAGGCGTTTCGCTTTTTCTAAAACAATATTCGCTACTTTCACGTGCTCATTTGCTTCTTTATCGAATGTAGAAGCAACAACTTCACCATGAACACTTCGTTGCATGTCCGTAACTTCCTCTGGACGTTCATCTATAAGCAAAATAATTTGATAAACCTCGGGGTGATTAGCCGCAATTGCATTTGCAATATCCTTAAGAAGCATAGTCTTCCCTGTTTTCGGCTGAGAAACAATCATACCTCTTTGTCCTTTACCGATCGGCGAGAACATGTCCATTATCCTTGTAGATAAGGTACTGCTTTTTTCAGCCAACTTAAATTTTTCTTGAGCAAACAAAGGGGTTAAATGTTCAAAAGACACACGGTCTCTAACCACTTGAGGGTCTAGCCCATTTATTTTTACAATTCGAATCAGTGGAAAATATTTTTCTCCTTCCTTCGGAGGTCTTACATGACCTAAAACAGTATCACCCGTTTTAAGACCAAAAAGTTTAATTTGCGACTGAGACAAGTAAATATCGTCCGGTGAAGCTAAATAATTATAGTCTGAAGAACGCAAAAAGCCGTAACCGTCGGACATTAACTCTAAAACACCTTCACACTCTATTATCGCATCAAATTCAAAATCTGGTTGTTTATATTTTCCTTTAGGATCCTTATTGCCGTTTTTTTCATTGGATTGCTGAGGCTGATTTTTAGCTTCTTTGCTAGCCTCATTTTTAGCGTCTTTAGGAGCCTGTGCAGAGTTTTGTTTCTGATGAGAAACTTGCTGTTTCTTTTTGTCCTGTTGAGATTGCTTTTGTTTATGCTTCTGCGAATGAGCGCTTTTGTGGTGCGTATTTTTCGAAGAACCATCAGTCTCGTTTTGAGAAGTAGCCTGAGAAGAATTTTGTTTAGATTCGACAGGTTTCATGTTTTCCTTTGAAGACTCAACACTTTCCTTAGCTTCTTGTTTATCTGAAGCCTCTGTTGACTTGCTGTTTTGAGTATTCTTTTTATCGAAAGGATTTTGCTTCGAAGGCTTACTTTCAGAATTTATTCTTGCTCTTTTACGCTTAGATTTTTCAGCATTATTATCTTTCGAAGATAACTTTTTATCCACAACAGCCGGAGCTTTTGTATTTGATGGTTTACTAACCTCGCCTTCAGTTTTATTTGCAACCGCATTAGGCGATACTGCCTCTTTCACAGCAACTGGATTTGAAGCTTGATAATCAAGTATTTGGTATATTAAGTCAAGCTTTTTCATATACTTATATTTAGGTATATTCAGCTTGTTTGCTATATCCTGAAGTTCAGGTAGCTTTTTCGATTTAAGTTCGATAATCTCTAACATGTATAAATGTAAATGATTTTATTTTTAAAAAAATAGGAAAAACATTTGGTTGTAAGTAAATGTGTTTGCGATGTTTATGACTAAAACATCATTTGATACTGCAATTATACAACAAAATATTTTGATTTCGCAGTGAAAATTAGAATAAACATTTTATTTTTGCATAAAAAAAATGATTCAACGTATACAAAGCTTGTACTTAGTTGCAGCAGCTCTTTTTGGAATAGCTTGGCTTACGTTTGTTCCAATTTGGAGCGATACAGGTAAAGCTTTTTACGGCAAAGACTTCACTGCTACTTTGTTTTTAGGAAGCATGAGTGTACTTTTATCTATTGTTTCAATTTTTTTATATAAAACTAGGCTTAAACAGTTTGTTCTTGGCAGAATAAATATTTTAATAAACTTTTTAACCATAGGATTTTTCGTTTACTGGACGCTAATCTTACCTGGAGAAATGGAAATTTCTGAGAAAGGTATTGGGATTTTTCTTCCGATTATTTCTATCGTATTTTTAGCTTTAGCCAATAAAGCAATTAAAAAGGACGAGGATCTTGTAAAATCTGCTGACAGATTTCGATAAAACCTATAATCTTAGTGTATTAGTGTAAAAAGCTCCAACGTATCGTTGGAGCTTTTTTGTTTCTGAAGGTATAATGTAATACCAATCATCAATTGAAATTAGCATAA
Source organism: Psychroflexus sp. (assembly GCA_051859645.1). GTDB lineage: Bacteria > Bacteroidota > Bacteroidia > Flavobacteriales > Flavobacteriaceae > Psychroflexus. The sequence continues at coordinate 8,025 of JBHYFG010000016.1, read as the reverse complement.
TAACCCATTTTCAGTCCTTTTCTTTTTTTTTAAAAAGGCAAAAGAAGACTAATTTTTATTTCTCTACTCTAACGCCATCTTGGTAATACCCAACAAAAGCGTCTCTAAAATTCAACCTTCTTACAATATCACGAAGTTTCTCTGCTTCTTCTTTGGTATCGAAAACCCCTAAAGTATATAAATTAAAATCTTTAAAGTTGGCATTATTTACAATTGTATAAGACTCCGAAGACAAACGGGTATTAAATTTCTTAAACGCACCAAGCTGAACTGCGTAAAATTCCCCATTATCTAAAGGATGGCTTCGTTTAGACAATTCATTAACTTGAGCTGTTAACTGTGCTATCTGATCTTGATAACCAGATATTTCCGAATGTTTTACAACTATTTCGTCTTCCGCCAAAGACTGACCATCAATGGCTAATAGGTCGGGCTGAAAAAAGTAAACGGATGTTGCAGCAACTAGCAACAAAAAGAATACTACACTCATTACTAAAAAAATAGATTTCTGATTTTTTTCTCTTTTAGCTTTGTCATTTGCTTCTTCTAAGTCGTAAGTTACCTCTTTAAGACCATCTTCTGCGTTAATTAAACGTTGGTTCAGGTCGTCAAACTCGTCTTGTGTAAGTACTGGCATAATTTTGGTTATTAGAATATTATGGCTTAAAGGTAATTTAATTTTGTTAGTTTTCACAAATAATCGACTTAAAATCTTTGTAGAAAAAAGCGCACATAATTACCTATCGAACCAAATTAGAAAAATAGCATCACCTAGTTTACTTTTCTAAAATAACAAATAAATCACTAAACAAGGATTCAAATTACAACTTTACTACCATTTTATGCCCCGTTAATATTTTCTTTTTTACGTTATTGAAAGGTTGTGAATCATGACTTAAAGCATTTATCAGCTGAAATTACTGGCATCAGTTTTTCTGATCGAACAGGTATTAAAAACCGAACCAAAACTTAGTATTGGCTTATTATTAAAACTTTCCTGAATTGAAATTTTTACTTTTGTAAACAGAAATTCAACTTAAATGCCTAAACCATGAAAAAAGCACTTAAAATACTTGGGAGTATCCTTTTAATTAGTTTGCTCATTTTACTTATCAGCCCTTTTTTGTTTAAAGGGAAAATCGAATCCATCGTAAAAAAACAAATCAATGAGCAATTACGTGCTGAAGTCAGCTGGAACAATCTTAACCTAAGTTTACTTCGTAATTTCCCAAATGCATCATTGGAATTACAAGGTGTAAGCGTAATAAACGAAGTACCTTTTGAAGGTGATACACTAGCGTACATTGGAAGTTTTGAAACTAAAATGGGACTTCTCCAATTATTTAAAAGCGAAGGCATTAAGATTGACGAACTAGCTTTAAGCAACGGAAAATTTAATATTAAAATAGATAGCCTAGGAAATGCCAACTATGATATTGCAATTTCTGATGAAAGTGACGTAAAACCCACAAAAGATCAAACGCCAAGCGACCTTCAATTAAGCATTAGTCATTATGAAATTAACAACTCTTCGCTGACCTATAACGATGAAATGTCCAAAATGAAACTTCAGCTAAAGGATTTTAATCACCGAGGAGATGGCAATTTTGAAGCACAAATTTTTGATCTTAACACACACACGGACACTCGAATTTCTTTTGATTTAGAGGATGTTAACTACATCAATAATCATTTTGTGCAATTGGATGCTACGATTGGAATTGATTTGGAACAAATGAAATTTTCATTTTTAGAAAACACCGCACTCATTAACCAATTAATGCTTCAATTTAATGGTTTTGTTCAGTTGGAAGATGAAGCTATAGCCATGGAAATTGATTTTTCTACCCCCTCAACTGATTTCAAAAACTTTTTAGCCCTCATCCCAGAAGCCTATGCTTCAGACTTAAATCAAGTAAGTACGACTGGCGATTTTTCGGTAAAAGGAAATATTAATGGTACGTATTCAGAAAGCACCATACCAAATTTTGCAATTGAAATGGCTAGCAATAATGCTTCTTTTGCTTATAGTGAACTTCCTAAAAAAGTGGAAGAAATCAACTTTATGGTGAAAATTTTCAACGCCAACGGTAACATTGAAAGTACCGAAGTAGATATTCCAATGTTTGGATTTAAGGTAGATCAGGACGTATTTAATGGAAAACTTTCACTTAAAGATGTTACCCAAAACATGAAAGTAGATTTGACAGCTAATGGAAAAATTGATTTAAGCAACATAGACCAAGCCTACCCTATGGAAGAACCACTTGGACTTAGCGGAATATTAACGGCCAATCTACAAACAAGATTTGCAATGGACGACATTGAAAAAGAACGCTATGAAAGAGTTTCGGCAACAGGGAAATTTTCACTAAAAGATTTTATTTTCAACAGTGAAGAACTCATAAATCCCTATGAAATTAAGGTGGTAGATTTAGCTTTTTCGAATAAAGATATAAGGCTGGAGCAATTTGAAATGAAAACTGGAAAAACAGCTATAAAAGCTAATGGTCGACTTGACAACCTATTAGGATACATGTTTTCTGGACAAGATTTAAAAGGAAGATTTAAAGCAACATCTACGTCGTTTTACGTAAGTGATTTTATGAGTTTTGAAGAAAGTGAACATTCAGAAGAAAATAGCTCCTCTACAAATGAGGTGCAAGAAGCAATTAAAATTCCTAGCTTTCTGGATTTAGCCCTTGACTTTAACGCCAATGAAGTTTTTTACGATGCTATGCGTTTGCAAAACGCAGAAGGTAGTTTGGTTATAAAAAATGAATCTTTGCGCTTTGAAGATATATCTGCACAACTTTTCGCTGGCACCATTACCCTTAAAGGGGTGGTATCGACCAAGGAAGAGACCCCTAACTTTGCAATGCAGTTTGGTTTTAACAACGTAGACATTGCTCAACTTTTCACGCAAATGGAACTTGCAAAAAGCGTTGCCCCTATTGCTAGTGCGCTTACGGGAAGAATAAGTACAAACATGGACTTAAATGGTGATTTAACTCCTGATTTGAGCCCAGTTTTAGAAAGTTTAGGAGGAGATATTCTTGCTTCTATTGTACAAGCAAAAGTAAATCCAGCGCAAACACCACTACTCAACAACTTAAATAATGAATTGAATTTTGTTGATTTCAGCAAAATGAACTTGAATAATCTTACTACCCAAGCTAGTTTTAGCAATGGCCAATTAAATGTGCAACCATTTAACTTTAGTATTGAAGGCGTTGACATAACCACCAAAGGAAGCCACCAATTAGACGGAAATATGGACTACACTATGGATGTAAAAATTCCAGCTACATTGCTAGGAAGCAGCATAAGCCAGCAAATTGCTAATTTAAGTAATCAAGATCTACGCGGGATGACTGTTGATTTGCCCGTAGGAATTGGAGGAAGTTTCACCAACCCAAGAATTCAACTAAACCTACAAAATGCAATAAGCGACTTAACTAAACAAATCATAGACGCACAAAAATCGAAGGTAAAACAAGAGGCGCAAGGAAGAGTTGAAGACAAAATTAGAAACTTACTTGGTAACGAAAGAAACAACAGTGAAAGTGACTCAACAGAGACACGCAAAATTGAAGACGAAGTTAAAGAAAAAGCAAAAGATGTTTTAGGAGGCTTTTTAAGAGGAGGAAGCAAAAAATAATAATTCATGAACTATAGTAACCAAAAACTGTATTTAGTAGTTATCTTTTTTTTCTCATTAATTATTGATGGTAAAGCGCAAATTTTAAATATTGAACGTTATAAAATTAAGCAGGATACCGCAAAGCATTTCAGCTTTAAATCTACGTTTGGTCTAAGTGTTTTTAATAGAAGCGCAGCTGAAGATTCGCCGGTGAATCTTTTTGGCTATAACGTAGATTTAAATGCGCTGTATTTTCCAAAAGAACATGCTTATGTTGGCGTTGCAAAATTGGACTACTTAAGAATTAACGACAACGACTTTCTGAACTTTGGATTTATACACGGTAGAATTAACTTTTTCAGGAAACGAAAGTTCAACTACGATGCCTATGTGCAGTATTCGTACGATAACTTTAGAGGACTGGACCCAAGGATGATAGCTGGTGCAAATTTACGTTACAAAGTTGCTGAAAACGATCAGCTATCATTGGTTATTGCATCAGGACTATTAGCAGAAAATGAACGTTGGACCAACCCCATTACTGAACAAATACAAGAAGTTCAATTCTTAAAAAGTTCGACGCACATTTCATTTAGGTACTCTGTAAATGAATACTTAGATATAAATACCATTAATTACTATCAAGTTGGCTACGACGATTCAATTAACTCCTTCAGGCATCGAATTAGCAGCATTACAAACTTAAACACTAAAATATCCGAACGTTTTTCACTAACCAATAGTTTAGAAATCAATTACGAAGACAAACCTATAGTACCTATAACAAATTTTATTTTTTCGTTTCGAACTGGAATTTCTGTAGACTTATAATCAATTTTAAGTAACTAATACCGTTTATCAATTGAAATACAATATAAAAATAAAGCGCACATTTATTTGAAAAAAAATTACAAACAACTCGAATAAAACAAATTATATTTCTATATTTGCACCTCGAAAATCGAAAATTAGAACATACAAATACATCACTTATATGTTAATAATAAAAGTAAAAGACGGAGAAAAAATTGATCGCGCACTAAAGCGTTTAAAGAGAAAATTTCGTGATACAAAAGTATTACAGAAATTGCGTGAGAAAAAAGAGTTTACTAAGCCTTCTGTTTTAAAAAGACAGCAACTTAAAAAGGCTCAGTACATCCAGTCGATTAAGTCGAAAGCAAACTTATAGTAGATTCCTACTATCCAAATAGCACACCAGCATTTTACAATGCTGGTTTTTTTGTTATATTTACTTTCGTTTAAACAATTAAACTTTTACAGATGAAACAACCTGTTTTTGTGGTTTTGTTCATTCTTGTTTTCCTAGGTTGCAAAACACCAGAAGACAAACTAACAGCCGAAGAAATTGTAAATAGCAGCATCAATGCCTCAGGAACAGACAAGTTTAATCAGGCCATTGTTCAATTTCAATTTAGGGATTATACTTATAAAAGTGATATTGGCTGCGGCGCTAACCTTTTGGAACGCATAAAAGTAGACACCTCTTCTACTATCCAAGACCAGCTAATCTACCCGAAACTAACAAGAAAAATTAACGATAAACGAGTTTTCTTAGATGATAGCATCGCAAATTTGTATGGAGAATCTATTAATTCGGTGCATTACTTTGTGCAATTACCGATGCGCTTAAACGATCCAGCTGCAATAAAATCTTACTTAGGAAAAGAAACAATTAAGGGGGTAGACTACCATGTAGTTGCGGTACAGTTTCAAGAAGAAGGCGGAGGTCAAGACTTTCAAGACGTGTATAGGTATTGGTTTGATGTAGAAAGTTTTCAACTACAATACTTAGCCTATACCTTTTTAGTAAACGGAGGAGGGATACGATTTAGAGAAGTTACAAGCGAAACTTTTGTTGAAGGAATTCGGTTTGTTAACTACAACAATTATACACCTGAAAGCAACAATACTTCCATAGAGAACATTGCAAAGCTTTATGAGAAGGACGAACTGAAATTAGTTTCTAGTATAGAAAATTCAGCTATTTCAGTGGTGATTAAAGAATGTGATTAGACAAAAATCACTTCAAGCTAGGTTTCTAAGAAGTAAGCCTTAAACTAGTTCGCATTAACATAAGTGGAATTGATTTGAAGTTAGAAATTAAACTCCTCTTCAAACAAATCCTCAACCTCTTTTGGCAACTTGAAATTTTCCAAGCTAATAAGCGTATCTTTTATTTTCCCATCACGGTTTATGTTTACGTGATACAAATTACCATATACTTTCTCATCGATAACCGGATACTTTTCCTTACGCAAAATTTCATTTGCAAAATTAGGAGTGGTATTGTTATGCCCGACTACAAGCACGTTTTTGCCGGCTGTATCCTTCCAAAACGCTTTGCTAAAAAGCGAATCTTGATCTGCGTAGTAAGTCGTTGGCTTTCCTTGGTATTCGTGAAGCGTTGGGATTAAAGTTTGAAAATTCCGCATAAATGATGTGGTATAAAACGCATCCAACTCTTTATTTTTGAAGTAAGTCGACCAATATAAAGCGCGTTTATTTCCTTGAACCGTAAGTTGAGGATCTTCGTCATTTGGATCGTCTAGCACCTTTTCTGCGTGACGAATAAAGTAATAATTGGTTTCAGCAGCCATCTCAGGACTTGGGAAATCGAAATTAACGTAGCCCTCTGGCTTTTGCTTTACTTCGTTAGCGCATGAAGCAAATAAAGCAACTAAAACTAAAACAACTATTCTTCGCATCTTGTAAGATTTAAACTTGAACCCAACAAATATAGCTTTTCCACTTCAAAATCCGTTATTATTTAAACTCAAATTATTCATTCTTTAATCTTCAAACAAATAAACGACTTAGTAAATCGGGTTCCGTTTCTCTTAAAATTCAAGAATTGAATTAATACCATTTATCAAATTGATTTTACTCGATTATTTCTAGCCAAATTAGTTGGGTAATTTGATTGGTAAAAGTATTGAAGTTATTATCTGAAATAAGAAGTAAAGTGCGGTTGCCATTGGGTAATTTTGGTCCGTAACATAATCCTTCTATATTATCAATTCGCTTAGATGTCAATTTTTTCCGTATCTTTTTAAAATCGAGCACCAAATCTTTTTGCATGAGTTGTACTTCTTTTTTGGGTGGTAATTCCTCCAAATGAAGGACATTGGTTGCTTTGCTAGTAGATGCTAAAAAAAGTTTTACTCGATTAGATTTTTTACCTCGACCGGCAGAGAAGGCGCGTTCAAGTACAAAAAAAGAATCTTCTGTATAACTAAGGATTTCAGTTACCCCATTAATCATAAAAGGGAGAAATGGCCATAAAACAATCCTATCTAAGTCGTAAAGGTAAGCTTCTTCTGCTTTAAGTGAATTTCTATCAAAAACTACAAATCGAATGGGGGTGTAAGATTTCCATAACTGTGGTTTTTTTGCGTCCATCACTAAAGGCAACTCCGTTGTAATGACTATTTTCTGGGCATCGATAGAAAAATCCATTGCTTCAAATACACCATTATTTCTTGGCGAATTATCGTTAGTTGCTGTAAAATATGGAGGAAGTTCTAATGCTGAAATAAATTTACCTTCTTTACTGAGTTGATAAACCCCTCCATTTTTATTGGCATTCATATTTCCCTCGTTAGCAATCCACCAAAAATTAGGATTATTCGGATCAAATTTAACCGACTCTAAATCCATAGAAATGGGTTTAAAAACAGAAGGGTCGGTTTGCTTTAAATTGATGGCCGTACGAAAAATCAACGTATCTATTGTAGTAGCTTCTGTTACAAAATCTACTTCATAAATAATAGGTTTTGTAGAGCGATCGTCCACTAAAAGAAGTTTTCCATCCCTGTAATCTATACCTGATAATCCACCAATTTCTTCGCCATTTACATAGATTTTAGGGGGGATGATGTACTCATCAAGAACCTCAAATTTCAAGTTTAGATCTGGGTTTATACGTGTTACTCCACACGAGTAGCAAACCAATGCAATGCTAAGGTAAATGATTACTTTTTTATACATCATTTGTATAACTATTAAACAATTACACGATTTATAAACATTTAAGCATTAAATGTTCTTTTTAGTAAATTCATATTTTTAGGCTATAACGAAGCCCAAGGTAAACATCATTTATCAAATAAACCCGATTTATATACTAAAACTACGTTATGAAAAGCAATCTAACGAAGAAAGTTCACGAGTACCCTTTTAAAAAACAAAAACCACACGAGCTAAACCGACGAAGGAGGTTCACGAGTTCCTTTTTAAAAAATAACAACCACACGAGCTAAACCGACGTAGGGGATTCACAAAACATTTGAATTCAACCTATAAATGCAACTTTCGGTTTGAGGTTTAAAATATGTTTTTCAAAACAGAAGAAGGTAAGTTTT
>JBHYFG010000015.1:0-64074 GCA_051859645.1 Psychroflexus sp. | reverse complement strand
ACCACAGAAGACGCCTATTTTATAACCATTACAACTGTGGGATGGATAGATGTATTTACAAGATTAAATCAAAAGTATGTTATTACCAACGCTTTAAAATACTGTCAAGAACACAAAGGTTTAGAGATTTATGCATGGACCTTGATGTCTAGTCATTTACATTTATTTTGTAAAGCTACAAATGGGTTTGTTTTATCGGATGTTATTAGAGACTTTAAAAAGTTTACTTCTAAAAAAATTATACAAACCATTATTGAAGAACCAGAAAGTCGGCGAGAGTGGCTTTTAGATTATTTTAGTAAAGCCTGCTCGCATTTAAAAAGAGAACAACAATACAAAGTTTGGCAAGACGGTTATCATGCAGAACATATTTATAGCAACTCATTTATAAAACAAAAAATTGACTATATTCATTATAATGCAGTAAAAGAAAAAATAGTTACTTCACCAGAAAATTATTATTTTAGTTCTGCAAGAAACTATGCGGAATTAGATTATGAATTGGAGGTGTTGGTACAAAATGTGTTTTAACATTCTTTATGGGCACGGATTGCAAATCCGCGCTATCGGGGTGGATTTTTAACAACAGATCAATCAATTTCTAAGGATTATAATGTACCTATATATATGTCAAATAGAAATCGTAAATTATATAGAGGAGATTTCCATACAAATCCTCGTTTTCCAAAAGATGCGATTAAGAGAATAAGAAAAAACATAGGAATTATTGAATAATTAAAAATATGAAATTTTTATACATTTTTGTTTTACTACTTACGCTTAGTTGTGCAAAGAAAACAGATTCACTTAATTTATTTATAGATGATTTGTCAAAAACGTGGAATAACAAAACTAAAGATAGTTTTTCAAGTAGCTCAGAATTAACATCTATTCAAGAAATTGATTATGAATTTGCTAAAATAGTTCATCATAAAATTTATAATACTGAGCAGGGTGAAAAGCTTGTTGATTATCTAAAATCAAGAGGGTTAGATAATGAGACAGACATAGGAAGAATAGTTTCAATTTCTTTACATAGAAAACTAAATAACGTAGATATAGACTTAGAAAGTCAAATAGAACAGGTTAAAATTAACACTGAAAGATTGGAGAAATGTAAAAAGCTTTTAAATGAAAAATCGAAAAGAGACTACATTAATTATAATATAACAGATACGATTTATATTAGATTACCAATGGATACGAAAAACTCAAATGCAGTGTTATATGAATGTCCAGGTTTAATGGATTGGATTAAAAATGCTGGTGATAATGATGATATCATTTTAAAAAGTATTCTTAAAAAGAAAATAAAGAGTAAGTCAGAAAACAATAAGTTTTTAATAGAGGTAATAAAACTTAGTAAACAGGATGTTACATTTTTATACAAGGATATAACTGTTGGAGATACTTTAGAAATTCAATTAGATGATGGTTTTTTGTTATCAAAAGTAAAACCAAATTTCTCGGACTTGTAGTCCGAGATGACTAGTCCTAAATAATCGATACAGATTATTACTATTCAAATTTACAATTAATTCCTTGCATCGGTACCGATGCAAGGAATTTTTGATTTATAGGTTTTCATTTTTACTTTTGACTGTTTGTGCATTTGATTTGGAGTTAGCATGTTGTTTGATAAATGAGGTCTTTCTTGATTATAAATCTGTACACTCTGCTCAATCAATTTACTCTTTTCGTTTATGTTTTTGAGAGGTCTAGCTACTCCAAATTCTTGTTTTAATATTCCGTTTATTCTCTCTGCTACTGCATTTTCATAAGGGTCATACTGTTCTGTCATACTTGTCTTTATGTTGTTTTCTTTCAATAATTTCTGGTATTCATTTGAACAATATTGAAGCCCCCTGTCTGAAACCCGATAGCGCGGATTTGCAATCCGTGCCCGCCCAGAAGAAATAAGTTCGGAGTGATATTTTAAATTCCAGCTCTGCGAAGTTTGCAACTTCGTAGTAACTGTTAGATGAACATATACCCTTAGCCGAACTGTTGAAGCAGCAACTATTTTATTAGTTACTAACACAGCTTACTATTACTTAGACGCTAATCTTCAAAATCAAATTATAGCAAATCATGAAAAAAGATAATTCAATAGATTTCTTAGGAACATTAATATTAATTGGTGGGGTTGCACCTATTTATTTGATAGTCAACTTAGATGATTATATTAACTTATATTGGAAAGGAACGTTAATCAATCTCTTTTCATTGTTTTATGTTTATTTAATCATTTGGAGTTCTCCAAAAAATAAATTTAAATCACTTCATGTTCAAAAGTTAATTTTTTTAAAGAATATAAGTATAATTATGGTTTTATATTTAGTATTTGTTATTTATCAAATAGCAAATGCACCTGTTCTTTTTGTTTCAAATAATGGCGTAGACTATGCTATATATAGTTATTTTATATTCTTTTTTTGCTATCTCTTTTTTCTAATAAATCTGATTTATAAAATCTTAATTCAAAAACATAATATTTCAAAAGATACTGATACAAAAAATACATAAACACCCGATAGCGCGGATTTGCAATCCGTGCCCACTCAAAAGATAAAAGTGTTATAATTATTATCTTTGCTAGAAAACACCCAATAGCACGGATTTGCAATCCGTGCCTGCCCAGAAGAAATAAGTTCGGAGTAATATTTTAAATTTCAAAATACTACTTTTGAGATACGAAATAAAAGAAATAGTTATGATATTTGGGTGACGGATTTTAGATTTATTATTACAATGATTTCAATTGATAAATGGTATTAGAAGTTTATCTTAAGTTGTAAGGGAAAATTCGTTTGCTATGTGGTGTTAGCCTAGCCATCCATCTCGATCTAAGCTTCTGTATTGAATAGCTTCACTAATGTGCATCCCTTGTATATCCTTACTTCCCTCTAAATCTGCAATGGTTCTAGCTACTTTTAGGATTCTATCGTATGCACGCGCCGATAAATTAAGTCGCTCCATAGCGGTTTTTAGCAGTGTTTTTGAAGTTTCATCCAGCGGACAAAAAGCTCGTAATTGTTGTACGCCCATTTGTGCATTGTAATGAATGTTTGGCAATTCTGTGAAACGTTCGGTTTGTACTTGCCTTGCTTTGGTTACTCTTTTTCTAATTTCTACGCTACTTTCCCCACGTCGTTCTTCGCTTAACTTATCAAAAGGGACTGGAGTTACTTCAATATGAATATCAATTCGGTCCAGTAAAGGCCCAGAAATTTTGCTCAAATAACGCTGCATTTCAGCTGGCGAAGAGCTTACTGGTGCATCTGGATCGTTAAAGTAACCTCCAGGACTTGGATTCATGCTTGCTACTAGCATAAAGCTAGATGGATAGGTAACCGTAAATTTAGCCCGCGAAATGGTTACTTCTCTATCCTCTAAAGGCTGGCGCATGACTTCCAAAACTGTGCGTTTAAATTCAGGTAATTCATCCAGAAATAGCACGCCATTATGGGAGAGCGAAATTTCACCAGGTTGAGGGTAAGTCCCTCCTCCAACAAGTGCAACATCAGAAATGGTGTGGTGAGGACTTCTAAAAGGTCGCTCAGCCATTAAGCCCATATTTTCTTTTAACCGACCAACCACGGAGTGAATTTTGGTAGTTTCTAAGGCTTCTTGTAGCGACATGGGAGGCAAAATACTAGGCAGTCGTTTGGCAAGCATTGTTTTTCCTGAACCAGGAGGACCAATCATTATTATATTATGTCCTCCGGCTGCTGCAATTTCCATACATCGTTTTATAGATTCTTGTCCTTTTACATCGGCAAAATCAAATTCTGGCTTGCTCAAACAATCATAAAAAGTGGCCTGTATATCTACAATTGTTTGTTCGAGTGGTTCATCCTTATCAAAAAAGTCAATTACTTGCGTAATATTTTCAACGCCATAAACTTTTAGGCCTTCTACAATCGCCGCTTCTTGGGCATTTTGCTTGGGTAAGATAAATCCGTCAAAACCTTCTTCTAGTGCTTTTATAGCAATGGGTAGTGCGCCTTTAATCGGCTGTAAGCTTCCGTCTAAAGAGAGCTCGCCCATAATTAGATACCTATGCAATGCAGTAGCTTTAATTTGTCCCGAGGCTGCTAAAATTCCCATAGCAAAGCTCAGGTCGTACGCCGAACCTTCTTTCCGTAAATCGGCTGGTGCCATGTTTACGGTAATTTTCTTTCCAGGGAAATTATAGCCTGTGTTTTTAAGCGCTGCCTGAATCCGGTAGCTGCTTTCGCGAATGGCATTATCTGGTAAACCAACCAAATGATAACCAATTCCTGTTGCAATATTAACTTCAATAGTTATAGTTTGAGCTTCGACTCCAAAAACTGCACTTCCGTATATTTTGATAAGCATGGATGAAAAATTGTTGAACCAATTGGACTAAAAAACGCCGCTAATGGAGCAAAGTTGATTTTTTCATTAAAAAAAATTGTAATTAATCTATCTCCCGAAAGCTGTGCAGCGGAAGCTATAAACAAATAACTACAGGAAAAAATGAATGAGCTGATTAGTGACACTTAAAGTTTACATTGGTGTTAGTTATACGAAAGTAAAAGTAACAATAATTCAGAAAAAAACAAAAAAATTAGTCAACTTGTTGTTTCGGTTTGCCAGCCACAAAGTCTTTAAGGTAGTAAGGCTCAAAATAAGCCACGTCTTCCATTTCTCTTTTCCTGTATTTTTCTAGGCTTACAGCTAGCATTTGTTTTGCAGAAACGGCTGCTTCTGTGTAAAAGAAAAAATTTTTGTGTGCTGCAATTTGTTTGAATTTTTCTACACCATTTCCAATAAAGTGAAGCTTCTTCTCAGCTGCAAGTTCGCTAAATGAATTTTCGTCTAAAACCAACGCTTCGGTAGCTGAAATAGCTTTATGCTCAGCATCGAAAAATTGAGTGTAGACTTCCATTCTTCGTGCATCTAACATGGGGATAATTAGCTCGCCATCGGCTACCCTTAGCTGTTTTGCTAGTACTTGTAACGTAGGAACACTTAGTAGTGGTATATCCATGGCGAAGCAAATTCCTTTGGCTGCAGAAACACCAATCCTCAATCCTGTGTAAGATCCAGGGCCTTTGCTAACGGCAACGGCATCAAGATTGTTAAATGTTAATTTAGCTTCTTTTAAAACAGCCGTTATAAAGTCGTGTAGTTGCTCTGCATGGCTATACTTTGGCGAATCAAATTCGCGCAAAGCAACACATTGGCCATTAACGCCAAGGGCAACTGAACAGTTGGTGGTTGCCGTTTCTATGCAGAGAATAGTTGCCAATTTAGTCTTCTTTTTTGGGTTGAAAGGTGCTGGCTAAAAATAACTCCTTTAATTGAGTATCGTCAATTTTTGCGGGTGCATCAATCATTACATCTCTTCCAGAATTGTTTTTTGGGAAAGCAATAAAATCCCGGATGCTTTCTTGACCGCCTAAAATTGCGACTAATCTATCTAAACCAAAGGCAATTCCTCCGTGAGGTGGCGCGCCATATTGGAAAGCATCCATCAAAAACCCAAATTGAGCTTCTGCTTCCTCTGCTGAAAAGCCAAGGTAGTCGAACATCATGGCTTGGGTTTTCTTGTCGTGAATTCGAATTGAACCTCCTCCTATTTCGTTTCCGTTTAATACTAAATCATAAGCATTTGCTTTTACAGCTCCTGGATTTGTAGCCAATAAAGGAAGCTGTTCTGCTTTAGGCGAAGTAAATGGGTGGTGCATGGCGTGGTAGCGTTGGGTTTCTTCGTCCCATTCAAGCAACGGGAAATCAATTACCCAAAGCGGAGCAAATTCAGTGGGTTTGCGTAATCCAAGACGGTTTCCTAGCTCCATTCGCAGGGCGCTTAATTGAGCGCGGGTAGCGTTTGTTTCTCCAGAAAGTACACAAATTAAATCGCCTGCTTTTGCTTCTGTTAATTCAGCCCATTTAGCAAGGTCGTTTTGGTCGTAAAATTTGTCGACAGAGGATTTAAAGCTTCCGTCTTCATTGCATTTTACATACACCATGCCTTTGGCACCTACTTGCGGACGTTGCACCCATTTAATAAGTTCGTCAATTTCTTTTCGAGTGAAATTACCTGCATTTGGTACGGCTATCCCCACTACTAATTCCGCTTCATTAAATACCTTGAAATCTTTTTGTTGGGCAACATCATTCAGTTCGGCAAACTTCATTCCAAACCGAATGTCTGGCTTGTCGTTTCCGTAGGTTTTCATGGCGTCATCGTAGGTCATTCGTGGGAAATTTTCTACCTCAACCCCGTTTATTTCTTTTAATAAGTGTTTGGTTAAGCCTTCAAAAGCTTGTAGGATGTCTTCTTGCTCTACAAATGCCATTTCGCAATCTATTTGCGTAAACTCGGGTTGTCTATCGGCACGTAAGTCCTCGTCTCTAAAGCATTTTACAATCTGAAAATACTTGTCTAAACCACCTACCATAAGTAATTGCTTAAAGGTTTGTGGCGACTGAGGTAGGGCGTAAAATTGCCCTCCATTCATTCGGCTCGGAACCACAAAATCCCGCGCACCTTCTGGAGTCGATTTAATTAAGTAAGGGGTTTCAACTTCAATAAAACCTTCGTTAGAAAGGTATTTTCTAACTTCCATAGCCACCTTACTTCTAAAGATAAGTTTGTCTTTTACAGGATTTCTTCGTATATCCAAGTAGCGGTACTTCATCCGTAGGTCTTCGCCACCATCGGTTTCATTTTCTATGGTAAACGGTGGTGTTTTGGCTTCGTTCAAAATAAAAAAGTCGGTCACTAAAACTTCTACTTCACCCGTAGGCATCTGAAGGTTTTTAGATTCACGCTCGATAACTACTCCTTTTATTTGAATTACAAACTCACGGTTAAGCTTGCGCGCTTTCTCCATGATTTCTTTTGGCGTGCGTTCGGCATCAAAAACCAATTGTGTGATTCCGTATCGGTCTCGTAAATCTACCCAAATTATAAATCCTTTGTCTCTTGATTTTTGAACCCAACCTGCAAGTGTAACTTCTTGGTTAAGGTGGTCGATGCGTAGTTCTCCGTTTGTATGACTTCTGTACATGAATTTTATTTTGAAGCTGCAAAAGTACAAGTTATTCGTTGAAGCTGCTTTTGTTCAAGCATTTTTTTTGCCGTATTTGTTTTGTTTTTGTACAATCTCAGTTATCAATTGAAATTACCGTAATAAAACGCCCTTTTTTCCTTTCTGTTTCATTACAAAAAGAAACCATAGCTAAGGCTATGCTTGATTTTTCTGATTTCCATAAAGAAAAAAATCATCGCTTTCTTTTCCAGTAATTTCAACCCATAACTGGTATTACTAAAAAAATAAGCCTCGCAATTGCGAGGCTTATTTAATGAAGAATATGTATTATTATAGTTGAATGAGTACAGCTTAGTATTCGACAGGACGAATCCCAAAAAACAGCTCTAAGACTTTTATTCTAAAAATAAAATTGTATTTGGCTTGTACCAATTGATTTTCTGCATTGGTTAGCCTAAATTTAGACTGGGTTAAATCGAATGCATTGCTTAGCCCGACATTAAAGCGTTCTTGTGCGTACTGAAAGGCAATGTCTTGTGCTTCCACCCCTTTTACGGCAGCTTCGTATGCTTTTGCAGCGCCTTGAGCATCTACATAAGCTTGGTAAACATTGGACTCTAAATTAAGTTCTACTTGTTCCAATTGGTACTCGCTACGCATTAAGTTTATTTTAGAGCGTTGCACTTGGTTACGTACCGAAAAACCATTGAAAACAGGAATGTTCATTTGAAGTCCTAAAGTGTAACCGTCGTTGTTTCTAAGCTGATCAAAAAACGGATCGGCGCTTATGGTTTCAAGCAAAAAGTTTGGAGAAACCACTGCTTCTCCGGTAGACTCAACAAAACCAATTTGTCGTGTTGGATTGTTTGGGTCTATACCTCCAGAAGCCACATTTACCCGGTCAGTTTCTCTTGTGTTATAGTTGAAAAAACCATTAATGCTTGGGTAATATTGACTTTTTGCAAGTTGAACATCTTTTTTTGCGAGCTCCACATCTTGCTCGGCAAGAAGTATCTCGTAACGTTCGCGTTTAGCGCTAAGTATAAGTTCTTCTGGCGATTTGGTTAGAATTTCTGTAATAGGGATATCGTAATCTTCATCTGCAATATCAAAGCTTTCGTAATTTTTAATGAGTAGGGTTTGTGCAAGACCAATTAATGAAATTTTTATATCGTTTTCTGCAATAATTAGCTGTCTTTCTTCGTCTGCATCTTGGGCTTTAATTTCTAATAAATCTCCTTCAGGAATGGTTCCTGCATCTACTAAAGCACGGGTTAATTCAATTTGATCTTTGGTTACGATGTTCTGTTCCCTTAGTAACTTTGCAGTTTGCTTACTCACCAAAACTTGTAAATATGAATTGGCTACCGCAACCGAAATATCGTCTTTAATTTGGTTCAAATTGTACTGGCTTGCTAGACGTGCGATTTTGGCACGTTCGAATTGGCGCAAGTTGGCTAATCCATTAAAAATGGGGACGCCTGCGGTACCATTAAACGAAAAATTTCGCGTTGTTTGTTGCTCTAGGATTCCTGTAGTTACGTTTTGCGTAAGACCCGAAACCCAAGCATTGTTCATGTTCATGTTAAAATTTGGCATGTAGTTTCCGTAAGCTTCCTTCATGCCTACCTCAGCGTTCTCGATTTCAAGCTCGTTTAGTTTAACCGTGATGTTATTTTCAAGGGCGTGAAAAATACAGGCTTCTAGCGTCCATTTTTTGTTGTCTTGTGCATTGGTAGAATGATGAAAGGCTACCAGTAAGAAAAGAACTAATGTTGATTTAATTACGTTCATCTGTTTCTGTTTTACCTTCTTCTACCGCCAAATCCGGCAGTAGGAGCTACTTTATTCCACACCTTAATTTCATCATCTTTGTTAACGCCCGATTTGATTTCAACAAAAATGCCATCGCTAAGTCCGAGTTCTACATTTCTTCTTTCGAATTCTTGCTCGCCTGTTTTTACTTCTACAAATGGAGCTTGGGTTTTTTCGTCAAACTGAACTAAAGCTTCTTTAATGGCTAAAACTTCGTTTGCTCGTTCAAGAATAATAGAAGCGTTTGCACTTAGTCCTGAGCGAATAAATATTCCTTGGGTATCGTTTAAGGTTCCTTCAATTTCAAATTGTACAGCCCCGTTTTCGTCTTTCCCTTGGGGCGAAATGTAATCTAAAATAGCATCGAATACTACTTTCTCTATTGCGCCAATGGTAATTTCTAACGGAAGTTTTTCTTGAATTTTTCCTACTTCTGACTCGTCTACTTTTCCTTCAAAAATCATATCGTTTACGTTGGCAATACTAGCAAGAGTAGTACCTTCGTTGAAGTTGTTCGCCTCAATTACTTGGTTTCCTATTTTGATGGGGACATTAAGTACCATGCCAGAAATAGGGGCCTTAATTTCTGTTGTTGCTGCGTTTCCTGCGTCGGTTGTTGTACCGGTTTTAATAATTTCGTAGTTTTCTTCGGCCGCTCGAACATTCTGAAGCGCATTGTCGTAGGCATTTTTCGCTAAATCGAAATCGTTAGCAGAAATTACTTTTTTCTCGAACAATTCCTTCTGACGATCGAAAATTTTCTTTTCGTTATCGGCATTTATTTTAGCTTGCTTCAACTGGTTTTTAGCCGAGTTAAGGTTGGTAATGTTAGGTACCACTCTAAGTTTAGCGACTAAAGCACCACGCTCTATCGTATCTCCTGGTTTAACAAATAGTTCGTCTACAATTCCTGAAATGTTAGGTTTTACTTCTACCTCTTCGCGAGGTTTAATGGTTCCTGTAGCTACTGTTTTTTTGATAATGGTTTCAACAGAAGGAGTTTCGGTTCTAAAAACTTCTGGTGGTGTTTGGCTTTTTTGGTACAGGTAATACAATGAGCCTGCAAAAGCTAGTCCTAAAAGGAGGAGAATAATAATGGTGGCTGTCTTCTTCATTTTACGTTTTGTTACGTTTTTGTTATTTGCTTAAGTTTGTTGTTTTTACTCGGTTCGTAAGGCATCTACAGGCCTTACATTTATGGCATTTTGCGCAGGGATTAAGCCTGCTAAAAGTCCTGAAATTACTAATATAGTTAGGGCAATTACTACCGTTCCTAAGTCTACGCTTGGACTAGCAAACATAATATCGCCGTCTTCGGGTAGAAATGAATTTACCCCATACAAAACAAAGGTTGCGAATACAATTCCTGCCATTCCGGCAATAATGGTCAAGAAAACGGATTCAAAAAGAATCTGACCTCGTATTTGCCATGGCGTTGCGCCTAAGGCTCTTCTAACTCCAATTTCATTGGTGCGTTCTTTTACAACAATTAACATGATGTTACTTATCCCGATAACTCCAGAAAGTAAAATTAGTATACCTACCCAATAGGCCACGAAGTTTAAGACACCAAAAAGTCCGTTTATTTTGTTGAATTGTTCATACAAGTCGAAGTTTCCAATGGCTCGATCATCTTCTGGGTGAATGCTGTGTTTCTTTTTAATAACCTCAAAAACTTGTTCTTTTAGTTCGGTAATTGAGTATTGGTCTTCTGCTGTAATTGCCATCCAACCAACGTTGAAGCCTTGGTTAAAGGCTTGTGAAAAGGCGGTAAAGGGAATGTAGATTTGTTTTTGTTCTTCTTCAGAATCGCCTCCTCCAAAACCTTTTCGTTTGAAGGTACCAATTACCATGAAGTTTACTCCTTGTATTTTTACATAGCTTCCTAAAACTTCTTCGTCTGCTTCGTATAACTCCTTTACAACTCCCTCGCCAATTACGGCTACTTTTCTGCTTTGGTCAATGTCGTTTTGATTAATAAATCGTCCCGAAAGAATAGTGGTTGGCTCTTGGTTGATGATGTCTGGGTAGTCGCCATACACATTAAATCCACCGCTTTTTAGCCCTCGTACTACGTTATTAGCACCTCCAAATCCTCCTAGTTGATTTCTTGGAGAAACATACCTAAGTCCAGGCACTTCCTCTTTGATGCTGGCCACATCGTCCAACTTAAAGTTGTACCGCCGCCCTTTTGGTAACCCGTTGTAGGGTTTGGAAGCTGTTTGCGCCCACATAAACATAGAGTTGGTAGCTAATCCTGAGAAATTTTTTGTCACTCCGTTTTCTAATCCTTTGCCGGCAGCAAGCAAAATAACCAAAATAAAAATACCCCAAAACACCCCAAAGGCTGTCAATACCGTCCTAAATAAATTGGAGGTAATCGACTCTAAAACTTCATTCCATTTGTCTCTGCTAAACATACTATTCGTCTCTTAATGCATCTATGGGTTTAATGGTGGCTCCTCTCCATGCAGGGAAAAATCCTGCAATCGCACCAGCAACAACTAAAATTATTAGGGTAGATACGGCTACATTTATATTTACTTCTGGGTTTACAATAAATTCGGTATCGATAAATGGACCTACTATTTCTAGTAAAACCAAGCCTAATAGCAATCCTACAAATCCTGAAATAGTGGTTACAAAAATAGATTCATGCAACACCATTCCTACAATAGAAAGCGGAACCGCTCCTAAGGCTTTACGTATTCCAATTTCTTTGGTACGCTCTTTTACAATAATTAGCATAATGTTGCTCACCCCTACTATCCCCGCTAATAAAGTTGCTATCCCAACACACCAAAAGAAGAGTTTAATGGTGTTTAGTACGTCGTATACTTCTTTGGTATTCTCGATATTATTACTTACAAAAATAGCACTGGTGTCGTATGGTGAAACTTGTAATTTCGATTTTAATTGACCTTCTAAATCTGCTATAAATACCTGCGAAGCTTCCAGCGCTTCATTAAAGCTCGCTTGTTTAGGCAAGGTGAAGTTTAGTTGTTGAATGTTGTCTCCCGCTCCAAATACACGTTGCGCAGTAGATAATGGAAGAAATACACGGGATTCTTGGCGTTCGCCTCCCGGCGATGTAAACACACCAACTACCTTAAACTTGATTCCAGAAATTGAAATGTATTCTCCAATGGGAGAAGCCTCTTTAAATAAATCTCTTTTTACACGATCACCTATTACTACATGTTTTTCAAATAAGCGTTGGTCGTTATAATTAATGTATCTCCCTTCGGTAATATCTGCTTTATCGATGAATTGGTAATCAGGTAGTACGCCTTCAATTCGGTAGCTTCCGCTTTCGTTTTTATAGGTAGTTAACCCCGACCAAATACGGTACAAAGGCGATTTGTATTCAATATCGTCTTCAAAATTTGAAGTGGCAAGGTCAAAATCATCATTTTTAAACTGAATTCTTCTTCCTGGATTTAAACCTTTGTAACTAATAGAAGTAGTTCCTTGGTAAAAGCTTACCCTGTTTTCTGCATCGCGCTGAAATTGTTCTTCAACCCCGTTTTTCATTCCTTCACCAATACCTAACAAAATAACCAGTATAAAAATACCTGAGGCTATCGATACCCCTGTAAGAAAGGTACGTAGTTTATTTTTGCTAATGGTTTCGAAAACCTCTTGCCAGCGTTCAATACTAAACATGTGCTTTTGCTCTTACTTGTTGGATTGGTTTATCGTCTATAATTACTCCATCTTTTAAGTGAACCACGCGCTTGGTCATTTGTGCAATGTCGTCTTCGTGGGTTACAATAAGTATGGTTTTGCCTTCGTCGTTAATTTGCTGAACTAAGTCCATAATTTCATAGGAAGTTTTACTGTCCAAAGCTCCTGTAAGTTCATCGGCTAGTAAAACTTTTGGTTTACTTGCCAAAGCCCGAGCAATAGCAACCCGCTGTTTTTGTCCACCTGAAAGTTCGTTGGGAAGGTGCGACGCCCAATCGGCCAAGCCTACTTTTTCGAGGTAGGCCATCGATCGTTCGATGCGTTCGGTACGCCCAACACCTTGGTAGTACAAGGGCAACGCAACATTATCTAAGGCGGTTTTGTAACCAATTAAATTGAAGGATTGAAAAATGAAACCCAAGAACTTATTTCGGTATTGTGCTGCTAATTTTTCGTTTAGGTTTTTGATGGGAACGCCATCTAAGGTATAACTGCCTTCGTCTGCTTCGTCTAGCATACCAAGGATGTTGAGTAAAGTCGATTTTCCAGAACCTGAAGATCCCATAATAGCTACCAATTCGCCTTCTTTTACGTTAAAGTTGATTCCTTTTAATACGTGAAGCGAGTTTTTTCCTATTTCATAGGATTTGTGTAAGTCTTTTATTTCAATCATTCTGGTAAAGATTTACAAATAAGACAACGAAGTGTAGCAATTGTTACACAGCCAAATGTTATAATCTTGTTAAGGCTATTTAACAATTCTGATGTTAGAGGATTTGGAAAAGTTTTTTAGTTCAAAATAGTTTTGTTTCAGTTAGAGTTTGTAGATGTTTCAACTTTAGAATAATTTTTTTATTTCAAAATTATCACATATAATATGTTATTTTACATCACATTTATACCATATTCACCTCTAAAAAGGATACCCAATCGCAAAATTCAATAGCGTATTATTGATTTCAAAATCTAGGGATTGGCGGGGTCTTTTTAGTGGAGCAGCGAAGTCGAAACGAAGCACAAAACCTTGCACATCTATACGTAAGCCAACTCCTGCTCCCATAGCAATTTCGTCTAAAAAGTTAGCAGAAAACCTTCCTCCTGGAAGTGCTTCGTTTTCATTGAGTAACCAAACGTTTCCTGCATCATAAAAAACAGCTCCTTTTAGGTAGCTAAAAATAGGGAAACGATATTCGATATTCGCTTCTAAACGAATGTCTCCCGCTTGGTCGAAAAACGAGGAATTTCCAGCCTCAGGTTGGTAAGTCCCAGGTCCTAAAGAGCGAATCCTAAAGGCGCGAACACTGTATGGACCTCCCGCAAAATATTGTTTAACAAACGGCAATGAACTGGAATTTCCGTAAGGTAAACCGATGCCTCCAAAAAATCGAGACACAATTTTTTTACCATTTTCTCCTACCTCTAGATGATACCTGATTTCTAGATCTGTTTTTGCGTATTGGGCGAATTCAAAACCTAAAAACCTAGATTCGTTAGCGTTGTTTCCAGAAAGTAGTTGAAGCGTATTACCCGCAATATCTACATTTGTGCCTAACCAAAAACTTCCAAACTTTTGGTCGGATTGTAGTCGGTTGTAGGTGAAAGAATAGGTAAGGCCAGCAATAAATTGTTGTTCGAAACTTCTTCGTAGAAAAGGGTTGTTGTTTAAAATTTCTTCAAACTCATTGCTGGTATTTCCTAAACTAACAAATTCAATATTTATTGGATTTATGCTGTGTTGCATACGTGCATTGGCATCCCATTGGTACCCAAAAGAAGTTGAAATAGAGTTAAGCGTGTACAAGTTTGTTCGGTTCAAGTAGTCTACCCCTAAGCCCACTTTAGTTTTCGGAATTGCATATTCAAAACGATTGCTGGCATCTATAGGAAATAAAAGCCTTGGATATTCTAAACTACTTTTTAATCCAACTTGCAAACTACTCAAGCCACCGTCTGCATTACTTCCCAAAAATTGGCGTTCAAATCCTGTGTTGGCATTCAGACGAAGCAACTCTCCTCCCTTAAAAATATTTCGATTTAAGTAGGTAATTCCCACATTGGGTCCTGTAAAGTTATTGGATTTTGTTACGGCTTGCGCTTCAAATCGAAGCGATCGTTTGTTGTTTGGCGTAAGGTAAATAAAGGCATCTAATTTTCGCTTTCCGTTGGAATAGGTAAGGGTATCGTTTTCTTCGTAATCGATGTTTACAAAACGGTAGGTGCCTATGGACGATATTCGTCTGCTTGTAAATCGGGATAATCGTGGACTATACAAGTCGTCTTTTTTCAACAAAACAAAAGGCTTCAATCGGTTGGGTTGGAAAAATGTCTCAGTAGATTGAATAAAATCGGTATTCCCAATTCTTAGTGTATCTACTTCCTTACTTAAATTTTTAGTAGCCGCGTCTACATACACCTGTAATGAATTGATTTGGTAGGGGTAAAGGGCTTTTTCTGGAACACCTTCTTTTAGCTTAAGGTAGGCTTTAAAACTTTTCGGTTGGCTAGTATTAGTATCTACTTCAAAAAGTAAAAAGTTGGGATTAAAGTTGAAATACCCCTTGCTTTTTAAGTAGGCATCAATGCGTTGTCGTTCGGCTTTTAAGTTCTCTAAGTTAAAGTTACTTCCGGGTAAAAGCTTGCTTTCTGCGAGGGAATTATTAATGACTTCCCAAATGGCTAAAGTGTCTTTGTCGCTGTCTTTTTCTAAGTAAACAGCCTCAAGCTCGTAGGGAGCTGATAGTTTTGTTAAATAGGTGATTTTTGCTTTTCTCTTTTGGGTGTCAACTTTTGTTTCAATTTCAGATAAAAAGAATCCTGTGTTTTCTAAGCGATTGTACATCAACTCTTTGGTGTTTTCTTTGTTGATAGACGAAAGGTATACGGGTCTTTCTCCAACACGCTTGTTCATGAAACGCACCCAAAAGTTTGGTTTTTCTTTTTGTTCTGCTTTAAAGCGGTAATATAATCCGGGGTACATTCCTAGAATACGCTTATTAGGCTGAGGAAAAATAGCTTCTTCCATACTCGCTACAGCTTGTTTTTGCTGTTTTACTCTAGGGGAAACAACCTTCACATTTGCAGAAGTTAGGAGGAAATCATCTTCAGGGATGAATTTTTTTATGCTGCATCGGGAAAATAAAAGTACGCAAACAGCAAGTAATATGTATTTAGTTAGACCCTTCACGCTTTTTTTCTTCGGTTTTGTTTTCTTCTTCTTTATCTTCTTCAATTCCTTCTTCGTTTAGCAAGGACTTCCACAACTCTCTAAATTCATTAAATTCTTTGGTGAAAATTAATGCAATTCCGCTAAAAATTAATTGACCATCAATAATGTTTTCGTATTCATTTCTTCTGAAACCTCGCAGCCTCCAGCGTTCATCTCGTGTAAGTAGGTATTCGATGCTAACATTTCCTAAGGCTACGTTGGATTCACCCGGTCGTTGATCGCCTTGTACATTAATTTGACTTCCTGCTTCAACTACCAATCGGTCGTTAAATAATTTTTTTTGTGCGCTTACATCTAATTCCGTTCGGTCGTTTGCAGCACCGGTTTGAAAATCGGTGTAGGAGTTTAAATCGAAATTTAATACCACTCCAGAGTTTTTAAGCATTTTGTTAGAAAAGGAGTTCAGTTGGTCTGAAAGCGCTTGGTTTATGTTGTTTCTGGCCAGCGCTGTTGCTCCTCCTTGGCTACCGTCGCTACCACTTTCGGGATAAAATTGGTTCAGCACGAGTAAGGCAAAAACTTGTTTATTACGCTCGTCTTCTTGCTGATTTATTTGTGTAATTCGGTTGTATACACTTCCACCAATAGCAGACCTGTCTGATGTAGGCATGTCCAAAGAAAAATCCAATTCTGGGGCATTAATTTCTCCTCCAACATCTAAGTATACCAAAAAAGGGAGTTGTTGTCTGTACCTGTTTTGAACCGCAGGAGATTCTGAAATCAGTTGAGCAGCCATCAGCGTAGAAGGGGATGTTTCTACTTGGTAAATTGCTTGGATAGATAAATCTGCATTAAGCGGGTCGCCACTCCAAACAATAGAAGAATTAGGCGCTAAGGTAAATCTCCGCTTCACAAGATTATACAAATTCAATTCGAAATGCCCTTCGCTAGCTTCGTACTTTCCTGACAAATTAATACTTCCATTCGGGCGAACATTTACCTGCAAATCTCCTCCGCCTTTAACGCGTAAATTATCTCCTGTGCGTTCATTTAGCAATACATTAATGGTAGCTTTTGGATTTATTTTTACCAAAGCGTTAATATCAATTCCTCGAACATCGGCTTTTAATTCTTCTTGTTTTGGTTGACTAAACAGGTCTAGCTCATTTTCTTTGTTAACAAAAACAACCACACCTTCGCGATCTACAACCTCCAACTGCGTTTGCGGGACTACATAGGTTAAGTTAGTCTCCTTGTTAATGCTTACGTCTAAGTTGATTTTAGGGAAATCTACATCGCCTCTTACTTTGGCTGTTGCATCAAAATTTAAGTTTCCGAAGTAGCGTTCGTTATCTTTTTTGGTAGAGTTTAGCAATTGAAAATTTTTCGCCTCTGCATCCAAATAAAAACGAGGTTTGCTCATTAAGTTTTCAATTCTTCCAGAAAGTTTAAAGTTATTTTTGTTCCCGTCTTGAAGCCTAAATTTGGTAAAGAAAAGTCCGTTATTATTTAGCTCTATCTCCTCATTTCCCAAATATAAATCGGCATTTAAAGCGCGTAAATTAAAGAATACATCGGCTGTGCTAAGGTTGGCGTTGTAGGAAGCTTCCCCGTTTAGCAAAGTGAATTTTCCATTGGCAGAAATCGATCCTTTACTGTTTCTAATATACTCTCCACTGAAATATTCGATGAGCGGCATAGATAATTTGTTTAAAACGAAGGAAGAGTTAATTTCTTTTTCTTCGTTTTGCGTATTTAAGTTTCCGTCTGCTTCCAAATGAATTTCGGGCCCAACTAGTTGAAGTAAAAGTTTGTATTTTGTTGTTCCTAAGGCTTCTGCATTCAAGTCGAAATCGCCGATTAACCGATCGAATATATGAATGTCTTTTATGTTTAAGTCCGAAATTAATCCCCAATTTTCAAAAGGATTAATTACAGCAATATCTCCTTTAATCGTACCGCTAGCTAAGTTTTCTTTGTCAGACTTTATAAAGCTGGTAAACGTACCCACTTTAAAATCCGAAAATAACAGCCCAAAATGGGGTTCTTTAAAACCTAATTCATGGCTTAATTCGAGTTGTTGCTCGCCGCGTTGAATGCTAAAATTTGTCGCTTCAAGGACCTCTTTTCCAAAAACCAATTCATTTTCCTCGGAAATTTCCCAGGCTAGTGCGTTCAGAACTAAATTTTCAGGGTGTAAACGAAGGCTAAATAAATCATCTCCTTTCGAATTTATATCAAAGTTGAGGTTAAACAACAGCTCGTTTTCGTCTTCAATAGCAAAACCTACGTCCCATGCCCCTTCTTTTTTAGCTGCGCTTAACAGCGTTTTGTCTATCGCAAAAACCGAAGTGACTAAAGAGGTAAAACCAAATGATGCTTCAAACTCTTGGGCATTCCCTTTTCCATTAATTTCAAGGCCCGAAAGTTGATTTCCGTTGTAGTTTAAGTAGGGGAGCTTAATTTCCAATCCAAATTTTTCGTTTTCTTCGGAAAAGGACATCTTCAATTGAAGCGTATCTAAGGCCTCTAAATCTGGTAGAATTACTTCCCGAAGAAAGTTATTGTCGTAAAATTTTGAACTTAATTTAATTTCGGTAGGCTTTTGTTCAGTAGTAGCTTCTTCAATGTATTCGGCTCGCTTTTCTTCTGATGCTAGCTGCTTTTGAATGTACTTGTTTAGCGCTCCAAGTGTTTGCTCGATAGTGCTGGTTGAGTGTAAGTTTACTTCTATAAAATCGCCTTTTACCCGCATTTCTGTTTCGTCTTTCAATAGTTTAGCAGAAGCATCTAAGGTGTGTAAAACATAGGTTCTTTTTTCGCGTAAACCGACAACTTCTTTTGCTTTTACTTCTACAACTAAGCCATTTTCTTCTTGAATTACTTCGCCTGAAAGTTTACCTTTAAGCTTGATGGGTTCGCTGCTTAGGGATAAGGCTTCTAAATCTATCCCATCCAACTGAAGCGTCCAACCCGCTTGCAGTTCTTGGTTTTCATACACCAGTGAAGCTGCTAAATTTGCCTGAACCAAAGAATCTTGAATTCCTAAAGCTACTTGTCCAATACCTTTATTGAAGTTGCTTTCGAGTGTAATATCTTTTAATTGCAGTTGATTCACTTCCGCCGAATGAAGCTTTAAGTTTGATTGATTTTCTAGTTTTTCAAGCTTTGTATCTTTGCCTTTGGTTGAAAAATCAAAGCTAATTTCACCAATATTCTCTGAGTTAAGAAGCTTTCCTAGGTCTATTTTCGCTTTGTTTACATCAACTTGGTAGCTAAGTATTTCTTTGGTGGTGAGTTGTATTTTACTTTCAAATGATGCATAATCGCTGTTGAATTGAGCCTTTAGGTTTGTTTTTTCGGCTGTATATTTTCCGTTAGCAATTACTGTTAATTGTTCAGGAAGTCGATAGGTTTCTTCTTTTGGTAAAAAACGGTGAAGGTCTTCTTTGGTAGTTGAAAAGCGAAGGTCCTTAATTCCTACTGAACGGTTTTCTGGGGCGTTTACATTAGCAAGATCGATCTGCGCAAATAGTTTGGTAGCATTCCACTGATTGGCAAAGTTTACTTTAAAGGAGTTAGTGTTTTTTCCCTTTGCTTGCAAGCTTCCGTTGAAGCGTGAACTTACTATATTCGTAAATAGCTCCTCCGATATTTCGACTTCTGCAGCTTCTATTAAGCTAGTGAAATCAGAAAATTCGAGCGAATAGTCGACTCCAAGTTCAATGTTACTGAAACTGTTTTTCTCGTTGCTTATGTTTTTAAAATCGGTGTATTCCACAGAAGCTTCTGCATTTACAAAAGAATTTAAGGTCTCAGTTTCAAATTTCGAAAGGCTTATGCGTTGGTCCTTCATCTTGAACTGAAATCCTAATTTTAATAACTTAAAGTCGTCGTTGTAATTCGTTGAAAATTCATCCAACAAAAATCGAACTTCTTCACTTTCGCCTAGTTGAAAATCCTTAAAAACAAGGTTTGTATGACTAAGTTCTAGTTTATTTACTAACGTGTCTTTCTCCGAAATTGAAACTTGGTTGAGCAAGTAATTACTGCTTGTAGTTTGTATTTTGTTAAATTGTATCTTCCATTCCGGCCAACTAATTTCGCTAATTTCCGAAGTTGTCTCTTTTTCAAGATTCTTATCGTTTGTAGGAGTTTGGTTTTGTAAGTTTAAGTCTAACAATACATCATCCCACAAAAGCTGATTAAAAGAGATGCTTTTGTCTGCTTCTTTATAGTGTATTTCGTTGGCTAAAAATTCGGGGATTTTAGTCTTTACCTTCGTTACATTTCCTTGCGAAAAATCTACTTGAATGCCTGCTAAAGAAATTTCGTTGATGTTTACGTCTAGAAACTCTTCAAGTTTATTTTCGTTTTCAATTTCATTACGTTGGGCGCTATACTCTTCATTATCAGGGATATTTCCGTCGTAGGTAAGTTGGTCTAGAATTATTTTATCGATGGCAAATTGCGTGTTTTGTAAGTTGAATGTGTCAAAGTAAACACTAAATTCGCCCAGGTATAATTCGTGGTATTGGCGTTCGACTTCATCTGTATACGTAAGTAAAATATCTTTAAGAAATATATTTTTTATGTCGATGGTGTAGTTGCTCGATTCATTGGGTTGCTCTTCTTCGTCGTCTTCTGAAGCAAAGGCTTCTAAAATATAGGTATAATTGAAGCTGTCTTCATTTTTTTTTCTGTAAATAGTTGCGTTTACTCCTGCTAATTCTTCTAGGTTTATTGAAATTTTCTTCTCCTTAATTATCGGGACTAAGGGAATACTTAGGTTGAGATTTTTTATGAAAAGTAGCTCTTTTTGTTCTTGGTCTTCTAAGTAAATACCTTCCGCAATTAGGTTTCCTCCGAAACTTAGGTAAAATTTATCGATGCTAAATTTGGCGTCAATTTTTTCAGAAATATAGGAGGTTGTTTTATTGATAATTATCTCTTGCCCCCAAGACGACCGAATAAAGAAAATAATTCCTACAAGTAGGATGATACAAAAAAGAAACATTCGAAATGCTAGCTTAAGTGCTTTTCGAAGTAGTGACGCTTTCTTTTTTTTAGTTTCAGGCATGATGTTCAAAAATAAGTTTTATTCCATGTTTTGTTACCAAAAAATACCTAAAATTATAGCAGTTATGAGTTGAAATTATTGGAAAAGAAAGCGATGATTTTTTTTTCTTTATCTGAATAAGAAAAATCAATCATTGCTTTAGCTATGGCTTCTTTTTATAATGAAACAGAAAGGAAAAAAGGGCGTTTTGTTGCGGTAATTTCAATTGATAAATGGTATTAGGGCGGTAGCATGAACCAAAAAAAATGCCCAACATTTAGTCAGGCATTTATGTATTGTAGTGTCAACTTAATTTAGTCAACTAAAATAATTACTTTATTATCTTTAAGTTCGAGTACTCCGCCTGAAATAGGGAAGTGCAATTTGTTGTTAACTTGAACAAACTTGTTTTTAACTTGTTCAGGAATAGTTGGGTTTCCACCAAGTTTTATGTCGCCTTTTGCAAGAGTAGAGACAATTGCAGCGTGGTGATTAAGAAGTTGAAATTCTCCATCAATTCCTGGAACGCTAACGCTTTCTACTTCGTTGCTAAACAATACTTGTTCTGGGGTTACAATTTCTAAGTGCATTATTCTCGATTAAAGTGTTGTTTCTATTATGATTCTGCAAGCATTTTTTCTCCAGCCTCGATAGCTTCTTCAATCGAACCTTTTAAGTTGAAAGCTGCTTCTGGAAGGTGGTCTAATTCGCCATCCATAATCATATTGAAACCTTTAATAGTTTCTTTAATATCTACTAAAACACCAGGAATACCTGTAAATTGTTCAGCAACATGGAAAGGTTGAGACAAGAAACGTTGTACACGACGAGCGCGCGATACAGCTAATTTATCTTCTTCAGACAATTCTTCCATACCAAGGATAGCGATAATGTCTTGTAGTTCTTTGTAGCGTTGTAACAACTCTTTTACGCGCTGAGCACAGTTGTAGTGTTCTTCTCCAAGAATTTCAGCCGTAAGAATACGCGAAGTAGAATCTAGCGGATCAACCGCTGGATAAATACCAAGCTCAGCGATTTTTCTAGAAAGTACCGTGGTTGCATCTAAGTGAGAGAAAGTTGTCGCTGGTGCTGGATCCGTAAGGTCATCCGCAGGTACATAAACCGCCTGAACAGAAGTAATCGAACCTTTTTTGGTAGAGGTAATACGCTCCTGCATAGCACCCATTTCAGTTGCTAATGTAGGTTGGTAACCCACCGCAGAAGGCATACGTCCTAAAAGTGCCGATACCTCAGACCCCGCTTGGGTAAAACGGAAAATGTTATCTACGAAGAAAAGAACATCCTTCCCTTGGTCAGAACCAGCTCCGTCACGGAAGTACTCAGCTATTGTTAGTCCTGAAAGAGCAACACGAGCACGCGCCCCTGGAGGTTCGTTCATCTGTCCAAAAACGAAGGTCGCTTTCGACTCTCTCATTAATTTTTTGTCTACTTTTTTAAGGTCCCATCCACCTTCTTCCATCGAGTGCATAAAATCATCACCGTATTTAATAATACCAGATTCTAACATCTCACGAAGTAAGTCGTTCCCTTCTCTTGTACGCTCACCAACACCAGCAAATACAGAAAGACCACCGTGTCCTTTTGCAATGTTGTTAATAAGCTCTTGGATAAGTACTGTTTTACCAACTCCAGCACCACCAAAAAGACCAATTTTACCTCCTTTTGCATAAGGCTCAATTAAGTCAATTACTTTAATCCCTGTAAAAAGTACTTCTGTAGAAACTGATAAATCCTCGAATTTTGGTGCTTCTCTGTGAATAGACATTCCGTCTTTTCCAGCCTTAGGTAAATCACCTAACCCGTCGATTGCATCTCCAGTTACATTAAAAAGTCTACCAAAAATATCGCCGCCTATGGGCATTTGAATTGGACTACCAGTAGCAATTACATCTACTCCTCTGCTAAGTCCGTCAGAAGAATCCATCGCAATGGTTTTTACCGTGTTTTCTCCAACGTGAGATTGCACTTCAAGAATAACCTTTACGCCATCTGGACGGGTAACTTCTAATGAATCGTAAATTTTAGGAAGATCGTTTGTGTTGTCAAATTCTACGTCGATAACTGGACCGATAATCTGAGAAATTTTACCTTTTACTTGAGACATTATCAATGTGTTTAAGTTCTAAATTACAGTTCGAAAACGCTTTAGTTTTCAGGTTGCAAATATAGATTATTTATAAAAACTTTTAAGCCAATCTTAAAATTTATTTTTTATACCAGTTATGAGTTAAAATTACTGGAAAAGAATACCGCCTGTACCGACCCTTCGGGAATGATTTTTTACCTAATTAAGTCAACAAATAATTCAATTTATTTTAATTTCATTTTAAAGTTCAATTGGTATGATGGTTTCTTTTTGTCATGAAACAGAAAGGAAAAAGGGGCGCTTTATTACGGTAATTTCCATTGATAAATGCTATTATGCAATTAAAATCCTTATTTAACATGAATTTTACAGCTGTTATTTCAATTGATATATGGTATTATTTGAGTTTTTTTAAATGAAAAATGCCATTCTTTCGTTGAATGGCATTTTAGTTCTTGAGGTTAATCCGTTTAGAACAAACGGTAAACATTTATTCTACCGTAACAGATTTTGCTAAGTTACGTGGTTGATCTACGTTTTTGCCTAACATTACGGCAATATGATACGATAGTAACTGAAGCGGTATCGTAGTTAATAGTGGCGTTAAAGCTTCAAAAGTTTCTGGAACTTCAATTACATGGTCTGCTAACTCGCTAACCGTTTGATCTCCTTCCGTAACTATACCAATAATCTTTCCTTTTCTGGATTTAATTTCTTGTACGTTACTTACTACTTTTTCGTAATGACCTTTCTTTGTAGCAATCACCACTACTGGCATTTCTTCATCAATTAAAGCAATAGGGCCGTGCTTCATTTCTGCAGCGGGATATCCTTCTGCGTGAATGTAAGAAATTTCTTTTAACTTTAAAGCTCCTTCTAATGCTACAGGGAAGTTATACCCTCGTCCTAAATACAAGCAGTTTCTAGAATTTTTGTAGGCGTCTGCCACTTTAATAATATGTTCATTAGATTGAAGCGCTTTTTCGATTTTTGATGGAATACGCTCCATTTCCTGAAGATACATGTGGAAATCAGAATTACTTATAGAACCTTTCGCTTTTCCTAATTTTAAAGCAATTAAGGTAAGAATAGTGATTTGTGTGGTAAATGCTTTTGTTGAAGCAACCCCAATTTCTGGTCCTGCGTGTGTATAAGCTCCAGCATCGGTAATTCTTGAAATGGAAGAGCCAACTACGTTACAAACCCCAAACACAAACGCGCCATTTTCTTTGGCTAAATTAATAGCAGCCATTGTATCTGCTGTTTCACCACTTTGCGAAATAGCAATTAATACGTCGTCTTTATTAATAACGGGATTTCTGTACCTGAATTCTGATGCATATTCAACTTCTACTGGAATTCTGGCTAAATCTTCAAAAATATATTCGGCAACTAAGCCAGCATGCCAAGAGGTACCGCAAGCCACAATAATTATTCTGCGTGCGTTTAAAAATTTTTCCAAGTGGTCGTCTACACCTGCCATTCTAACAATTCCTTGATTTACCAACATTCTTCCTCGGTAGGTATCTTCAATTGCACTTGGTTGCTCGTATATTTCTTTCAGCATAAAATGCTCGTAACCTCCTTTTTCAATTTGGTCAAGATTCATTTGTAGCTCCTGAACGTAAGCGTCTACTAAACTATCGTCTTTAATTTGACGAACGCGCACCTCTCTACCAAGGCGAACAACTGCCATTTCTCCGTCCTCTAAATAAATTGCATTTTTGGTATATTCGATAAACGGTGAAGCATCCGAGGCAATAAAAAATTCATCTTCACCTACACCAATCGCCAATGGACTACCCAGTCTTGCTACTACTAATTCATTGGGTTTTTTAATGTCAAAAACGGCAATAGCGTATGCTCCAACCGCTTGGCTAAGGGCTATTTGAACAGCTTTTCCTAATTTTACTTTTTCTTTTTTCTGAACGTCTTCAATTAGGTTGATGAGTACTTCTGTGTCGGTATCCGATTTGAATGTGTAACCTCGTTTGGTTAGTTCTTTTTTTAATGATTCGTAATTTTCAATAATTCCGTTGTGAATAATAACAAGTTCACCAGAATTAGAATAATGAGGGTGCGAGTTAACATCGTTAGGTTCGCCATGGGTAGCCCAACGAGTGTGGCCAATCCCAATGCTAGCTTTGTTTTTAATTTCTTGTTCGCATTTTAATTTTAAATCCGAAACTTTGCCTTTTGTTTTGCAAAGTTCGATTTCGTTACCGTTGTAAAGTGCAATTCCTGCACTGTCGTAACCTCTGTACTCTAAGCGTTGAAGCCCTTTAATAACAATTGGGTATGCTTCTTTAGTTCCTATGTATCCAACAATTCCACACATATTTTAATTGTAGTTAGTTAAGTTAATTTATTTCTGTAAATTGTATTCTAAGTTTTAATCTTTTTTCTTCGTTTGCAGAGTTGCTTCCGTGAATTACCGTTCCTCTTGGGGTAGTAGCGGCACTTTCAATGTAACGTGTTACTTGATTTTCGGAGCTTTCTCTAACTTCCAATACCTG
This sequence comes from Psychroflexus sp., assembly GCA_051859645.1. Classification (GTDB taxonomy): domain Bacteria; phylum Bacteroidota; class Bacteroidia; order Flavobacteriales; family Flavobacteriaceae; genus Psychroflexus. The sequence continues at coordinate 38,696 of JBHYFG010000015.1, read as the reverse complement.
GGATTGATTTACGTTTTCTGAAACCAATACGCCAATTTTTACATTGGAAGAGTCTTTGTTTATAATGTTGTTAATGTGATTGGTCAGTCTAATTTTGTATAAGAAATTTCCGTCGTTATCGCGAGACAAAGGCCCTAGGTGACTTACTCTAGAAACTACAGGATTGGAAGATGCGCTAGGGTCTAACAGGTAGTCTACCAACACACGTTTGTTGTCTATATCATATACAAATACTCGAGATGGTCTGTTTTCGGGCGAATTCACCAAGTCGTCATTTAGGTAAAGAATTAAGTTCGCTTCATTAATAAGCACATTTCTGTCCCGTAAGTCTTGAAGTTCGTCGGATATTCCATCTCCGTCAGAATCTGGACCGCTAAATAATTCAATTACGCCAGCAATTCCTTGTCCTCCACGAATATACATGTTTTCTTCCCCGTTTTCGGTATCTTGAGGAGGCAATGAAAATAGGGTTTCATTATCGAAGAAATTGACAATTATTCCCGAAAAATTTAACCTAAATTTATTCCAAGTTTCTCCTAAATCTGGTTCGGCATCTGGATCAAACTCCAAGCTTGGTTTTGGACGTAATGAGCGGTAGTAAATGGTAATATCTGCGTTTCTTAGGTTCTGTTCTCCTGCAAACATGTCAAAAGAAATCATCACGCCGTCGCCGCTTACTTCTTCAGCTACAATGTGTAATCCTCTAAATAGGTTGCTGAAAGAATTATTTGAGGCTAGGTTTGCAGTTCCGATTTGTTGAATAATTTTCTCTTCAAAAAAGTCGACTGGCAATTTTAAACGAATTCTTGGCGCTTGGTTTATGGTGTCTACCGTTACCGAATCGATGCGCTCTTCGAGCACGATAAGTTTGTCTAAATCGCGTGGATTAAAAGGTTCTGAAACAGCTAAGGGTTCGGTTTCAATTGAACTACTAAACTCTCCCAGTTGGTCAGAAAAATAGGCTTGTCGTGTTTGAAAATCTCCCTCAGGACCTGGGTCTATTTGACGTAAAAATTTTCTAGATTCAAAAACTTTCAAAATAATTTCGCCATTTCCAAAAATAGAATCTAACCTAAATTCTGTTTCTGAAAAAGCATTGCTGTAAAAGGGTAAGTTTAAAACAACACTGTCAATTTCTGGCTCTCTTCCAAAATCATGATTGGTTTGGGACAGTAAAACTTGTGCCAGTATGCTTGCAGATGTTTTTCCGTAAACAGGGTCGTTAAAGTCGCCGATTAAAAACTTTTGTATTCGGTTGGTTTGTACAGATTTTAATTGGTCCGAGTAGGATTTTATATGTTCTACCTCATACATTGGAGGTAGCTCAATGCTGTTTATAAGTCCAGTACCAGACTCTAAAAAATCGTCGTCACACGACCATATTAGTAGGGATGCGCTTAGAATTAAAAGCGCTTTTAATGCATTTTTTTTGAACATGAACTAATCTTCTTGTAGTTGTAAGACTTCTTTTAGATAAAACTCTTGGTACGCTGGAGCAAACTCTTCTCTTCTTACATAGCCTAAAACAGGTAATTCCAATTTTTCAATGTGCTCTTTTAGCTCATCGGTTACATTTTCAGAACCTAAAATTACAGCATCTGAATGTTGTACTGCAAGTTTCATTAGGTTTTCGTAAGTAGGTTCTTTCAGTTCAGCGACAGCATCGTCATCCATTCCATCGAATAGCACCTTTTTTATCAATTCCTTATCTAACGTTCCTTCGAAGTTTTGATTGTATACCGAGGTAACAATTTTTGAATTTCTGAAAAGTGGCTCGTTTCCATAGTAATTCTTCAAATAAAGAGGAACTAAGGAGGAGAGCCATCCGTGAACATGAATAATGTCTGGGCTCCAATTTAGTTTTTTAACCGTTTCAATTACCCCTTTTGCAAAAAATATTGCACGTTCGTCATTGTCTTTGTAAAGTTTTCCTTCTTCATCGGTAAAGGTGGCTTTACGCTTAAAATAATCTTCGTTATCTATAAAATACACCTGCATTCTTTCTTTAGGAATAGAGGCTACTTTTATGATAAGGGGCATGTCTAAATCATTAATAACAAGGTTCATTCCCGATAAACGTATTACTTCATGTAGTTGGTGTCTGCGTTCATTTATATTTCCAAACCTAGGCATGAAAATTCGCGTCTGACCACCTAATGAATTAACCATTTTGGCTGCTTCAAAAGACATGGTAGAGAGTTCGTTTTCGGGCAGGTAGGGAATTACTTCTGAAGAAACATAGAGTATGCGTTTATCATTCATAAGTCTACTTTAAGTATTTGATTAACATTAAAAAACGTGCAAATTTACGAATTTTTATGCGGATTTGCACTAAAATATTAGTTTTGCACCAAATTATAAACTTTTACAGTGCTTGTAACCACCATCAAAGACCTTCAAATTTTATTGCAAAAAGTAAGGTCAGAAAACAAAACAATAGGATTTGTTCCCACAATGGGGGCATTACACAGCGGACATTTATCTTTGGTTGCAGCTGCTAATTCCCAAACCAACCAAGTAGTGGTTAGCATTTTTGTGAACCCAACTCAGTTTAATAATGCTGAAGATTTAAAAAAATATCCAAAAAATTTAACTAACGACGTTCAATTTATACGTGAAGATTACCCAAATACCATTATTTTTGCACCCGAAGTTGCAGAAATGTATGCCCAGGGTGAAATTAGAGAGCAATTCGATTTCGAGGGTATTGAAAAAGTAATGGAAGGAGCTTTTCGGCAAGGTCATTTTGATGGAGTAGGAACGGTTGTGAAGCAGTTATTTTCAATAGTGCAGCCAGACAAAGCATTTTTTGGCGAAAAAGATTACCAACAATTAGCCATTATCAAAAAGTTGGTTACGATTACTAAACAGCCAGTACAGATTATTGCTTGTCCTACAGAAAGAGAACCAAATGGTTTAGCAAAAAGTTCTAGAAATCAGCGTTTAAGCGAGCAACAAAAGCAGCAAGCGGGAATTATTTTCGAGGGTTTGTCTGAAATGAAAGCTTCATTTTCTTTCAATACGCAAGCAAGTAGTTTAAAACAGCTGTTTAAGGAAAGAATTCAGGCTGTTGAAGGGTTTGATTTAGAATATATTGAAATTTCTAATCAAGATACATTACAACCTGTTGAATGCTTTACAGAAAATACAAAATATAGAGCTTTTGCCGCAGTTTATGTTGGAGAAGTAAGACTAATAGATAATATTGCTTTAAATTAAAAAAATGTTTGTACACGTAGTTAAATCCAAAATTCATCGCGTTAAGGTAACCGGTGCCGATTTAAATTATATTGGTAGTATTACTATTGATGAAGACTTGATGGATGCCGCAAATATCATTGAAGGAGAAAAAATACAAGTGGTTAACAATTCCAACGGTGAACGCTTGGAAACCTATTGTATTCCTGGTCCTCGTGGAAGTGGAGAAATTACCCTTAATGGAGCTGCAGCAAGAAAAGTTTCTCCTGGCGATATCCTTATTTTAATGGCTTATGCCATGATGCCTTTCGAAGAAGCAAAATCGTTTAAACCTGCTTTGGTTTTTCCTAATGATCATAACCTTTTGCTATAGTAGCTAGTTTAAGTAAGTGCTTTGCTACACCATTTACTTAAAATTTTTCAACCATACCTTTGCTAATGAAGTTATATGCCCAATTAAAGCCCAAGCTTAAAATTATACTTCCATTAGTTATTGGTTTTCTTTTGGTTTTTTATTCCATTTTTTCTGCTACCGAAGAGGAGCGACAAAAAATTTGGACTACCATTGTTAATGCGGATTATTTCTGGGTGTCTATTTCGTTAGTTTTCGGTTTCATTTCAAACTATTCCCGTGCAGTCCGATGGAAGTATATGCTCTTGCCTTTAGGTTGCAAGCCAAAATTATACAATAGTTTTTTTGCCGTCATGTTTGGGTACCTCAGCAACCTAGGTATTCCTCGATCGGGTGAAATTCTTCGCGGTGCAACCTTGGCAACCTATGAAAACATAAGCTTCGAAAAATCCTTCGGAACCATAGTTTCTGAACGAGTTGTAGATTTATTTATCTTACTGTTGATTATGGGATGGAGTGTTCTGCTACAATCGGAAGAAATTTTCCTCTTTCTTTCGGATTATGCTATAAATGTTTGGAGCGGAATTGGGGGCTTATTCGTGCTTATGCTACTTTTTTATATGGGTATTCGAATTTTACGAAAACTAAACCACCCCATTTTAAAGAAAATTAAATTTTTTTTTGAAGGCTTATGGGAGGGGATGTTGAGTATAGCAACCATGCAAAACAAAAAAATGTTCTTGTTTCATACCTTGGTTATTTGGGGCATGTACATTGCTATTTTTTGGGTAACAAAATACAGCATAGCAGAAGTTTCCTCGCTAAGTTTAGGCCCTATTCTTGTCGCGTTTATTGTAGGGTCTTTTTCAATTTCTATTACCAGCGGAGGCATTGGCTTATACCCAATTGCCGTGGCTTATAGTTTACAGCTTTTTGGGGTAGAGAAGGAAAGCGGAGAAGCTTTTGGGTGGATACTTTGGACGAGCCAAACACTTTTAGTTATCTTTCTAGGGGTGGTCTCTTCTATTTTGCTCCCATTGATGAATAAACGTCAAAATAGCTAATATTCTTTTGTCGAAAGTAGCTTTTTTTCAACGCTAGTTAAAACGTTGTACTAGTATTTTTTACTAGATTAGTCCCTTTCGCTAGATTAATTACTTAACTTAAGGAAGAAAAATGAAGTGGCTACAGTTAGCAACAAATTTTTATATTTACCAAAAATTTACTAACTATGAGGTTTTTAACTAACATCACGATTTTTGCACTATTGTTATCTTTTTGTGCAAATGCCCAAATCAGGTATATTGAATTGCAATCCGAATACCTTGAAGACACGAGGAGAATAAAACTACAACTCCCAAGAAATTACGAACAAAATAAGCGCAAGCAATACCCGATAATTCTGGTTTTTGATGCAGATTATCTTTTTGAACCCGTTGCAGGGATGGTAGACTATTTATCGTTCTGGGAAGAAATTCCTGAATCGTTTGTAGTGGGTATTATGCAGGGCGGCCATCGAGAAAATGACATGATGATTGATGAAGACCAATTCCTGCCTGTTGGACCAGGAGAGGATTTTTTCGATTTTATTGAGCTTGAACTAATGAAGTATATGCAAGATAACTACAGGGTTACGCCTCTTTCAATTGCCGTGAGACATAACGATACCGCTAATTTTTCCAATTTTTTCGTTTTCAAAAAAGTGCCTTTGTTTCAAGGGTATATAAATTTAAGTCCTAGGCTTTCACCTAAAATGAAAAGTAGAATGGTAAAGTCGTTGGATAAAACCGCTAATCGTACATGGTTCTATCTAGCAAACGGGACAGACGAGGTTAAAGAAGCTAAAAAAGAAATTAAGGACATGGCAATGGAGTTAAATGTAATTAAGAATCCAATGCTAACCTTTACTTACGATGAGTTTAAGGATGCTACTCATTATACAGTTGTAAGTCAAGGAATTCCCGTTGCTTTACAGCGGATTTTTTCGTCTTACCAACCTATTACAACCAAAGAATTTGAAGAGGTATTGCTAGTTACTCCAGACCCAGTTAAGTATTTAGAAAATAAATACTATGATATTGCAAAATACTACGGTTTAAACATAGATTATAGAATAAACGACATCATGTATGTGTTTCGGGTTATTGAAGAAACAAATAATTGGGGGCAATTACTCTCGTTAGCTAAAATTGCCAAAAAAGCTCATCCTGATTCCATGATGGATAGTTATTTTCAGGCACGTTATTACCAAGAAATGGGAGAACCAAAAAAAGCCCTAAAACATTACCAAGACGCTTATGGTTTTGATGAGGTAGGTTCGTTAACCAAAGAGTTAATGCTAGTAAGAGCAGATGAAATTAAAGAAGTTTTTGGGTACTAAATGGCAAAAGTAAAAACCAGTTTTTTTTGTCAAAATTGTGGCGCGCAATATGCCAAGTGGCAAGGGCAATGCACCTCTTGTAAAGAGTGGAACAGCATTGTAGAAGAGGTAGTAGAAAAACAAACCGCAAGTGTTTGGCAAGGAAAAAAAGAAGCCAATACCAAGCGTGTACCACAACCCAAAAAACTTCATGAAATTGAAGCGACTAAGGAGGTAAGGCTATCTACTAAAAATAATGAACTCGATCGAGTTTTGGGAGGCGGGATTGTTCCAGGTTCTTTGATTCTTTTAGGAGGCGAACCAGGAATAGGTAAAAGTACTTTACTGTTACAAATAAGTATGCACCTTCCTTTTAAAACCCTATATGTCTCCGGAGAAGAAAGTCAACAGCAAATAAAAATGCGCGCGGAGCGTATAACCTCTAAACAAACAAATTGCTACATTTTATCTGCTACCAAAACACAGCATATATTTAAACAAATTCAAGACTTGCAACCTGAAATTTTGGTTATTGATTCCATTCAAACCTTACACACAGAAATGGTTGAGAGTTCTCCAGGCAGCGTATCCCAAATACGTGAATGTACATCGGAGTTAATTAAATTTGCTAAGGAAACAAATACACCAGTTCTGCTAATCGGGCATATTACAAAAGAAGGAAGTATAGCTGGCCCAAAAGTTTTAGAGCACATGGTAGATACTGTGTTGCAATTTGAAGGCGACAGAAATCACGTTTACCGAATTTTACGTGCCCATAAAAACAGGTTTGGCTCTACTCATGAGTTAGGGATTTATGAAATGCAGTCTACAGGACTTAGAGAAGTTAGCAATCCGTCAGAAATTTTACTTTCTTCAAATGAAGAGGACTTAAGTGGTACAGCTATTTCTGCAACCATGGAAGGTATGCGACCATTGATGATTGAAATACAAGCCCTTGTTAGTTCGGCTGTTTATGGAACGCCACAGCGATCAGCAACTGGGTACAATGCCAAACGTTTAAACATGTTGCTAGCTGTGTTAGAAAAAAGAGCTGGTTTTAGGCTTGGCGCTAAAGATGTATTTTTAAATATAACCGGAGGGATACATGTAGACGACCCTGCAATAGATTTGGGAGTTGTCGCATCCATTCTTTCTTCTAATGAAGATATTCCCATACCTAGAACTATTTGCTTTGCAGCAGAAGTTGGTCTTGCCGGAGAAATACGTACCGTTAGTAGGGTAGAGCAACGTATACTGGAAGCTGAAAAATTGGGATTTCAAAAAATTATGATTGCTAAAAATGCGAAACTTGCAACAAATGATTTTGGTATTCAACTTATAAAAGTAGGTAAAGTTGAAGACGTAGTACAGTACCTATTTTAAAAACATAAACTAATTAGAAAGTGAATTTACTATTAAATCAGCGGTTTTTTCACTAGCACCAGAACCACCTAACATTTTTTTTAAAGTTGCGTAATGTTGAAGCATTTCAGTTCTTTTTTCTCCTTCAATTATCGCAGAAAGCTCAGTTTTTAGTCGTTGTACATTAAATTCACCCTGGATAAGTTCTGTAACAACCTCCTTATTCATGATCAGGTTTACTAAAGAAATGTAATCTAGCTTTACAATCTGCTTTGCGATAAGGTAAGAAATTGAACTTCCTTTGTAGCATACTACTTCAGGAACATTGAAAAGGGCAGTTTCTAAGGTTGCAGTTCCAGACGTAACCAATGCAGCATGCGAAAGGCTTAGTAAATCGTAGGTCTGATTAGAAACAAATGCCACTTTTTTATCTCTTATAATTTCCTTATAAAACTCATTTTCTTGGCTTGGGGCTCCAGCAATAACAAACTGATAATCGGGAAAATCAGTAGTCATTTCAAGCATAATCTTGAGCATTTTACTAATTTCTTGTTTTCTACTTCCGGGAAGTAACGCAATAATGGGTTGATGGGTTAAACCGTGCTTTTTTCGGAAATCAGCTTCGTCGGGTGTACTGTAATTGTTTACTGCATCAAGCAAGGGATGTCCTACAAAGTGAACAGGAAAGTTATGTTTTACTTCATAAAAATCTTTCTCAAATGGTAAGATAACATACATATGGTCTACGTCTCTTTTGATAGCTTTGATTCTTCCTTCTTTCCATGCCCAAATTTGTGGCGAAATGTAGTAATGAGTTGGAATTCCATTTTCTTTAGCCCATTTGGCAATACGCATGTTAAAGCCTGGATAATCTACAAATATAAGTACATCTGGAGCGAAATTTTGGATGTCTTGTTTACAAAATGCAATGTTTTTAAAAATGGTTCGAATGTTAAGAACAACCTCCAAAAATCCCATAAAAGCCAAATCTCTGTAATGTTTCACTACATTGGCACCTGCCTTTTGCATCAAATCGCCTCCCCAAGCACGTATTTTAGTATTTGGGTCTTTGATTTTTAATTGCTTAATTAAGTTGGAAGCGTGCAAGTCGCCAGAAGCTTCGCCAGCTATGATGTAATATTTCATGGAAACCAGGTGTTTCAGTAAACAACAAAGGTACCTAAGTTTTTCAAATCCTTAAAAAAATGATGCCTAATGTTTGGGTTATATCAGTTATTAGTTAGAATTACTAACAAAGAAAGCGATGTTTTTTCTCTTTATATGAAGTAGAAAAATCAAGCATAGCCTTAGTGATGCTTTCTTTCAGTAATGAAACAGAAAGGAGAAAGGACGTTTTTATTAGGGCAATAAGAATTGATAAATGTTATTATGTGTTATCTAGGGTTACTTTAACCACAAAGCCAAGACTTTTTATAATTACCCAACACTTATTTCCGGAAATGTATTTTATTTCTCCTTTTTCTCCTTTAAAACCAAGACTTGAAAGGTCAAATTCTTGTCCAGGCGCTAACTTGACAACTTCATGATTTAAGGTGATTTTTTTGTCTAGCGATTCCTTAAGCGCTTCAACTTCTTGCTCACTTACAATTGCGGGTTTGCCTTGCCAGTATAAATAACGGGATGCTGTTGGTCTAACAAAAACATTATTTCTGTTTTTGTCTTCTATTTTCACTAAAAGCATAGAGGGTAATACAGGTACATGGACTTTCTTTTTGCGATCCGACCATCTTCTTACCTCTATTCTTGTGGGGCAATACGCTTCAATTCCAATTTCATTCAGGTAGTTAGCTAATTTTTTTTCTGTATTTGGTTTGGAATATAAAACATACCATTGTTTAATATCCTTATTCTTTTTCGTAGTCAATGTTAGTTTTTTTTTGGAAAAGCAAATATAGGATGTTTTTGCAACGTGAAGCAAGCTTATAAATTGATTCGAATACCTACTGAAAATTCTATATTGTTTTTTGTGTCGAGTCGGGTGGCAGGACTTGCAATTAAATCTGGATCATTTAAGGGAAAAATTTCAACATAATCCTCTCTGCTACGTTCAAATTTTAATCCGCTTCTAGAACCTTGTCTGCCTAATTGATGATGGTACCTTAATTGTGAAAATAAGTAGACTTTTTCCTTGAAAACATTAAACTCGTATCGAACTCCTGGCGAAAATAAATAGTCCATTCGTGTTAGAGAAACCCTGTAACCCTCAGTTCTTGAAACTGGTCTGTCGATAATTTGAACCCCCAAACCACCTTCTATAGATAGTAAATGATTTTTATTCCAATTTTGTAAAGGAAACATATACCCTCCAGTTAGACCAATTATTCCGATATTGTCCCTTCTTCGACCTTCCTGTCTTGATGAAAATAAATAAGAAAAATCAAAGCCTGCGAACCAATTTTCAGTCATTAAAAAATGCATGCCAAATTGTAGTCCGTTGGAAACATTTACTGAAGGCAAATCGGCTTCTACATAAGGAAGAAAAGGAATATCGGAAACTATTGAAGCTTCCGAAAATCGCGTAGGCATGTGCGAAAAACCTAGGCGGAAAATAAACCTTGTATGGTGTAAACTATCGTTAACAGAACTTTGCTCTATCTCCAAATCTTCATAGGTTGTTTGAGTGTAGGCTCGATCATTCCATAAAAAGGAAATAAGCGTACATAGTAGTAAAAAGTTATAGCTAGTTTTCATGGTATTTGTTTTGGTAAGCGTTTTTCAATAATTATGCCGTTTTTTTAAACATAAAAGTTGTTTTGCTAAAGTTTCGTAATTTTCTATATAATTGCTGTGATTAAGTCTTTAATTAACGAACAAGGTTAATTTCTTCTAAAGACAATAGCAGTACAATAAACATGCTTTAATTTTGTTTAAAATTTGGTAATGATAAGCAGTAAAGACCAGCAAATAAAGGTAAATTCAGACGAGGAAAGTATTGTCCTTCAGATTGAAAGAGAAAAAGCCCAATTGAACAATCGCTTTCAGTTGAAGGAGAAAACCACCGCATTTAATCAGCTTTTATTTAAGAGCTTGTTTGATGTATCCACCTCTTTTTCTGACGCTCTTGTAGTCTTGAAAGCTAGATTTGGAGAAATAGGAGAGCTTTTAGGAGCAAACTCTTCGATAGAAGTCGAATTGTTTTGGCACAAATTTATTGCGATTGTTCCTAATGTTTTAAAAGATTTAAACAGAGACGCTATCTTTATTCTAGAAAATGACCCTGCTGCAAAAAGTATTGAAGAGGTATATTTGAGTTACCCTGGATTTTATGCTATTGCTATTTACAGACTTAGTCACCAATTGCATTTGTTTAATATCCCAATTATCCCTCGTTTAATGACAGAATGTGCACACAGTACAACGGGAATAGATATTAATCCAGGTGCTAGAATTGGTGTTCCTTTTTTTATAGACCATGGTACGGGAGTAGTAATAGGTGAAACGGCTGAAATTGCAAACCATGTTAAGATTTATCAAGGCGTAACTTTAGGAGCGCTTTCGGTTAAAAAAAGTATGCAAGAAAAAAAGCGACACCCAAGTATAGAAAGTAAAGTGACCATTTATGCAAATGCAACTATCTTAGGAGGTAAAACAGTAATTGGCGAAAACTCTACCATTGGCGGAAATGTTTGGCTCACTAAGTCTGTTCCGCCAAATTCTATGGTAAGCCATAAGCCTAACATTGAAATTAAAACGAATATATAATGAACAGTTCAGATCATACGTTACTCAATCTTGTAGGGAATACGCCCTTAGTAAAGGCAAATACGCTAATTAAAAATCCCAATGTCCAACTTTACTTTAAAATGGAAGGTCATAATCCAGGTGGAAGCGTAAAAGATCGTGCCGCTTATAATATGATTAAGTCTGCGTTAGAGCGAGGAGAAATAGACGAAAGCACTCAATTAATTGAACCTACAAGTGGAAATACAGGCATAGCTTTGGCTATGATTGCTGGAATTTTTGGTTTGCAAATTGAGTTAGTAATGCCTGAAAATTCAACTGTTGAAAGGGTGCAAACCATGCGAGCTTATGGGGCAAAAGTTACGTTAACTTCCGCTGAAATTGGTATTGAAGGAGCAAGAGATTACGCTGAAGCTAAAGTTAAAGAAGGCGGGTACTATATGTTTAATCAATTTGCAAATGAAGACAACTGGAAAGCGCATTATAAAACCACAGGTCCCGAAATTTGGAGAGACACTAAGGGCTTAGTCACTCATTTTGTCTCCTCTATGGGGACCACAGGAACCATTATGGGAACATCAACTTTTTTGAAAGAAAAAAATAAAAACATACAAATCGTTGGCGTCCAACCCACCGATGAATCGCGTATTCCTGGAATAAGAAAATGGCCAGCCGCATATTTACCTAAGATATTTAATCCTGCAAAAGTAGATCAGGTAATTGAAGTTAGTGAAGCGGAAGCAAGAGAAATGGCAAAGTACTTAGCCAAGAATGAAGGAATTTTTTCTGGAATGAGTAGTGGAGGCGCAACTGTGGCAGCAGTTAAATTATGTAATACCTTAGATCAAGGTGTCGTTGTAAGTATAATTTGCGACAGAGGCGATCGATACCTCTCTTCAGATTTATTTTTGTAATTTCTTTAAAATTTATTCTTTTTAAGTTTGTCAAATAAATAAAAAGCTTAAATTTGCACCCGCAATGCAAAGTTCTTTAATAAATTAGTTGCCACAAAAACGCGAAAGTAGCTCGGGGTTCCGATAAATAGAAACATTTTTTGTTTTGTAATTTATCGAGAATTCTCGTAACAGAGCAAAAATTAGTTTAAATTTTTGATTGTTACGGAAGTAGAGCATCACATTGCCTCAAGATTTTTTTCTTGTAGCAACAATATAATGCGAAAGTAGCTCAGGGGTAGAGCATCACCTTGCCAAGGTGAGGGTCGCGGGTTCAAATCCCGTCTTTCGCTCTGAAGCATATTCGCTCGGATGGTGGAATTGGTAGACACGTTGGACTTAAAATCCAATGAACATTAGTTCGTGCGGGTTCAAGTCCCGCTCCGAGTACAAAAGCCTTGTTAATCTCACGATTTTCAAGGCTTTTTTGTTTAATAGCTGAAATTTCTTCTTCGAAAATCTCTCTACATACAGTAAATACATTTGAAAATCTTATTTTTTCTATTTATTTTAATCAATCAGTCTTATTGTTGAATTATTTCTATATTCAAAATTCAATTTTTGTTTTTATTTTAAGTAATTTGTGTTTTCTCAATTAATATTGTTTATTTGTTGTATGTTACAAGTGTTTTAAATTTATTTAGAACAAATAAAAACAACTATATTTGCACTGTGGTTTTTATAAATAACATAAGACAAGACTAAAATTTAAAAAATCCTACTCATGAAAAAAAATTACTTACTACTTGCAAGCTTTTTTACGTTCAGCTTATTTGCTCAGGACGTTGTTTTAGAAGCAACAATTAATCCTTCAGCCAATTCAGCTCCAACAAATTTAACAGATTTTAATGGAGAATTAATGATGAGAGCTACAAACGGTCCAGCTAACCAGGGAAACAGTGGTATTGAGCTGTTTCGTTTTACCGAAGAGGGAGGGGCAGAGCTTGTTGAAGACCTTAGACCAGGATCTAATAGCTCTCCTAATAACTTTATCTTGTATAACGGAAAACTCTATTTTACAGCTTTCCACATACCAGTAAACGGAGTTGATTTATTTTCATACGATGGAACGGATGTTACTTCTGAGTCACTTTACGAAACATCGCTTTCAGGTCTATTTAATCCTATAGCTTTCAATAATAATCTGTATTTTGTTGGACTTGATGCAACAGGTACTCCAAACAGGCTTATAGAATACGACGGGACTTCAGGCGGACCTGTAGCAGGCTCAGGAGTAGAAGCAGTTCTTGGCGGTTTCATGATTGGATACAATGACAAGTTATTATTGTACATGCGAACCGAAGACGATGCACCTACTATAGGTTTAGAACTTTATGAATACGATTTTGATTCAGAAGAGTTCTCTCTAATAAAAGACATCAATGAAGGAAGCGGTAACTCGCTAATCAGTAATTTCACCCTTGTTGATGGATTGGTGTACTTCAGAGCTCAAAATGCCCTTTGGGTAACCGATGGTACTTCAGAAAATACAGAAGAAGTGGAAGAAGCAGAAGGATTGAATGTTAATTTCTTTACCGAATGGAATAACAAGCTTTATTTTCAAGGAAACGACGGAGAGAATGGAAATCAGCTTTACGTATACGATCCTGTTGCAGATGAGGTTACCCAATTAAGTTTTATTTCAGGAGAAAACAACGATCACAATCCAAGAGATTATGTAGCTTATAATGGCTTCTTGTATTATGCTGCTAGAGGGACTGAGGGAAATGATGTTTTTCTGTGGAGAACAAATGGTGTTACTATAGAACAATTGGATGATGAAGTCTCTGGAATTGCTCAATTAGCGGTTTATAATAACCGTATTTTTATGCGCGGCGATGATGAAAATGGTAATTCTCAACTTTTTTCTTTCGATCCAGCTACCTTATCATTAGCCTCAATTCAAACGAAAGCAGAAATTTCAATTTTCCCAAACCCTTCAACAGGAAACTTTCAATTTACAAAAGATCTTGAAAATGCTAAAGTAGAAGTGTATAATTTACAAGGAAAAATAGTCTTAACCAAAGAAGTAAATGGGAGAAGTCTAGAAACTAATTTAGCTAATGGAATGTATTTGGTTCGAGTAAACGAAAAAGGCTTTTCGCCTACCACGTTTAAAGTTATTGTAAAATAAAGTACATTTGATTTTTAAACCTCTAAAAAGCTGAGCCACATCCAATTTGTGGCTCATTCTTGTTTTGATGAAGTATTGGTTTCTTTTTTTGACGTTGGTCACTTTTGTTTCAAGTTTTTCGCAAGAACAAAGGCGCATTTCAGGTGTGGTTTATAGCGATGAAGATAAACTGCCACTTCCGAGTGCAAATGTTTTTGTGAAAGGAACCAGGCAAGGAGCAACAACCAATTTTGATGGAGAGTTTACCTACACTTTAAAAGGTGAAAACATTAAAGACATCACTTTAGTAGTAAGCTATCTTGGTTTTGAGAACAAAGAAGTAAAAGTAGGAAACTTGCCTTTTTTTGAAATATACCTGAGTCCGTCTGACGACAGTTTAGATGAAGTAATCATTACCTCTTCTTACGGAACAAATAAGCCTCGAGAAGAAGTTGTTGGGAGCATTACCCAACTAAGTAATGAGGATATTAATACGGTGCAAAGTTTTGAGTCTATCGATAAAATGATAGAAGGTATTGCACCAGGTGTTCAAGTAATTACAAACACACAAATTGGCACAGCTACTCAAATAAATATTCGAGGACAAGGTTCATTTACTCCGCTTGGGGGAAATTTGCTAGGTGCATCTACACAACCACTAATTATTGTAGATGGTGTAATTCTATCTGAAGAAGCAGGATTCGATGATGCTATTTTTGATGGAGGGGGAAGGTTTGGCGAAGAATTCCTCAATCCGCTTACCAAAATACCACCCGAAGAAATTGAAAGTATTTCAATTTTAAAGGATGCTGCTGCGGTAAGTATTTATGGTGCAGATGGTGCTAATGGGGTAATCCTGATTACCACCAAAAAAGGGAAAAAGAATCAAAAGTTTAAAGTAAACGCTTCTCAACAAGTCGGTTTTTCTAACCCAATTAACGAAATAAGATACTTGAGTGGGCCACAATACCATCAAATACTTACCCAATACTACGTAAATAATGGAGAAAATTTGGCAAATGCAATGGCGCTTGCAGGCTCTTCAACAATAGATACAAATTGGTTTGATTTGATGAATGAAACCGGTGCTTTTTCTCGAACGAGAGTTGGTGTAAGCGGATCTAAAGGAAACTTCAATTTTCGTAGTTCTGTTTCCTATATGTTGAATGATGAGGTGCAAGTGGGGAATTCCTTTAGCAACTTAACAGGTACATTTGGCGTGAGCTATACCAAAGATAAGTTGAATGTAGACTTACGTGTAGTACCTTCACTAGTAAATAAATCTACACCTAATTCACTATTTAGCTTTCCGTTACCTCCAAATATTTCACCTTTTAATGAAGACGGAAGTTTTGCACTTATTGAAACCGGAGTTTTAGGAAATCCTTTGGCAGTTTTAGAGCAAAATGTTTCGGAAGCACGAACATTAGGTTTACTTACAAGCCTTAATATGGGCTACCAAATTAATGATAATTGGAGTTTAAAAACAATCATAGGTTTAGATTATACAAAAAAAGAACAAGACCGCTTTTTTTCAGGCGATAATGCTTCAGGAAGACTTAGCGGGAGTTTTACACGAGATGGGGTAACTTACCCGAATTGGGGAAGAAAAGTTCAGTTTGACCGAACCAATCAAAGATGGACTATCAACCAAGTACTAGCTTATAACCAAACATTTGGAGAAGATCATTCGTTAGACGGAATATTAGGTTTTGAAGCTGCCGAAGAAGAAATTAGAAATGTCCGTATTTTAGGAAGTGGATTTATCACCCAAAGTCCATCCAATACATTTGAAGATGCTAACGATGTTACTTTTCGTTCGTTTACCTCAGAAAATGCACGAATTTCTTTTTTCTCTCAACTTAATTACGACTACCAAAAAAAGTATTTTGTAACCGGTAGTTTGCGCCAAGACCAAAGTTCAGCCTTTGGTGGAGATGTAAATGCAGCCATCAACGGCGCTTTAGGTGCAAGTTGGGTTTTATCTCGCGAAAAATTCATGGAAGATGTAGACTTTATTAGTTTTCTGCGTTACCGAATAAGTTATGGAACTTCAGGGAATTCGCGAATTGGAAGCTTTAGTGCGCGAGGCTTATTCAATACCAATATTGGCTCATTGCCCGGTTATAATGGCGGATTAATTGCAGTGCCTTCAACTGCTCCTAATGAATTGCTCTCATGGGAGAAAAACTATAAATTCAATACCGGTATTGACCTGAATTTTTTCAATAATAGAGTTTCTTCAACAGTAGAATTTTACAGAGATAAAATCGTAGATATAATAAGTTCTACCAATATTGTTCCTGAAAGTGGTTTCACAAATGTACAAGCCAACACAGGAAGTATGGAGAATTACGGTTACGAGATTTCATTAAAAGCAGAAATTTTTAAGCAAAAAGACTTTTCTTACACCTTTCAGTTTGCATTTTCTCAAAATAACAACAGGGTGTTGTCAGTACAAAATTTAAGTTCTGAATTTTCTTCCTCAGAACGTGCAGCTGCTCTACGGGTAGGAGCAAGCACAAGTGCCATTTGGGGAGCTAATTTTATAGGCATAGACCCGGCAACAGGAAGAGAACTTTTTACTGTAAACGGTCAAGTATACGATGCAGCTACATACAGAGCTTTGTTTAATCCTGAAGATTGGGAAATTATTGGAGATCGTCTTCCTGATTTTTTTGGAAGTTTTCAGCATAATTTCAGGATTGGAAAAAATTGGAGTATTAGAACTCGTTTCTTATTTACCTACGGGGAAAACATTTTAATCAACCGTGATTTGGCAAGCACAGACCAATTGCTTCCAACTCGCAATATGATTGTAGATGTGTTGGATCATTGGAGACAACCGGGCGATGTAGCTCGTTTTCCTAGACCAGGTGTGGGGCAACCCATTGTACGAAACTCTACGCGTTACCTTTTTGACACCTCGCATATAAAGTTTCAAAATGTAACTATTAATTATCAGTTCAACCAAGCATTTGTTAAACGATTAAAATTAGATAGTGCAGGAGTTTTTGTAAATCTAGACAATATTGGCTATTGGTATAAAAACGGAAGCCCAAGAGGAGGGAATGGTGTAAGAGAATTACGCTTTAGGTATCCTGAAATGAGAATTGTAACCGGTGGAATGAACCTAAATTTCTAAAACATGAAGAGGCTAAAAAACATTTGTATTAAGAAATCAAGGTATTTTTTACATTCCCATAGAATCTCGGTGAAAATGCGGTTAGCAAGCTTGTTTATTTGCTTAACTTTCCTTACTTCGTGTAGCGACTTTTTAGATCGAGATCCAGTAGAGCAAACTTCTGTCGACCAGCAAATGGCCGATGTAGAAGGTGTACTTATGGCTTTAAATGGAGCGTACAACTCTTTTGAAGCACTTCACTCGAGTTTGTTTTTTATATATGCTGATGCTTTTGGTGGTAACGTTAAATTTGCTCCAAATGCTCAGGGACTTACTCCAATAGATAACCAATTTGAAAGTGTATATTCCCTAGCCGAAGAATCTAATTCAGGTACATTTACAACTTATTACAACAATAGCTATCAACTGCTTTATGCGTTAAATTTAATTCTTAACGCTATCGAACAAATAGAGATTGATGAAACAACCTACCGACAAATTCGTTCTGAAGCATTAGCAATGCGCGCGGCAAAACACTTTGATTTACTTAATTTATTTGCTCAGCATTATACCTTCACCTCCGATGCAAGTCATCTAGGAGTAGTATATGCCAACCGAATATTCCAAGCGGGCGTAGATTTCCCTGCAAGAAGTAGTTTAGCAGCATCTTATCAGTTTATCGAAGCAGATTTAGTAGAAGCCATTGACTTATTTACAGACTCTTCCGCTATAGGTGTAGGTCCTGCAACAAGCTACTTTAATCGCCTTAATAGCTTGGCTTTACTCTCGAGAATTTACCTTTACCAAGAACGATGGGATGATGTTTTACAAACAACGGGCTTAGTATTGTCGGAGCAAAGTAACTTAACTTCAAGAGAAGAATTGGTAGACGCTTGGGCACAATTGGCTCCAATTAGTGAAACATTATTAGAATTTTCTGCTCCTCCAGCGAGCGACGATCCAAACTCTGTTCGCTCTAGCGTTTCCGATTATTTTAGAGTTACCGTTGGACAAAATGGAAATGTAATAGAAAATAGGCGTTTCTCTACTTCTAATGATTTGATTCAGCTATACGAAGAAAATGATATTAGAGGCGAAGGTGGCTTGCTACAAACTTTTCTAATCAATACCCGAACAACAGATGGACTTGAGCCGTTACCCTATACCTTCACCCGAAAGTTTCCAGGCAACTCAGGAACACAATATTTGCGCTTAGCCGAAGTTTATTTGAATAGGGCAGAAGCTTTTGCTAAATTAGGTAACGACCAAGCAGCAATTGAAACTTTACAAGTTGTTCGTCAAAGAGCAAACCCGGATGCGCCACTTTTACAGATGAATGGAGAAGAATTACAAGAAGAAATTTTTCTTGAACGTAGAAGAGAGTTGGCATTCGAAGGACACTTATTTTTCGATTTGATGCGAAACAAAAAAGACTTGGTAAGAAACGATGGTTGCACGATAAATGATTGTAATGTGAACTATCCTAACAATCGATTTATCATGCCTATACCTTTGCAGAGTGAATTAATAAACGAAAACATGGTTCAAAATGAAGGCTACTAAATTACATTTCTTATATGTTTTCATTGGCTTGATAAGTCTAACGTCATGCCAAGATGATGACGATGCGTTGCCACAGTTCGATCAAGATTTTGTACGGTTTAGTTTTTTTGTGAATAACAATAACGAGCCTTTTGTTTTTCCTCAACAAGCTCAAAACGTGCTAGAGCGATCTAGCTTCAATTTTCAAAAAAGAGACACGCTTCGTATTCCTGTAGTACTTACTTCTCGGGACTTATCAGCACCAGTAAGTGTTTCTTTTGAAAGTAGCTTAATGAATATATCATCAGAAGATGTTAGTATTTTACCTGAAAATCAAGCGCTTCAATTTTCAAGTGCGCAACCATCGGATACGATTTATATAGTACCCAAACGCAGATTTTCAGAAGCAAACGATGCACGAATAATGCTTGAACTTGCGGAATCTTCTAATGAATCTATTTTACTTGGCTATCCGAGAGAAAACAACCGCTTAGATCGCTTTGAAATCATCCTTCTACCAACGGCCCCAGTTGCCTATACCTTAGAAGAAAAGTCTATTTCTTTTGAAGGCGTAGAAGGGGAAACCCATCAACTTCGAGTTTTGTTTGACCAATTAGTGAGCCCAGAAGAAGTAGAAGGTATCTCATTTTTAGAAGGAGAATTTGCTCAGTTTGTATGCGATGATGGTTTACAAATAACCTATGATTTCGAACTGAATAAACAAGCATTTGTTGGCGATAGTAGAAGCTTGGTCTATGAATTTGAAGTACTACAAGATGTTCAAAACTTTAGTTCCAGTCTTAACATTAGGTTGCAAAATGTAGCCAATGATAATTTTGTGCGTACAGGAAATTCAATCGTAAATATCAGCAAAACAGTAAATACCATAGAGCGTGAAGGGGATATTGCACAGGATTGGTACAATGTATCAACTAATTTCCACCTTACTTACGGAAGAGCTTGGTATTTTAATGAAAATAACAACGAATGCCGTTGGCAAACTTTTCAAGCTTTTACCCGACCAGTTGAAGTTCCCGCGGGAAGTGAATTTGATAACGGACAAGGTTTCCATAAGTACAAAATAGGCTTCAGAAATATTATTGCTAATCCACAAGGCAATATTATTGGAACAAATCCGTTTAATTTTAGGAGATTTTATGATGGGGCGAGTACCTTATCTCCTGCTTATAATTTGACAGAAGCAATAGAGTTTTTCCCTAATCCTGAAGATAATGGAGCAACAGGAGTTGTAAGTGTGATTAGCCAAACCTTAGTGTTTTTTGTTGGAGACGACCAAATTCAAGTACCTATTTGTGGTTCGGGAACTTATCAATTTAACCAAGCGCTAAACGTGTGGGAAATGTTTGTGACTATTATCGCAGATGAAACAGAAATTAACGGAAATTCTTTCGTAGAAAAACATCTTTTTATATATTCGTCAAACGTAGCAGGAAATCCTGAAAATTTGGATGTAGACTGCTCACCTTATATTAATTTTTAGCATGAACCTAAAGCAGTTAAGCCTTTTACTACTTGTTTGTTTTGCCCTACTATCGTTTAGGTGGGTAAAACAAGCCTCATTTTCGTATGAAAGTGTAGACGACTTACGCGCATTGTACGGAAGCGGAAATCCTGAAGTTTGGCCTGAGCCTGTGCTTCACCCTAGTGTAAACCCTGCAACTTTTGAAGACATAGGTTTGCTTCCTGACTTAATACATCCATCAGACAATCCTTACTCCGATGCTAAAAAAGAATTAGGTAAAAAATTGTTTTTTGACCCTCGACTTTCCTCAAGCGGACAGATTGCATGCGCCACATGTCATGACCCTAAAAAAGGATGGACAGACGGAATAGAAAAATCCATTGGTCACCAAGGCGCTATAGGAAAAAGAAATGCCATGACAATAGTTAATGTAGGTTATTCCCACAGTTTTTTTTGGGATGGTCGAGCAGAGACATTAGAGGAACAAGCCGCTATGCCCATCGAAGATCCTTTAGAGATGAACCAGCTTTTTGGAATGGCTGTTAAAACCATAGCAGAAGCAGAGGATTATAAACCTTATTTTTTCAATGCCTTTGGCTCCGAGGCAGTTTCAGGAAACAGAGTACGAAAGGCACTCTCTACATTTCAACGAAGTATTGTGAGTAAAAATACCA
Organism: Psychroflexus sp.; assembly: GCA_051859645.1. Taxonomy (GTDB): domain Bacteria; phylum Bacteroidota; class Bacteroidia; order Flavobacteriales; family Flavobacteriaceae; genus Psychroflexus. The sequence goes on along the minus strand of JBHYFG010000015.1, from coordinate 17,834 downwards.
AGTTTGACGAATTTATTTCCGGAAACCCTGATGTTTTCTCAGATGATGAAGTAATGGGATTGCATCTATACAGAACAAAAGCAAATTGCATTAGCTGCCATAATACGCCCTATTTTTCGGATAATTTATTTCATAACGATGGGCAGACTTTGCCAGGCAGCATTCATCAAGATTTAGGAGCTTACGACCATACAGGAAATTTATCTGATGTCGGGAAATTCAGAACCCCAACTTTACGGGAGATAGCGGAAACAGGACCTTGGATGCATAACGGAAATTTCCCAACCCTAAAAGACGTAGTTGATTATTATAATTTAGGAAACCCCGTGGTTACCTCGAAAGCCAATAAACAAAAAGCAGATCCAGCTATACTAGAAGCCGATAAAAAGTCTGTTATTTTAGAGCGACTTCATCTCACTAAAGAAGAAGTTTTTCAACTTATTGCCTTCTTAGAAACGCTCAGTAGCAGAGACGATTTATTGGAATAGGAACCAAGCATAGCCTTTTAAGCTATGTTTTTTTTGTAATGAAACAGACTTTATTACGCTAATTTTAATAGATAAATGGTATTAACCTGAGTTCTATTATTCCTCACTTTGTCAAAACTGATTTAAATAGTAAGATATGAACTTTTTTAAGAGGAAATAGCTGGATATTGCGGAGTAAAAAATAAAGAAGATTGCTGTTTAAAACTGATTACTCTATTTTGTTCAATAAGAACATCTATTTACTACGTTATTTTTTATCACGATAGCTAAGGCTATCCTTCAAAAAATTGCCTTGTAACTGAATATCCTTATTGATTTTGGCTTTATGATTATAATCGAACTCAGGTTATTAACTATTTTCTACCTCAGCGGCCTCAAGCATTAGGTAGTGTAGTTCGGTATTTAGCATAAAAGATTTCAATTTATCGCTTCCAGGTCCATACATAGCAAGTTCTACAAAATCTCCTGAATGATTGGTCGAAATCCAACCTACAGAATGGTATTTTTGTTGAATCTCTGCCAAGGCTTTAAAAGGTAAATTTTTATAATTATACAAACCTTCTTCTGGCTTTTCTAATCCTTTGTAATAGTTTAAAAGTAGCTGAGCTTCTTCTTTAGAAATGCCATAATTATTTGCAAATTCAATACGCTCGCGTACTTGATTAAGGGTGTAGTCGGGCGTAATTCCGTGCAAAATCCAATCGTTAGTAGCTTTAAACTGTTGCAAACGATCAAAATTTTCATTTACATTTTTACCATACATCATGCCAGGGTTAGCATTGCCATGATCTGTGGTAATAATAACTAGAGTTTCTCCGTTTTTAGAGGCAAAATTCATGGCAACTTCTACGGCATCATCAAAAGCCATCTGATCGTAAAGTAAGGCTCCCGCATCATTCGCATGAGCAGCCCAGTCTACTTTTCCGCCTTCTACTTGAAGCACAAAGCCATTTTCATGGTTTTGCATAGCTTCAATGGCTTTGCTTGTCATTTCGGCTAAACTAGGTGTTTGGCTAGCAATTTTTTCATCATTATTTCGATCTAATGTGTAGGCCAAACCATCTGTATCAAAAACTCCTAACATAGGTTTAGATAGTGAAAGCTTCATTAGTTCATCTCTAGAAGTCACCACAGAGTAACCTTTTTGTTTAAAGGCTTGATAAACATTTAAACCATCTTTACGTAAATTAGGGTCGAAGTGTTTTTGTCCGCCTCCAAGCATCACGTCCAATTCCAAATCCACATATTGAAGTGCAATGCCAGCTTGGTCGTTTCTACTAGAACTGTTAGCGCAAAAACCAGCCGGAGTTGCATGCGTAACTGGAACGGTGGTTACAATCCCAGCCTTTTTCCCTGCTTTTTTAAATTTTTGCCAGATAGGCTTGTGTTCAATACCACCACGACCTACATTTATTCCTCCATTCGGAATCCGGTGTCCACCGCCCCAGGAGGAGGAAGCCGCTGCAGAATCAGTAACTAAAGAACTTTCTGAAGCCATGTCCATTAAGCCTCTTTTTACTTTGTTATTTCTATACAAGTCAAGCCAAATTGAAGGTTTTCCGTACATGCGTTGCTTTAAGGTATCGGCCATCGTTAAGGTGCCAATGCTCATGCCGTCACTTACTAAAAAAATGATGTTTTTGGCTTTAGAAGCTTCAATTTCTTGGGTGCCTACAATGCCTGAAGCGGTAGAACATGCACCTAAAACACCTAAACCTGCGCCTGCAATTGCTGTATTTCTGAAAAACTTTCTTCTGTTCATATGCTTATTTTTTTCAAAACTAAAACTTTCATGTAAATACAATGTAAATTTTCAATAAAAATTACTTTTCATAATAATCAGAAATCAACATCAGTCATTAATCGGAATTGTACTAATAATTTCAATTGATAAATGGTATTAATGATAATGTTGCATTTGTGACTTGCATCCTATCTGAATTTTAATTAATGTACTTGCGCTAAAACAGTTTGGTCAATTTCTGAAGCCGCTAATTTGAGTATGTGTTTACTTTTCTACTTACTACTTTGCCAAATAGCTATACTTCATTCTAAAAGCTTAAATAAAAAACTTAACTTTGCTATATGTGTTGATTGGTCAATTTTAATAACCGTTATGAGTTGAAATTACTGGAAAAGAAAAAAGGGCGTTTTATTACGGTAATTTCAATTGATAAATAGTTTAAGTCCGAATCAACTAAAAACTTTTGCTACTTTAAAAAGGTTTAGGGATGTTTAAATTTGTAATTTTGTCTATTCCTTTCAGTTGCTAATATACTACGTATTATAGAAAGTTTAAAAATGAAGTATTCAGAAATAAAGCGAAAAAAGTGGTTTGTTATTCTAACCAACAAGTTTGTGTTTGTAGGGCTAGTTTTTTTGGTGTGGATGCTTTTTTTGGACGCCAACTCCTGGTTAACGCATCGCGAGTTAGACAGAGAAAAAAATGAACTTTTAGAAAACAAAGCCTATTACCTTAAAGAAATTCAGAACGATAAAGCCACCCTTCAAGTCCTTCAAGATTCGGTAGAAATCGAGCGTTTTGCGCGAGAAACTTATTACATGAAACGAAGCAATGAGGAGATTTTTATCATCGAATTTCAAGATAGCTTAAACACCAAATAATCATGAGCAAAACATTGTTTGAAGACTTTCAATCGGTAAGCGCCAAAGAATGGAAACAGCGGATTCAAGTAGAGCTGAAAGGAGCCGATTTCAACGAAAAGTTAGTCACTAAAACTTGGGAAGGCATCGACATCAAACCCTTTTATCACAAAGACGAAACTGAGCCTGTTTCCCAAGCAATTCCATCTAATTCATGGCTAGTTTCAGAACGCATAGCCTTTGCTTCAACCGAAGAAACCTTAGCTACTATCTTAGATGATGTAAGTCGTGGCGCTGAGAGCATTTGGTTAGAAGTTGCCCAACCTTCAGCTTCTTTTTTGGAGCTATTGAAAGACGACACGCTTCCTCAAGTGCCCTTTTTTATTGAATTGAAATTTTTAGACGCATCTTTCAATTCAGATTTGCTTCAACTGATCAAAGAAAAGAAGTTACAAGCAAGTTTAGGAATCGATATTTACGGAAATTTAGCTGCTACAGGGAATTGGTTCAACAACCAAAAAACAGATGTACAAGAGTTTACTAACTTAGTTGAACAGGCACAAAACATCCCGTTTTTGATGATAGATGCCCGTCCATACCAAGAGGCGGGAGGCAATCAAACGCAACAAATTGCCTATGCATTAGCGCATTTGAATGAGTACCTAAATACGCTTCAACAGCCGGAAAAAATTTCTCAAATTAGCCTTGTGGTGAGTATTGGGAGCAATTACTTTTTTGAAATTGCTAAATTGAAAGCTATGCGTTGGTGCATCAACTCTCTACTCGAAGACGCAAAGCTTCCTGCCCAAGTAAAAATCATGGCTATTCCTTCTAAGCGAAACAAGAGCTTATACGATTACAACGTAAATATGCTTCGTACCGCTACCGAAATCATGAGCGCTGTGTTGGGAGGGGCAGATGAAGTGGCTAACTTGGCGTACGACCACTTGTATCATCACAGCAATGAATTTGGGAAACGCATCGCAAGAAATCAGTTGTTGTTACTGAAAAACGAAGCCCACTTCGACAAAGTCAACAACCCAACAGATGGGGCGTATTATATAGAAAATCTCGTTCATCAGTTAGCGAATAATGCACTCTCTCTTTTCAAACAAATTGAAGCAGGCGGCGGATTTTTACAACAGTTGTTCGATGGAAAAATCCAAGAAAAATTGAAGGAATCCGCAGTAAAAGAAAAAGCCTTGTTTGATGAAGGAAAACGTGTTTTGGTAGGAACAAACAAGTATCCTAATGCAGAGGATAAGATGAAGGAAAGTCTTCAAAAAGACCCTTTCTTAGCTAAAGAAAAAAGAAAAACCTTGCTTCAACCTATTGTCGAAAGAAGATTAGCTTCTGCCGTTGAAAAAGCACGTTTAAAAGAAGAAGCTTCCGCCCAATAAAGTAAAAAGTTATGTCAAGAAGAAAAGTCGATCATATACAACTCAGCAACCAACAAACAGAAAAGTCAACGCAAGTTTCCTTTACTACGGCTGAGCAAATAACATTAAAACAGAACTACACTCCTGAGGAAGTAGCCGACTGTGAACATTTGGATTTCGTTGCCGGAAAAGCACCTTTTTTGCGTGGGCCATATTCTACCATGTACGTTTCGAGACCGTGGACAATTCGTCAATATGCGGGATTTTCTACAGCTGAAGAGAGTAATGCTTTTTACCGACGTAATTTAGCAGCAGGTCAAAAAGGACTTTCGGTAGCCTTCGATTTACCGACGCACCGAGGTTACGATTCTGACCACGAGCGGGTGGTTGGGGATGTAGGAAAAGCAGGCGTCGCTATCGATTCTGTTGAAGATATGAAGGTATTGTTCGACCAAATACCATTGGATCAAATGTCGGTTTCTATGACTATGAATGGTGCAGTTTTGCCCATTATGGCGTTCTATATTGTGGCTGCGGAAGAGTCAGGTGTTACCCAAAAACAACTTTCAGGAACCATTCAGAATGATATTTTGAAGGAGTTTATGGTGCGAAATACCTACATTTATCCACCTACGCCATCCATGAAAATTATTGCCGATATATTTGAATTTACTTCCAAGAATATGCCGAAATTCAATAGCATTAGTATTTCAGGATACCACATGCATGAAGCAGGCGCAACCGCAGAAATAGAATTGGCATATACTTTAGCAGATGGTCTTGAGTACATTCGCAAAGGAATTGAAGCAGGTTTAGATGTAGACGCTTTTGCGCCACGGCTTTCCTTCTTTTGGGCAATCGGAATGAATCATTTTATGGAAATTGCTAAAATGCGTGCTGGAAGAATGTTGTGGGCGAAACTAGTGAAACAATTCAATCCAAAAAGTGATAAATCTCTTTCATTACGTACCCATTGCCAAACAAGTGGATACAGTTTGACCGAGCAAGACCCTTTTAATAATGTGGCAAGAACGTGTATTGAAGCCGCTGCCGCTGCTTTTGGTGGCACTCAATCGCTGCACACCAACGCACTTGATGAAGCCATTGCTTTACCTACCGATTTTTCGGCAAGGATTGCACGAAATACCCAATTGTTTTTACAAGAAGAAACACAAATTACCAAAACAGTCGACCCGTGGGCGGGAAGTTATTACGTCGAAAAACTTACTCATGATATAGCTCACAAAGCTTGGGAATTGATTGAAGAAGTTGAAGCCCTAGGTGGAATGACCAAAGCTATTGAAGAAGGTATTCCAAAAATGCGTATCGAACAAGCTGCGGCAAGAAAACAAGCTAAAATAGATAGTGGCGCAGAGGTCATTGTCGGAGTAAATAAATACCGCCTCGCTCAGGAAGATCCTATCGTTACCTTGGAAGTTGATAACCAAACGGTACGAAAGCAACAAATTGAAAAGTTAGAGAAAATCAAAGCTTCACGCAACACGGAAGCAGTTACTCAAACTTTAGAAGCGCTTACCGATGCAGCTCGTTCAGGGAAGGGAAATCTACTTGCTTTAGCAGTCGAAGCGGCAAGAGAAAGAGCAACTTTAGGTGAAATAAGCGATGCCTTAGAAGTGGTTTTTGGAAGACACAAAGCAAAAATTCAATCCTTTAGCGGAGTATATAGCAACGAGATGAAAGCAGACGAATCTTTTCAGAAAGCAAAAGACTTAGCCGATAAATTTGAAAGTCTTGAAGGAAGAAGACCAAGAATAATGATTGCTAAAATGGGACAAGACGGGCACGACCGTGGTGCCAAAGTAGTAGCAACAGGCTACGCCGATGTTGGTTTTGATGTGGATATTGGTCCACTTTTTCAAACGCCACAAGAAGCAGCAAAGCAAGCCGTAGAAAACGATGTGCATGTGCTTGGAGTTTCCTCTTTAGCAGCGGGACACAAGACTCTCGTTCCACAAGTTATTGAAGAGCTAAAAAAACTTGGCCGCGAAGATATTATGGTTATTGTAGGAGGCGTTATTCCTTCCGCAGATTACGAATTTTTATTTGATGCAGGCGCCGTTGCTGTCTTTGGTCCGGGAACCAAAGTAAGTCAAGCGGCGATAGAAATTTTAGATATTTTGATAGACGAGTAGTGCCCCCAAACCCCCAAAGGAGGCTTTTCTGTCAGCTAGCTGACGCTTTTTGAAAAATACAGTGGAAAATGTCATGCCGAACGCAGTGAGGTATCACACTACGAATTTTTATTTGATATACTCAACAAATTCACTTATTAATTCGTCTGAAAAAACTAAAGTTATTTTATTGTTTTCAATAAGATTGCCGATGGAATTAAACTTTTTTGATATCAGGGAACTTATCCAAAAATTAGTGTCTAAAATTATTTTTTACTTTTAATATCTCGAACTCCTCACTTGCTCAACTTCTTTTGTTATTTCATCAAGAGAGATTTCATCTTTTGCATTTGCCCTAAGTTTTTGAAGCAAATCAGAAAAATCAGGTTCCCTCTTGTCCCGTGAAATACAACGTAAATTTATACGGGATAGGGTTGGGGCAAAACTGATTTGACGAGTTTCAATTTTTGTCGTGTACTTATAAATTCTTTAGAAAATATATTACCTTTGATAGTATCAAATGATAGTATCAATGAAGTCCCATACGATATTACACCTGAAATCCTTCAGCTAGTTAGCTCTATATCAGAGAAGATAGGCGAAGTAGAAGCATACTACCTCAATAAACAATCTCCTCAATTAAGAAAACGAAATAGAATCAAAACGATTCATTCATCACTTCAAATTGAAGGCAATACCCTAACGGAAGAACAGATTACCGCACTTTTAAGAAATAAACGAATTATTGGCCCTCAAAAAGATGTTGTTGAAGTAATGAATGCTATCCAATTTTATAAAAACATCGATTCGTATAAGTATTATTCAGAAAAAAGTTTTTTGAAAGCTCATTCGGAGTTGATGCAAAACTTAATTCCAAGTGCAGGGAAATATAGGAATAAAGGCGTTAGAATAGTAAAAGGAACAGAAATTGAACACATTGCTCCTCCTTTTCAAAATGTTCCTTCTTTAATGAAAGAGCTTTTTACTTACCTTAAAAATCACAAAGAGCTTAGCTTGATAAAGAGTTGTGTCTTTCATTACGAAGTCGAATTTATTCATCCTTTTATAGACGGTAATGGTCGGATGGGAAGGTTGTGGCAAACCTTGATTTTAATGAATGAATATCCTGTTTTTGAATTTTTACCTTTTGAAGAATTGATCAGCCAATCGCAGGACGAATATTACAAAGCACTCGCATTGAGCGATAAAGCAGATAACTCAACTGTGTTTATAGAATATATGCTGAGAATTATAGATACCTCTCTTCAAAATTTACTCCATTACAACAACAAAGTGCTTAAGGATACTGACCGATTAGATTACTTTCTACATCTAGGAATAAAAGAATTTAATAGAAAAGAGTATATGAATGTGTTCAAAGATATTTCTTCTGCGACAGCAAGCCGAGATCTAAAAAAAGGTGTCGATTTAGGAATGTTTGAACGTATTGGAAAATTAAATAAAACAAGGTATAACGTAAAAAAGAAGCAAAATTAGTTTGGGTGAAGAACGATTTCTGGAAGCAATTATTAATTAATAATCGCGACTAAGCATTGATGGCGAAAACTAACGAAAAAGACTTTCCTTAAAAATCTTGGCACAATTTTATACTTTCTTAGTAGGCTCAAGTACCTAAAAAAATGTAATTTTCAGCCTTTAATATAATTAGACACTATAATTGCCCGAAATATTTTTAATTTATGAAACTAAAAAATTTAAAAATCCTATTCTTTGTTGTTCTTCTAGCGGTAACTTCTTGCAGCTTTACTTCAAAGAAATTTGACGATAGTTCAGATAAAGACCGTATTTTAATTGAGCTAATTACGTATGTAATTGAGCAAGGACATTTTGATATGCGTGCCATCGACGACGAGTTTTCTTCGTTGGTGTTCGATGAGTTTATCCAAAGCTTAGATCCTCTTAAAAGACATTTCCTTCAGTCGGATATCGATGATTTCGAAAAATACCGCTTCGAAATAGACGACCAAATAAAAGCTAGAGACCTTACATTTTTCGACTTAGTTTACAATCGTCTACAAGTTCGTTTGGCAGATGCTGAAGGTTTTTATGAAGAATTACTTGCTTCGCCATTCGATTTTACAACCCATGAAGAAATTGATACCGATTACGAAAACTTATCCTATCCAAAATCGAAATCAGAATTAAAAGAAAGATGGCGTTTGCAAATGAAATTTTCTACCCTTGGAAGCTATTTTGATCGCGTAGATACGCAAAACAAAGAAATTGAAAACGCAAACAAGGCTAAAGAGGAAGACAAAGATGCTAGCGAAAAGCCAGCCATAAAATCTTTAGTAGAACTAGAGGAAGAGGCAAGAAAATCTACTAGAGAAGCCATTGAAACTTATTTCGAAAACAGCAAAGATTTAGAACGAAAAGATTGGTTTGGATTATACGTTAATACCATAGTATCGCAATTCGATCCGCATACCAACTACTTTGCGCCGCAAGATAAGGAGCGTTTTGATGTTTCAATGTCTGGTAAACTTGAAGGCATAGGAGCTAGATTACAAAAAGAAAGAGACCACGTAAAAATTGCTGAGGTTATTTCCGGAGGTCCAGCTTGGAGAAGCGGCGAACTAGAAGTTGGCGATATGATTCAACGTGTCCGTCAGGATGACGAAGAGGAATCTGTTAGTATTGGCGGTATGCGTTTGGATGATGCCGTTGGGTTAATCAAAGGACCGAAAGGAACCACCGTTCATCTTACGGTTAAAAAAGTAGACGGTACCATCGAAGAGATTTCAATAGTAAGGGATATCGTTGAAATTGATGAAACCTATGCAAAATCAAGCATGGTTAAAAAAGATGGCGTAAATTACGGACTAATTAATTTGCCGAAGTTCTACTTCGATATGGAAGATTACAACAACCAGCGTAATGCAGCATCAGATGTAAAAAAAGAAATCGAACGCCTGAAAGAGCAAAACATGGAGGGGCTTGTTATCGATTTAAGAAATAACGGAGGAGGTTCCTTAAGTACCGTTGTAGATATTGCAGGGTTGTTTATAGAGCAGGGCCCAATAGTGCAAGTAAAAAGCAAGGATAAAGGACGCGATGTTCTAAAAGACAAAGATCCGTCTATTCTTTGGGATGGTCCCTTAGTTATTCTAGTGAACGAACTTTCTGCTTCGGCTTCTGAAATTTTAGCAGCAGCAATGCAAGACTATGAACGTGCAGTTATTATTGGAAGTAAACGTACCTACGGAAAAGGAACAGTTCAGAATGTGGTAGACTTAAACCGTTGGATGAAGCGAAGCTCCCTTGGCGATATGGGTGCACTTAAAATAACTACGCAGAAATTTTACCGCATCAATGGTGGGTCTACCCAACTGAAAGGAGTAGAAAGCGATGTGGCCGTTCCAGACCGTTATTCTTATATAGATGTAGGCGAGAGAGATTACGATAATCCACTTCCTTGGGACCAGATAGAACCTGCAAAGTACAAAAAATGGGAAGGTTATAAAGACCTAGCTAAGGTGGTAAAAAGTAGCCAAGAGCGTATGGCCACAAACGAACAGCTGAATTTAATCGATCAGAATGCAAAATGGATAAAAGAGCAGCGAGATCTTACTGTTTTTCCACTTAACTTTGAGGCCTACTCTGAGCGCAACGCAATGATTGAAAAGAAATCTGAAAAATTCAAAAAAATAAATGAATACACTACGCCCTTAGAGTATGTGTCGCTTCCTTACGAGCTTAAGCAAATTGAAAAAGATAGCGTGCTAGGTGAAAAACGCGATCGTTGGCACAAAAACTTGAAAAAGGACGTGTATGTTGAAGAGGCAATTTATGTACTTGAAGATTTGCGTAAACAAACGAAAGGTATGAAACTTGCCGGCAGAAAATAACCGTATCCCTCGTTTTACATTTCAACCCTTTAGCGCTGGATTTTGTACGCGAATAGGGTGAGTCGAATATAAATTACCTAAATTTTAATTGAATCATGAAAAAAACAATAACAATGCTTGTCGCTGCTTCAGCATTAATTGCTTGCGATGATGCAAAAAAAGAAGATGCTATGGGATTTACCTATCCTGAAACAAGACTAGATAGCCACGTAGATGAATACTTTGGGCAATCGGTTAATGACCCTTTTCGTTGGCTAGAGGACGATAGAAGCGAAGAAACAGAGGCTTGGGTAAAAACACAAAACAAAGTGACCTTCGATTATTTAGCCAACATTCCCTACCGAAAAGCGCTTCAAAATAGACTAACCGAAATTTGGAATTACGAGAAAATTGGCGCACCCTTCGTGCGAGGTAATTACACCTATTTTTACAAGAACGACGGGCTACAAAACCAATCCGTTTTATACCGTTTTAAAACTGGAGAGAGCCAAGAGAATGCCGAGGTGTTTCTAGACCCAAACCAGTTTAGTGAAGGCGGAACAACATCGCTCGCCGGTGCAAGCTTTACCAAAGATGGCAAGATTTTAGCCTATTCAATTTCTGAAGGAGGAAGCGACTGGCGAAAAATTATTATACTGGATACAGAAACTAAAACTCAACTGGAAGACACCCTTATAGATGTAAAGTTTAGTGGAGTTTCTTGGTACAAGAATGAAGGTTTTTACTACTCCAGTTACGACAAGCCTGAAGGAAGTGAGCTTTCGGCCAAAACAGACCAGCATAAATTATATTACCACAAACTAGGAACTCCTCAATCTGAAGACCAGGTTATTTTTGGAGCTACTCCAGAACAAAAACACCGATACGTCGGCGGCTACGTAACCGACGATAACCGGTATTTAGTAGTTTCGGCATCGGTTGCAACTTCTGGAAATCGGCTGTTCATCAAAGATTTGGTAACTAATGGAAACTTAATTTCAGTAATCGATCATTATGATAACGATGTTTCGGTTATGGAAAATGAAGGAAGCAAGCTTTTTTTAGTAACCAACTTAGACGCACCAAATAGAAGAGTAGTAACGGTAGATGCCTCAAACCCAACACCAGAAAACTGGATAGATTTTATTCCAGAAACAGAACATGTACTTTCCCCATCTACGGGTGGCGGATATTTTTTTGCTTCGTATATGGTAGATGCCATTACCCAAGTAAAGCAATTCGACTATAATGGAAACTTAGTTAGAGAAGTTGACTTGCCAGGAATTGGAACTGCAAGTGGATTTGGAGCTAAAAAAGAAGAAAATCATTTGTACTACTCATTTACTAATTATACCACACCAGGAAGTATTTATAAATTCGATATCGAAAGTGGGGTTTCTGAATTATATGTAAGCCCTAAAATTGATTTCGACCCAGAGGCCTTTGAAAGTAAACAAGTGTTTTATACCTCCAAAGATGGGACGAAAGTTCCAATGATTATTACCCACAAAAAGGGAATTCAATTAGACGGAAGTAATCCTACTATGCTCTATGGTTATGGCGGGTTTAATGTTTCGCTTACGCCATCGTTTAGTACTGCAAATGCTGTCTGGTTAGAAAACGGAGGAATTTACGCGGTGGCTAATTTACGCGGTGGAGGCGAATACGGGAAAAAATGGCATAAAGCAGGAACTCAGCTGCAAAAACAAAACGTATTTGACGATTTTATAGCGGCTGCCGAATACCTTATTGAAGAAAAGTACACCTCAAACGAAAAGTTAGCGATTAGAGGAGGTTCAAATGGAGGTCTTTTGGTAGGCGCGTGTATGACGCAACGTCCAGAGTTATTTAAAGTAGCCCTTCCAGCCGTTGGTGTTTTAGACATGCTTCGTTACCACACCTTTACCTCCGGAGCAGGATGGGCGTATGATTATGGAACTTCTGAAGATAACGAAGAAATGTTCTCCTACCTTTTAGGATATTCGCCAGTTCATAACGTAAAAGAAGGCATAGAATACCCCGCAACACTTGTTACCACTGGCGATCATGACGACAGAGTAGTGCCAGCGCACAGTTTTAAGTTTGCAGCAGAATTGCAGCGCAAGCAAGCAGGAAACAATCCTACATTAATTAGAATAGAAACCGATGCTGGTCACGGTGCCGGAAAGCCAACTTCTAAAATTATTGAAGAGTATGCCGATATTTTTGCGTTTACTTTTTACAATATGGGAGTAGAAAAATTGTAAATCCAAAATTTCTTTAGTTTAAAAATTAGCGCCTTACTTCATACGTGAGGCGTTTTTTGTTGTTGGAAGATTTTTTCAATCAGCTTTGCTTTTTTGCGCCTTTGCGTGAGTCAGTCAATTTGAAATATGGAATAACCCAAATTGATAGTTCATCGAAAATAGTCTACAGTCGACGGTCTACAGACAACAGAAGACAGATTCACTGCTCACTGTTCACTCTTCACTGCTCACGAACAACTAACAATGAAATTAGAAATTAGAATTGTGAAAAAAACACGAATCATGGTCTATAGTCGTCAGATTCACTCTTCACTGCTCACTCATCACTGCTCACTCATCACTGCTCACTCATCACTCTTCACTCATCACTCTTCATTCTTCACTGCTCACTCATCACTCATCACTCATCACTGTTCACTCATCACTGCTCACTAAAAAAAGAATTAAAAAGTAAAAAGTATAGTGTGATGGACGAAATTAGAAGTGAAATAAAATTTCTTTTACTCAGAAGTTTGCTGCAAAAACAAGTAAATTATTAAAATCGGCGAATAAAAGCAATTAAATTATGACCTTTTTTAAAGCAACTATGCAACTCTCAACGCTTGTGTTGGTGGCAACTATAACCTGTTGCGTAAATTTAAGTGCTTTTGCTTTTGTAGTTGTCCCTATACAAATATAGGTAGTCTTAGGGTTAGCCTCGTTTGCCTTAAAATAACTGTTTACCGCTGAGGGACTACAAAAAATAACTGCATCGAAGTCGCCGGGTATATGCTGTAAATTATAGGATGTTTTATAAACCTGTTTTTCTTCAAATGAAATATTAAAATGCGTAAGTAAGTTTGGTATATCGTCTTTTCGAAGGTTCCCACACAAAAAAGTAAATTTTTCAAGCGGATAGTCCTTTACTATAATTTTAGCTAAGTCTTTTCCGTAATTTGCAGTTTCAGCTATTTTAAAGTGAGGCGAAAGTGTTTTACTTGTCTTTTCACCTACAACAAACAAATTTTGAATACGCGGTTGTTCTTTTAGAAGGATTTCCGCAGCGAATGGACTTGTAATTATTACATTTTTAGCTGAGAAATCTTGAAAAAAAAAGGGCGGATATGAAACTGATAGTTGTATCGCATTATAGTCTACATAACTCCATCCTAGATGTAGAATTAAGTTTTGTTGTGCTTTGCTTAGGCGTTTAGTACTTACTACTCTAGGCATTGTTAGGCAAGCGTTTCTTTTATTTCTTGCATTAGCTGTTCGGCTCCATTTCTTAAAAGCTCTTTGGCGGCTTCACTTCCTTCGTCTCCATTTAGTGGATATGTAAATTGCTTTTCTATGCCGAATTTTTGTTTTCCATCTAAACTAAAAAGCGCTCCTTTAAATACAATTTCACCCTCTTTCTTTATAGCTAGTGCTCCAATTGGCGCTGTGCAACCACCTTCTAGGGTGCGTAAAAAGTCTCGTTCTATACGTACACAATCGTCTGTTTCTTGGTGATGTAGGTGAGCTAAAGCTTCAAGACAATAGGAGTTGTTTTCTGTGGTTACCACTAGCATCGCTCCTTGGGCTGGCGCAGGAATCATCCAATCTAGGGACAAATGCAGTTCGGGTTTCAAGTTAATTCGTTCTAGGCCTGCAGCCGCAAAAATAGCTCCATCCCAATTGTTATCAGCTAATTTTTGTAAGCGAGTGTTTACATTCCCACGTAAGTTTTCAACCTGATGTGTTGGGTATTTGTGTAACCATTGGGCTTTTCTTCGAAGACTACCGGTTGCGATAACCGCCGATTCTTCATCTAAAAAGTCAGTTCCTTTATGCAATAAGATGTCGGCTGTATTCGCTCGTTTTAGCACCGCAGCTTGTACGACTGTTTTTGGGAGTTGGGTGGGTACATCCTTCATGGAGTGAACGGCAATGTCTATCTCCCCTTTAAGTAATGCAACATCTAAAGTCTTGGTAAAAATACCAGTTATTCCCATTTCGTACAAGGGCTGGTCTAGGTTTAAATCTCCAGTAGATTTTACAGGAAACAAGCTTACGTTATACCCATTTTCTTTAAGAAGCCTAGCTACGTTATTCGCTTGCCACATGGCAAGTTCACTGTCGCGTGTGCCAATTCGTATAGTTTTGTTGGTAGGCATAAGCTTAGGCTTCGTCTGTGGCAAAGTCTTCCAGTTGAAAAACCTTGTTTAAAAGTTCGATGCTTGCTTCTGTAGATCCATTTGCTTGGCGCAAATGAGAGGCAAAACTACGTGTTATTTTATGAACAATTCGTTGGCTAATAACTTCTGCCTGCGCAGGGTGAAAGTCGGCAATTTTTCTTCCTTGGTAGTCGATTTCTTCTTTCCCAAGTTGCTCTAATTTTTTCTTGAGCGCATGTATAGTAGGGGCGAATTTTCGGGTGTCGAGCCATTCCGAAAATTCTTGTTTAATCTCTTCAATAATTGCTTCAGCTTGAGGAATAAATTGCTTTCTTCTTTCTAAAGTATCATCTGTAATTTTGGATAGATGATCCATGTGCATCAGCTTTACATTAGGTAATTCGGTGACGTTTTCATCAACGTTTTTAGGGATAGATAAATCCAGTATAAGTAACTCTTTCGAGGTGTGAATAAGTTCCTTTGTAATGGTAGGATGCTGCGCTCCAGTAGCAACAATTAAAATGTCACTTTGATGAATTTCAGTAGTTAACTCCGAAAAGTCTTTTACGGTTAAATTGAATTTCCCCGCTATTTCCTCCGCTTTATCCTTGGTTCTGTTGATTAGTGTAATGTGTTTATTGTGGGTGTGCTTCACTAGGTTTTCACAAGTATTTCTTCCTATCTTACCCGTTCCGAATAACAAAATATTCTTTGATGCTGAAAAATCGATGGTGTTCAGAATGTATTGCACCGATGCAAACGATACAGAGGTTGCGCCAGAAGAAAGTTGTGTTTCATTTTTAATTCGCTTACTAGCTTGTATAGCAGAATTGAATAAACGTTCTAGAAAAGCATTAGAGATTCCTCTTTTTTTCGAAAGAAGAAAAGAAGATTTCATTTGACTAATAATTTCGAAGTCCCCTAAAATTTGGCTATCTAGGCCTCCAGCTACTCGGAACATGTGATTAATAGCGGCTTCGTTTTTATAAATATACCCAACCTCATTAAAGGTTAGCATGCTTCCATTGGAATGTTTGCAAAGCAAATCGATAAGCGTGTTTGCGTCGTTTGCGAAGCCATACAATTCAGTTCGGTTGCAAGTAGAAGTTGCTACCAATGCATCCATGCCTAAACTCAGCGCATCCTCTAAAAGAGAGTTTTTCTGTGCCAAACTCAAACTGAATTTCCCCCGAACAATGGCATCTGCTTTTTCGTAGCTAACGCCAATTGCAAAAAAGTTCGTGTATGTCGATAAATTATATTCGTGCATTAATGCAAAATTTGTCGCAAAAATAGAAGATAAGTTCTTTAAAAAATAACGCTAAAAGTTCTTTTTATGTAGGTGGAAGGGTTTTCGTTTAAAAAATGATATTAATCAGTATTTTCTTGTAAATTTGTAGGCAATATAGGGGTTAAGCACCACTTTAATTAGAATCATTCTAAATAAATAATAAGATTATTTGATGCAAGTATATAAGAAAAATATCGCCATAAGTTCCGATCAGCTCATCGAGGTTGAAGAAGGTTTTGAAATTATAGCCATTCAAAACAACGAATCAGATTATCAGTGTTTTAGCTATCCAGTGAAAAAAGAAACTATTCAATTTCACTTCTGCTTAAAAGGGAAATTGAAATTCAATTTTAATCAAGGCAATTACTCCTTAAACATAGATGAAGACAAGTCGTTACTGCTTTACAATCCGATGAAGGAATTACCAATAAATTTAGAAGTTTTTCCTCAGTCATGGTCAGTTAGCGTATTGGTATCGATTAAAAAATTACATCGATTGTTCTCTACGGATGCTTCTTATGTCGATTTTTTAGCAGAGGATAACAAGGAGAAAAAATACTATAGAGAAGGCGATATTACTCCTGCAATGGCCGTGGCATTAAGTCAAATTGTGCAGCTTAATCTGCATTCGTCTGTGCGAAGAATTTACGTTAAAGGCAAGGCTTACGAACTTATAGCACTTTATTTTAATAGGCCTGAAGAAGCCGATATAGAGCAATGTCCATTTTTAGATGACGAAGATAATGTTCGGAAAATTAAATTAGCCAAAGAAATTATGATGCAACGTATGATAGAGCCCCCAACGTTGAATGAACTTGCAGACGAAGTTGGTTTGAGTCTAAAAAAACTCAAAGAAGGATTTAAAGAAATATATGGCGACACTGTTTTTGGTTTTTTAATTGATTATAAAATGGAATACGCTAGAAAGTTGTTGGAGCGCGGGCAACATAATGTAAATGAAGTCGGTCTCTCCGTTGGCTACAGCACAGCAAGTCATTTTATTGCCGCATTTAAGAAAAAGTTTGGCACCACCCCAAAAAAATACATTTCAAGCAGCTAATATCATTTACCAATTGAAATTACCGTATTAAAACGGTCTTTTTTCCTTTCTGCTTCATTAAAAAATTATCACTTTCTTATCCAGTAATTTCAAGTAGTAATTGGCATTAGTCAGTGATTCGCCGTAGCAAGTACGAAACGAAGGCCAATAATGAATTGAACTCCGCGTATTTAGTAGATTAAAAATCCACGTACCTTTGTAAAAACGAAACAAATTGAATTTATCTTATTGGGAAAAAAACACTTGGCTGAGTAATGTTGATTTCTGTATTATTGGAAGCGGGATTGTAGGTTTAACTTGTGCGCTTCAGTTGAAGCAGAAGCACCCCAATGCAAAAGTATTGGTGTTAGAAAAAGGGATTCTGCCACAAGGGGCAAGTACCAAAAATGCCGGATTTGCATGCTTTGGAAGTGTGAGCGAACTGCTTTCAGATCTAGAGAAGCATACAGAAGAAGAAGTTGTTTCTTTAGTAAAACAGCGAATTGACGGGTTGAATTTGCTACGAACAAACCTTGGCGATAAAGCAATTGACTATCAGCAAAACGGGGGATTTGAGTTATTTCAACAAAAAGATGGGGTCAACAATTATTTATGGGGAGTAAAGTATATTTGTTTCTTTAACCTATAGATTAAATTAGATGAATATAGAAC
>JBHYFG010000014.1:15233-94539 GCA_051859645.1 Psychroflexus sp. | reverse complement strand
TGACTTTGAAAATCCTATATTTGTAATGAATAAATTATTGTTTAATAATCAAGTTGCATTTATGACTTGAATCCAGCACAGATTAAAACCAGATTAAAAACAATTGGTACAAATTAAAAGAGCGTCACTTGACTAGCGACGCTCTTTTGTTTATAAACCTTAAAACCAATTACTTAATAATCAGCTTTCTAGTATAACTTTGTCTTCCTTGAGCAAACTTAACCAAGTAAACACCCGATTGGAAGTTTTGTACATTAATTTGTTTAGAATCTTCTAATTCAGTTGAAAGAACTCTTCTTCCTAGTACGTTGTATACTTCTACTGAAAATTTCTCTCCTCGTGGAGCAACTAAATTAACAACTCCATTTGCAGGATTTGGGTAAATGCTAAATTCATTTCTATCGAACTGAATTGTATTAAGCGTAACATTTATATCAGCTGCATTTCTAGGAAGAATTTGTGCTGTTCCGTTAAATGAATTAGCCACTCCTCTAACTCCTTGAATCATTCCTTGAGGAATAAGTTCTCCTATATAATCTACATTAAAGAAATCCGTTCTGTGAATAACTGACAATTCTCCAGCTTCGATAGTGTAGTTTTGAGCATTAGCAAAAACGGCTACACCATCTCCTGCTGCGTAAGTAACGTTTTGAATTCCTATTAGCGTAGACTCGTAATTTTGGAAATTTTCAATGTACTCTTGCATGCTAATAACAGACACGTTAGGCTCAGTATTCCCGTTTACGGTTGCTGAATTATCTAAAGGTGCAAGTTGAATAACCCCGTTAAATACAGAAGCAACTCCTTTCAAACCGACTACATTATCTCCTACGTTATAAATACCATTGTCAATAATTTGCTGGCTATCAAACAATTGAATACCTCCGCCATTGTTGTCTTGGAACCACTTACGGTTGTTGAAATTATCTCCATGAATAAAGATAGAAGCGCCTGTAATTTCATAAAAGCCACCTGGTCCGTTTGCGGCAACATCAGCTCTTAAGGCAGAAATATCGGCAACTTCTGTAAATGCAGCTACAGAAAAATCTCTTGTTACTTGAACCGCTGGGTCTAAATCTGCACCATTGTTATCTACTAACTTTACAATTAGCGAATAAGCACCTGGTGTTAAGTCCTCTAAAAGAAATGAGTTAGTAAAAACATCTTCGAAAGGAGATTGATTTAATGAATATTGTACGTATCCGTCGCCGTCGTTTGCTGAGGCTGATGAAGACACATCAAATCCTGAAACTGAAAAGTTAACGTTTAGTGAAGTAACTGTTGGGTTAAATTGTTGATCTTGAGATGGAGATGTAACTACTAAAGAAGTTTGTCCAGCTTCGCCGAAATTTGTCCAAGTAAGATTGTCCAATACCATTTGTTGGTTTCCATTAGCGCCGAAAAGCCTCAGCTCAAGTACTACAGGACCCTCAACATCTATACCATTAACAATAAATGGCACCACTAAATCTGATTCCCCCGCTGGAAATTCTGGCTCAAATTGCTGTACAACATCGCCATTAATTACCAATTCTAATCTACGTTGAGCATTTGCACCAAATGCTTTTCTAGTGTCTACTGAAAAGTCAGCTATTCCGTTTGGAAGCGTAGCTGACAAACTACTTGGTTCGTTTGCACGTCTAAGCAATATCCCTTTACCATCTATTGGAAAACTTTGTTCACCAGTTACGTGCACATAAGTCCACTCAATACCATCTACACCAATAAAAGATCCATCAACATAAGCATTTCCTGATATTTCTAGGTTGTCAAAAGTTTCGATAGTTTGCGCATTAGTTGCTCCCAATGACATAAAAAAGAAACTTAGTAATAATGTAATTTTTTTCATGTTTTTTGATTTATATTATTGCCACAAAAATACAAATTTATAACAGACTAAAAAGCAATTGAATAATTATTAACCTTTTGGTAAAACAAGCCTTTCTTTGAAGTGAAAACTGCGTGAGGGGGCGACGTGGTTACCCCACAGCCTTGGTTTTTTTTTAAAACCAAGGCGAGGAGTAAAAACATAGCACCCGACCCGGAGGGACACGCCCAAATTTTACATAAATTTTACCTTGTAGGTAATTTTATAGTGAATAGATAAACTTTTAGTAACTTTAGACGTTTAAAAAGAACCTACTTTTGCATTGAAAACTTATGGGAATGAAAAAGAAAGATACCTTAATTTTAATTGTTGACGACGAACCGGATATCTTGGAAATCCTTAGCTACAATTTGAAAAACGAGGGTTACCAAGTTATTACAGCAGAAAATGGTGTTAAAGCACTAAAGAAGGCAAAAAAACATTTACCACACCTAATTATTCTAGATGTTATGATGCCGGAAATGGATGGTATTGAAGCTTGTGAACAAATAAGAAAGGTGGAAAGTTTAAACGATACCATTATTACTTTCCTTACCGCAAGAAGCGAAGATTATTCTCAAATTGCTGGATTTGAAGCTGGTGCAGACGATTATATAACCAAACCTATCAAACCAAAGGTGTTAATTAGCAAAGTTAAATCTCTTTTGCGTAGACTTAAAGAGGAAGACATGCAGGTTAAAACGTATACTGTTGGCAATATTAGTATTGATAGAAAGGAATATAAGGTTCTGGTAAACGGTGAAGAAGTTGGTTTTCCTAGAAAAGAATTTGAACTACTTTCATTACTCACCTCAGAACCAAATCGTGTGTTTAAACGTGAGGAAATACTAGATAATGTCTGGGGAAATGATGTTATTGTGGGTGGACGAACAATTGATGTACACATCCGAAAACTTCGCGAAAAACTTGGTGACGACCTTTTTAAAACAGTGAAAGGGGTAGGTTATAAATTTGTTGATTAAGCAGTTATGACAAAGCTTAAAAAAACATACAAATTTGCTTTGTATACCTCGGCAATGCTTACGTTGGCACTTACTTTTTTGATTTTTCTTCATGAACTGATTTTTTATGAAGTTAATGTTTTATCCTTGTTTCTTTTTAGTTTTGCTTGTTTTACACTGTGTTTTTTTATTATCCAAATCAGGGTTGAACTTTTTATTTACAGAAGAGTAAAATCTATTTACAACAGCGTGTCGCTTCTTGATGCTGAAACCCTGAACAGAAAAAGTATTACCACCGATATTTCTGCCCTTAAAGATGAAGTTGAAAAGTTTGCAAAGGATAAAAAATCTGAAATTGATTTGTTGAAGGTAAGGGAAAATTACCGAAAAGAATTTATGGGTAATGTTTCGCATGAACTAAAAACTCCCCTGTTTACAGTACAAGGCTATATTTTAACTTTATTGGATGGTGCTATAAAGGACAAAAAAGTTCGTAAAAAATACTTGAGTAGGGCTAGTAAAGCTGTAGATAGACTACTTTACATTATCAAGGATTTGGATATGATTACCAAGTTAGAAACAGGCGATTTAACGCTGGTAAAAGAAAAGTTTGACTTTGTTGAAGTTGCTAGAAACGTTCAGGATTTATTAGAAATGAAAGCTTCTAAAAAAGGAATTAGTATACAATTACAAACCAAGCTAGAAAAGCCCATCATGGTTCTTGCAGATCAGGAACGCATCCAACAAGTACTTACCAATTTGGTTGTCAATTCCATTAAATATGGAAAAAGCAATGGTCGTATAGAAATTGTTATTGAAGATTTTACAAAAGAAAAAATTATTGTTCGAGTAAAGGACAATGGTATTGGAATAGAAAAAGAGAATATTGCCCGTTTATTTGAACGTTTTTATCGGGTAGATAAATCCGGATCTAGAAAAGAAGGTGGTTCGGGACTTGGCCTTTCTATTGTAAAACACATTATTGAAGCGCATAACGAAAAAATTGCCGTTGAAAGCACCTATGGTGAAGGAAGCGAATTTTCTGTTACTTTGAAAAAAGCAAATCTAACAGCTTAATTAGCTGCTCTTTTTGAAACGATTCTAATGCAGGAGACTGCAATTGCTTTGTGCGTGTTTCTTTTATTATTTGTGCTGAAATCTCATCTTGTGCAACCACCGAAAACCAATTGTTTTTCCGCATATAGGTAGCCAAGTATTCTTGCTCTGGTTGGCCGGGTGTAGGAATTAGCAATGCGTTGGTCTTACTTAGCGTTAAATCCATTAAACTGGTGTATCCTGAACGACAAATAACAAGCTCTGACTGCCCTAGAATAGATTGAAGGGTTTCATTGGAAGCCAAATCTATTAGGCTGGTTTCGTCTGGTATTTGTCCTGTGTTTTCAGTAGGTTTTGTTGTTCCTCTCACAATTAATTTAGTTCCACTTAACTGCTTCAAGAGTTTAACTAATTTTTGTTCTAAAATGCTTCGTTGTGGTTCAGGACCGGACAGAATTGCCGTGTACTGGTATTTTTTGGTTATCTTTTGTGGTTGGTGACTACTCAGCATCCCTAAATAATACACTGGTAAGTCGGCTTTGGTAGATAAGGATAAATTTCCTGCTAAATTAGGTAAGGACTTTACATCGGGGACCCAAACTTGTTGGTAGCGAGCATAACATTTTTGATGAATGAAATTGGCTAAACGACTTCCGAAACCTTTTGGCAATTGAAGTTGGTGTGTAATATACACCGATGGGATTTGCTTGTGAAAAATACTTGGACGATTGTCTGAAATAAGCGCATCTATGCTATGTTTTGAAAGTATCATTTTCAAAATTTGTTGGTCCTTTTGGTATTGACGTAAAAGCTGAATGCTTTGTACAAAAAGTTGAAGCTTCCAATATTTTTTGTTTGCTGAATATTTCAGTTCATAATTACTTAGTTCGTAATACGCTAAATTAGGAAAACGTGAAACTAAATAGGCTAAAGCATTTCCGCTACTGGCAATTATTACTTTGTAATTTAGTTGCAGAAGCTGATCGATTACCACAGCGCTCCGCGTGGCGTGACCAAGCCCCTAATCCAATACGGCGAATAAAAAAGTTTTGGTTTGCAATGGTATTGCTTAAAATTACAGCTTCAAAAATAACGCAAAAATTACTGATGCTTTGCTCAAGTGGAAGTTAATTCAAAAATAGTTATTTCGGGTCTAACATTAAAACGAAGCTGCCATAAATGCCCTAAAGCTCGGTTGATGTATACTGTTTTTTGATTCCCCAAATGAATAATCCCAGCCGTATAACGTTTATTTTTCACCGGTAGAATAGGCGGAGGTAAAAAAGGAGGTTTGCATTGACCACCATGTGTATGTCCAGCCAATATCCAACCTTCAAAATTATCCCAGAGCGGTAAATCGCATACATCTGGATTATGGCATAAGGCTATGCTTGGCAAGTTGGTATGTACAGAAGTAAAAGCTTTTTGCGGATGAAAATTTGTCCCCCAATAATCATCAATCCCTATAAAATGTAAACCGTTAACAACAGTACTTTCATTTCTTAACACTTGAATATTGTGTGCGCTAAGTGTGTTGGTAATTTTATCGGCTACAGAAGCTTCTTGAAAATTCTTACCATAATCATGGTTTCCCAAAATGGCTATGGTCGCCAAGTTGCCCTTAACAGCATGTTTCATAACTTCGTTTAGCTCAGGAAACAAGACCTTATCCTTATGTGTACTAACATAATCGCCTGTATAAACTACAAAATCAGGGGTATATTCTTGAGCCTTTTGAAAAGACTGAATAATGAAATTATAGTCAAATCTTTTACCCACATGAATATCGCTAATTTGCATTAAGGTTTTTCCTTCTAATGAAGGTGGTAAATTTTTAATGGGCATTTTTAATCGGACAAACTCAAGCCAAAAGGGTTCGATTTGCCAGGCATATAAGCCACTTAATACACCAATGCTGGAGAGCGCAATCAAAGATTGTTGTACAAATTTCCTTCTTTTCATATTCAGATACTAGTTCCTTTTCTGCCTTTGGGCAATCAATATACTTAAAATTAATTACCAATTATACCTTGAAAATTTAATAGCATTTATCATTCGAACTTAGCCGATGAATTTTGTAGCAAAGCGTAATTGCAGCATTGAGTATTTTTAGGTGTTTGAATAAAGCCAATAGAATTAAAACAAGCCTTCCAACTAAATTAACTAATTTTGTAATTTATAATATGCCCTTGGATTTTTATTAAGGGTTTAGTGAAAACAAAAGTCAACAAATAATATAGAAAGTAATAAGCGTGGGGAGCAAAAACAAATTAAAACGTTTTAAAGAAAACGAAACATTCGAAAATGTAGTTCAACCAAGTCGAAAAGAAATTATCGATGGTAGTTTTGACATGAAGGGGAAATGGTGTAGTGATTTTTTTGGCAACAACCAACCCTTAATTTTAGAATTAGGTTGCGGAAAAGGTGAATATACTGTTGGACTTGCAAAGCGATATCCTGAGTTTAATTTTTTGGGAATAGACATTAAAGGAGCAAGATTTTGGAGAGGAGCAAAAACGGCAATTGAAAACGATATCCCAAATGCTAAGTTTATGCGAACACAAATTGAACTTATCGATTTACTTTTTGCGCCTGGCGAAGTAAGCGAAATTTGGATTACTTTCCCAGACCCTCAAATTAAGTATCAACGAACAAAACATCGCCTTACAAACGCTGAATTTCTTAAAAAATACCATTATATTTTATCCCAAGACGGCATCGTTCATCTAAAAACAGATAGCGAATTTATGCATGGTTATACGCTTGGTTTATTGCACGGAGCTGGGCACGAGGTAGTGTATGCACACCACGACATATACACTAACACAGAAGCACCAGAAGAGCTAACAAGTATTCAAACATTTTACGAAAAACAATATTTGGAGAAAGGGAAAGCCATTACATATACAAAGTTTAAACTTAAATTCTGATGGAAACGGTACAACTCTTTTTAATCACTTGTTTTGCTGCATTAATTGGAGTTTTACCGCCTGGAATTATAAATATTTACGCTGTTAAGTTAGGTTATCTTCAAGGAAAAAAAGAAGCCCTTAAGTTTACCGCAGGAGCTAGTATACTGGTTTGTTTACAAGCAATAATTGCGTACTACCTAGCTAAATACATTATTGCGGAAGTTTACTATGAAATAATATTACTTCGAACAGGATTTATTATATTGTTGATTTTGTTTTTATATTTTGCTTGGTCGGGATACCGAAATAAACAAGCCAAAGAAGAAATAAATTTACAAAAAGCACCCAACAAAAGTTTCTGGAAAGGGGTCGGGCTTCAAAGCCTGAACCTTCTCCCTATCCCCTATTTTATTGTCATTAAAAGTATCTTCAACTTAAAAGGAGAACGAGAGACAGACGAATGGACTCTAATTTTCTTTTTTTTGGCCGCTGGTATAGGAACTTTTTTAGCACTTTACCTTTATGTATATTCATTTCTAAAATTAAATCTTAACTTACATTTTATAAAACGCTATGCTAATTTAAGCCTCGCTTTTCTTATTTTTATTCTGTTATGGGTTACTTTTTTTAGAATTTGGTTTACAGAAATTTAAGCAGCCTTAAAATGTGTTACTTATGAAACAAGAGCAAAGTGATTTCTACCAAAAAGTATACGCAGTTGTGCGACAAATCCCTTATGGAAAGGTAACTACCTATGGTGCCATTGCCAAACATATTGGCGCACCAAGAAGTGCACGAACTGTTGGTTATGCAATGAATGTTTCTCACAGCATGGACGATGTGCCAGCACACAGAGTGGTTAACAGAAACGGTATACTAACAGGAAAACATCACTTTTCTGGTCTAAACGCAATGCAACAATTGTTAGAAGAAGAAGGAGTAAAAGTAAAAGACGATCAAATCGTCGATTTTAAAAAACACTTGTGGATTCCTGTTTAAGTTCTACACCTAACATTTGGCATCATTTCTCACTTGAAACAATTGGTTTAATCATGCTGTATTACATCATGTAAATAAACTAACTTAGCTCCTGGTTAGCGGTCTTTATTTTCACTTCTCTAAAAAAATATTCACTTATTAGCACATTTACTCATTAGCATATTTACCCATTAGCACATTTACTCATTAGCATATTTACTCATTAGCATTTTTACTCATTAGCATTTTTACTCATTAGCATATTTACCCATTAGCATATTTACCCATTAGCATATTTACCCATTAGCATATTTACTCATTAGCACATTTACTCATTAGTATGTTTACTCATTAGCATATTTATTCATTAACACATTTACTCATTAGCATATTTACTCATTAGCATATTTACACATTAGCACATTTACTTATTAGCATATTAATACATTAGCTTATTAGTACATTTATATTAGAATACTTCAAAAAAACAAGTCATCAGATTTTCAAATTAGCACATCGTTAATTTCAATTAAATGAAAACTTTAAATTGTAGGGGTTAATGTATATTTGCATTTGGATTTAATCTAAATACAAAGCAATTCAGTCCATGAAAATACATAAAGACGAAGTAAAAGAAGCCTTATCTAGTATTAGTGTTGCCGGAGAAGGTCAAAATATGATTGATAGCGGAGCTATAAAAAACATTGTAACTTTTGGAGAAGAAGTAGTCGTCGATGTGGTATTAGCTTCGGCAGCATTACACATCAAGAAAAGAGCGGAGGCAGATATCATCAAAACGATACAAGAAAAGGTGAACCCAAATGCCCAAGTAAAGGTGAATATTAAGGTAGAAGCCCCAGCGCCCGCTACAAATCCAAATCAAATTAAAGGGAAACCAATCCCTGGTATTCAAAATATTATAGCTGTTGCATCCGGTAAAGGTGGCGTTGGTAAATCTACAGTTACTACAAATTTAGCTGTAACTTTAGCTAAACTTGGCTTTAAAGTTGGCTTATTAGATGCAGATATTTACGGACCATCGGGGCCAACTATGTTTGATGTACTTAATGAGCGTCCTCTTTCAGTTACAGTAGACGGAAAATCGAAAATGAAACCCATAGAAAACTACGGTGTTAAAATGCTTTCGATTGGATTTTTCACTAAACCAGACCAAGCGGTAATTTGGCGAGGGCCAATGGCAGCCAAAGCTTTGAACCAAATGATTTTTGATGCTGACTGGGGAGAATTGGACTTTTTATTAATCGATTTGCCTCCGGGAACAGGAGATATACATCTTTCTATCATGCAAGCCATGCCAATTACAGGAGCGGTAATTGTTAGTACGCCTCAAAATGTTGCCTTAATTGATGCTAAAAAAGCGGTTGCAATGTTCCAGCAAGATAACATAAGCGTACCTGTTTTAGGAATTGTAGAAAACATGGCATATTTTACACCGGCAGAATTGCCAGAAAATAAGTATTATATTTTCGGTAAAGAAGGAGCTAAAAATTTAGCTGACCTTATTGATGTTCCATTTCTAGGAGAAATTCCATTGGTACAAAGCATTCGTGAAGCAGGAGATGTAGGAAGACCCGCAGCACTTCAGGAAAATACTCCAATAAGCGAATCGCTTTTAGACATTACTAGAAATGTTGTACAACAAGTCGTTAACAGAAACGAGAGCTTACCTCCTACCGAAGCCATAAAAATTACAACTATGGCTGGTTGTAGTGCAGTACGTAAAAAATAAATCAATAGCTTTAATGCTAAGAATACGAGTAATAAAGTTATTGAATAAATTAAACTGCTGGTTTTAAACAGCATTGCTAAAAAGGGTATACAATGAAAGGAGAAGAATTAAGAGTAGCGGTAGAAACTGCTTTAGACGAAATTAGACCGTTTTTAAAAAGTGATGGAGGCGATATTTCTTTGGTTTCTATTGAAAATGAAGACACCGTTCTAGTTCAACTTATGGGTGCTTGCGTTGGGTGTTCCGTTAACCAAATGACCTTAAAGTCTGGAGTTGAAATGACCATTAAAAAACATGCTCCACAAATCACAAAAGTTGTAAATGTTGAAATGGCTTAAGCTTGACGATTATCATTTTTAATCGATTAAAATTTACTCATTTTTGAAACAAATTTCTGAACACATGATTCAAACCGATATATTAATTATTGGCGCTGGACCAACCGGTCTTTTTGCTGTTTTTGAAGCAGGATTATTAAAATTAAGATGCCACATCATAGATGCACTCCCTCAACCAGGAGGACAGCTAGCCGAGTTATACCCCAAAAAACCGATTTACGACATTCCGGGCTTCCCAGAAGTTTTAGCTGGCGATTTGGTAGACAATTTAATGGAACAAATTAAGTCTTTTCAACCAGGATTTACACTAGGAGAAAAAGCAGAAACCATCGAAAAACTAGAAGACGACTCATTTATAGTAACTACCGACAAAGGCACCAAACATCACGCAAAAGTGATTGCTATTGCAGGTGGTTTAGGGAGTTTTGAACCCCGTAAACCTCCTATTGAAAACTTAGCTTACTATGAAGAGAAAGGAGTTCATTATATGATTAAAGATCCTGAATATTTCAGAGACCAATCGGTAGTTATTGCTGGTGGTGGCGATTCTGCATTGGACTGGAGCATCTTTTTAGCCGATGTGGCTTCAGATGTAACTTTGATTCACCGTAGAAATGAATTCAGAGGTGCACTTGAATCAGTTGACCGTGTAAAGGAGTTAAAGGACATGGGCAAAATTAAACTTATTACACCAGCCGAAGTAGTGGGAATTGAAGGCAATGAAAGATTAGACGCGCTTGTAATTCGCAAAAACAATAATCCGCAGGAAGATTTTCGTTTACCTACCGACCATTTTATTCCGTTATTTGGACTTTCTCCTAAATTAGGACCTATTGCCGACTGGGGACTAGAGATTGAAAAAAACGCTATAAAAGTTGACAATACTCTCGATTATCAAACCAATATTCCCGGTATTTACGCAATTGGTGATGTAAACACATATCCTGGAAAATTGAAGCTTATTTTGTGTGGTTTTCATGAAGCTACCCTTATGTGCCAGAGTGCGTACCAACGTATTCACCCGAACAAACGCTATGTAATGAAATACACCACTGTTGGAGGAGTTGCTGGTTTTGATGGAACACTAAAAGAAGCGCCTAAAGCGGTTGTAAAAGCAATTGATTAGTATGGAAGAAGATGTGAAAATAAGCATCATAGATAGAGAAGGGCAACGACACGATGTAAACGCCCCAACTGATATGGGCATGAACCTGATGGAAGTAGTGCGTTCTTACGAATTAGCTCCAGAAGGAACGATTGGAATTTGCGGCGGGATGGCTATGTGTGCTTCTTGTCAGTGCTATATTTTAACCCCAGAAACACCTTTGCCTGAAAAGTCTGACGACGAGGAAGCTATGCTCTCAGAAGCATTGAATGTTAAGGATAACAGCCGTCTAGGTTGCCAAATTCATATGCATTCAGATTTAGACGGTTTAGTAGTAGAGCTAGCTCCAGAGGAATTTTAAGCTAGTAAGCTTTACATTCAACACTAATATTAAATTTGTAAAAGGAGAAGAATAAACCAATTTACAGTTAGTAAATTGTAACAACGAACTTTCTTCATATGCTGAATTCGAAATAATTTTCAGGTAGAACTTACTAAAAGGTAAGCTTATTAATAACTTTGTATTCTATGTGTAATTACGAAATAGCTAGATTTCTGGATACACAAAATCCCCTAACAAGCTACAAAAGCTTCATAGAGCAAAAGAAGAAATTTTTTTAAACCCAACTCATTATTACATTTTAACAGAGTAATACGGGTGATAAAGTTATTAACGACTTAACGTTCATTACAAAAAAAGCCTTGACAAAATGTCAAGGCTTTTTTAATATCTAGAATAATAAATGTTAAACTTTTGCTTGGGCTAAAGCATCTTCGTCCTCCTCTTCTACTTTTGCATTCTTATCACTTAAATCAATACCTTTTTTAATTGCAGTATCGTACATCACAGGAGTTGCAACAAAAACTGATGAGTAAGTACCTACTACAACACCTACAATTAAGGCAAACATAAATCCTCTGATACTGTCTCCGCCAAAGATAAATATAGCAACTAACACAACTAAGGTAGTTAATGAAGTATTCAGAGTTCTACTTAAAGTACCGCTAATACCATTGTTTACAATTTTACTCAAATGCCATGTTGGATGTTCTTTAAAGAATTCTCTAACACGGTCAAAAACAACCACTGTATCGTTTAATGAATAACCAATTACGGTTAAGATTGCTGCAATGAAGGCTTGGTTAATTTCCATATTAAATGGCATAAAGCTATAGGTAGCAGAAAAAATACCAAGGACAATAAGGACATCGTGAGAAACAGCAACAACTGCACCTAAACTGAACTGCCATCTTCTAAAACGCAATAAAATATAAAGGAAAACAGCGATTAACGAACCAAATATTGCATAATAAGAAGCTCTCTTAATGTCGTCAGCTACCGTTGGCCCAACTTTCATCGACGACATGATACCATACTCAGCATCGGTTCCGCTTTGGAAAGCATTGTAAGACAATCCAGCTGGCAAGAAATCCTTCCAAGCATTGTAGATAATATCTTGGATTTCATCTTCTACAGATGAGTCTTCGTTGTCAACTTTATAATTGGTAGTAATTCTAACTTGGTTGCTTGAACCAAAAGTTTTAACCTCTGCGCTACCTAATTTTTCAATAAGATTGTTTTCTAATTCAACTGAATTTACCGCTTGATCAAAACGAACAGTATAGGTTCTACCTCCGACAAAATCAACACCTTGATTAAGCCCATTTGTCGTTAGAGAGAAAATACTTAATACAACTAAAACACCTGAAATAACATAAGCTATTTTTCGCTTGCCCAGGAAATTAACTTTAACATTAGCAAGGAAATTTTTAGTTGCCCCCGTTGAGAAGGCGAGTGATTTTCCGTTCTTGCCATAACCATCAATTAATATTCTTGTTATAAATATTGCTGTAAACAAAGAAGTAGCAATACCGATAAGTAAAGTTGTAGCGAAACCTTTAACTGGCCCCGTTCCAAAAACCAATAATATTAAACCTGTTAAACCTGTAGTAATGTTCGCATCTAAAATAGAAGATAATGCATTTTTAAAACCATCACTAATAGCTAAGGCTTGTTCTTTTCCTTTGTACAATTCCTCTCTAATTCTCTCGAAAATAAGCACATTAGCATCTACCGACATACCGATAGTAAGAACAATACCTGCAATACCTGGAAGTGTTAATACAGCACTAATTCCAGCTAAAATTCCAAAAATGAATAAAATGTTTACCACAAGAGCTATATCTGCATATACACCTGCTTTCCCATAGTAAAAAATCATCCAAACTAAAACAAAAAGCAAGGCAATAATAAATGAGTTTACACCAGAATCAATAGCTTCTTGTCCTAATGAAGGACCTACGATTTCACTTTGAATAATATCTGCTTTAGCGGGTAATTTACCAGCTCGTAATACGTTTGCTAAATCTTTTCCTTCATTAATAGTAAAGTCTCCTGTGATTTCTGAACGACCTCCAGCAATTGGTCCAGAAGTTACTCCAGGAGCTGAATACACCATATCATCTAAAACAATAGCAATTTGTGTTCTATTTTGATAAGCTCTACCAGTCATTTCTTCCCAAACTTTAGCGCCCTTTCTGTCCATTTGCATAGAAACAGCTACTCTTCCCATTTGGTCGTAAGTCTGGCTAGCATTAGTTACCACTCCACCACTTAATTGAGGCTCGTTGTTACGATTTCCTTTTAATGCATACAACTCAACAAATTCGCTATCTTTAGCTGGTTTCCCCCATACAAACTTAGCATACTTTTGGTCTTGTGGTAGTTTAGCACGTACAGCTGAGTCTTTCAAATACGCGTTGACTTTTGCCGTATCCTGAACTGCAAAATAAGCAATTACTGGCCCTTGAGCGTTTCCAGCGCCTTGAATTAAACTTAATAACGGGTTAGATTTAGAAAAGTCTTCTTCTTCATCAGAGCTTGCAAGTAATTCTTCTAGGTCTTCAATCTCTTCATTACCTGTATCTTCGACGTTATCTTCATCAACACCTTCTTCTTTTTGAATACGCTGAGCTAAAACTTGGTCTGCTTCAAACAAAAATTGATTCAAATCGCCAGCACGGTATACGTCCCAAAATTCAAGTTGTGCTGTGCTTTGAAGCAATCGCTGAACTCGGTTAATATCTTTAGCACCAGGAAGCTCAACTAAAATTTGAGCAGATTTACCTAAACGTTGGATATTCGGTTGTGTTACACCAAATTTATCAATACGTTCACGAAGTACTTCAAAAGCAGAAGTTATGCTTTCGTCTATTCTTCTTCTGATGATTGGTTTAACTTCAGAATTGGACATTTCAAAGTTAATTTCGTCGCTGAACGCCTTATTTGCAAATACACTTGGAGCAGCTAAACGAGCACCGCTTATTTTGTCAAACTCTTCAAAGAACAACTCTAAGTATGTTTTTGATGAACTTTTTTGTAATTCAGAAGCACGGTCTAAAGCGGCAATA
The DNA here is from genome assembly GCA_051859645.1 of Psychroflexus sp. Lineage (GTDB taxonomy): Bacteria > Bacteroidota > Bacteroidia > Flavobacteriales > Flavobacteriaceae > Psychroflexus. Next base: position 80,160 of record JBHYFG010000014.1, on the reverse strand, counting down.
AAATTAGGGTCTTTAGAATTATTAGCCATGCCACTTAAAAGGTCACGAACAGAAATTTGAAGAATAACGTTTATCCCTCCTTTTAAGTCAAGTCCTTTATTAAGCTCTTTGTCTTTTGCAGAGTCGTAAGTGATTCCAGCAAAATACGGAAGATTGGCTACAGAGTCCAAGTAACTTTTTACAACTTCTTCTCTAACTTCGGCATAATCTTCAACAGATTCGGCAACTTTATTAGCAGCAAATTTTTCGGCTTCAGATTCAACGCTACTTGCGATAAATGTGAAGGAAAGTTGGTAAACACTTACCAAAGCAAATAAAATTGCAAAAACTTTAATTAATCCCTTATTGTGCATTATATATATGTATTAAAAAAAATTATTCTAAAAAACGGACAAATATAGGGTTTCAAAAAAGAAATGACAATTTTATTTTAGGATATTTTTAAGTCAACAAAAAACCTTCAAACCCACTGAATAAGTGGACTTGAAGGTTTTGTAAAAAAAATTATATAAATAAACTAGAGTTCTAGTAAATCGTTTACGCTTCTAACTCCTTCAGCACTTTCTGCTAAATGTTGTTTTTCTGCCTCTGAGATATTTATTTCAACTATTTTCTCGATACCATTTTTCCCAAGTATAACAGGAACACCTAGGCAAATGTCATTTAATCCGTATTCACCCTCTAAAAAAACTGAACAAGGGAACATTTTTTTCTGGTCGCAAGCAATTGAGTGAACAAGGGAAGAAACCGCTGCTCCTGGTGCATACCATGCAGAAGTCCCAAGTAACTTAGTGAGGGTCGCTCCTCCTACCTTTGTTTCTTGTACTACGTGATCTTGCTTGGCTTGATCTAAAAACTCTGTTGCACGTACACTATTTCTTGTAGCGAGACTCATTAGAGGCACCATTCCTGTATCGCTATGCCCACCTATAACCATACCGTCTACATCTGATGCGGGACAATCTAAAGCCTCCGCTAAACGGTATTTGAATCGAGCGCTATCTAAAGCACCTCCCATTCCAATAACTCTATGACGAGGAAGACCTAAAGATTTGTACGCTAAATAAGTCATTGTATCCATCGGATTGCTAACTACTATTAAAATAACATTAGGTGAATGCTCGATTAACTTAGAAGCTACTTCTTTTACGATGCCAGCGTTTATACCGATTAACTCTTCGCGAGTCATGCCTGGCTTTCTCGGAATACCACTTGTTATTACGGCAACATCAGAATTGGCTGTTTTGGCATAATCATTTGTACTTCCAACGATTTTGGTATCAAATCCGTTTAAGGTAGCTGTTTGCATTAAATCCATAGCTTTGCCTTCTGCATAGCCCTCTTTTATATCTACAAGAACAACTTCTGATGCAAAATTTTTAATTGCAATATACTCTGCGCAGCTAGCTCCAACCGCTCCTGCTCCAACAATGGTTACTTTCATGGTATTATTTTTAAATTAATATCTATAATTTTAACGCTTACAAAAGTAGTTAGATTTTAAGCTTTTAGCAAGAAATTTAGCAGTTTAAAAAGTTGATTTTGCAAATTTGTTATAGCAATTTTGCAACTTATGATTAAAACCAAAATCGGTCACTAATTTAGCGGTCATATGAAGCATCACCAAGTATAGTTATGAGGATAAAATGAATCATTTACGATCGAATAAAATTACTTTATACTAGTTAGTATTTAAAATTACTAAAAAAAGGAAGCAATGATTTTTCTAATTTACAAAAAAGAAAATGGGCGTATTATTACGGTAATTTCAATTGATAAATAGTACTATATATGTCTTTGAAATTTTGGAAAGTCATCAATCAAAATGAAGTAAACAACATAACTTAAATTCCAAATGCCATTCCTACAGAAAGTGTACTGAACTCTTGTAAACTATAGTCTGCAAAAAGTCTAAAAAAGTCAAGGCTTAGCTTTGCACCAACGGTTCCCCTGAAACCTGCTATACTAGAGGAAGTAGAAAAAGGATCGGTAATGGTTTGTCCCTGATTGAAACCTTCGTCCACAATAAATTCACCCAACATAGAAAATCTTGAACTTGCCTTTACGTATCCAATTCCGCCATAAAAATTAATAATTTTCAGTTTAGTTGAAACAATTGCATCAAAAGCCCAGGCGTCTAACCGTGTATCAATTTGCTGGTTTCTACCGCTGATTAAAGGGGTTTCTGAAAGCAACAAATTTCCTTGAAAGTTTGAATAATTTATAGCTCCAGAAATATGTATAGGCAATAATTTTCCGCCTGGAATCCAATCTGTAAATTCATTTTGAATTCCTATCCCGTAGAATTTTGCTGCACCATCATCTGTATCAATTTCTGGCAGGTAACGACCTTTTACTTCAATCCCTCCAATTAAGCCAACGCTTGCTTGAATCATACCTGTCGGTACAAAGTTAACACCGCTTCTTGCTAATCCTTGAGGCAAAGAAAACGCAACAGTTTGTTCGTTTCCGTTGGTGTCCTGAAAAACTGCTAATGCTTGGATACCAGGATCGTTTTGCCCAAGTATGTTACCTACCGTTTTTACAGTAGAACCATCTTGAAACTGCAGAAAATTATAATCGTTGGTATTTAATTCAAAACTTTGCTGTGAAGAGCTAACAAATGACACATTTCCGATGATGCCAACTTCAAATCTACCTAAGCCTTTTGCTTTTCCTGAATTATTCCATCCATTAGACAAACTGAAGGCAATAGCGTCTAGTCCTGGATTCAAAAAAGATTCAGCAAAACGTTGGGCATCTTCAACACCAGCCGAAATTAAAGGGGTAAGATTAACCTGAGCGGTTGTCGTAGAAAAGAAAAACAAACAACTGAATCCAATAAATAAATTTTTCATATTTACAATTTTTGAAATTAGTTAATTAAACTAGGCATAAAAATCCTCTAACTACAAATGTAATAAGAAACTTGTTTCACTTTTACCATATTTCATAAAAAAGCCTCTCAAGTTCATGAAAGGCTTATTTTTGTTTATGAGTTGTATATTGGCTATGCGTCTATATTTGCATAAATCGCATTTTTTTCGATGAACTCTCTTCTTGGCGGAACCTCATCTCCCATTAACATAGAGAAGATTCGGTCTGCTTCACCCATGTTATCGATAGTAACTTTTCTCAAAATTCTATTTTCTGGATTCATAGTGGTATCCCAGAGCTGCTCAGCATTCATTTCTCCAAGACCTTTGTAACGTTGAACACTAACTCCGGATTTGTATTCGCTCTGAATTTGTTGACGTTCTTTGTCGCTCCAAGCGTACTGCTTTTTACTGCCTTTTTTAATTAAGTATAAAGGTGGTGTTGCAATATATACGTGTCCTGCTTCAATAAGCTCTTTCATGTAACGGAAAAAGAACGTAAGAATTAATGTGGCAATGTGGCTACCATCCACATCCGCATCACACATAATAACTATTTTATGGTAACGGAGTTTGGATAAATTTAATGCTTTGGAATCTTCTTCTGTACCAATAGTAACCCCTAAAGCGGTGTATATATTTCGAATTTCTTCGTTTTCAAAAACACGGTGAGACATTGCTTTCTCTACGTTCAGAATCTTCCCTCGTAAAGGAAGTATGGCTTGAAAATTTCGGTCGCGTCCTTGTTTTGCGGTTCCGCCTGCCGAGTCACCCTCAACAAGAAAAACCTCACAGCTTTCAGGATCTTGGTTAGAGCAATCGGATAATTTCCCTGGCAAACCTCCTCCGCTCATTACAGTTTTACGCTGCACCATTTCGCGTGCTTTTTTAGCAGCGTGTCTAGCTTGTGCTGCCAAAATTACCTTCTGAACAATGGTTTTAGCATCGTTTGGATTTTCTTCTAGGTAAATTTCAAGCATATCGGAAACTGCTTGAGAAACGGCAGCAGTAACCTCTCTATTTCCTAACTTAGTTTTAGTTTGTCCTTCAAATTGAGGATGCTGCACTTTTACAGAAACTATAGCCGTAAGTCCTTCCCTAAAATCGTCTCCAGTAATTTCAAACTTTAGTTTATCTAAAAGTCCTGAATTATCTGCGTATTTTTTTAGCGTTGCTGTTAAACCTCTTCTAAATCCAGAAAGGTGTGTACCTCCTTCATGCGTATTAATGTTATTAACGTAGGAATGAAGATTTTCTGCATAAGAGCTGTTATAAATCATGGCGACTTCAACAGGAATGTCGTTTTTTTCGCCTTCCATAGAAATTACATGACCGATAATTGGCTCTCGGTTAGAATCTATGAATTTTATAAATTCTTTTAAGCCTTCATCTGAATGAAATATTTCTTTTCTGTTTTCTCCAGATTCATCTTGAACTCTTTCATCTTCAATACTAATGGTAATTCCTTTATTTAGAAAGGATAATTCCCTCATTCTATTAGCCAACGTATCAAAGTTGTACGTAATGGTTTCTTGGAAAATTTCAGGGTCCGGATAAAACTCTACAATTGTACCTTGGTAAGTTGTTTCTCCAGTTGGTTTGACTGGGTAAAGTGTTTTTCCTCTTTGGTATTCTTGCTCCCAGATTTTTCCGTCCTTGTGTACCCAGGCGTGTAAATCTTTAGAAAGTGCGTTTACAACGGAAACTCCAACACCGTGAAGACCTCCAGAAACTTTATAAGAATCTTTATCGAATTTTCCTCCGGCACCAATTTTAGTCATAACAACCTCTAGTGCTGAAACACCTTCCTTTTTATGAATATCAATAGGTATACCCCGCCCATTATCTTTTACGCGAACACCACCTTCTTTGGTAATAACTACCTCGATGGTATCGCAATAACCAGCCATTGCCTCGTCAATAGAGTTATCTACAACCTCGTACACTAAATGATGTAAGCCTCGTACACCAACGTCGCCAATGTACATTGAAGGGCGCATTCTGACGTGCTCCATCCCTTCAAGGGCCTGAATACTATCTGCTGAATAATTTTTAGGAGTTTTATTCTCTTCACTCATAGAATTTCGTGATTTTTTAATAACCTACAAATATAGCGAAAGCTTTTGGTTAAGCGAATAAATCTTCCAATTTTGTTAATAAATCTTCGAAATGCTTCGTATAATTATAAAGAAGAAGCTAAGTAGCTTTATTAAAAACGATCAATATTAATTAAAAACCTCTTCAGAAACTAACTCAATAGAGGCTTTTTAGCTCAACTCATTATAAGTTATACCATTTATCAATTGAAATTACTAAAAAAAGCGCCCTTTTTTCCTTCCTGCTTCATTACAATAAGAAACCATTGTACCAATTGAACTTTAAAATGGGACTAAAATAAAATGAATTATTTTTTAATTTGATTAGGCAAAAATCATCGTTTTCTAACCTTATAATTTCAACTAATAACTAGTATTAGTAAAAACTTCGTGGCCCCATAAAATTGGCACTAGTAGTATGTATTAATTGGTCGCCACTGTAAATTCCGATTTTAATTTTGTTTTTATGACCTCTAATTTCGGTTGGTGGAAGACTTATAAACAAACTTCCTTCCGACATTCCCTGTTCAGGAACTTTCGTAAAATCGCCTTTTACTAGCTGCGTTTCTCCTTTATGAGAAATTACTTTAAAGTAAACAGAATCCATCTCTCGGGTTGTTTTATTAACTAACTTGAAGGTGTAAACATTTCTGTAACTTCCGTCCTCCATAGTTTCAAACAATTGACCTGGCAGCCGTAAAATTCGTGCTTCAACATCGCTTCGGATAAACAATAAACTTACTAAAATAGCTACTAGTAATGTTAATACAGCAGAATAAGCTTTCATACGTAAGGTAAAAACAAATGGGGCTTTTTTCTCTATATTTTCTTCTGATGCGTAACGAATTAAACCTTTTGGGTAATTAATTTTTTCCATTACTGTGTCACATTCGTCTATACATGCTGTACAGTTTACGCATTCCAGTTGAGTTCCGTTTCTGATGTCGATTCCTGTGGGACAAACGTGCACACATTGCATACAATCAATACAATCACCATGTCCTAAGGCTTTTCTGTCTTCGTTTTTACGAAATTTTTTACGTCCATTTTCGGCTTCTCCACGTTTGTGGTCATAAGCTACTACTATAGATTTATTATCCAACAATGCTCCCTGAAGTCTACCGTAAGGGCATGCGATAATACAAACTTGCTCTCGGAACCAAGCAAAAACAAAATAAAAAACAAGCGTAAAAATTAACAAGGGTATAAATGTACCTAAGTTTTGCAAAGGTCCTTCATTTACATAAACCAATAGGTTATCGCTACCAATCAAGTAAGCCAAAAATACATTTGAAATAAAAAAGGATATGATGGCGAAGATGGTCCATTTACTTCCTTTTTTTATGATTTTTTCTTTGTTCCACGGCATTCGATCGAGTTTCATTTGCTTATTTCGATCACCTTCTATAGCAAACTCAATTCGTCTAAATACCATTTCCATAAAAATAGTTTGCGGACAAATCCAACCGCAAAATATTCGACCAAAAGCAACGGTGAAAAGTGCTAATAAAACAACTAAGGTAATAAGTGATATCACAAACAAATAAAAGTCCTGTGGCCAGAATGGAAATCCAAAAATATTGAACTTCCTTTCCAATATATTGAACATCAAAAATTGGTTGCCATTTACTTTTACAAAAGGGGCAGCAAATAGGAAAACCAATAAAGCATAACTTACGTATTTGCGGTATTTGTAAAATGTACCCGACGGCTTTTTAGGATACACCCAAGCTCGCTTGCCTTTATCATCCATTGTTCCAATGGTATCTCTAAAATTGTCTGATGGTTCCATGGCTTGTTTTTTTATTTTAAATTTTATTGCTATTGCAAATAAGATTTCATTTAATAGATGCTTACTTGTAAAATTAACAACAGCAAACACGAGAAAAGTTTGGTGTTTGCTGTTGATTTTTTTGACTATATAACTTATTGACTATTCTTCTGTCCAAACATCTCCTTCGGGTGCTTTTCCATCTTCAGGATTGTTTTCTTGAAGGGTAATTACATAGCTTGCTACTTGTTGCATTTCTTTGGCAGACAAGTCTGTTTTCCAAGCCACCATTCCCTTTCCAGCTCTGCCGCCTTCGCTGATGGTATTGAATATATTTTTTATTCCACCGCCTAAAATCCAATGCTCGTCGGTTAAATTAGGTCCAATACCTCCTCCTCCATCTGCACGGTGGCAAGCAACGCAATTCTGAGTGTAAATTTTTTCACCTTTTGCTAAATCCGAAGAAGAATCTAGAAAAGTTACATTATCTACATTAATAATATCTTTTGCTGTAGCCAAATAGGCTTCAATTTCTATCTTAGCCTGTGCTACCTCTCTCTGGTACTCTTCAGCTTGAGAATAGTCCCCTATCACATGAAAGCGAACCAAATAAACGACAGCAAATACAATTGTAAGATAGAATCCATATAACCACCATGGTGGAAGGCGGTTATCTAATTCTTTAATGCCATCATAATTATGATCTAATATAATGGTATCTTCTTCTTCAATTTCCTTAGACTTCGTCATTTTTTGCATGAACACTTCTAAGTCTTCAAGCCATTTATTCTTTCTTGCTTCTTCTTGAGCATCGTACTTTGCTCGAGCTTCTTCAGTTAAGCTTAAGTATAAAATATTTTTAAGAGAACCTATGGAAGCTTCAATAGCTATAGCAAATACAAGCACAAGCCCTACAAATAATCCTACATATGGATGTTCTACGATTGCCCATTGTTGTGGTTCTGTTTCTAATAAAAGTTCTGCGCCTATCCATGCTACGGCGACAAAAAATATAATTCGAATAAAAGATCCTAATTTCATTGCTTGGGTTGTTTAAAAGGTTGTTCTATTGCTTCTTGATCATCCTCTAAAAGAGGTAATTGACTCACCGATTCGATGTATTCTTTCCTGGCGGTGAATACCCACCAGAAAAGAATTACAAAAAATCCGAAAAATATTAGTAAGGAGATAATTGGGTAAAGGGATACTCCCTCTATGGTTTCTAAATATTGTTTAGCAAACTTCATGATTAATTAATTTTAGTTATTTGCAGTCGCATCCTCAGGTTTAACAATTTTGATATCTGTTCCCAATCGCTGTAAGTAGGCAATCATGGCAACAATCTCTCGATTTCTCATTTCAACAAAGTCCAAGCCGTTTTCTTGAGCATACTTTTTCTCTGCCTCATAGGCTCTTACGAATTCTGGATCGTTATATAAATTTTCTTCAATTTTTGTTCCTTGTTCCAGCATCTGCGCTTGTGCATTTGCTACATCTTCTTCTGTGTAAGGAACTCCTAACTTAATCATAGTAGAAAGTTTGGCTTCGGTAGAAGATTTATCTAACTCATTTTTAATTAGCCACTGGTATGCAGGCATAATGGACCCTGAACTTGTACTTTGTGGATCGTACATGTGGTTGAAATGCCAGTTGTCTGAGTACTTACCACCTACACGTAGTAAATCTGGCCCTGTTCGCTTACTTCCCCATAAGAAAGGTCTGTCGTATACGTACTCCCCTCCTTTTGAGTATTCTCCATAGCGCTCTACCTCCGAACGGAACGGACGAATCATCTGAGAGTGACACCCTACACAACCTTCTCTAATGTATAAGTCTCTTCCCTCTAACTCTAAAGGAGTATAAGGTTGTACACTTGTAATGGTTGGAATATTTGACTTAACTAAAAGGGTAGGAACAATTTGTACTATCCCTCCTATTAAAATAGCAATCGTTGCTAAAATGGTAAGTTGAACTGGTTTTCTTTCTAACCACGTATGAAAACCTTCGCCAACTAATCTTCCACTCTTTATTCTTTTTAATGGAGCTGCCTCTGCAAGTTCGTCTTCTACGGCAGAACCAGATTTAATAGTCATTACTATGTTATAAAGTAAGACAAACATACCTACAATATACATTGTTCCACCGATAGCTCTCATCCAATACATGGGCATAATCTCAGAAACTGTTTCTAAGAAGTTACCGTATACTAGCGTGCCATCAGGATTGAAATCTTTCCACATCAAGGCTTGAACAAATCCAGCAACATACATTGGTAGCGCATATAAAACTATACCTAAAGTACCTAACCAAAAGTGCGTATTAGCTAATCCTAGTGAATAAAGTTTAGTTTTAAATAATTTTGGCACCAAGAAGTAAATCATACCGAAGGTCAAGAATCCATTCCACGCAAGAGCACCTACGTGAACGTGCGCAATGATCCAATCGGTAAAGTGTGCTATGGCGTTTACATTTTTAAGGGATAGCATTGGCCCTTCGAAGGTTGCCATACCATACCCTGTAATTGCAACGACCATAAATTTTAATACGGGGCTTGTACGTACTTTATCCCAAGCACCGCGAAGAGTAAGTAAACCGTTAATCATACCCCCCCAAGAAGGCATAATAAGCATTACAGAGAAAGTAACTCCTAAATTTTGCGCCCAATCTGGTAAAGCTGAATACAGTAAATGGTGAGGTCCCGCCCAAATGTAAATGAAGATTAACGACCAAAAGTGAATTATCGATAACTTATAAGAATATACCGGTCTATTGGCAGCTTTTGGCACAAAATAGTACATCAAACCTAAAAAGGGTGTGGTTAAGAAAAATGCAACCGCATTATGACCGTACCACCACTGTACTAGGGCATCTTGTACTCCTGCGTAGGCGGAATAAGATTTTAAAGCACTTACAGGTAAGGCTAATGAATTAAAAATATGAAGTACCGCTACTGTTACAAAAGTAGCTAGGTAAAACCATATAGCAACATACAAATGACGCTGCCTTCTTTTAAGGATAGTACCTATTAAGTTCCATCCAAAAGCTACCCATACAATTGCAATAGCAATATCAATTGGCCATTCTAGTTCGGCATATTCTTTGGAACTAGTAAATCCTAAAGGCAAGGTAATGGCCGCCGCTACTATAATGGCTTGCCAACCCCAAAAGTTAATATTACTCAAAGCGTCGCTAAACATTCTGGCTTTTAGCAAGCGTTGCGAAGAATAATATACCCCCGCAAAAATAGCATTACCAACAAAAGCAAAAATTACCGCATTGGTGTGCAAAGGTCGAAGTCGACCAAAACTTAGCCATGATATGCCATCAGTGAGTTGGGGAAAAATAAACATAAAGGCTAACAAAAGCCCTACTGTCATACCTACGATACCCCAAAGAATGGTGGCGTAGAGGAATTTTTTTACGATTTTGTTATCGTAATGAAACTGTTGTACTTCCATAGTATTACTTTTTTTGTTCGTTGGATTTAGGTGAATTTTTGGGTTCAGTTACAAGTTCATCGTCAAATAACATGCGTACTGATGGCGTATAACTATCGTCATATTGCCCACTGCGAACAGAAAGAATAAAAACTATCAAAAAAATAATAGCTACAACAACGCTAATTGCTAATAAACCGTAAATGACACTCATTTGTTCAAAATTTGAGACAAATGTAAATGTTAAGCAAAGGCTAAAAAATGACGTAAATCAGGTTTGGTGGATTGTTTAAAGATGAGGAAAGGTTTTGAAGTAATTTTAGAGAATTTATTCTGTGTCGTGTACTAAAGTAATTCAGTAAAAAAAATACTTAGCTTATAAGTGTCGACACAGCTCATATAGATTTTGTTATAGGTATGTTTGCAATTGAGTCATATTATATATGAATAGCAACTACCAAATAAAGTCCTATTTCTGCTTCATACCAAATAAAAAAGATAGCCAAGGCTATCTTTTTTATCGAAATCCAATCAAATAAAACTGATAATGTCAGTTTTATTTTAGATGTATGTAAAATTTATGTACAAAAATTATCGACTATAATTAGGGGCTTCCTTAGTTATGGCAACATTGTGCGGGTGACTTTCTAATATTCCTGAAGTAGTAATTTCAACAAATTGTGTATTATTTTTCATATCGTCAATAGAAGTTGCACCGCAATACCCCATTCCAGCACGCAAACCACCAATAAACTGTACCATACTTTCTACCAATTCTCCTTTATAAGGAACTCGACCGACAATTCCTTCGGGCACAAGCTTTTTAATATCGTCTTCAACATCTTGGAAATAGCGGTCTTTTGAGCCTTTATTCATGGCTTCGACAGACCCCATACCTCTGTAAGATTTAAATTTTCGTCCTTCAAAAATAATAGTTTCGCCAGGCGACTCTTTTGTTCCCGCTAACATCGAACCCAACATTACACAATCTGCTCCAGCCGCAATAGCTTTGGCAATATCTCCAGTGTATCGAATGCCTCCATCAGCAATTACGGGAACTCCAGTACCTTTTATTGCATTAGCTACCTCCATAACAGCGGAAAGTTGCGGATAGCCAACACCAGCAACTACTCGAGTAGTGCAAATTGAACCTGGTCCAATACCAACTTTTACGGCATCTGCCCCAGCTTCAACTAAGTATTTAGCAGCTTCTCCTGTAGCGATATTTCCAACCACCACATCTAATTCTGGGAATTTAAGTTTTACTGCTTTTAGCGCATCTACAACACCTTTGGTATGGCCATGAGCCGTATCTATTACTACCGCATCTACTCCTGCATTCACCAAAGCTTCAGCTCGGTTTACTACATCATGTGTTACGCCTAAAGCAGCGGCTACACGTAATCTGCCGTATGAATCTTTATTTGCAATTGGTTTTTGGGTTAGTTTAGTAATATCTCTAAATGTAATTAAGCCTACTAAGGTATTATCGTCCTTAACAACTGGTAGTTTTTCGATTTTATTTTCTTGTAAAATAAGTTCGGCTTCTTCTAAGGATGTTCCTTCTGCTACGGTAACTAGCGGCGAAGTAGTCATTACCTCAGAGAGTGGCCTACTTACATTTTTTTCAAAACGTAAATCGCGATTGGTAACAATTCCTAAAAGTTGATTACTTTCATCTACAATAGGAATTCCTCCAATGCTGTGTTCGCGCATATTTTGCTTAGCATCGCCAACGGTTGCAGAAACAGGTAAAGTTATAGGGTCAATAATCATCCCACTTTCTGCACGTTTTACTTTACGTACCTTAGCTGCTTGCTCTTCAATAGTCATATTTTTGTGCAAAACACCTAAACCTCCTTCTTGCGCAATTGCAATTGCCATTCTAGACTCAGTAACCGTATCCATTGCAGCTGAAACTACAGGTACGTTTATTGAAATGTTTCGTGAAAATTTAGATTTAATGCTTACATCTCTAGGAAGAACTTCTGAATAAGCAGGGACTAAAAGAACATCGTCATATGTTAAACCGCGTTCTTTGATTTTATTTTGGAGAGCCATAGCAATTAAATTTAATTGCATGCAAATATACATAAAATTGTACTAAGGACTTCTTTTTAACAAATTAGTTTAAGTTACAACATTTGTTGATTGAAAATACTGTAACGCAAGGTCTTTAGCATCTTAAGTTTCATAAATTAATTAGAAATAAAAACCATTCAACTCTAATTATATAAGATTGAAAATTACTGCATATCTATCACAAATAAATCATTAGTGAAGTGAAATCAATTAGAAAACAAAATCGCTTCAAAATTAATTCCTGTGCTAATTTTTGATGAAAAAAACACTTAATTTTTAAAAGACCTTTATTTCATTAGCGCTTTTACCTCCGACTGTGAAATTACAATAAATAGTTAGGCTTTAGCTAACCTTGTATTGAGTAAGCTTAGCCTTAAAGCAGACTTATGATTTTTCTCATTTATCGTTTTAAACGAATTGCGTAACTTGCAACCACTTAAAAAATTCAAAGATGAACAATAATTTAGCAAAATACATCGACCATACTTTACTAAATCCCTTAGCTACAGAAGCGCAAATTAAACAACTTTGCGAAGAAGCTTCAACATACCAGTTTGCAAGTGTATGTATTAATCCCTCCTATGTAAATTTTGCGAGTAAATTACTTGACAACTCTGGAGTAAAAGTGTGTACTGTAGTTGGTTTTCCGTTAGGAGCTACTTCAACAGCTTCAAAAGTAAAGGAAACAAAACAGGCTATTTTAGATGGTGCAACTGAAATTGATATGGTAATTCATCAAGGATTTGTGAAAGATAAACAATGGGATAAGGTAGAAGAAGACATTCGGCAAGTAAAACAAGCCTGCGGAAAATTACTATTAAAAGTAATTTTAGAAACCTGTAATTTAACAGACGAAGAAATAAAAACTGCATCGTTTACATCCGAAAAAGCAGGAGCTGATTTTGTAAAAACATCTACTGGTTTTGCCAGTGGTGGTGCAACTGAAAAAGCTGTACTACTAATGAAGGAAGCCATTAGCGAAAATGTTAAAATAAAAGCCTCAGGAGGGGTAAGAGATGCTTCAACAGCATTACATTACATTAAGTTAGGAGTAAGTAGAATAGGTACTTCTTCAGGAATTGCCATTGTGAAAAATGAACTATCTTCATCTGCTTATTAATTTTAAACTTCAATTAAAATGAGTATACACATAAACGCCCAAAAAGGAGAAATTGCTGAAACAGTTTTGCTTCCTGGCGACCCACTCCGCGCAAAATGGATTGCGGAAACTTATTTAACCGATGTACATTGTTATAATGACGTTCGAAATATGCTTGGTTTTACAGGCACCTACAAAGGAAAGCGAATTTCTGTGCAAGGGTCTGGAATGGGAATACCTTCCGTAAGTATATATGCGCACGAGCTCATTACCGAATTTGGAGTAAAAAACCTTATTCGCGTTGGCAGCGCTGGCTCTATGCAAAAACACATCGAAATTAGAGATGTAGTCATTGCAATGGCTGCTTCAACTAATGCTGCTATGAATCGCAACCGCTTTATGGGAGGAGATTTTGCACCTACTGCCAGTTTCAAACTGTTTAACAAAGCCATACGAAGTGCTGAAGCGCAAAATATTTCGTTTAAAGCAGGAAATATTCTATCATCAGATGTGTTTTACACAGACGACCCAGAAGAATGGAAAAAATGGGCAGCTTACCAAGTCTTATGTGTAGAAATGGAAGCAGCAGGATTGTATTCTATTGCGGCCAAATACAACGTAGATGCACTTGCTATACTAACCATTTCGGACTCATTGGTAACAGGAGAGGTAACCTCATCAGAAGAACGCGAAAAAACCTTTGACCAAATGATTCATATTGCTCTAGATTTGGCCTAATGCACTCCAAAGAAGTCTTTTTAAATGAACAATACAAGGGGTTTTGCGAAACCCCTTCCCTTTTTTTAGGAGAAGCCTTCAACCTACCAAATTCATTCTCTACCCCTTTTTTTCTTGTTGAAGATTTTAACAACATAACAAGCGAACTTCAAAAACAAGATTACTTAGGAAAACGAATGGAGTACTTTTTTCAGTCTTGGATCAATCAACACAAAGCTTATGAATTAATTGCACATTCCATTCAAATAAAAGATGAAAAAACGACAATTGGAGAGCTTGATTTTCTGGTGACTGAAGTCGAGACCAAGAAGATACTCCACATCGAGTTAGTGTATAAGTGCTACATTTGGGATCCTTCGCTGAACAAAAAATTAGAAAAAGCCTTGGTTGGCCCAAATTACAAGGACTATTTTAGTTGGAAAACCAAAAAATTAGTGGAACATCAATTTCCCCTGTTGAAGCGCCCTCAAACCATCGAAAAACTTAAAGACTTCATTTCTTCTGCAGACATCCATAAAATTGAACAACATACTTGTTTTAAAGCACAAGTATTCGTACCTCCTAACCATCATCCTAATGAAAAATGGTTCAACCCACTATCGATTGCAGGTAATTGGTTCAATTTAGATGAATTTAAAAAGAGAGACTGGTCAGGATATATGTTTCATATTCCCTTCAAATTTTTATGGTCATGTCGAATTGAAGAAGTTGCAAATTCCGTTGATTGGGTTGCCTACGAAGAAATTCTATTTCATATACATGAACGTTTATTAGAAGGGAGAGCGCCCATGCTTTGGGCAAGAACCTCGAATACAAATTTTTACAAATACTTCATTGTGAACAACAAAGAAAAGATCCAAAAACAATAGCTTTGCGAATACAATTTGCCAACCAATAAAAAAAACACGAACTAAAAGGTTGTAGTTATTGTGCTAAATTACTATATTTATGCAAAATTAAAATATATGAAAGAATGTCCTCAATGTAATTCGACTAAAATCGTTAAAAGTGGCATTGTAAATGACCGCCAACGCTACAAATGTAAAGATTGTAGCTATTTTTTTACCGTCAATAAACTAGGTAAACGTATTGATCAATACTACGTTACCAAAGCGCTGCAGCTATATTTGGAAGGGCTTACTTACCGAGAAATAGAGCGTATTATTGGCGTTTCCCACGTTAGCATAAGCAATTGGGTAAAAAAATACAACTTACACCGTGTTGAAAATTCAAATTACCACTCTACTTACAAAATTTTAAGTCAACAAGAGTTGGCAAGTTACTTTTCTAATCCCGCTAACACAAATGGAAAAGGACTAATAATGACGGAGCTTGGCGATAAGTATATGATCATTAAATGGGAGCGATTTAAAGATTAACTATAGTCTATTTACAGAAATATATATTGATTTTTATTTAACTTAAATTTCTACTGAAGTTTGAAACATGTTTTTGCAAAAACAGTTAATGTTTAAAACAACTTGTTTCAAATGAAAAAAATAATTACACTTGTTATTGTGCTTGTTTCACTTCCTTTAGTGGCACAGCAAGATAATCCGTACAAAGTTGATTTTTACGGATTTGCTAGAGCGGACTACATGTGGGACACACGACAATCTGCTCAAGTTAGAGAGTACCACTTAAATTTATGGCCACTGGAAGAAAAGCCTGACCTTGAAGGCAACGATATAAATAGCGCAGGTGCCAACAACTTCCTTTCTTTAGTTACACGTTTTGGTGTTCGTTTTACGGGTCCTGATGTGTGGGGTGCTAAAGTAAATGGCGTTATAGAGGGTGATTTTTTTGGTAATCAAGAAACGACCATAGCACTTCTTCGTATGCGTCATGCTTATGCCAAACTAACTTGGGAAAAAACTGCCATTACCATGGGATTGACTTGGTACCCACAGTTTATTCCCGAAGTATTTCCAGGAACTGCCAACTTTAGCACAGGTATTCCCTTTAATCCATTTGGTTGGTCAACACAATTTAGATTAGACCAAAAAGTGGTCAAAGGCCTAACCTTTTCATTCTTCGCTCATAAAGATCGTGAATTTGGGGTAGTTCCCGCAGACGGAATACACAATTCAGGGAATTATAGAAGTGTAATTCCTAACTTACACGGAAGGCTGGAGTATAGAAGCTCAAGACTACTTGCAGGCTTTGGCTATGAAGTAAAACAGATTCATCCTTTATTAGAATCAAACGGTTTAAAATCTTATGAAGTACTAATTACACAATCCATGCTTGCCTACGCGAGATTTAATCATGACAAATTTCACATTAAACTATACGGAATAACAGGTGAGAACTTAACTAATTTTGTAATGCTTGGCGGTTATGTTGGAATTGACGATGGCATTAACCCAATGCGATTTGAAGCTAATAAAACCTCAGCAGTTTGGTTAGACATGGCGTCTAATCACCCAAGAACAGCTCCCGGATTTTTTGTAGGATACACCCAACAAGATGGACTTTCTTCAGGAGATTCATTCACGCATATTTTTGCTAGAGGAATCAATGAAAATCGTGGAGTAAGAAGCATGTGGCGAGCAAGTGCACGCGTTGACTTCAAACAAAATAAAATGCGTGTAACCCCTGAAATAGAATACACAGCTGCTGCACATGCCGACACACAAAACGACTTGAGCCTGTCTGGAAACACAAATCGAGTAGGTAATCTTAGAGGAACCGTTTCTATGGTATATTCATTTTAAAAATTAACATTAATAATAGACAATAAATACCCAATATCATGAACAAAGAAAACAACAATGCAAAAGCCTACTGGAAGGAAAATTTGCGCTACTTAATTATTCTTTTAAGTATCTGGTTCTTGGTTTCTTATGGAGCTGGAATACTTTTTAAAGATGCATTAAATGAAATTAAAATTGGCGGCTTCAAGCTTGGCTTTTGGTTTGCCCAACAAGGATCTATTTACACCTTTGTCGTAATCATATTTGTTTACGTACGATTAATGAACAAACTAGACAAAAAATACGGATACGACGAATAATTAAAATCAAAAAAAATGAGTGCACAAGTATTAACTTATATAATTGTTGGAGCAACCTTTGCTCTTTATATTGGAATCGCCATCTGGTCGAGAGCTGGATCGACTAAAGATTTTTATGTAGCCGGCGGTGGCGTTGGCCCAATTGCTAACGGAATGGCTACAGCAGCCGATTGGATGTCTGCGGCTTCCTTTATCTCTATGGCAGGAATAATTGCTTTTATGGGGTATGATGGAGCCGTGTTCCTAATGGGATGGACAGGTGGATATGTATTATTAGCTCTAATGCTGGCTCCTTACTTAAGAAAGTTTGGGAAATTTACGGTACCTGATTTTATTGGTGACCGGTATTACTCAAAAACTGCTCGATCTGTAGCCGTTTTTTGCGCGTTAATTATATCATTTACTTACGTTGCTGGACAAATGCGAGGTGTAGGGGTTGTATTTTCTAGATTCTTAGATGTTGAAATAAACACGGGTGTTGTGATAGGAATGATTATCGTATTATTTTATGCTGTTCTTGGAGGTATGAAAGGAATTACCTACACTCAAGTAGCACAGTATTGTGTATTGATTTTTGCATTTATGGTTCCCGCAATTTTTATATCCATACAAATGACCAACAACCCGATACCAATGTTGGGTATGGGAGATACATTAGCATCTAACCCAGACGTATACTTATTGGATAGATTAGACGGATTGAGTGAAGAACTTGGTTTTGACAAATATACAGACGGCTCCAAAGGTATGTTGGATGTAATTGCTATTACGCTAGCTTTGATGGTTGGAACCGCTGGACTTCCGCACGTAATTGTTCGTTTCTTTACTGTTAAAAAGGTAAAAGATGCTCGTAAATCGGCTGGTTGGGCCTTATTATTTATTGCTATTCTTTACACCACGGCTCCTTCAGTTGCTGTTTTTGCTAAAATGAATTTAATTGATACCGTAAGCGAAAAAAAATACGAGGATATGCCTGAATGGTTCACCAATTGGGAAAACTTAGGTTTAATTAGTTGGGCGGACAAAAATAATGACGGAATCATTCAATACGTTGGTCCTAAAAACGGAGGTGGTAAAGCAATTGATGGTAAATCTCCTATTTTTGATGGAGATGCAAGAGGGGAAAGTGGCGAACGTTTAATCACAAACCCCTCAGAAAATCAGAATGAGTTATACGTTGACAACGACATTATGGTAATGGCCAACCCGGAAATTGCAAACCTACCTAACTGGGTAATTGCACTGGTTGCAGCTGGTTGTTTAGCGGCAGCATTATCTACCGCTGCTGGACTATTATTGGTTATATCGTCTTCTGTTTCGCATGATTTAATTAAGAAAATGATTAACCCTAACATTTCTGAAAAAGGGGAATTAATCGCTGCTCGTTTATCTGCAATTGGTGCGGTAGTAATTGCTGGGTATTTTGGCATTAACCCACCTGGGTTTGTAGCTGCTGTTGTTGCACTTGCCTTTGGACTTGCAGCAGCCTCGTTCTTCCCTGCTATTATTTTGGGAATTTTCTACAAGCGTATGAACAAATTTGGTGCAATAAGCGGGATGCTTGTTGGTATTATTTCCATGCTATTTTATATGCTGAAATTTAAATTCGATATGTTTGGTGGAGGGACTGAAGCAGACTGGTGGTTTGGTATTTCTCCTGAAGGCTTTGGAAGTGTGGCTATGCTCCTAAACTTTATTGTATCTATTACAGTAAGTAGTGCTACCGAAGCACCACCGCAAGAAGTACAAGAAATTGTTGAAAATATTAGGATTCCGAGTGGAGCTGGTGAGGCTACAGGACATTAATAAATAGTATACTTTCACGTTTAATTTATAAAATATAATTTGTTTTAAATTCGAGCGTAGTCGAGAACTATTTACATCTCGACTACGCTCGATGCTAAAACATATGATTCAATTTAATCACAATATGTCGCTAAATATTTTTTGTAAGTAGAATGCAGACGCATCTGCGGGAAATTAGAGTAAGTTTTTTTTTTTTGAAGTATTTAAACAACATTTTTTACAAGTTTAATAAAAGGATGCGCCATGTATTTGTAAGGGCATAATGCAGACGGGTAATAAAGGAATACTTTGTACGACATTTAAAGTAATATTTTTTTAAAAACAGTTTTCGGTATGAGTATGGTAGAGAACTGAGCGACTTTATACCTAACGATTTTTTTGTATCTTTAAAAGGTGAATAGTAATCAGAAGTGAGAAGTGAGAAGTGAGAAGTGAGAAGTGAGAAGTGAGAAGTGAGAAGTGAGAAGTGAGAAATTTGAATTCTGAAATAAAAATATGAGATAAAATGAAAAAAAGACATCAACAAAAGTTAGTGATTCTAGCATTGGTTTTAACCGTACTGCTTAACTATCCGATGTTATTATCGTTTAGTCACTCGTTTTCTATTTTAGGTTTCCCTGCGTTTTATTTTTTTGTTTTTTTAATTTGGCTCATAGCTGTACTAATCACCTACCGAATAATGCATAAATTTTATGAGTAAACTTATTCTCATAATCATCATCCTAACGTATTTAGGTTTGCTTTTTTACATTGCTTATTGGGCAGAAAAAAATAGCCGATCTAAATGGGTAAATAGCCCATATGTATACGTGTTATCGCTTGCTGTATATTGTTCGGCTTGGACGTATTACGGAAGCGTTGGGGTTGCAGCTAGAACAGGAGCCGAATTTTTAACCATTTACTTAGGTCCAGTAATTGCAGCTCCCTTATGGATAATCTTGCTGCGTAAAATTATTCAACTTTCAAAATTATTTAATATTTCAAGTATTGCCGATTTCATTTCACTTAGGTACGGAAATAATCGCTCCCTTGGTGCCATTGTTACCTTAATTTGTGCCGCAAGCATTATTCCGTACATTTCGCTTCAACTCAAAGCAATTTCTGAAACATTTGAAATAGTTTCTGCAAAAGCAACACCTGAAAATGCACTTTTATTTAGTGATTCGACTTTATATATTGCGTTTCTTTTAGCCACCTTCGCCGCTTTCTTTGGAACCCTTAGTTTAGATGCTTCTAAAAACAGAAAAGGACTTATGTTTTCTGTAGCATTTGAATCGGTATTGAAATTGCTTTTCTTTCTATTGGTGGGAATTTACGTTAGTTTTTTCTTGTTTGAAAGCCCACAAGACATTTATAACCAAGCTGATGCACTTTTTGGAATTGAAAATAAATCAGGAATACCCAATGCACAAAATGGAATAAACTGGTATTTTACGATTGTACTATCATTTTTAGCCATATTCTTATTACCTCGACAATTTCAGACCAGCGTGGTAGAATATACCGAACGTATTCAGCTTAAAAAAGCTATTTGGGCGTTTCCTTTATACCTGCTTCTCTTCAACCTATTTGTTATTTTTATAGCATGGGGCGGCTTAGTTTTATTAGGAGAAGAGGTTAATGCAGATTACTTCACCTTACTTATTCCACTATCGCAAGGAAATACAGTTGTAGCCATTTTGGTTTTTTTGGGAGGGTTTTCAGCGGTTATATCTATGGTCGTAGTGTCTACTTTGGCGCTTTCTACCATGTTGAGTAATAACCTTATAATTCCTTACGGATTCATAGGGACTTTTAGCAGAAATGCGTCTGTAAAAAACGAAAAAATCATTAAAAACATCAGAAGAATAAGCATTTTCGTTAGCATTTTACTGGCTTATTTATTGTACAGTTTTTTCGATCCAAAAGTTTCACTTTTTTCGATTGGGCTAATTTCATTCTTAATTATTGCACAATTAGCGCCAAGCTTTTTTATAGGAATGTTCTGGAACAGAGGTTCTTCAAGAGGAGCAAAATACGGAATGATTGCTGGATGTCTCGTGGTAATTTATACTTATTTAATTCCGTTTTTAGCCGAAGGAGTATTTCATACCACCACCCTTATTGAAAACGGTCCATGGGGAATACAAGCCTTGAACCCACACCACTTATTCGGTATGGAAGTTTTAAATCCAGTAAATCATTCGTTATATTGGAGTTTATTTATTAATTTAGGACTTTACGCCATACTATCGGTCAACCAAAAAGGAGATTATCGCGAAAGAAATTACGGCGAAATGTTTGTTAATAGTGAACAACTTGTCGAAATGAAAGAAACAGCTTACGTCTGGAAAGGTGAAGCTTACGTAGCAGATATTTTTGCGTTATTAGTGAAATTCATAGGACAAGATAGGGCCGAAAAAGCCTTGCGTGTATTCCGCAAAAGATATAAAGTAAATCCAGAAGAAAAACTCGCCGATGCACGGTTTATCAACTTTTCAGAACGATTGCTCACTGGAGCTGTAGGTAGTGCCTCTGCCAAAATTTTAATTAGTAATGTGGCTAAAGAAAAACCTGTTTCCTTAGTTGAAGTACTAAAAATTCTAGAAGAGAATAAAGAGGCTATATCGGTAAATAAGTCCTTGGAAGAACAGTCGAAAAAACTCATCAAACTTACTCAGGAACTTAGCCTTGCCAACGAATCCTTACAACTACAGGATAAGCTTAAAGACGATTTCTTAGACACCGTCGCACATGAATTGAAAACCCCTATTACTTCCATTCAAGCCAGTGGCGAAATTTTACTAGAAGATGAAGACCTTCCAATGGAACTTAGAAAACAATTTTTAGCAAATATCCTTACTGACACAGAACGATTGACCTTGCTCATAAACGATATTCTTAACTTAGAAAAGCTTTCGACTGGAAGAGAAACAGTTCAGTTAGAGGCTACTTCAATGAATGATTTAGTAAACAACGCATTACGAGGAATTGAAAGTATTTCAGCCAAAAAAGATATTAAAGTCACAAAAAACTTCGATTTACCAAAATTGATGGTAGATAGCGATAAAATGATGCAGGTCTTCACTAATATTCTTTCCAATTCATTAAAGTTTATTGAAGAAAAAACTGGAGAAATTGAGGTTAAAAGTGATTCGACGGAAAACTACTGGATTATCGACTTTATAGATAACGGAAAAGGTATTCCGAAGGAAGACATCCCACATATTTTCAAGAAGTTTTACCAATCTGAACAGCAAACGCTAAAAAAACCGGAAGGTAGCGGATTTGGATTAGCCATTTGCAAACAGATTGTTTCGCTTCATCAAGGAAATATTTACGCTGTTGAAGGAATGAAGAAAGGAGCATGTATTCGAATTGAGTTACCGAAAAGTGAAACCATTAGCCCCTAAATGAGAAGTGAGAAATGTGAAATGAGAAGTTAGAAATGAAAAGTTAGAAATGAGAAATGAGAAGTTAGAAGTGAGATGTGAGAAATGAGAGGTGAGAAATGAGAGGTGAGAAATGAGAAGTTAGAAGTGAGATGTGAGAAGTGAGAAATGAGAGGTGAGAAGTGAGAAGTGAGAAATGAGAAGACCGATATTGAAAACTAAAATTGAAATAAAATGAAAAAGATCCTAATCGTAGATGACGAACCCAACATAGTAATGGCATTAGAGTATTCATTAAAAAAAAATAACTACGAGGTGTATATTGCCCGTGATGGGTCAGAGGCCATAGAGTTAGCATCAAAACACGAACCTGATTTGGTCGTTTTAGACATCATGATGCCAAAAGTTGACGGCTATGAAGTACTCGAATTTATAAAAATGCAAGAGCAACTTCAACATACTAAAGTGCTTTTTTTAAGTGCAAAAAACAAGGAAAAAGACATTCAAAAAGGGCTAGAAATGGGTGCAAATGACTATTTAACCAAACCCTTTTCAATGAAAAAATTAATTCAAAATATACAAGAACAACTCGCATAATAAAATTTAAATATCATGAACTATTCAGAAGTATTCAGTAAAAGTATGCAGCAGCCAGACGAATTTTGGCTGGATGAAGCAAAAAACATACATTGGTTTAAATCACCTACAACCGCAGTTAAACAAGAAAATGACGGAAGTTATACATGGTTTCCTGACGGCGAAATTAACCTAAGTTATTTATGTTTAGACCAGCACATTAAAAATGGACATGGGGATGAGATTGCGCTTATTTACGATTCTGCAATACGTCAAAAACAAGTAAAATACACCTACAACGAAGTGCATGAAAAAGTAAGTAAGCTTGCAGGAGGGCTTCGCCATTTAGGGGTTGAAAAAGGAGATACTGTACTAATTTATATGCCAATGATATCGCATGCTTTATTTAGCATGTTAGCATGTGCAAGATTAGGTGCAATACACTCCGTTGTATTTGGAGGATTTGCACCCGACGAACTTGCGCTCCGCATTGATGACGCAAAACCAAAAATAATTATTACAGCAACATCGGGGATTGAAGTAGACAAACTAATAGCTTACAAACCAATGGTGGACGAAGCCATCAAAAAGTCCGAACACGAGCCCGAAAAAGTAGTTATTTTCAATCGTAAACTAGGGGTAGAAGCCAAGCATATGCCTTATGATGTAGATTATGAAGAATTAATGGCTAGCGCATCTCCCGTTGATGCTGTTGCCTTAAAGTCAAGTGATCCATCGTACATTTTATACACATCGGGGACTACTGGTATTCCCAAAGGTGTAGTTAGAGATACAGGAGGTTATGCAGTTGCGCTAAACTACTCCATGAAAAATATTTATGGCATTCGTCCGGGCGAAGTTTTCTGGGCTGCCTCCGATGTTGGTTGGGTTGTGGGGCATAGCTATATCGTTTACGCTCCTATGATTTACCGAGCAACAACAATTATTTATGAAGGAAAGCCCGTACGAACTCCAGATGCTGGTTCTTTTTGGCGTGTAATTAACGATCATAAAGTAAGCGTGATGTTTACCGCACCGACCGCCTTTAGAGCAATTCGAAAAGAGGACCCAGATGGGAAACTAATGCAAAAATACGACCTATCGTCATTGCGCTATCAATTTTTGGCAGGTGAACGGTGTGATGAGTCAACCTTAAAATGGGCACAGAAAATGTTGGGTATTCCAGTAATCGACCATTGGTGGCAAACCGAATCAGGTTGGCCAATTGTTGCAAATTTTATGGGCTTAGACCCACAACCTGTAAAAGTTGGCTCCGCTGGAAAGCCGGTTCCAGGCTACGCCATAGAAATTCTTAACGAAGAAGGTATACAGGTGAAAGCAAATGAAGAAGGCTATGTTTGCGCAAAACTTCCCTTGCCTCCTGGGTTCGCTCCTACCCTTTGGAAAAATCATGATCGCTTTAAATCGGGCTACTTATCCAAATTTCCAGGCTACTATTTTTCAGGTGACGGTGGATATATAGACGAAGACGGGTACGTTTTTATTACGGGCCGAATAGACGATGTAATTAATGTTGCAGGGCATCGCTTAAGTACAGCAGCAATGGAAGAAATAGTTGCACTTCATCCATCTGTAGCAGAATGTGCTGTCATTGGAATGGAAGACGCGCTAAAAGGTCAAGTTCCCTTAGCTATTGTTGTTCCAAAAATAGGTGAAGAAGAATACGAAACCTATAAACTAGAAACTGAGGTAATTCAAATGGTTCGAGATTCAGTAGGACCCGTAGCAAGTTTAAAAAATGTAGTTATTGTTAAACGCTTACCAAAAACAAGAAGCGGAAAAATACTAAGAAGAACCCTACGTAAGATTGTAGACGGTAAAACCTACGCTATTCCTTCAACTATTGAAGAGCCAATGGTTATTTCTGAAATAATCGAGACCTTTAGCCAACAAAAGGTTGGAGCTTTCAAAAAGGATAAAGATGCCATTACTAATGCATTAAAAGGCTTAACTTCTAGTTACTATCACATAGATTCGTTAGCAAAATATATGGATGTATACCGAATTTCGCAAAACGATCCAGAGAGCTTCTGGAACACCATTGCAGAACGGAATTTCACCTGGCGAAAAAAATGGGATAAAGTACTTGATTTCAACTTTGAAGAAGCAAAATTTAGCTGGTTTGAAGGCGCTCAACTCAACATCACCGAAAATGCTATCGATAGACATTTAACGACTAGAGCTAACAAAACTGCTATCATTTGGGAACCTAACGACCCGAAGGAAGCTGCACAACATATTACATACGCAGATTTAGCCAAACGAGTAAACAAATTTGCTAACGTACTTAAAAACAACGGCATTACTAAAGGAGATCGCGTATGTATTTACCTTCCAATGATCCCTGAGTTAGCAGTTGCTGTATTGGCTTGTGCAAGAATAGGCGCCGTTCATTCGGTGGTGTTTGCAGGGTTTTCTGCAACCGCCGTACAATCAAGGATAAACGATGCTAGTTGTAAGATGGTTATTACCTCAGATGGTTCGTACCGAGGAAATAAAGCCATCGACTTAAAAGGAATAGTAGACGAAGCTTTAGTAGATGCACCTTCAGTAGAAAAAGTATTAGTAGCAACACGAACCCACACTAAAGTAACAATGCTTGAAGGAAGAGATGTTTGGTTGCATGACGAACTGAAAAAAGTAGACGATCAATGCGAAGCTACTACAATGGATGCCGAGGACATGCTCTTTATTTTATATACATCAGGTTCTACAGGAACACCTAAAGGGATGGTACATACCACAGCTGGATATATGGTATACACAGCATTTTCATTTAAAAACGTATTCCAGTACCAAGAAAAAGACGTTTATTGGTGTACAGCAGACATTGGGTGGATTACCGGACATAGTTACATTATCTATGGCCCCTTGCTAAATGGAGCAACTACACTAATGTTTGAAGGCGTCCCCTCTTACCCAGACTTCGGGCGTTTCTGGGAAATTATAGAAAAATACAAAGTCAATCAATTTTACACTGCCCCAACTGCAATTAGAGCCCTGGCAAAACAAGATATTGAATTTGTAAATAAATACGACATTTCGTCCTTAAAAGTACTCGGAAGTGTAGGTGAACCTATTAATGAAGAAGCTTGGAATTGGTACAACGAAAATATTGGAAAAAAGAAAAACCCAATTGTAGATACGTGGTGGCAAACCGAAACAGGAGGAATTATGATTTCCCCTATTCCGTTTGTAACTCCAACCAAACCAACTTATGCTACTCTTCCGTTGCCTGGCATTCAACCAGCGCTTGTAGATGAAAAGGGAAATGAAATAGAAGGCAACAGCAATGAAGGAAAACTGTGTATCAAATTCCCATGGCCAAGCATGGCAAGAACGGTATACAACAACCATCAACGCTACCAAGAAACCTACTTCTCTGCATTTAAAGGAATGTATTTTACAGGAGATGGAGCATTAAGAGATGAAGTTGGCTACTACCGTATTACAGGACGTGTAGATGATGTAATCATTGTTTCGGGGCATAATTTAGGTACAGCGCCAATTGAAGACGCAATAAATGAACATCCTGCCGTTGCAGAATCAGCAATTATAGGATTCCCACACGACATAAAAGGAAATGCTTTAGCAGGGTTTATTATACTTAAGAATGACGACCGTAACCAGGATAATTTAAGCAAGGAAATCAATGCGCTTATTTCAAGCAAAATTGGTCCCATTGCAAAATTAGACCGAATACACTTTGTAAGTGGTTTACCTAAAACTAGAAGTGGTAAAATTATGCGTCGTATTTTACGTAAAGTATCGGCAAACGAAGCAAACCAAATCGGAGATGTTTCAACTTTGTTAGATCCTAGTATCGTAGACGAGATTAAGGAAAAAGTTACTCCGTTTTTAACTTAACTATCATTATTCACTGATTTTAATAATTTTGTTGTTTTTGGTGGTTAAGTTTCGAATAGATGAAATGAAATGTCCTGATTAATTAGGGAACCCTTGGCTCTGTGGCTTAATTCATTTCAATGAATTAAAACAGGAACGGAACCCACTTAGAAAACTTAAATTTGAAGTACGATAATTCTAGTTTTTCTTAGTTGCTGCAAAAAGTAAATGTTTTTTAAAAAATAATAAGGATTAAACCCGATGTTAAAATAAAAGCCCCGATTTTCATCGGGGCTTTTGCTTTTATACCAATTGTAAGTTGAAATTACTAATTAAAAAAACGATAATTTCAATTGATTAATGGTAATATATAGAATTTCTAAAGCAGCAATATTAGCAAACAAAACGCAAGCATTAGAAATGATGGAAAAAGGCTAGATGCTTCTTGATACTCTCTAAATTTAACAATCATTGTACCTAACATCATAACCGCTAGACCTATAGCAGAAGGCTTAATAAATCCAGTATAAAAAATACCTAAAATAAGGCCTACGCTAAACAAAACTTTTAGTATGCCAAAAAATAACATTACAGGCTTTGGAAAGCCGTAAGTATTCATTTCTTCGGGAATCGAAGAATTAACTTCCACTTTTTTAAACCTGGACGCTTTATTGAACCGAAGCACCCAAACACTTAATACACCCATTCCAATTGCCAATTGGATCATCATTTTGTAAATTTCCATTGAAGTCATAACACCTAATTTTTAGATACTACAAAAATAAAATATACTTATAATTTTGATGTTTATTTTTAGAAATATTTATTAATTTAAAAATTTAAATAATTATTATATATTTAATTTATTAATTAAATAACCAAAAAAAAATAAAATAAACCCATTACAAAAACAAAATAAGCAAACTAAAGGCCATTGATAAGAATGCTGGAAAAGATTTAATTGGTTCGTCCTGAATCCTTATGTGCATTAAAATTGCACCCATCATTAACACGGCAATTCCAATTGCTGAAGGCCTAACTAATTCTTCAAAATAAACACCCGCCATTAATCCAATAGCAAATATTAATTTAAGCCCTCCGACCAAGTACATAACTGGGGTTGGTAATCCATACGCTTCAAATTCCTTTTGCATGTTAGCCGCATTATTACCTCGGTACTTAGATTTTCTGTTGTAGCGAACTATCCAAACATTAAAAATGCCTAAGCCGATAGCAAATTGAAGGATAATTTTAAAAATTTCATAGGTATTCATAGCAACAATTTTCTTTAAATGTAACACTATTTGATAATTATCGCCTTCTTATTTAGAAAAAATTAATTTTTTTAAGTAAAATATCACCAATTAAACTAATCATTAGCTAAGGCAAGGAGAATTCAATAAATTAAATTTAAGCTTAAACCAATGCCTAAACTGAATTGCAAAAAAATTAATTTAAGAATAAAATTTAAAGTATTCAATAACAAAATCAACGCTACAACAAACTACTAAAAAAATTGATTTTAATTTAGCATTGAGATTCGTAAAACTCTAATAGAATACACAACAAAAAAAGCCCCACAATTGGGGCTAAATTTTTGAAAAGTTCTAAAAAAATTATTTTTTAAACTTAGCGTATTTGTTTTTGAACTTGTCAATACGACCAGCCGTATCTACAAGCTTAGCTTTTCCTGTGTAAAAAGGGTGAGAAGTTCTTGAAATTTCAAGTTTAATTAATGGGTATTCAACACCATCTACTTCTAAGGTTTCTTTTGTTTCTGCAGTAGACTTTGTCAAGAAAACTTCTTCATTAGACATGTCTTTAAAAGCTACTAATCTATAATTTTCTGGGTGTATACCTTTTCTCATCGTTAAAATTCTTTACTATTAAAAATTCAGTGTGCAAATGTAAGCATTAATTCAAAACTTAGCAAAAGGATTAAAAAATATTTTTAAGGTTTTTTTGGGCGATATATTATTAAGAAAACTTCTACTGAAAAACTTCTACTGAAAATAATAAAGAGCAGTATTAAAAGCATTACTCAGCCACATAGGTAGCTTGTTGTTTATTGGAAAGCTTTTACTTCACAAAAAATAATATCTTTGCGAGGATAAATTTGCAAAGTAAAATAACATCAGATGGAAACCAACCAAGTTTTAAAGAAATTCGGTATTCAAGGAGGAATACTTTATGGAGCGCTTGCTTCGTTAATCATGTTGCTAATGTCAGTTTTTGGAAGCCAAAATAATACGGTCATTTCAATTATTGGATTGGCTCTATCTATCGCAATTGTTGCATGGGCGTGTATGCAATTCAAAAATGAAAACGAAGGCAACATGAGCATAAGTGAAGGCATAAAAATAGGCCTTATCACTGGTGTTATTGGAGGTTTAATTTATGCGGTATACATGTATCTTCACTATGAAATAATTTACCCAAACGAGTTAGTTGCCTACCAAGAAGAGGCACTTTTAGCAGTTGAAAAAGAAATTGATAATGGTGCTATAAAGGATGAAGAAGCCGAAATGGCAAAAAAGGCGGTTGTTATCATGACATCTACATTTACACTAGCTACGTTAAGCTTATTTACACAGCTCTTTAAGGCCTTTATTTTTGGGCTTGGTTGTGGATTAATTTTTCGTAACAATTAATGAATATTTCTGTAGTCATACCCTTATTAAACGAAGAGGATTCCCTCCCTACCCTTCATCAATGGCTCATTGCTGTTTTGGAAAAGGAAGCCTACTCCTACGAAATTATATTTATAGACGACGGGAGCACGGACCAATCTTGGGATGTAATTTGTTCCTTATCTTCGTCTAACCCCTTCACAAAAGGAATTCGTTTCTTGAAAAACTACGGAAAATCTCAGGCTTTACATGCTGGGTTTGATGCAGCTAAAGGCGAAGTAGTAATTACCATGGATGCCGACCTGCAAGATTTCCCTGACGAAATCCCCGCGTTGTACAACATGATTACCAACCAAGATTATGATTTGGTTTCAGGCTGGAAAAAAATAAGACACGATTCTGTTTTATTTAAAAATATTCCCTCCAAACTATTTAATGCCGTAGCCCGTAAAACTTCAGGTATAAAATTACATGATTTCAATTGTGGGTTAAAAGCTTACAAAAAAGAAGTAATAAAAAGCATCGAGGTGAAAGGTGAAATGCACCGTTACATTCCTATTCTTGCCAAAAACGAAGGCTTTTTAAAAATCACAGAAAAAGAAGTAAAACACCAAGCCAGAAAACACGGTGTCTCAAAGTTTGGACCAGAGCGTTTTACGAATGGTTTTTTAGATTTAGTGAGCTTGTGGTTTTTTAATCGTTTTGGAAAACGTCCTATGCACTTTTTTGGAACCTTAGGAATACTTATGTTTGTTATTGGTTTTTTTGCTGCATTTTGGATTGGGGCAACAAAACTTTATAAACTTTGGAATGACTTACCCGCCATCTTAGTGACTAATAACCCATGGTTTTATATTTCATTAACCGCTATGCTATTAGGTGCTTTGTTATTTACGGCTGGTTTTCTTGGAGAACTTATTCTAACCAATGGAAACAATAAAAAAAGATATACAATTAAAGAATATACAACCTAAAATTTAGGCATCATGGAAGAAATAACTAACAAAGCAAAAATATGGCTTAGTGAAACGTTTGACGAAGCTACGCGGACGGAAGTGCAGCGATTGATTGACCAACAGCCAGAAGAGTTAAAGGAGAGTTTTTATCAAAACCTAAGTTTTGGTACAGGTGGAATGCGAGGAACCATGGGAGTTGGAACCAACAGAATCAACAAATATACACTCGGCAAAAACACCCAAGGAATTGCTAATTACATGAAGCGAGTTTTTCCAGACCAAGAGCTTAAAGTAGCCATTGCATACGACTGTCGCCACAATAGCAACACCCTAGCAAAAGTAGTGGCCGATGTATTTTCAGCAAATGGCATTAAGGTATACTTGTTTTCGGAATTACGCCCTACTCCGCTTCTTTCTTATACTGTGAAATTTAAAAATTGTCACTGCGGAATTGTGCTTACTGCCAGCCACAATCCCCCAGAATATAATGGCTACAAAGTATACTGGCAAGATGGAGGACAATTGGTCCCTCCGCAAGACACTGAAATTATTGCTGAAATAGAACAGCTTCAGTTTGATGAAATTAATTTTAAAGCCAACGAAAGTTTAATCGAATATATTGATGTTGAAGCAGATGAAGCCTTCTTAAAAGATTCAATTCAGCAAGGAACCTTTGACGTTTCAAAAGAAGCAAGAGCAAAACTAAGTATTTGCTACACCTCCTTGCACGGAACTTCGATAAAATCTGTACCCCACATATTAGAAGCAGCAGGTTTCACCCAACTACATATCGTACAAGAGCAAGCAGAGCCTAACGGAGACTTCCCAACGGTAAAGTCACCAAACCCGGAAGAGCCAGAAGCATTAAAAATGGCACTTGAATTAGGGGAGAAAAAAGGTTCCGACCTAGTTATTGGTACAGATCCCGACGGAGACAGACTTGGTATTGCTGTACGCGATAATTCGAACAAGCTTTTCTTGCTAAACGGAAACCAAACCATGGTCTTGATGACTTGGTATTTACTAGAAAAATGGAAGAAAGCAGGAAAACTAAACGGTAAACAATTTGTTGGTTCAACCATTGTTTCAACTCCTATGATGAAGGTAATGACCGAAAATTACGGCGTTATTTACAAGGAAGGACTTACTGGTTTTAAATGGATTGCCAAAATTATTAAAGATCACCCAGAACTGGAATTTATAGGTGGTGGCGAGGAAAGTTTTGGTTACATGGTCTCCGATTTTGTACGTGATAAGGATGCAAATACTTCCATTTTACTAACCTGCGAAATGGCAGCCGACTTAAAAGCACAAGGAATTACTCCCTACCAAAAATTAATCGAGCTGTATGTCGAACACGGATACTACCAAGAACAATTGGTATCGCTTGTAAAAAAAGGAATTTCTGGCGCCGAAGAAATCAAACAAAAAATGATTGATTTAAGAAACCAACCGCTTAAAGAAATTGCGGGGGAGAAAGTTGTTTTAGTCGAAGATTACGAATGCAGTGAGGCTACAAACTTCCAAACAAACGAGACCTTTAAGTTAGACATTCCTAAATCCAATGTACTTATATACTACACAGAAAAAGGGACCAAAGTCGCAGCTCGACCAAGTGGCACAGAACCAAAGATTAAGTTTTATGTGAGCGTAAACGATGTGCTTGACAAGGTTGAAGATTTCCCGCAAAAAGAAAGAGAAGCAATGGAAAAATTAGCTTCAATTTTCACCGAAATGGGTATAGAAAAGTAAACATTAAACAAATTGAATGAATTATTTCAAGAAAATATTAGTCTTTGCTAAGCCTTACAAAACTTATGCAATTTTAAATATTATAGCCAACGTTTTATATGCGTTGTTTAGCACGCTAGCAATGTTATCGCTATTCCCCATGCTTAAAGTTTTGTTTGGCGAAGACGAACCACTTTATGAAAAACCTGTTTATGAAGGAATTTCTATAGATTATGTTGAAAAATACTTGAACTATTTCATTACTCAAAAAGCTGAGGAAGGCGTTGATGATGTACTAATGTACATGGTTTTATTGGTTATTAGTATGTTTTTACTCAAAAACTTTTTTAACTACCTGGCCATGTTTTTTATCACATTTTTACGCAACGGAGTACTTAAAGATGTCCGAAATGCCATGTTTAAAAAAACGGTAGATTTACCACTTTCCTACTACTCCGAAAAGCGAAAAGGCGATACGTTAGCAAGAATAACCTCCGATGTACTTGAGGTTCAGCATTCATTTTTGTCGGTACTAGAACTAGTTGTTCGAGAGCCACTCACCATCATATTTACCATAGGGAGTATGGTACTTATAAGCTGGGAACTTACTTTATTTGTATTTATTTTTATTCCTGTTTCGGGCTATATTATTTCCTTGATTGGTAAATCCTTGAAACGAAAATCGGACAAAGTACAACAAGAGCAAGGCTATTTTCTTTCTATTTTAGAAGAAACCTTAGGAGGACTAAAAATTATTAAAGGTTTTAATGCCGAAAAAGTATTCAGTAAAAAATTTGAAGACTCAACTGAAAACTTCTATCACTTTTCTAACAAACTACTAAACAGACAAAACCTTGCTTCGCCCACAAGTGAATTTCTAGGTATTGGCGTAATTGCAATTTTGTTATGGTACGGTGGTAGGTTAGTACTTATTGATGGTACCCTAGACGCTAGTATGTTTATAACTTACATGGGGCTTTCCTACCAAATTTTAACACCTGCAAAAGCCATTTCGAAAGCGAGTTATGGAGTTAAAAAAGGAAATGCAGCAGCCGAACGAATTCTACAAGTTCTTGAAACCGAAAGCAGTATTCAAGATGCTCCAGATGCTATTGAAAAGAAAGATTTCGAAACTGAAATTAGCATTGAAAATGTATCGTTTAAATACGAAAACGACTATGTATTGAAAAACTTTTCAGTAAACGTACCAAAGGGAACAAGCTTAGCATTGGTTGGACAATCAGGCAGTGGTAAATCTACCATTGCTAACCTAATTACCCGATTTTATGAAACAGAAGAAGGCAAAATTAGTATTGATGGAGTAGAAATTAAAAAAATAAGACAAGCTTCCTTACGAGGATTAATGGGGTTAGTAACGCAAGAATCCATTTTATTTAACGACAGCATTCGCGAAAACCTAAAAATTGGAAAACAAGACGCGACTGATGAAGAACTAATAGATGCCTTAAAAATTGCGAATGCCTACGATTTTGTAATGCAACTTCCAAAAGGACTAGACACTAATGTTGGCGATAGCGGAGGGAAATTGAGTGGCGGACAGAAACAACGAATTTCTATCGCGCGTGCCGTTTTGAAGAACCCTCCAATCATGATTTTAGACGAAGCAACCTCTGCATTAGATACAGAAAGTGAGCGTTTAGTGCAAGATGCACTTGAAAAAATGATGCAAAACCGAACCTCTGTTGTTATCGCTCACCGCTTATCTACCATTCAAAAAGCAGATAAAATTGCAGTAATGCACCAAGGCGAAATTGTTGAAATTGGTACGCACGAGGAATTAATGAATAAGCGACAAACTTACTATAAACTAGTTGAAATGCAATCGTTTGAATAGAAAGAATCCTTACTGAATGGTTGTTAAGTACTGAGTATTAAGTACTGAGTATTAAGTACTGATTACTGAGTATTAAGTATTAAGTACTGAGTATTTAAAAGTGGATAGATAATACAATTGATAATTAATGACAAAGTATTAAATTTCCTGAGCTTCTTAAAGGCTAATTTCAAAAAGTTGTGTTTCGAAGCCAGGGCGTTGATCATAAAAAAACACGTAGAAAAAGCTGATATTAAAAGCATATACTTCACTAAAATTAAAACATTTCATAATCAAATTTAACCCCACCTAACTAAAATAAGTTAGGTGGGGTTGATTTTTTATTCTTCTCACGAATAAGTTGTGTAGAGTCTAACTTCTCTAGCATAAACCTTATCTCCAAAAAAATTTTCTTCTTCGATTATATACCTTGTTTTCCTGCTAATTAATCTGTAAAGCTCCATAAATTGGTACTTAAGAAAAACATCAGGATATAGTATTCTCTCTTGATTATTGTTTATCCAAGTTGTATCTATTAACTTGACATTTGGCACTTTTTTTGCTAAATTCATGTATCGCGACTTAACAAATCCAATTTGTTCACCTCCATGTAAACTGTCCAAAACAGCAAAGTAAAAAATTTTTTCACGTAAATAATTAGGGCATTTCTCACAGAAATTATGGATACCCATTCTTTTTTGTTTATGATGCATTGGTAAAAATACATAAATAGTATCTGATTTATACTTATTACTAAGTTCTAAATCCCCTTTTGATTATGCATATATATTGAAACAAACAAATAAAGAAAAAAGGAAAAAAACTATTTTCATAATGTTATTAATTAAAAAAATTATTACCAATATCTATATATCTCAGATACTTACCATACAACATATGCCCTTCACTCAGCCAAATACTATTATAAAACGCATCTGTATTTTGTAAGCCTCCTAAACTAAAATAGTAAAAAAACTCGTTCCAATCTTAGGGATGTTGAAAAAATTTCTTATAACTTAAAGAAACACCGCCAATAAGCTAGGCGATGTTTCTAATAACTTACACTAATCCATCTAGACAAAACCGATTCTATCTAAAACTGCTTTCGTCCAATCTTTTTATTTTGACTACTGCGACAACTTCAAAAGTCCAAAAGCCTACAAAGCCTGCAAATTTTAAATTCGCTTACAATTTTGCTTTGATTTTTAAGTCCCCTTTTGTTGCTCTATAAGGCTCGAAAATAATTATTTGCTTTTGGAAACCATAATAATCAGCATACCATCTTTCTTTAATTTCTCCTGACAATTTTAAAATTGGTTGATTATCAGCTGAATTCATTTTAATCAAGATGGTATCATTTACAGTTCCTTCAATCCAAATATTCATCATTGCGTAAGTACGATTTTCGTAAGGTTCAAGTTCAACAATAATGTCATTAGAAAAATCTGTAACTCTTATCTCAACACTATCTCTTCGAGCTTTTGAACATGCTAAAATTACAAAAGAACACAGTAGGCTTGTTGTGATTTTTTTTTCATCTTTATTGATTTGTAGGGATTAGTTCGGAGTTTTCAGTAGCCAAATTATTAGAATCTAGATTATTCAAGTATCTTAGGTATCCAAAGCTTACAGCTTGCTCAATTAAATCAAATATCGCAAATGGTGGAGAAAAAATTGGAAGATTTTCCGAATAATTGAACGCTATTTGCCTTCCCTTATCATTATTAAATAAATCCATTTCATCTTCTTTATAATTATATGGATAATTACTAGGTGTATCTTTATGAGCTGTTGTCAAGCTCTCTGTAAGTTCCAAACCTAAATCAAAAGTACAAAGCGCGTTCCATAATGCGTGCGTAAATGCATCTCCTATATCATTTAAAACTAGTCCAGAATAATTAATATTTGCTTTAGTCATACTCATACTTCATTGTAGCATTTTTTGCCTTTCTATAAATAGCATTTGCTATTGAATCAATCTCTTTACTATAAAAGGCATAATAAGCGCAAGAACTAAAAATAGGAGATTTTCCCTGATAATCGCCATAATTGCTAGGCTTTATTTGTTTTGAATATTTTTCTCCCAATTCGGTTGCATTTTGGGTTTCAGCATGATAAATTACTGCCACCATCGGCGCTAACCCTAAGTCATTATTATTTTTAGAAAAATTTGAAAAATTATTTTCAGTAGCACCATTCATACAACCATAAAAAACACTTGATTTATAAGCATACATAAAATCTTCTTTCGATTGATAAATTGATTCATCTTTAGATTTACACCCTAAAACAAATAAAAATCCAAATAAACAAAAGACTAAACTTACTCTAGTTCCCATACCGCAATAGATTTAACCCCACCCAACTAAAATAAGTTAGGTGGGGTTTATTTTTTATTCTTCTCACGAATAAGTTGTGTAGAGTCTAACTTCCCTAGCATATACCTTATCTCCAAAAAAAATTTCTTCTTCAATAAGATATTTATATTTTTTGATGAAAAAGCCATCAACATCTACCATTTGATAATTTCAGGGTAGTGTGTTTAGGTTGAATCAATCTTCTATCATTATAATCTCATCTACCCAAGAAACTTCATATTTGATTATTTTTTTTGCAGATATTTTTTCAATAAAAAACATCTTATCAAAAACATGATGTTTAAATTCAAACTTAGCATCATATTTCTCTTTTAAATAGATTAAATCAACAAGTTCAATGCTTTCTAAATATTCTATAGGACAAGTTTCCTTAAAGCTTTTAGTCTTATGTGTCGAAAAAATTTCATCGCATATTTTGAAATAAATATGTTCGCCTCGAACTTCTTTTCTGAATTTATTTAAATTCTGATAGCCTTTTCCCTCCACAGGAACTTTACATTTATCCTTACTTTGTTCATCAAATATCAGGTAAACTGTTTTCTCTTTTTCATTTTGAGAAAATGAAACAATTGAAAACAAAACTAGAAGTGAAAACATGATTTTTTTCTTCATAGTGAAAACTTTTTAATTGTTAGCGATATAATCTGCTATAACATCATTAATACTTTCTTTTTCTTCTGAAGGCAAGCTTGTCCATGTATAAATACTTGGATACCTTAAACCTTCCCACGATAAATCCTTATATAGTTGGTCAGGTTGCTGATTATCTAGCACAGCATTCCCTGTATCATACTCTTGCAAAGCCCTTGCCAAAGCTTCCCTATAGTGTGTGGCCATTTGTTGATGTTGCCAATTTTTGCGTCGTCTATAATAATCATACATACCAGGAAAATCTCCTTCTAAAGCATCTAATATATCTTGACGCGTCACCCCTGTTATAGTACCTCCATTATCCAATACAGATAGTAATTTTCTAAACATCTCTGCATGAATTACTTCATGGATTATAGTTTTCGCAACTAAAAGTTCTGGGCGTTGATCTACACCATTGGGGGAAGTGTTATTATTAAGCCTTACAGTTATAACATAATTTGGAGAATTTGTAGTTACTGGACTACTATTAGGTGCAATAGTCTGACCCTTTGCAGTCCCTAAATCTCCTAAATCAAATTTTAAATGACTAACTGGGAAAGTTGGTTCAAATTTTTTAATCAAATTTTTAAAGTCAGAACTTAAATTTTTCAGATTATTATACACGTCTAAAGATTTACCTGTAAGCTCATTAATTATAATATCATCAAAATCCACTTCTACATCTGGATTCCCCTCCATAATTTCCAAAAGTTCTAGGGCGAAGTTAATTTCATCATCAGTATTATTTTCATTTTAAAACTTATGAGTAATTACTGGGGTTAGGGTTAAAGTTTCTAATCCAGAAGTGGTTGTAATAAACAATTTACTTTGAATGCCTACTTCAAAATTACCACTTTTATAAACATACTTTTCCAAGCCAAGAACAAAGCCACCCTCTTCTAAACCAAAACTTTGGTAGTTTCGTTCTTCTATAACCACAAAATTTTCAGACAAAGCTATTTCAATTTCAGCTTGATTATGCCTTAAGTAATGAATTCCGAAACTAGCAAAAAAAGTGTTTTTTTTATTTAAACTGCGTCGGTAGGCTAAGCTGTAAAAATGATTTCTGTGGCGTAAGACAAAATCTCTAATAAAAATTGGGGTGCCGTTACTAAGCACAGCTGTACCATCGTATTTACCGTAATTCATATTTCTATCGAAACTTAACATCAGGGAGTTTTTGGAATTAAAATTATAGGTTACACTAAAGCCACCCGAAGTTCCTATAAAATTTTTCTGAAAGAGTTGTAGCTCATCAAAAATCTCACTGTAAAGAGGTGTTATAATACCATTTTCTCTGACTAAATCCCTACCATAATCGACAAAGAAATTCCCCGCTAATCCATAATTAGCTGAAATTTCAAACTTTGAAAAAAAGTTTTCTTTATCTTGGGCGTAAAGAAAACTTGTTAAAAAAAGAATTAAACATATTGTTGTATTTTTCATGTCTTTCAAATTTAAACAACCAGCCTAATGGCTGGTTGTTTGGTTATTTTAAAATTTAATTAGTCGGTACCCATCTATGAGGCATAGTGTATCTTACGTTTGCATTACAATCATATCTTGGCCAGCACCTGTCAGAAAAGCTAAACTCTCCTTCCCTGCAACCACAACCATAATAACTTAGCATGTTGGTTACAAAAAAATTGTCTAAACTTTCATTTTCATCAAAATCATCAGTACAAGAAACTGCAATAACTGCAAGTACTATTAAAACTATTTTTTTCATCGTTCTATATTTTAAATTAATTTTTGTTTGGGGTATTAAAATCAATCTTCCTTAAAACGACGCTAAGTAAAACCCAACCAGTTAAGCCATACTTTCCACAACAGAAACCACCCCATAAACACATAAGCCCAATGGCGGTGTGTGTGTGTGTGTGTGTGATGAATTGCTCAAACTCATTGCTTAATTTATTGCCTCACAAAATAAATCTTAAATTTAAACAAAAAAAATACCCCCTAAGGGGGATATTTAAAAACTTTATGTTAAAATAAAATATAATTACACCATGTAATCCACAAATTGAACTAATACCTGTAATACTCTGGCTTAAATGGCCCTTCCACTTTCACTCCAATGTAATCGGCTTGATCTACTTTAAGTTCGGTTAACTCTGCTCCCATTCTACTTAAGTGAAGTGCTGCCACTTTTTCGTCTAGATGTTTTGGTAGCATGTACACTTCATTTCCATACTTATCGGCATTGTTCCAAAGCTCAATTTGAGCAAGTGTTTGATTAGTAAATGAATTACTCATTACAAAACTTGGATGTCCTGTTGCACAACCTAAATTTACCAATCTACCTTCAGCAAGTAAGATAATATCTTTTCCGTTTATGGTGTACTTATCTACTTGAGGTTTAATCTCAACACGGGTATTTCCATGGTTTTTCTTTAACCAAGCTACATCTATTTCATTGTCAAAATGTCCAATATTACACACAATTACCTTGTCTCTCATGGCTTCAAAGTGTTCACCTCGAACAATGTCTTTATTTCCTGTTGTAGTAATTACAATATCAGCATTTCCTACTACATTTTCCAATCGCTTAACTTCAAAACCATCCATACAAGCCTGTAACGCACAAATGGGGTCAATCTCGGTAACGGTAACAATAGATCCAGCACCTCTAAATGAAGCTGCAGTTCCTTTTCCTACATCTCCATACCCACAAACAACAACTCTTTTCCCTGCTAGCATAGTATCTGTAGCGCGACGAATAGCATCTACTGCACTTTCTTTACATCCGTATTTATTATCGAATTTAGATTTGGTAACCGAATCATTTACGTTTATGGCAGGCATTACCAAGGTTCCGTTTTTCATGCGTTCGTATAAACGATGTACTCCTGTAGTAGTTTCTTCCGAGAGTCCACGAATTCCTTGAGCCAATTCTGGATAATCATCAAAAACCATATTAGTTAAATCGCCCCCGTCGTCCAAAATCATGTTTAACGGCTTTCGGTCTTCACCAAAAAACAAGGTTTGTTCGATACACCAATTAAACTCTTCTTCGCTCATTCCCTTCCACGCATAAACTGGAACTCCAGCAGCGGCAATAGCGGCAGCGGCATGGTCTTGAGTAGAAAATATATTACATGAGCTCCAAGTTACTTCTGCGCCTAGAGCCACTAAAGTTTCAATTAAAACAGCTGTTTGAATAGTCATATGCAAACAACCTGCAATACGTGCTCCTTTAAGTGGTTGCTGCGCACCGTACTCTTCTCTTAAGGCCATTAAACCTGGCATTTCGGCTTCTGCAAGCTCAATTTCTCGCCTTCCCCATTCGGCTAAACTGATGTCTTTTACTTTATAAGGTACATAAGGTAGGGTTTCTTTCTGCATAGTAATGTATATTTGTTTTTTTTAATTTCGGTGCAAAATTACGCATAAACTCTAAAACTCTATGCCGATTTATAAAACAATAACAGTCAATACACATACTAAGGTATTGATTTGGAAAGTAGAAGAAAGTGAAGACGAACTAAAACAGGGCATTCAGTTAACTGAAAGTTCCCAAAAACGCTTTGATGGAATGAAGTCGGAAGTACATCGAAAAGGTTTTTTAAGCATTCGGCAACTTTTGAAGGCTATGGACTACCAAGATGCTGATGTGCACTATGACGAAAAAGGAAAACCACACCTTCGCGACGAGCATTATATTTCAATGACACATTCGTTTCATTTTACCGCTGTTATTTTAGGAAAAAAGGAAGTAGGCATAGACATTGAAATGCAACGTGAAAAAATCAAAAAAATAGCTCCCAAATTCACGCCTATTGAAGAATACCGTAAGTTGGGAAATGGAATCGATTTAATTCGGAAACTTACCATTGTTTGGGGGGCAAAAGAAGCTTTGTATAAACTCTACGGAAAGCGGGGACTTTTATTTTTGCATGATATCTTTGTTTATGATTTTGATTTTGAAGCGCAACAGACTTATGCAACGGTAACTTATCAAGGGCAAAAAAGCGATTACCGATTACACTTTATGGAATTTGAAGGTTTTACGTGTGTGTACGCCTACAATCATTTGTAATTCCAGAACTTATAACCGGTGTACTGTAAATTATAACTAGGAAACATGAATAGAACTTTACTACAAAAAGCTGCAAAATGGCTTCAAATTTTAAAGAATATAGACCAAGGTTTAGCTGTTTTAGTAGATCCTGAAAAGTTTATTCTTACTGAAACAGAAGCCTTTTTAAAAAAAATTCCTGTTACCACTAATTTAATTCTTGTGGGAGGAAGCACTGCCACACAGGAAGATACCAAAAACCTAGTTATTCATTTAAAATCTTCTACTTCTCTACCCGTTATTTTGTTTCCAGGAAGCCATGAGCAATTATGTCACGCAGCAGATGCTGTTTTGTTTTTAAGTTTAGTTTCTGGTCGAAATCCAAAATACCTCATCGAGGAACAAATAAAAGCAGTAGATTTTTTAACGAAATCTAACTTAGAAGTAATCCCGACCGGTTATATTTTAGTTGATGGTGGCAACGAAACTAGTGTTCAACGTGTGAGCGAAACAAAAGCCATACCTACCACCGATATTGAACTGATTGTAAAAACAGCCAAAGCCTGCGAATACATGGGTAAACAAGTGGTTTACCTCGAAGCTGGAAGCGGTGCAAAAAATCCAATTCCTTCAGAAATAATAAAGCAAGTTAGTGAACAAATAAGCATTCCTTTGGTTGTCGGCGGTGGGATAAGAAGCAACTCACAACGGGAAGCAGCTTACCAAGCGGGCGCAAATTGGGTTGTAATGGGCACTTTTTTTGAAACCGTATAAATTAATACTTTGGAACAACTCCCAACTTCAATAAAAAGAGTAGTGCTAATGGGGCCTGAATCTACAGGAAAATCGACATTAGCAAAAGCACTTGCAAAAGAATTTAATACCGTTTACGTAGAAGAATACATGCGTACTTACCTAGAAAAAAAATGGCGTGAGAAAGCAGAGCTATGTCAAGAAACCGATATTCAGCCCATTGTTGAAGGACAACTTAAGCTAGAAAATGAAGGAGTTTTAAGGGCTAACAAGGTTGTTTTTTGCGACACTAATGCGCTACAAAACCTTATATATGCGAAAGAATATTATCCGAATTTTAAAAATGAAACTGTTCATTTTTACGCAAATAATCAAAAGTATGACTTATACTTACTTTGCGATATTGACATTCCGTGGGAAGAGGATATTCTTAGGGATAAACCCAATGAAAGAGAAAAAATGTTTACTATATTTGCAGAAGCACTTTGTGAAAGAAATATCAAATTTTCAGTAGTAAGCGGCAGCCTAAAAAAGCGCTTAGAACTAACCACCAACTTAGTGCAAGAATTGATTAATTAATTGAACCATGCATCTTAACCAAAACGACATTAAGCAACTCAACCGAAAAGGATTGAGCAAAGAAAATATTGAAGAGCAACTAGGTATTTTTAAAA
The DNA here is from genome assembly GCA_051859645.1 of Psychroflexus sp. Lineage (GTDB taxonomy): Bacteria > Bacteroidota > Bacteroidia > Flavobacteriales > Flavobacteriaceae > Psychroflexus. Next base: position 37,815 of record JBHYFG010000014.1, on the reverse strand, counting down.
AAGGAATACCTTATGTAAAACTACTGAAAGCCGCTACTATAAATGAGGGGATAGATGTTATTTCTAAAGAAGAGGCTACGCAATTAGTTCACAATTATGAGCAAGCCAATATTAAGGTAGTAAAATTTACGCCTGCAAGTGGAGCAGCTACTCGTATGTTTAAGTTAATGCATCAATTCATGGAGCAAGTGGACTCTCAAGAAAGTTTTGATTTTTTACTTGCTAAAGACAAATACAAAAGTTTACACACATTTGCTAAACAACTTACAAAGCTTGGTTTTTATCCGATTATTGAAACATTTTTCGCTGAAAAAGAAATAGCTATTAAGCATCTGAACTACAAAGAGCGTGCTTACTTAGCATTTAAAGCCATGTTAGACCCAAATCAACTTGGTTTTTCTGATTTACCTAAAGGCCTTGTTACTTTTCACAAGTACGATAATACACTCGAAACAGCTTTTGGCGAACATTTTTATGAAGGTTTAGCCTATGCTACAAAAGAAAATGAATTGCATTTACACTTTACCATATCTGAGGAGCATCAAGCAAAATTTTCTAAAGCAAAAGAAACTATCTTAACAACACTAAAATCAAGTTTCGATATTAATTGTGTCGTGCACTTTTCTTACCAAGAAGCCAGTACAGATACGGTTGCAGTAGATTTAAACAATCATTTATTTAGGTTACCTGACGGAAGTTTATGCTTTAGACCAAGTGGACACGGTGCGCTTATTGAAAACTTAAATAAGGTTGATGCAGATGTAATTTTTATAAAAAACATCGATAATATTCCACACCAAAAAGTAATGGCTGAAAATGCATTTCATAAAAAGGTTTTAGCAGGGTACTTGTTATATTTACAAGAAAGGATATTTCATTTTTTAAACACACTAACTTCAGAAAGTAACAACAAAAAAGTGTTCGAGGAAGCCTTACATTTTGCTAAAACCAAGCTTCATTTACAACAAGAAATAACTTCTGAAAAGGAACTAATAAACCTATTAAATCGACCTATTCGTGTTTGCGGGATGGTAAAAAATGAAGGTGCGCCAGGAGGTGGGCCTTTTTGGATGGAAAATGCCAATGGAAATCCAAGTTTACAAATTGTTGAAAAGTCGCAGATAGACATAAACGACAATGAGCAAAATTGCATCTTAGAAAATTCTTCTCACTTTAATCCTGTAGATTTAGTATGTGGTTTAAGGAACTACTTGGGCGAAAAATTTGATTTAACTCAATTTGTAAATCACGAAAGAGGTTTTATTACTCACAAAACGGTGGGGCCAAAGGAAATAAAAGCGCTCGAAAAACCGGGGCTATGGAATGGGGCTATGGAGCTATGGAACACTGTTTTTGTAGAAGTCCCATCCACTACTTTTAATCCAGTGAAAGCCGTAATGGACTTGCTACAACCCGCTCACACAGGGGAACTTTAACTTTTTGAGTATATCATTTATCAATTGAAATTACAGTAAAAAAACGCCATTTTCAGGTAAAGTTTAAAGTTAACCTAAGGTTGAGAAATAAAAAAATGACACCCTAATTAGGCTGGAGTCAAATTGTGACTTTAGTTTTTTACTGCTATTCTAAAAACTTACTTACCATACTAGGAATACCCCGTTTTATGCTGTAGCTCTAGCACTGATAGAAATGGAAATCGCGTAAAGATTGAACTTAGCAAAATCCTGGATGGAAAGCGACCGATAGGAAGCTCTTACAGCCATGCTATTTTTGCTTAGTGAAAGCTGCGCAATTGTAATGAATAGCAGGAAATTGCTCCAACTATTAATAGGTGTCTGCATCTGTTTTTACTTTTCCCCAGAAGGTTCGGTAAACTACATAGCTGTAAAACAAGACCAATGGTCCTCCGATGGCTACAAACCCCATCATAATTTTTAAAGTTTTGGTTGATGCGGCGGCGTTGTAAATCGTAATGCTGTTTTCAATGTTATTATTTGCAAGCAATAAACGTGGGTAAAGTTCGAAAGCTACAATAACTAACAATAATGCTATGGTAAGACTTGTGAAAATGAATGCCCAGCCGTATTTTTTCTTACTAGCTAAACGAGGCACGTTTGCAATGCTTAAAAAAACTAAAAAAGGAACTACAAAGAGTGCTTTGTTTGCTTTAAAAACTTCTAACAAATGGTCTAGTTTTAAGATTCCGTAAGTGGTTGTAAACAAGTAAGAGATAATAAAAAACGCCATTCCAACTTTTAAAAAACCTTGAATCCTATTATACAAACTTCCTTCTGTTTTTAAAAGTAAATAAATAGCGCCATGCATCATGAACAAGGCTAAACTAGTTATTCCTACCAGAACTGAAAAGGGATTTAAAAATTCAAAAAAACCTCTCCCGGTATACTCGAAATTTTCGTCGAGAGTCATTCCGTTTAAAATATTACCTAAAACTACGCCAAGAAGAAACGCAAGCATAATACTAGATATAGAATAACTCCAATCCCACATTTTTCGCCACCAAGGCATTTCTTCCATGTTTCGAAACTTAATAGATATACCTCTAAAAATAATAAACAATAGAAATAAAATGAAGGGGGTATACATGGCAGAAAAAAGAGTACCATAAAAAACAGGAAAACCAGCAAATAAGGTTCCGCCACCGATTACTAACCAAACTTCATTACCGTGCCACGTAGGATCGATGGCTTTTAAAGCGGTCTCTCTGCTTGTATTTTTCTTAAAAAAAAGATGCCAAGCACCAGCTCCGAAATCAAATCCATCTAAAATTGCATAGCCAGAAAAAAGTCCGCCAACAACTAAAAACCACCAAGTTGGATAATCTAAACCGAATAATGTTTCCATGTGTGTGTTTTATGAGATTACTTTTGTTATATCGTTGTTTAAACTGCCTTTGTCAAAATCAATGTCGCTTACTGGTCCTTTTTGAATGGCTTTATTCATTAAATAAATAAAGAGGAGGAATAAAATGCTGTACACTATGAAAAATAAAATAAGTGAAAATAATACCTGATTTGCTTGAACACTTTTGGAGAGTGCATCGGAAGTTCTCAGCAACCCGTAAACCACCCAAGGTTGTCGTCCCATTTCTGCTGCAAACCAACCAAATTGATTGGCTAACTGCGGTAAAATTGCGGTGAACACAAACGTCCATAACAACCATTTTTGTTGAAATAATTTTCCTCTTTTCCATTGCCATAAAGCAAATAAGCTGAGCCCAATTAAGAACATTCCGATGGCCACCATTAGGTGGTAAAACTGAAAAACAGCATTTACTTGGGATGGTTGGTCTTCTATTGGAAATGCATCTAAGCCTGTAACTGGCGCATCAAAGTCTTGGTGCAATAAAAAAGATAATCCTCCTGGCAACTTTAAGCCAGTTACGTCTTTAGATTCTTTATCTACCCAACCCAATAAGTATAAATCTGCCGGACCTTCTTTTTCGAAATGTCCTTCCATTGCTGCAAGTTTAGCGGGTTGATTCACAGCGACACCTTCGGCTGAACTGTGTCCTGTAAATAATTGAGCTAATGAACTAATGGCGGCTACAACCAATGTAATTTTAAAGGCTTTTTTAGATAAAACTACATGTCTTCCTTTTAAGATGTAATACGCATGAACGCTTAAAATTAAAAATGTACCAGCTAAAAAAGCTCCAATCCAAACATGCGTAAGTCTATCTACAGAAGAAGGGTTAAACACCATTGCCCAAAAATCAACAATCTCAGCTCTTGCTTGCATCCCTTCGCCAACAATATGGTAACCGGCAGGCGTTTGTTGCCAAGAATTAGCTACAACAATCCAAACCGCAGAAAACATAGATCCTAAAAAGACTCCCCATGTAGCTGTAAGATGAACCCAAGGTTTTACACGGTTCCATCCAAATAATAAAATACCTAGAGCGCTACTTTCCAAAGCAAATGCAAATATTCCTTCAGCGGCTAATGCACTACCAAAAATATCGCCTACATAGCGGGAATAAGTTGCCCAGTTGGTACCAAACTCAAACTCCATTACAATTCCTGTAACAACTCCTATACCAAAGGTAATAGCAAAAATCTTAGTCCAAAATTTTGCTAAAACTTCGTATTCCTTCTTCTTAGTTCTAACATATATGGTTTCAAAAACCACCATTAATAGGCCAATCCCTATGCTTAAAGGAGGATAGATATAATGAAAGGCTACAGTAAAAGCAAATTGGATACGGGAGAGGATTTCTACATCCATAATTTAAATTTTATTACAAAACTAGAGGGAAATAAAAAGGGCAATTGTAACCCTTGTTACATAAGACCTTACTTTAACAATTGTAAAAACAAACTCACTTAATTCCAGAAAATTTTTGTCCATAAAGGACAAGTTTTTTGCTGAGGATGACCTTGCTCAAAATGATGTAGCTGTTCCTCACTCAAAACTTCCTGCATTTTATTAAACAATACCCGCTCCTCAAAACGAATATGCAGCTCTAAATTTGTGTACAAGCTTATTATTTCCTCAACATTTAAATCTGTTTTGGTAAAGAGCGCTTTTAAAAAAAGGTGTTCGTTTAGAGCTTGGCTTATAAACTTGTCATGCAAAAGAAGAGGAAAAAGATGTTCCTCCTCTAACTTAAAATGCGCCTCTAAATAAACATCCCAAAACCAAACGATATAATCATTCATTATTTTTCTAGAGGCTTGTTTTGCAATACCTTTTTTTAACCGTAGACCAAAAGCTAAAATATCGTGATGCTCTCTGCTTAAATGCTGCAAGGATTTGTGTCTTTTTATGGGTAGGTTCCGAGTCATTTGCTTTGGTTTTTTACAAACATACGATAGCAAACCATAAACCAAAAAAACATTTCTATTTGTGTGACTAAAGTCACATTGAAAAATAGGGCTTGAGTCTATTTTTGCAAAATGAAACCAAAAGATGTCAGTAAAAGCTTACTTTTTTGTTTACTAATTGTTCTAGCAATTTTTAAACAATCTTTCTTTTTTGGTTATTACGCCTTATTTACGGATAATTTTATCGAAACATTTTGCGTTAACAAAGATAAACCTGAATTACAGTGTGATGGCAAGTGTTTTTTAAGTGACTTAATCGAGAATAATAACACCGAATCACCAGAAATACCTTCCTATATTGAAAAGTTAAACGTTTTGTTTTTTTACGCTTGGGGAGCTACTTCGTTTCAAGATGTAAATGCTTCAAGAACTTTATTCAATTACAGCAACAACTACCAATCTCTTTTTTCAAGTAGTAGCTTTAAACCACCAAGCACCTTTGCTATTTTAAATAGTTAACCAACTTCGCTGATGTGAAGCTATTCGTCTGATACATTTTTAGGTGAGACTTTAGTATATTAGAGCAAGCAAGCTATTAAGCTAAGGTGTCCCCCCGTTTAACATATAAAGTCACGTTTGGTATAGTTGCACTAGCTATTTAAAAGAAGTAATACCATTTATCAATTGAAATTACCGTAATAAAACGCTCTTTTTTCCTTTCTGTTTCATTACAAAAAGAAACCATAGCTAAGGCTATGCTTAATTTTTCTAATTTACATAAAGAAAAAAAATCATCGCTTTCTTTTCCAGTAATTTCAACTCATAACTGGTATAAGAATAAAATGAATCCGTAGACAAATTCTATATCGAATCTACATTCTTTTCAGCACAATTTCTTGTTCTTTCCATTTCGACAGAACATTCTTTACACATTTATATTCAACATAAACAATAAAACAATGAAGGCTATTTCATTTATCATTATAGCGCTTGCTTTTTTACAGATAAACGCACAGGAAAAGACATATCAACTGCTTAATCAAGAAACCAAAGAACCCATTTCTTCAGCTATAATTCATTTAATAGAAGCTGATGAATTTTTAATAAGCAATCAACAAGGGGAGTTTGTAATTACGTTTACAGAAACAACTAATGTAGAAATTCATATACATTCGGTGGAATTTGAAGAGGTGTTTACAAGCCTAACATTGGCACAAAAAAGCCAAATCATTTACCTACGTCCGAAGGTAAATCGACTTCCAGAAGTACTCGTAACTGGACAGCTTTTTAAGGATCCCGTAATGCATATTACCACACCGGATTTAACTGAAAAAGTAACCCAACCCAAAAATGTGGCAGACTTGTTTCGAGACATTAATGGATTTGGACTAATTAAACGGGGAAACTACGCCATCGATCCTTCATTTAGAGCTTCCCAGTATGAACAATTGAACATTCAATACGATAATGGTACAAAAGTTATGCATGCTTGCCCCAACCGAATGGATCCAATAACCACCCACGTAATCCCAGAAGATATTGCCAAAATAGAAGTAATCAGAGGTCCTTACTCTATGCGATACGGCGCCACCTTTGGTGGAATTATTAACATGGTTTCCAAACGCCCTGAAATTGGTAATTACGGCTTCTCAGGAAACGCATCTTCAGGATTTGAAACCAATGGAAATTCGATGGTAAATATGCTTCGACTTCAATACGCAGAAGAAAAATTTGATGTTGTTGGCATGTATGGCTATCGAGATTTCGGAAATTATAAAGATGGTCAAGGTCGAGAAATTCCTTCATCTTTCAGAAGTATAGATTACAGCTTACGTTTGGGGTATAATTTCAACAATAATGAACGTCTTCAACTGCATTGGCGCCAATCTTTTGGTCGCGATGTCCTACATGCTAGTTTACCTATGGATTCAGATTTCGATGATTCATCCATGATTTCACTAGACTATTTCAAAAAGCGAATGAATGGAAACCTTAAAAGCATACAAGCTAAAGCCTATTTTTCTTATGTAGATCACCTCATGAGCAATCAACGAAGAAGCAATTTTGAGGCATCTGAAGCATTTGCCCCCGTAGAAGCAACTACCGCAGGAGGTAGGTTAGAACTGGAATGGGAACTCGCAGAAAACTGGAGCTTATTTACAGGCTCAGACGCTTTGCTTATTAGTCGAGACGGGCAACGCAATCGTCTGGTAAAACAAAATATGATGGGTATGCCGCTAGATATTCCACTTGAATTTACAGATAAAATATGGCAAGACTCTTATATAAATGATTTCGGTTTGTTCGCCGAAACTAACTACCAAATCAATAGTTCTACCTTTTTGAATGCTGGTGTACGCTATGATTTAGTGCAGAGCGAGACACGTGACCCAGAAACAGACTTTCAGGTCTATTACCCTGATTTAAGTCAACGATTCGAACATAACATTAGCGGAAGCGTTTCTGTTAAAAAAATAATTCATAAAAATCATGAAATAGAATTTGCCTATGGACGTGGAGTACGTTCTGCCAACATGATAGAACGATTTATTAATCACTTTCAAGTAGGTCAAGACCCTTTTGAATATATTGGCAATCCAAACCTAGATGCAGAAATCAACAATCAGTTTGAAATAGCTTATCAAGGAAAGAAAAACATAGAAGGAACAATAGAACAAATCTATTGGGGCGCATCAGTATATTACTCATATTTCCAAAACTACATAGTCGCCATTATAGATGAGACAAAGACTAGGAAATTTATGCCAAATCAAGAACCCATTCACCCAAAGGTTTTTCAAAACTTAGACAAAGCCTACAAAACTGGTTTTGAAGCAAATGCAGGCTTAAAATTGTTAACCCATTTCACGATTAATGCAGACTTTGCCTACGTATATGCACGCAATCAAGATTTAAACGAATCATTACCCTTAACACCTCCACTAAGAAGCACCTTTTCGATTCAGTACAATACTTCTAATTTTTGGGCAGGTGCCGATTATAGAGTAGTGAGCAAACAATCCCAGTTAGCATTGAGTTTTGGTGAAAACCAAAATACACCAGGTTACCAACTACTAGATTTACGCATGGGCTACGAGCTAATTCCAAACCTCAATATTGGTACAGCTGTGCTTAATTTATTTGATAAAAACTACTTTGATCACCTAAACTTTGCATTCAGGAATCAAGAAAATCAAGGCTTAAGTGGAGTGGAACGTTTGACAGACCCAGGAAGAAACTTCACATTTTTTGTGAAATATAATTTTTAACACCTTACGAAAACAGAGAATTAGGGCGTATTACGGGCTGTCCGTTCCAAGTCCGCAGCAACTTAGCATATTTTTAAAACTTTGATCAGGAGCTTCTTAGGTCGCTCTGCCAAAGCAAAAAAATAGAGCTAAGTTGCTTTACGGGCTTTCCTCTCCCATCCCTAACGCAATCCCTAAACCGACGAAAAGAGAACAACTAAAAAATCACTCAGCGTTAGCAATCGGATATTTAAAAAACAAAAAATCCAGTTAAACTATTTATTAAGCCAAATCAAATTAGAATTTACTAAAGTCAAAATATAAAACGCTACAAACCGAGTAAAATTTATTGTATTTTTGAACTAAAATATATCAACATGAACAAGAAAATCTACAGCATTTTAAGCATTCTAATTTTTAGTTTAATCGTTTCTTGCGGAAAAGAGCAAAAAAACAAAACCGAGCGTGAAACAATACAATTAGAAGAAGCTGCAAAACTTCAAAGCGAAGAAGACATTATTGAATTTAACCTAGATAGTTCTAAAATTTTCTGGGAAGGTAGCGCGCTAACAAAATCTCACGATGGCTCACTTTCATTTAAAAAAGCAGAATTATTTGTAAACGAAAGCGAAGGAATTTACGGTGGCAACTTTTGGATAGACATGTATAGCTTGACTGTGTTAGATTTAGACGGTGACGATAAATTATCACTTGAAGGGCATCTAAAAGGAACCTTGGAAGGTAAAGAAGATCATTTTTTTGATGTAAATAAATACCCTTATGCAAAATTAGAGATTGTGCATGCACAGCGATTAAATGAATACGCTTATTTAATTACGGCCAACTTAAACATAAAAGAACAGACCCGTCAAATAGAGTTTAATGCAAAACTTGGCTTTAATGAATCAGAAGGTGCTTATAATTTCGTAACAGAAAAAATCAAAATAGACAGAACAAAATTTGGCATAAAATTTATGTCTTCTAACTTTTTTGATGGCTTAGGAGATAAAGCTATCAATGACGAAATAACAGTTAGCGTAAATGCATTTAGTAGCAAACAAACATAAAACAATTCAAGCATTGCGATAAAAGGCACAAAAAAAGCCCTGAACTTAAGTTCAGGGCTTTTGTTTTATGCTTGACCTGTAGGGCCAAAATTTAGGGGTATGTTTTGCGCTTCTTTATCGCCTATTTTACCATTTGCACGCTCAAACTTATCAAGGTTATCTTTCAAAGCTCTTAAAAGTCGCTTAGTATGCGTAGGAGACATGATAATTCTCGACTGCACTTTACTTTTTGGTGTACCTGGCATAACATTAGCAAAATCCAACACAAACTCAGAATGCGAATGATTAATAATAACAAGGTTGCTATACTTACCTTGAGCTATGTCTTCATCCAACTGTATATTGAGTTTTTTTGGCTTTTGGTCTTGATTATAATCGCTCATACCTATTTAATTAATTGTAATTAACTTTAATTTCTTGGGTATTTCCTAGAACATCGTCCATTTTATCCTGAGAACCTACAATTATATTATCAAACTCACGTAACCCAGTACCAGCTGGAATCTTATGACCTACAATAACATTTTCTTTAAGTCCTTCTAGGAAGTCAACTTTACCACTCACAGCAGCTTCATTCAATACCTTGGTTGTTTCCTGGAAGGATGCCGCAGATATAAATGATTTTGTTTGTAGCGAAGCTCTAGTAATACCTTGCAGTATTGGAGTTGCGGTTGCTGGCTCTGCATCTCTAGCTTCAACAAGTTGTTTGTCCTCACGTTTCAATTTAGAGTTTTCGTCTCTTAATTCACGTAAAGTAACAATTTGTCCTTCAACTAGGCTAGAACTATCACCTGCATTTGTAACCACTTTTTTACTGAATAATTTATCATTTTCATCAATAAAATCTTGCTTATGAACAAGTTGGTTCTCCAAGAACAACGTATCTCCTGGGTCGTTAACTTTCACTTTACGCATCATTTGACGTACTACAACCTCAAAGTGTTTATCATTGATTTGCACCCCTTGTAAACGATAAACTTCTTGCACTTCGTTTACTAAGTACTGCTGAACTGCTGAAGGACCTTTAATATTTAAAATGTCTTCTGGAGTTACAGAACCGTCCGATAAAGCCATACCTGCTCTAACGTAGTCGTTTTCTTGAACAAGTACTTGGTTAGATAGTTTAACAAGGTATTTTTTAACTTCACCAAGTTTAGACTCAACTATAATTTCTCGATTACCACGTTTAATTTTTCCAAAAGAAACTACACCGTCTATTTCGGAAACAACTGCTGGGTTTGAAGGATTTCTGGCCTCAAACAACTCTGTTAATCTTGGAAGACCACCGGTAATATCACCCGCTTTAGATGATTTACGTGGAATCTTAACTAAGATCTTACCGATTTTGATATCTTGGTCATCGTCTACCATTAAGTGCGCGCCTACTGGAAGGTTATACGAACGTAATTTTTCTCCGTCAGCATCAGTAATGTGAAGCGTAGGTATTTTACGTTTGTTTTTAGATTCTATAATTACTTTTTCTTCAAATCCAGTTTGTTCATCACTTTCAACCGCAAATGTTTGACCTTGAACGATGTTTTCAAACTTAATTTTACCAGCAAACTCAGAAATAATTACACCGTTGTATGGATCCCATTTACAAATAATGTCTCCTTTTTTAATCGCTTGTCCGGGCTTAACAAAACACTGAGAACCGTAAGGAATAACATTTGTACTTAAAGTGATACCAGACTTTTTATCGATTACTTTGATTTCAGAGGTTCTAGAAATTACAATTTCAGCATCTTTACCTTCGGCATCTTGAGCTAAAACAGTCTTCAAATCTTCGATTTCTGCTACACCATCAAACTTAGCTTCAAGTTTGTTTTCTTCAGAAATGTTACCTGCAATACCACCAACGTGGAATGTTCTTAGGGTAAGCTGTGTACCAGGCTCACCAATAGATTGAGCAGCAACAACACCTACAGCCTCTCCTCGTTGAACAGTTTTGTTAGTAGCTAAGTTTCTACCGTAACACTTCACACAAATTCCTTGTTTAGATTCGCAAGTTAATGGCGATCTAACTTCAACTGAATTTAATGCTGATTTTTCAATTTTGTAAGCTGTTTCTTCATTAATTTCTTCACCTGAAAGAGCAAAAACTTCTTGCGAAATTGGATCGATAACATCATTTAATGCAGTTCTACCAATTATACGTTCAGCTAAAGTCTCAACAACTTCTTCGTTCTTTTTAAGCGCAGAAACTTCGATTCCTCTTAAAGTACCACAATCTTCTTCTCGAATGATTACATCTTGAGAAACATCTACTAGTCGTCGAGTTAAATATCCGGCATCTGCTGTTTTTAATGCAGTATCCGCAAGACCTTTACGAGCACCGTGAGTAGAAATAAAGTATTCAAGAATTGAAAGTCCTTCTTTAAAGTTTGATAAAATTGGGTTTTCAATAATTTCGCCACCAGCAGATGTAGATTTTTTAGGCTTTGCCATTAAACCTCGCATACCTGTTAACTGACGAATTTGTTCTTTAGAACCACGAGCTCCTGAATCAAGCATCATAAATACTGAATTGAAACCTTGCATATCTTCTGTAATTCGCTTCATAGCAAGCTCTGTAAGATTTGCATTGGTAGCCGTCCAAATATCAATTACCTGATTATAACGCTCGTTATTGGTAATTAGACCCATGTTATAATTTGCAACAACTCCAGAAACTTCTTCGTTAGCTTCATCAATAAGTTGTTGTTTTTCTTCTGGAATAATAATATCTCCTAAAGAGAATGAAAGACCTCCTCTGAAGGCGAATTCGTATCCAAGAGACTTGATACTATCTAGGAATTCACTTGTTTCAGGAACACTTGTTAAACTTAGTACAGTTGCAATTACGTCACGAAGTGCTTTTTTGTTAAGTACTCGGTTAATAAATCCTGCCTTTTCAGGTACATGTTGATTAAATAATACACGCCCCGTAGTTGTTTGTATGATTTGATAAACAAGTTCACCCGCTTCGTTATAATCTTTAGCTCTAACTTTAATTCGAGCATTCAAATCAAGTCGTTTTTCGTTATGAGCAATCACGACTTCTTCGTCTGAGTAAAATGTTAGTCCTTCGCCTTTAACTTTTACCTCTGGCGTAGAAAGTCTTTCTTTGGTCATATAATATAACCCAAGTACCATATCCTGAGAAGGAACCGTAATTGGTGAACCATTTGCTGGATTCAGAATATTATGAGAAGCTAACATTAAGAGTTGAGCTTCCAAAATAGCCTCAGGCCCTAAAGGTAAATGGACAGCCATCTGATCCCCATCGAAATCCGCGTTAAAAGCTGTACAAACTAAAGGATGTAATTGAATTGCTTTACCTTCGATTAACTTTGGTTGAAAAGCTTGTATACCAAGTCTGTGAAGCGTTGGGGCACGGTTTAAAAGAACTGGATGTCCTTTTAATACATTTTCCAAAATATCCCAAACAACTGGTTCTTTTTTGTCAATAATCTTCTTTGCAGACTTAACTGTTTTTACAATACCTCTTTCGATTAATTTTCGAACAACAAATGGCTTGTATAATTCTGCTGCCATATCCTTCGGAAGACCACACTCAAACATCTTCAATTCCGGTCCTACGACAATTACCGAACGAGCAGAATAATCTACACGTTTACCAAGTAAGTTTTGGCGGAATCGTCCTTGCTTACCTTTTAATGAATCAGATAGTGATTTTAATGGTCTATTCGAGTCAGTTTTTACGGCCGAGGCTTTTCTTGTATTATCGAATAACGAATCTACCGCTTCCTGAAGCATACGCTTTTCGTTTCGTAAAATAACCTCAGGAGCCTTAATTTCCATTAATCGCTTTAAACGGTTATTTCTAATAATTACTCGACGATAAAGATCGTTTAAGTCAGATGTAGCAAAGCGTCCTCCATCTAAAGGAACAAGAGGTCTTAACTCAGGTGGAATAACAGGAATTACCTTCATGATCATCCACTCAGGATTATTATCTCTGTTGTTTTTTGAGTCTCTTAATGCTTCAACAACCTGAAGTCTTTTCAGCGCTTCGGTTTTACGTTGCTTGGATGTTTCGTTATTTGCTTTATGACGCAAATCATATGAAAGCTTATCTAAGTCTAGACGCTTAAGGATTTCAATTAGACATTCTGCACCCATTTTAGCGATAAACTTATTAGGGTCTTCATCGTCTAAATATTGGTTTTCCTGAGGAAGTGTATCTAAAATTGAAAGGTATTCTTCTTCTGTTAAGAATTCCATTTCTTTTAGCGCTTCACCGTCTTGGTTTTTAGCAATACCAGATTGTATTACTACGTAGCGTTCGTAGTAAATAATCATATCTAATTTCTTAGAAGGTATCCCAAGTAGGTATCCTAATTTGTTTGGGAGAGATCTAAAATACCAAATATGTGCAACAGGAACAACAAGGCTTATATGGCCAACGCGTTCTCTCCTTACTTTTTTCTCGGTCACTTCTACCCCGCAACGGTCGCAAACAATACCTTTATATCTTATACGCTTGTATTTTCCACATGCACATTCGTAGTCTTTTACAGGACCAAAAATACGCTCACAGAAAAGCCCATCTCGTTCTGGCTTATGCGTTCTATAGTTAATGGTTTCTGGCTTTAACACTTCACCTCTAGATTCGCTAAGAATCTGTTCTGGTGATGCTAAACCAATGGAGATTTTATTAAATCTCACTTGTGTACTGTTTTCATTATTTCTTGCCATGATTCAAATTCGCTAAGAATTAATTCAATAATTTATCAAAGTTTTCCGCACGAAAGAATCATGCGGAAATTAACTTTACTCTTCTAATCTTATATCTAGTCCTAAACCTTTAAGCTCGTGCATAAGAACATTGAAAGATTCTGGTATACCAGGTTCTGGCATTGCCTCACCTTTCACGATGGCTTCGTATGTTTTAGCTCTACCAATCACATCATCGGACTTTACGGTTAAGATTTCTCTAAGGGTGCTAGAAGCTCCATAAGCCTCAAGTGCCCAAACCTCCATTTCACCGAAACGCTGACCTCCAAACTGAGCTTTACCTCCAAGTGGTTGTTGCGTAATTAAGGAGTAAGGTCCGATAGATCTAGCGTGCATTTTATCTTCAATCATATGCCCTAATTTTAGCATATAAATTACACCAACTGTTGCTGGCTGATCAAAACGCTCTCCTGTTCCTCCATCATAAAGGTAGGTGTGTCCAAAACGAGGAATTCCAGCTTGGTCTGTAAGCTCATTAATTTGGTCTATGGTTGCTCCATCAAAAATAGGAGTTGCAAACTTTTTACCAAGCTTTTGACCTGCCCAACCAAGAACGGTTTCATAAATCTGACCAATGTTCATACGCGATGGTACACCAAGCGGATTTAATACGATATCTACAGGAGTTCCATCTTCTAAGAATGGCATATCTTCTTGGCGAACAATCTTAGCTACAATACCTTTGTTTCCGTGACGACCTGCCATTTTATCACCTACTTTTAATTTACTTTTTTTAGCAATGTAAATTTTAGCAAGTTTTAAAATTCCAGATGGTAACTCATCCCCCACCGATATTGTAAACTTTTCTCTCCTTAAGTTTCCTTGAAGATCATTTAGTTTAATCTTATAATTGTGAATAAGATCTGCTATTAATGAATTAGTATCGTCGTCAGTAGTCCAGCTTCCACCTGTTAAATAAGAGAAGTCATCTACTGCGTTTAACATTTTCAAAGTATACTTCTTACCTTTAGGAAGAATTTCTTCTCCTAAATCATTTAATACACCTTGTGCCGTTTTACCATTTACTAAAACAAAAAGCTTTTCGATTAATTTATTTCTTAGCTCTTCGAACTTTACATGGTATTTAGCTTCTAATGCATCGATCTCTTGTTTATCTTTAGCTCTAGCGCGTTTATCCTTAATAGCTCTGGAGAAAAGTTTCTTATTAATAACTACTCCATTAAGAGATGGAGAAGCCTTTAATGAAGCATCTTTAACATCACCAGCTTTATCACCAAATATAGCGCGTAACAGTTTTTCTTCTGGAGTTGGATCACTTTCACCTTTAGGCGTAATCTTACCAATTAAAATATCCCCAGGTTTAATTTCGGCACCAATTCGAATCATACCATTTTCATCCAAGTCTTTAGTAGCCTCTTCTGAAACGTTAGGAATATCAGCCGTTAATTCTTCATTCCCTAACTTAGTATCTCGAACTTCTAATGAATATTCATCTATATGTATAGATGTAAGCATATCTTCACGTACCACACGTTCAGAAATTACAATCGCATCTTCAAAATTGTAACCCTTCCAAGGCATAAAAGCAACTTTCATATTTCTACCAAGAGCTAATTCACCATTTTCTGTGGCATAACCTTGACATAATACTTGTCCTTCTTCTACTCTGTCTCCAACTTTTACAATTGGTTTTAAGTTTATAGAAGTTCCTTGGTTGGTTTTTCTGAATTTAATCAACTCGTAAGTTGTTTCATCAGAATCAAAACTAACTAGCCTTTCTTCCTCTGTCTTATCGTACTTAATTATAATTTTTTGGGCATCAACATACTGAACAACACCAGCGCCTTCAGCATTTATAAGTACTCTAGAATCTTTTGCTACTCTTCTTTCCAAACCGGTACCAACAATAGGAGAATCTACTCTTAACAAAGGTACAGCTTGACGCATCATGTTCGAGCCCATTAAAGCACGGTTAGCGTCATCATGCTCTAAGAATGGAATTAAGGATGCTGAAATTGAAGAAATTTGGTTTGGTGCAACATCTATATAATTAACTTCTTTAGGATCAATCACTGGGAAATCTCCTTCCATTCTAGCAATTACTCTTTCCGACTCAATTGTACCGTCTGCAGCTATTAGAATGTTGGCTTGTGCAATTAACTTTCCTTCTTCCTCTTCTGCTGAAAGATAAATTGGCTCAGATGTAAGATCAACTTTACCATTTTCAACTTTGCGGTATGGTGTTTCAATGAATCCCATTCCGTTTACTTTACCATAAACGGACATAGACGAAATAAGTCCGATGTTTGGACCTTCAGGAGTTTCAATTGGACATAATCGACCGTAGTGTGTGAAGTGAACATCTCGTACTTCGAAACCAGCTCTTTCTCTTGATAAACCACCAGGTCCAAGAGCTGATAGTCTTCTTTTATTGGTTAATTCAGCAAGTGGATTAGTTTGATCCATGAACTGAGATAACTGGTTGGTACCAAAGAAGGAGTTAATTACTGAGGATAATGTTTTCGCATTAATCAAATCGATAGGCGTAAATACTTCGTTATCTCTAACATTCATTCGTTCACGAATGGTCCTTGCCATACGTGAAAGTCCAACACCAAATTGCTGTGATAATTGCTCACCTACTGTTCTTACTCTACGGTTAGATAAGTGGTCAATATCATCTACTTCAGCTTTCGAATTAACTAACTCAATTAAATATTTAATAATAGTAATGATATCTTCTTTGGTAAGAACTTTCTTCTCCATGTCGATATCAAGACCTAATTTTTTGTTCATTCTATAACGACCAACTTCGCCTAAGTTATAGCGTTGGTCACTAAAAAATAGTTTATCTATAATACCTCTAGCCGTTTCCTCATCTGGCGGCTCAGCATTACGCAACTGTCTATATATATGTTCTACTGCTTCTTTTTCAGAATTAGTAGGATCTTTTTGTAAAGTGTTATAGATGATAGCAAAGTCACCCGTTTGATTATCTTCTTTGTGAAGTAGGATTGTTTTTGTTCCTGTTTCTAAAATTTCATCAAGGTGTTCTTTTTCTATAAGAGTATCTCTATCAAGTACAATTTCGTTACGTTCGATAGAAACTACTTCACCAGTATCTTCATCAACAAAATCTTCGTACCACGTATTAAGTACACGTGCTGCTAGTCTTCTACCTAAAACTCTTTTTAAACCAGCTTTAGAAACTTTAACTTCTTCTGCCAAGTCAAATATTTCTAAAATATCCTTATCACGTTCAAAACCAATTGCGCGGAAAAGTGTTGTTACAGGTAATTTTTTCTTACGATCGATATATGCGTACATTACACTGTTAATATCCGTGGCAAACTCAATCCACGAACCTTTAAAAGGAATTACTCTTGCAGAGTATAACTTTGTCCCGTTAGCGTGGTAAGATTGACCAAAGAAAACACCAGGAGAACGGTTAAGTTGGGAAACAACCACACGTTCAGCTCCATTAATAATAAATGTCCCACTAGGAGTCATGTAAGGGATTGTACCAAGGTAAACATCTTGAACAATAGTTTCAAAATCTTCATGTTCAGGATCGGTACAATAAAGTTTTAATCTTGATTTAAGAGGTACACTATAAGTTAACCCCCTCTCAATACACTCTTGAATAGAATATCTTGGTGGATCGATAAAATAATCGATAAATTCGAGAACAAACTGGTTTCTAGAATCTGTAATTGGAAAGTTTTCTTTAAAGGTTTTAAATAAACCCTCATTTGATCTTTCATCAGTTTTTGTTTCTAACTGAAAAAAATCTTTAAAAGATTTAACCTGAATATCCAAGAAATCTGGGTAATCTGGTTGATGCTTTACTGACGAAAAGCTTACTCTTTCATTTTGCGTTGCTAACATCTAAAAAGAATTTTTATGAACGACAGGAAAAAGCCTGTACGATTCAAAGTTAACTATAAAAAAAATGCCTAAAACATTGTACGCGTATAAATACGCAAAATGGTTTAGACCTTCAGACATGTGTCTGACGGTCTAAACCTCTTTATTATTGGGGTAAAAGCTTACTTAAGCTCAACCTCAGCTCCAGCCTCTTCTAATTGAGACTTTAAAGATTCTGCCTCATCTTTAGCAATACCTTCTTTAACTGCTGATGGAGCACCATCTACTAATTCTTTAGCTTCTTTAAGTCCAAGACCAGTAAGTTCCTTAACTAATTTTACAACAGCTAACTTAGATGCACCAGCTGCTTTTAAAATTACGTCAAACTCAGTCTTTTCTTCAGCTGCTTCACCTGCAGCTGCTGGACCTGCTACTGCTACTGCAGCAGCTGCTGGTTCGATACCATATTCATTTTTTAGGATATCAGCTAACTCATTTACTTCTTTTACTGTTAAGTTAACTAAT
Source organism: Psychroflexus sp. (assembly GCA_051859645.1). Taxonomy (GTDB): domain Bacteria; phylum Bacteroidota; class Bacteroidia; order Flavobacteriales; family Flavobacteriaceae; genus Psychroflexus. Next base: position 19,662 of record JBHYFG010000014.1, on the reverse strand, counting down.
TGTTCTGCGAAATCTTTTAAATCTGCCATTTTTCTATCGTTTTTAAGTGTATTTAATAAATATTAGTGTATTATTTTTCTGAAAGTGTTTTAAGGATACCTGAAAGCTTGTTTCCACCAGACTGAAGAGCTGATACAACATTCTTGGCAGGTGATTGAAGTAATGCAATAACGTCTGCAATAACTTCTTCCTTAGACTTAATGCTAACTAATGCGTCAAGGTTTTCATCTCCTAAATATACAGACTCCTCAACGTAAGCTCCTTTAAGTATAGGCTTTTCATTCTTTTTTCTGAAGTCCTTAATCACCTTAGCAGGTGCATTTCCAGTTTCAGATAACAAAATTGAAGTGTTACCTTTTAAAACAGACGGTAAATCTCCAAAATCTTTATCAGATGCTTCCATTGCCTTAGCAAGAAGCGTATTTTTAACTACCATTAACTTAATGTTAGCCTTGAAACAAGCTCTTCTTAAATTACTAGTATCTAATGCATTTAAACCAGATATATCAGCTAAGTATATGCTTGGTGTATCAGCTAACTGGGCAGTTAAATCGTGTATTACTTGTGATTTTTCTTCTCTTGTCATAACTAAAATTATTGCTCAGTGAACCTTTTTGTATCAACCGATATAGCTGGGCCCATTGTAGGTGATAAATTAATTGATTTGATGTATGAACCTTTCACCACAGAAGGCTTAAGTTTTACAAGAGTAGTAAGTAATTCTCTCGCATTTCCAGCTAGTTTTTCTGCATCAAAAGATGACTTACCAATTGCCGCGTGAACGATACCAGTTTTATCGACTTTAAAATCAATTTTACCAGCTTTTACGTCAAAAACAGCTTTTGCTATGTCCATAGTTACAGTACCAGTCTTAGGGTTCGGCATAAGTCCTCTTGGACCTAACACACGTCCTAAAGGACCTAATTTACCCATTACAGCCGGCATAGTAATAATTACATCAACATCAGTCCAACCACCTTTAATTTTTTCTAAGTACTCGTCTAAACCAACATAATCAGCTCCAGCATCTTTAGCTTCCTGCTCTTTATCAGGGGTTACTAAAGCAAGAACTTTTTTATCTTTACCGGTTCCATGAGGAAGTGTAACTACTCCACGAACCATCTGGTTTGCTTTTCTTGGATCTACATTAAGTCGTACAGCAATATCAACTGATTCGTCAAAATTTGCTACACTTATCTCTTTTACTAAAACAGAAGCTTCTGTTAAAGTGTGAAGCTTATTAGCTTCTACCTTAGCGTTTACCTCTTTTTGTTTTTTTGTAAGCTTTGCCATGTTAAATTGTTTCAATTAGAAAGGAGCGTTACCCTTTACATTAATACCCATTGAACGAGCTGTACCAGCAACCATTTTCATAGCTGACTCAATTGTAAATGCATTAAGATCTTGCATTTTGTCTTCAGCAATTGCTTTAACTTGGTCCCAAGTAATATTAGCTACTTTTGCTCTGTTTGGCTCGCCAGAACCTTTTTTAACTTTGGCTGCTTCCATAATTTGTACTGCAGCTGGTGGAGTTTTAATTACAAAATCAAAGGATTTATCTTTGTAAACTGTAATAACAACCGGTAAGACCTTACCAGCCTTGTCCTGTGTACGCCCGTTGAACTGCTTACAGAACTCCATGATGTTTACACCAGCGGCACCTAAAGCAGGCCCAACAGGTGGGGAAGGATTAGCTGCACCACCTTTAACTTGTAGTTTTACAACCTTACTTATTTCTTTTGCCATTTCTTTTTGTTTGAGTGATTTTCAGAGGGAAGCATTTGAAAATCCCAATTATTAATTAATGTAACAATTATAATTTTTCTACTTGCATATAGCTAAGCTCAACAGGTGTTTTACGCCCAAAGATTTTAACCATAACTTTAAGTTTTCTCTTTTCTTCGTTTATATCGTCTATGGTTCCAGTAAATCCACTAAAAGGACCATCAACCACTTTTACTGTTTCATTTAACGTGTAAGGAATGTTAACGCTGTCTGAACTAGTAGACAACTCGTCAACTTTACCTAATAAGCGATTAACTTCACTAGGACGCAAAGGGACAGGATCACCTCCTTTAGTTTCTCCTAAAAAACCAATCACACCATTAACACTCTTAATAATATGACCTATTTCACCTTCTAATGAAGCATTAACCATGATATATCCTGGAAAATATACTTTATCTTTTTGGTATTTTTTTCCATTCCTAACTTGAATAACCTTTTCAGTAGGCACTAGAATTTGGTCAACATAGTCAGATAGACCGTTAGCGGCAATTTCTTTCTCTATGTAGTCCTTAACTTTATTTTCTTGACCACTTACAGATCTAACAACGTACCAATTTTTTAGTGAAGATTCAGACATTGTTAAGATTTTATCCAATTAAAGTATTGTTTGATAACACCACTAAATAATTCGTCAATTCCCCATATAGCTAATGAAAAAAGGACAGAAAATACAGCCACAATTATCATTAATTTTTGAGCTTCAGCATAAGTTGGCCACGTAACATGATTTTTTAATTCTGAAAAAGAATCATTTATATAATTTACAATACCTGCCATAAACGAATTTATTAATAGTGATTACACTTGTTTTTAAGAAACTAAGATTAATATTTAACTTAGTTTTACTCTAATTTCAAAATAAAGATTAATTAAACCAAAGGTGAATAAAAATTAATCGTTAATTATTTAGCACGGGTTGAAAAGCTTCCTTCGACTTCGTTATCACTACGCTTAGGATAAACTTCTCGCCACAATACTTTATCTTTCTAAGCACGGGTTGAGAGGCTCGAACTCCCGACACCTGGTTTTGGAGACCAGTGCTCTACCAACTGAGCTAAACCCGTATAGAAAAGTCGAGGCATCCTACGATACCTCAACTTTTTTATATAAAATTATAAAACTTATTAGTCTAAAATTTCAGTTACCTGACCTGCACCAACAGTACGTCCACCTTCACGGATAGCGAAACGAAGACCTACGTTCATTGCGATAGGCTGAAGCAAATCAACAATAATAGTTAAGTTATCACCAGGCATTACCATTTCTACACCTTCTGGTAAATTAATAGTACCAGTTACATCTGTAGTTCTAACATAGAACTGCGGACGGTAGTTATTGTGAAATGGAGTGTGACGTCCACCTTCTTCTTTTTTCAAGATATACACCTCAGCTTTAAATTTAGCGTGTGGAGTAACAGATCCTGGCTTAACAATAACCATACCTCTTGAGATTTGAGTCTTTTCAATACCTCTCAATAAGATACCAACGTTATCACCAGCTTCACCTCTATCTAAAATCTTACGGAACATTTCAACTCCGGTAATTGTAGATTTAAGTTTTTCAGCTCCCATACCGATAATCTCAACAGCATCACCAGTATTAGCAACACCAGTTTCGATACGTCCAGTAGCTACTGTACCACGACCTGTGATAGAAAATACATCTTCGATAGGCATTAAGAAATCTTTCTCAACGTCACGAGGAGGTAATTCAATCCAATTGTCAACAGCCTCCATTAAGTCAATTACAGTCTGAGACCATTTCGCATCACCTTCTAACGCACCTAAAGCAGAACCAGAAATAACTGGAGAATTATCACCGTCGTACTCATAGAAAGACAATAAATCTCTAACCTCCATTTCAACTAGCTCTAAAAGCTCCTCATCATCAACTAAATCAACTTTATTCAAGAAAACAACGATTCTTGGAATACCTACTTGGCGACCCAAAAGAATGTGCTCACGAGTTTGTGGCATCGGCCCATCAGTTGCAGCAACAACAAGGATTGCACCGTCCATTTGAGCAGCACCTGTAACCATGTTCTTTACGTAATCCGCGTGACCTGGACAGTCAACGTGCGCATAGTGACGATTAGCAGTAGCGTACTCTACGTGAGAAGAGTTAATAGTGATACCACGCTCTTTTTCTTCTGGAGCATTATCAATTTGATCAAAAGCTGATGCTTCTGAAAATCCCTGCTCAGCAAGTACTCTAGTAATTGCAGCTGTTAATGTAGTTTTACCGTGATCAACGTGTCCAATTGTACCAATGTTTAAGTGCGGCTTGGAACGATCAAAATTTGCTTTTGCCATAATTAATTATTTATTTAATCTTAGTTATATATTAGTGTTTAATCTAAATCTTAATTTATAAATACACAAAAAGACACAAGCTCTGCTTATGACTTCCTTGATTACTTGAGCCAACGACGAGAATTGAACTCGTGACCTCTTCCTTACCAAGGAAGCGCTCTACCCCTGAGCTACGTCGGCAGAATATAACAAGCCTTATTCTGCTTTGCATTTAGAGCGGGAGACCGGGTTCGAACCGGCGACATTCAGCTTGGAAGGCTGACGCTCTACCAACTGAGCTACTCCCGCATTAATTTAAAGGCTTTGGTTTTTGTGGGGAGAGCAGGATT
>JBHYFG010000014.1:0-15223 GCA_051859645.1 Psychroflexus sp. | reverse complement strand
GAAAACCAACAGATTTACAGTCTGTCCTCGTTGGCCGCTTGAGTATCTCCCCTAACCTAATATTACTGAACTTTTTTTGAGCCGATGGAGGGACTCGAACCCACGACCTGCTGATTACAAATCAGCTGCTCTAGCCAGCTGAGCTACATCGGCATTCAAAAATTTGAACAACTCAATTTTCGGAGTGCAAATATACACACTTTAATTTCATATAAAAAAACTTTTTTTCAACTTTTTTCAACTTTTTTTTGAACATCGCTTACGCACTCACATAAACAACTAATCCTCAGCACTTAAACTTCTTGGATGAGCAGCAAAATAGGTTTTTTTAAGCATGCTTGGATTATTATGAGTATAAATTTGAGTAGAAGACAAACTTGCATGACCTAATAGGTCCTTAACTGCGTTTAGTTCAGCTCCATTTGAAAGCAAATGCGTAGCAAAAGAATGCCTCAAAATATGCGGACTAATTTTTTCTTTAACTGAAAATTTAGCCAAATAATAAGTCACAACTCTATAGACTAAATTTGGATAGATTTTTTTTCCCTTGTTAGTTACAAAAAAATAGTCAACATCAATTTGTAATAATTGGTCTCTTGACTTTATGTACGCATTAATTTTCTCGATTGTACTTTCTAATAATGGGATAATGCGTTCTTTATTTCTCTTGCCAATTACTTTAATAGATTGTGTGCTTAAAGAAATATTTGTATCTTTTAATTCAATTAGTTCAGTGCGACGAATACCTGTTGTGTACAACAATTCAATCATAGTTAAGTTCCTTAGACTTTCAAAGTCTTTTTGCTCGTTTAATAGCGCAAGTACCTTTTTTATCTCATCCTCTGAAATCGGTGGATGTATTTTTTTTGTAACCTTTATGGACTTATGTTTCGCGATTGGATTAATTTCAATTACTTCTTCTTTTTGTAAAAACATAAAAAAGTTTCTTAAACTAGAAATTTTCCTATTTATAGAACGTGGAGAAACTTTGTTTTCTGAAAGATGTACTATCCAATCTCTAATCATTAAATAAGTAATCTGTGAGGCTTTTTTTAGTTCAAATACTTCTTCGGAAAACGCTATGAAAGTTGAAACATCTGCCAGATAGGATGTCAACGTATGCGCAGAATAATTTCTTTCATTTTTAAGATAAGACTTAAATTTTTCTAATTCGTATTTACTCCCCATAAACATTGACTTAATTAGTGTGTATGCTTAAGAATAATCCTTGTCTTAATAAGTATAAGTGAAAGTAAATCTTGTATCAGTTACTTTATTATTCATTCACTTTTCTAACATGAATAGTTGCATCCCACAGACTTCAAATGTAAATAAATTGTTGAAATAGTATAAAACTAGGTTTATAAACAAGAAAGGATTCCTACACGAATCCTTTCTTGTTTAGTCGAAATTTATTTCGCGGGTTTATACTCTTTTTTATCGATTATAGTTTTTGCTAAAATCTCTTTCAAGATTTCTGACGTCCCTCCCCCAATTGGTCCGAGTCTTGAATCACGTAACATTCTTGCTAGCGGATATTCTTCAATATACCCATAACCACCAAGAAACTGAAGGCAATCATAAATCGTTTCATCTGCAATTTTAGTCGAAAGCATTTTAGACATGCTCGCTTCTTTCACCACATAATCTCCCATATCCATGCGTTTAGCAATTGTATAATTGAATTGTTTTGCCATTTCTACTTCACTTGCACGCTCTACAAACTTGTGTCTTAAGGCTTGAAATTCGGTGAGTTTTTTTCCAAAAGCAACCCTATCATTCATATACTGAAGTGCATATTCTAAAGCGTATTCAGCACGAGCATGAGCGTTGATCCCCATAATCAAACGTTCTGATGCGAAGTGTTGCATAATATACTGAAACCCTTTTCCTCGTTCGCCAAGTAGATTAGATTTAGGAACTTTAACGTTATCAAATGCTAATTCTGCGGTATCGGATGCTCGCCAACCTAACTTATTCAATTTTGTTGCTGAAATACCAGGCATTTCTCTATCCATTAGCAAAATGCTTATTCCTTTACCTCCTAACTCTGGATCAGTTTTAACAGCCACCACTAAATAATCAGAATAAACCCCATTTGTAATAAATGTCTTTGATCCATTTACGATAAAATGCTCTCCATCTTCTTTTGCGGTTGTTCTCATTCCCGCAACATCTGAACCTCCAAAAGGCTCCGAAATACATAAACAACCTATTTTTTTTCCAGCTATACTATCTGCTAGATAACTCTCTTTAATTTCTTCTGACGCCTCAACATTTAGATGCGTCATAGCAAGATAAGCATGAGCCCACATTGCCGCAGCAAAACCACCTGAATTGATACGTTGTAACTCTTCTAACCAAATAACCATATAAAAAATATCAAGATTTAAACCTCCATATTTTTCTGGGTAGGTTAGACCAAAGTATCCCATTTCTCCGAATTTCTCCCAAATAAAGCGCTCAATAGTCCCTTCTTGTTCCCATTTTTCAATATGTGGAACGACTTCTTTTTGCAAAAAATCGCGTAAACTTTCTCTAAACAAATGATGCTCTTCTGTAAAATATAAATTCATAAATACTTTTCTTTAAAAATTAAAAAATAACAATTAGTCAATAATTTCCAAATATAGTTTTATTCCTTCTAATTTATGCGTTGGAAAATCGTTAATTTTTAGTAAATCATCAAAAGTTACTTCACCTTGCCTCAGGTCTACAAAACGCTTTATTTCTCTTGAAAGTTCATAATTGAAATAAGGAATTTCAGCAAGCTCTACAACAGATGCTGATTTTAGGTCAAGTTTAGTAAAGTTGATTTTATTTCTCACTTCAAAAGCTTCGACTAATTTGGTATAGGTTTCGCGGTTTATGCCGTAAATTTCTTTTAATTGAAGCTCGTCTCTAAATCCTCCCATCTTTACGCGGTAAGTTATTATTCGTTGCGAAATAACTTCTCCCACTCCATTAATCTTTTGAAGGTCTTCTGCTGAAGCTAGATTCAAATCTTTTTTATAGATAATTTTATTTGAAGTAGCTGACTTTTCATTGAATAGTGAATTTTTATTAGAAAAACTTGGGTAAATAAGAAATTGATTTATGCTATCAAGCCGTTCTGTATCTTTTTGTAGTAGTAAGGCTAGATCCTCTTTGCTATTGAACCAATTTCCTGATTGATTAAACGTTCTTATTTTGTCAAATTCTTCTGCCGTAAAACCAACTTTATAAGCATTGTATTCACTTATAAAATTCAATTTAATTGAATTCGGCTTTGTCTTTCTGGCTTCTTCTCTTGCAGCTTTAATAGAATCAATTTGATTAGTTACCCTTATAACTAAGTCGCTTTTGGCATTAAAAGGTGAATCAACCACTGCTGAAAGGCTAAGGTTAAAATGTACATAGTTATATATGACAACGGAAACCAAAATAACCAAAAGCACAATAATGCCCTTTTGTTGCGATTTGGTGTACGCATTAAAAAAATTAACGGATGGTTTCTTCTTCATGGATAAGAAATTAGTTATCACTCACGTTTGTACAATTCTCCTTTTTTAAGTTTTATCATGTATTCTTTCAAATCTTTTTTCACTTCACCTGACATTATATATAAACCTATAATGTTAGGGAAAGACATAGCTAGAATCATCATATCAGAAAAATCCAATACAGCACCTAAACTTACAGAAGCTCCTAAGAATACAAAAAACAAGAAAAAAAGTTTATAAACAATCTCAGAACGCTTGCTTTTACCAAAAATATAGGTCCATGAACGCATTCCGTAGTAAGACCACGATATCATGGTAGAAAAAGCGAAAAGAAATACTGCAGCCGATAATACGTAAGGAAACCATGAAATCACGCTTCCAAAAGCAGCCGAAGTTAATTCAACTCCAGACACCCCATCAATTTCATGTTTACCCGTAAAAATAAGTACCAAAGCAGTGAGCGTACAAACTACAACGGTATCTATAAAAGGTTCTAGCAGAGCCACAAAACCTTCGGAAGGAGGATGATTGGTTTTGGCTGCTGAGTGTGCAATGGCTGCAGAACCAACACCGGCTTCGTTAGAAAAAGCTGCACGTTGAAACCCAACCACAAGGACTCCAATAAAACCACCCTTTAATGCATCGGGACTAAACGCACCGTCGATAATAGCGGCGAATGCAGGGCCGATATTGCTAATATTCATACCTATTACAACTAAAGCTCCAAGAATATAAACACCAGCCATTAAAGGAACTACTTTACCTGTAACTTTAGCAATGCTGTTAATACCACCAATAATTACTACCCCAACTAAAATCATCATAAAAACACCAAATAAAGGCCCGTCATTTCCGTCTAAAAATGGAATTTGAGCAGAAAGAATTTCGAATGATTGGTTAGATTGAAACATATTCCCACCACCAAAAGATGCACCAATTCCAAGTACCGCAAAAAACGCGGCTAAAAACTTACCTAATTTCCCTAAGTTTCGTTTTTCTAATCCGTGACGTAAGTAATTCATTGGCCCTCCGAAGATTCTACCTTCTGGATCAATGAAACGGTATTTAACTCCTAATGTACATTCTACAAACTTAGAAGACATACCGAGCAATCCAGCTACAATCATCCAAAAGGTTGCTCCAGCGCCACCTAAAGAGATTGCAACAGCAACACCCGCAATATTTCCTAAACCAACAGTTGCTGAAACTGCTGTTGCTAGCGCTTGAAAATGAGTTATTCTTCCAGGGGCGTTTGGGTCGTCATATTTACCTGTAGCCAACTGAAGCGCATGCTTAAAACCACGTACATTAATAAAGCCCATTTTGATAGTAAAAAACAAGGCTCCAAGAACAAGCCAAATCACTATAAAAGGAATATTTTTTTCTATAGGATCGCCATTGGGGTGTGTGATAGGGACAGGATCTGCATAATATATTTTTGCATACATATGCGCGTTGGCTTCAATAACATCTTCGGCATTGTTTGGGTCGTAAATGGTTGCTTTTTCTTCTAAAAGATGTTTCAATTTTCCATTGACAGGTGATGTAATTACAAATTCTTCGTTTCCTTTTAGAACTTTAGCAATAGTATCCCCTTTTGAAATCTGCTGACCATCTGAAACATACCATTTTTCTAACGTAAAAATAGAAGTAGTCTCCGCATCCCAAGCTGGCGCAAATAAGTACTTTGAATCGGCATAAACAACTGGGTCGTAAATTCCAATAAAAGCAAATGGATCCCAAAACAAAACACTACCTAACTTATCAACAAGCGGTTTAAATGAGCCGTTGAACGTTTCAGCTATTGCCTCCGTAGGTACCGTGAACTTTTCGGTTGTATACTTACCTTCTGCATCGGTAACAGTAACTGTATAGGGAAGGCCCTCAACTAATCCTGAACTTATATTTGAGCTTAATGGCGTTTCTTGATTTGACCATTTAAAAGTATAGGGAGGGGTCCCGTTAAGCACTTTTAAAGTGATTTGACCGTCGTTAATTTCCTTTGAAGGATTGGTTATTCTTGCTTCAATTTGTAAGTCTTGAGCTGCTGACTGAAAAATTGAAAATATAATAATGAGTATTGCAATACTAATTTTATTCATTTTGTACGTAATGAAATAGTTAACTATTTATTCTAGCGCAATATGCAAAAAAATAGCTGAATGTGAAAATAGAGTGATAATATATATTGAATATTATTAATATGTACGATTTCATAAAAATACACAAACCTTAAATTTGCATAAGTCAACAGAAATATTGTTTAGGCTAACTAAGTCAAATCATGATTCACTATTATCTTCTAAAGCGTAAAGGCAATCATTAACTTTTGAAAAATCTGACTTGGAGTCTGCAAGAACCATAAGAATATCTTTTGGTTTAATTTCAGTTGAACCGCCGGGTCTTATATACTGACCATTCCTTTTTATCATAATTATGAATGCAGATTTCGGAAAATTCAAATCAACAATACGTTTATTCACAGATTTAAAATCAGGTAGAATTTCAAATTCTTGCATAGACGATTTTGGCAATTCTAAAATTAATTTATCTACTTCATTAATTGGTTTTACTTTCTCAGGAAGTGCTACATGCATCCACTTAGCGAATATTGACAACGTGGTTCCTTGCATTAAAATAGAGGTTACTGATATGAAAAATACAATATTAAAAATCATATTAGCTTTATCGATACCAGCTAAAAGTGGGTACGTTGCAAAAACTATGGGCACCGCTCCACGTAACCCGACCCAAGATATATAAAGTCTTCGTCTTAGCTTCATTTTAAAAAAAAGTAAGCTCAAAAAAACACCTACTGGTCTTGCTACAATGATCAAAAACACTGAAATAATCATCCCAATACCAAAGTAGGGAATCACATCACTAGGGGTAACCAAAAGACCGAGCGTGAGAAAAAGAACAATCTGCATCAACCAAGCTTGTCCATCAAAAAACCTTAGAATTGTTTTCTTATGAATTAGGTATTGATTTCCCAAATATACTGAACAAATATATATAGCCAAAAAGCCATTTCCATTCAAAAAGTCTGTAGCTGAAAATGTGATAAACATTAGTGCAATTACAAGCACTGGATACAGTCCTTCAAAACCTAGATTTATTTTGTTAATTATAATTTTACTCAAATAGCCAAAGCTTATTCCTAAAACTCCACCAATAATCATTTGTTGAAAAAACATTGGTAAGATGGATAGAATATCTTGGTCTTGGTTTACAACAAGCGTTAAAAACGATATTGTTAAAACATAGGCCATAGGATCATTACTACCACTTTCTAATTCTAAAGTTGGTCTTAAATTCGTTTTTAGCGCAAGACTTTTTGAACGTAAAATAGAGAATACTGCTGCAGCATCAGTAGAAGAAACAATAGATCCTAACAGCATACTTTCATAAAGTGTAAAATCAGTTATAAGCCATACGAAAGTTCCTAAAGACAAAGCTGTGAATAGAACACCAAAAGTAGATAGGGCAATTCCTTCTCTAAGAATTGGTTTTACAGATGTCCAGTTAGTATCAAGACCTCCTGAAAAGAGTATAAAATTCAATGAAACGATACCAATAAATTGGGCAATTTTTGGATTATTAAACTCTATACCACCAAAGCCATCGGAGCCAGCCAGCATACCTATGAGTAAAAAAAACAAAAGAGTTGGAACACCAAATTTATAGGATGTTTTCCCGACTACGATACTTATAAATAACAGAAAAGAGCCAATTAAAAGTATATTTTCAATGGTAAGGTTCATAATTTTGTTTGTGAAACAAAAGTACTGTTTTCAGCTTAACGTAACTAAAAATTATTATTTGTTTCACATGAATACATCAACTACAAATAACATCCTTTTATGATTACCAGGGGTTTGAAAGTGTACAAAAGTTAACCTTTTTAATTGCTGAAAAATGCTGTTGAATTACAAATCAAATACCGAAGTTCGTTTGGTGTAAACCAAATCCTTCAACTTAAGCCAAAAAGCAATGGTAAGATATAAACCGAAACCCAAACCAAAAGTAGCAAAGGAAACATAGATAAAGAACAATCGGACTGACTTCACCTTCATCCCTAAGGTATCTGCCAATCGGGTGCTAACGTAAAAGCCATAACGTTCAAAAAAGTACCTAATTTCTTGTATCATTTTGTTTCAGTAAGTTTAGACCAATTGAGCACTTAAGACAAGCCAATCGGTCGCAATAATTTTTCTTCAGATGTATCAATGCCTGAGACTCTACCGCAGAATTAGCAATTCCACTCTTGAGGTCTTCAAATTTATTAATTATTGAATTATTTTCTGAGGCTAAATTACGCATAATCTTCCAAATATCCTCTGAAATATCTGTATTTCCCAAGTACTTTTGATAGGCAAATTTTAAGGGGATAATCGTATTTATGATAAACAAATCTATCATTTTTGAAGTCAACTTTTTCTTACTTGGTTTACTTTCTGAAGAAATATGATAATGAGTTTTCCAAAATTCTGAAACTTCTACTTGCATTAATGAAGCGATTTCTTTTTTTGATTTTGCCTTCATCAAATCAGTAAATAAGTTAGGTCTGTTATGATAAAGACTCGCCAACTGTGCCAAACGAATACTCGGAAAATTCGGAGGTCGCAATCTAAAAAACTGAGGCTTATTCAACAGTGGAACTAATTGATGTTTCTGTTGAAGATAGCTATATTCCTTATGCAAGTTTTTGACATAAATATCTTCAGAATCTTCCAAAAGATTGGCTTGTCCTAATAAAAGTGCTTCAAGTTGAAGTAGTTGGTGACTGTATTTCTGAATCAACGAAAAAGAAATGCTTTGCGCTAGTTGAAAGAAATAATCTCCGTTGACATTCAATCCAAAATTTTTGGCTATAACCTGAAATGCTACTGACTCCCAATTATAATTAGAAGTTTTGGCTAATGCAGAAATGTGACTTGCCTTAGACTCAAGACGCTCAATATATAAGCGCTCTATCCACATATGTAATAAAGAGTTATCAACTTGTGGAAAGAAATGTTCGCAATTGATCCACTTTTGCTCTTTTTTCATGAGGTTTTGGTAAGCGATAAGCGTATTTTCATCGACAATCTTAGCCAAACTTAGCGTAGGCAAAACCGAATTATCTTTTCTGTAAACCTCGACATCATGTTCCCAAACCACATGCAGAATTACACTATCATAAGCTTGGTCGGTTTCATGATGATGTGTGTACCAATCAGAAGATTTTAAGTGAATTTCGACATTGCCCGCCCACATTTGCATTTCAATGGATAAACGTGCGTTGAAAAAGTCAGGCCCTGATTGGTCTTGGTTATGGAATCCCGCTTGAAATACTTTTATTTTCTCCCCTTGTTCAGTAAACAGGTGAGTTTGGTCAAACTTTTGAAACTTCCATAAGTAATGAAGGAAATCTTCTTTCATTTCTATCTCAGTTTAATTTGAATTTCAGACAGATAGAATTGAAAATGAAATAGAATTTGCTGTTTCATAGGATGACGTATTTATGTTAGTAAAGCTAAAGTAAGAATAATTGATTTAAAGACAAAAAAAAAGAGATGCAATTGCATCTCTTTTTTGTAATCAATTTAAAAATCCGACTTATTGTTTTATTAGTTTGATTGTTTGAACACCTTGCTCCGTGGTTATTCTAGACAAGTAAATCCCTTGTTTTAATTCTGAAGCATTTATTGTGTAATCACTTGATTTTGGTTGAGCAGAAATAACTTTTCTTCCTCTAATATCAAAAACCTCTACACTTTCAATTAGGCTATTAGATTGGATATTCCACTGATCTGAAGTTGGATTTGGATAAATACTGATGTTGTTTTCTTCAAACTCTTCTACATTTAAATTTCCTTCTTTGTAAAGATAAAAATTATCATACCAAGCTTCTTCTAAATTTGATGTAATATGTATCTGCGCAACATCGCTTCTTGTTAAATTCCCAAGAATCATACCACCCAAGTTAGTAATTGATACATCTACAGAAACCCAAGTGTTCGATTGTAAAGCAGTGCTTGTTCCTGTATTGAAAATTACTTCTAAACCTGTAGATCCAGCGTCTGTCTCATTACCTCCCCAATCTACAAGTTTGATATTAAAAACTTTACCAACCAAATCTTCATCACTAGTATAAAAATCGAAATGTAGATGTGTAAATTCAGTTGCGTCAATTCTATTGCTCTGAAAATCCATTCCTTGGCAACCGGGCCCTGTGTAGAGCATTGTTGGCTCATTATCGATAAACACTTCTTCAACAGAAGGATTATTTGCACAAAGTCCAAAATCGAAGTTATCAAAAGTTATATCTTCATAGGCTTCGCTATAGAAAGAAATAACGTTTTGTGGAGCCCTTTCAGGTGGGGTTGGTGCTGCAATTGTTGGTGGGCCTGTACATGGAGGACAAGGTCCACCACAATCAATACCGGTTTCATTTTGATTTTGTATCCCATCATTACAAGTTCCTGGGTCTTTGTACAGATAAAAGTTATCATACCAAACGTTTGGTAGGTTCGAGGTAATATGTATTTCGGCCACATCACTTCTCTCTAAATTTCCAATAACCATGTTATTTAAGTCAGTGATGATTACATCTACTGAAACCCATTGATTTTCTACAAGTGCAGGATTTGTACCTACATTGAAAAGAATTTCAAGCCCTGTTGAAGAAGCGCTCGTTTCATTTCCACCCCAATCGACTAACTTGATATTAAATACAGCTCCTACTATGGCATTATCTGTATAAAAATCGAAGTGAAGATTGGTAAATGTAGAAGCATCTAATCGATTATTTTGAAAATCAATTCCTTGACAACCTGGCCCCATGTATTTGATAGTTGGATTGCCAGCAATAGTGACTTCTTCAACAGCTGGATTGTTGGCACATAAGCCAAAGTCGAAATCGTCTATTTCTATCTGGTCGTAAGCTTCACCAAAAACAGATAAAACATTTTCAGGTAGTCTTGTTGGCGGAGTGGGTGCTGGAGTTGTTGGTCCTTCAAAAAAGAAACTTATAGTATAGGTTTTTGAGGTTTCTCCGTCTTCTGCTGTTACTTCTATGGTGGCATCACCCGGAACGCTAGTCGCTTGAGTAATTACGGCACTCGCATTAGGATTAGCAGTTGTAGCTTCTGTTATTTGCGGAGTCTCGTCATCAAACCCAAGTCCTACGTTATAGCTTGTCACATCAGGAATGAAACCTTCTAACATAAAACCATCTACTTCAATACTACTTAAATTTGCATTAGTCAGAGGGTCTACTAAATTTTCTTCGAAAACTACATCGTCTATAAAAACATCTTCATTACTTAGCCCCATCTCAAATCCAAGTTTCATAACAGGGAATGTTTGGTTCATTGTAAAGATTACTTCATACGCTTGCATTGTTGTGCTAAGGTTGAAATTTTCTGAATGTATTTCAGTAAATGCACCTTCGTTTTGTCCTACAAATAATCTCAGCTGACGATTATTTACATTAGATCTTGCTGAAAAAGAAATACGATATGAAGTTCCTACTTCTAATTGTGCAATTTGAGCAGCGGTAAGCTCTTGATTTAACTGTACAAACCAAACTTCTCCGCCGGCACCGCTTATATTCGTAATATTTGCTTCGTTATTTGCTGCTGAAAAAGAGGCCGAAACACCAGCAAAATCAGCTACATAAGTTGTCCATGAGGCAAGCCCATCGGTAAATTCATTGTTCAGTACAATGTTTTGCGAAAATCCTAAACTTGATAGGAAAAGCAAAAGAAAAAAAGTAATTCTATTCATCTTTAAAATTTTACTAAATGTTATTGTTAACATTTTTTTAAAACTACCTCTTTTCAATGGATTTAAACCAATTAAACAAAGACATTAACTATACATAAAAAAGTAACTCTAGAAAATATGACTTGAGTTGTTAGCATCTATTACAACTACTACAACGATTGATTAAATTAAGTCTCAACTTAACTATTAGGAAATAGCGAAACATTAGCATGTATGGCTAATGTATAGTTTTTTGAGCAAAAAAATAATAATTCAAAGCTATTGTTTTTATAAAAATTGGAAAGAAACCGAATATTTCTCCTACTGAGATAAAATATTTTTGAATTCTTCAAACAACTGACACCTCTATTTTTTGAGGGATTCTCTGACATTGTCATAAAATACATCAACCCATAATTGGTATTGCTTGCCACTTGGATGCAACAGATCTCCAACAAACATAGTTTTGTCTCCTTCACAATTAATGCTAACGGGAGTTATATTATAAAACGGCACTTCGTATTTTGCTGCAATTTGCGCTGCAATAGCATTGTACTCTACTAACTCCTTTCCTACATTTTCTAAGTTTTTAGACTTTGCGAATTCGGTTACTCCGTAATCAGGAATACTCACCACAAAAGTAGATAGATGTCCTCGTTTGCTTTTAGAAATTGCCGTTTGTAGCAATTCTTCGAACTCTTTTTTGTATTGCTCAATTGTTTTTTTTTGGTATTGATTGTTTACCCCTATAAGTAAGGAAACTAAATCATATTTTTCGTCGAGCTCGGAGTTGATAATTGCTTCTTGAAGCTCATCTGTTCGCCAACCCGTGGTGGCTATTATTTTTGGTTGCTGAAAATGCACTCCTTCTTCATTCAGTTGCTGAATGAGTAGGTTCGGCCAATTTTCATTTGTTGGGACTCCTTCACCAATAGTGTAGGAGTCTCCAAGCGCTAAGTATGTTTGTTGTGCTTGCATAAAATTCAAAATAATAATACATAGAAAAAATAATATCTTTTTCATGTGAAAAGTTTTTCTATATCAACCCAAATTGCTCAAAGTGATGATTGAAATGCTTCCTATTTAACAGCTTCCATTCAAAGAAATTTAGCGCTCCAAAAACGGCATTTTTTGTAACAGCCGTTGGATTTTCTTTGAAGTAGGCTTCAAATTTTTCGTAGGCATCCATCAAAGCTGATTTTGCCTGACTTAAATCTTCATACTTCAAGTCTTCAAGCGCTCCTTTTTTCATCAAGGGCATCTCAAAGTTGTGGGGCATTTTTTCGTAGTTGTACAAAGTCTCTTGAACTTTATCAAGGTATTTTTCAGGAGTAGCCACTTCAAAATCCGTGATTTCTTCAACTGCAATTTTCAGTCCCATTTCCAAATGTTCTACCATGTGTTGTGGAGTCATCATTCCCCATTTAGCTTGGTGATTTTCCGTGAGTTGATTCAATTTCTCTTCGATAAAAGAGCGATTGACTTCATGAAAAACTTCTTGCTTTTTTTGAACCATGGTCAAAATAGTGGCAACGGCAACAAGTTTGTCTTCGGGTTGATCGGCTTCCACATCAAAAACCTCAACGAACCATTTAACGATTCCGCTTGGTAACTCTTTCCCTTTTTGGTCGCGATCTACTTTTTCTTTACAAGTTAAACGCACATTTATAGTGTCGTTGTGGTACAACGGACGCAAGAAACGAATTTCTTCTAAACCATAATTTGCAGCGACGGGACCTTTGTTAGGATAGACAAAAAGTCCTGCAGCAGCAGAAATAATAAAGTATCCGTGAGCTGTTCGTTTTTCAAAGATGCTTCCTTCCAACGAAGTAATATCCGTATGCGCATAGAAGTGATCCCACGTTAAGTTTGCAAAATTGATAATATCGGTATCGGTAAGTGTTCTATTGTGGGTTTGTAAAGACATCCCCGGTTGAATATCTTCCCAATGATAAGCAAACGGATGCTTTTCGGTGGGTTTGTAAGCCGCATTGGCTTGGTAAATACCCGTAATTTCGGTAAGCGTAGTCGGACTTCCTTGGATAGCACATCGCTGCATATAATGCTTAACTCCGCGTTTTCCTCCCATTTCTTCTCCTCCTCCTGCTCTTCCGGGACCTCCGTGAACAAGCATTGGAAGCGGCGAACCGTGACCCGTACTCTGTTTGGCTGACTCTCTGTTGATAGTCAGAATTCTTCCGTGATGGGAAGCTGCATTTACTGTATACTCTCTTGCAACGGCATCATTATTTGTAAAAATTGAGCTCACCAAAGAACCTTTTCCCTTCTTGGTAATATGTATAGCTTCTTCCAAAGAAGAATAAGGCATCAGCGTGCTTACAGGGCCAAATGCTTCCGTAATGTGAACGGCTTCATTGGTAAGAGGAGCATCTTCACGTAGGAGAATCGGAGAAATAAACGCTCCTTTTTCAGCATCTGCACCAATAGTTTCCACCTTATCTAAGCTTCCAAAAACTTGGCTTGCGGTTTGTGCTATCGCAGCAACATTTTGCTTAACAGCATCTACTTGTTGTTTATTGATAAGGCTTCCCATGCGAACTTCTTTTAAACGAGGGTCGCCTATGCTTACTTTTTGAAGCGCATTGATCAATGCATCTTGTACTTGATCTATGTATTTTTCAGGAACTAAAATCCTACGGATTGCAGTACATTTTTGTCCGCACTTTACGGTCATTTCGTTACGAACTTCGCGAATAAACAAGTCGAATTCAGGTGTTCCTGGTTGAGCATCTTCTCCCAATACCGAAGCATTTAATGAATCTGCTTCCATGGTAAAAGGAACCGACTCTTCAATTAATTGTGGGTGTTTTTTGAGCATTCTACCCGTTGCCGCCGAACCTGTAAACGTAACTACATCTTGGGAAGTTACCGTATCCAAAATTGTCTTACAAGTACCGCTGATTAATTGAAGTGCGCCTTCGGGTAAAATTCCTGAGGCTATAATTTCTCTAACAACCGCTTCGGTAAGGTAAGCCGATTGTGTAGCAGGCAAAACCACAGCAGGCATTCCCGCCATCCAATTGACCGCACATTTTTCTAACATTCCCCACACAGGAAAATTAAAGGCATTGATATGTACCGCAACTCCTTCTTTAGGTACTAAAATGTGGTGCGCCATAAAACGACCTCCACGTGACAAATCAATCGGGTCTCCTTCTACATCAAAAGCTTGGTTGGGATACAATTTACGTAAGGATGCATTCGCAAATAGATTACCAAAACCACCTTCAATATCTATCCAAGAATCAATTTTAGTGGCGCCTGTTCGGTAGCTAATTTCGTAAAATTGCTGTTTCTTTTTAGTTAGATAAAGAGCAAGCGATTTCAACATATTTCCTCGCTCCTGAAAAGTCATTTTTCGAAGGGTATTCCCTTTTTCTCTTCCATAGTCTAAAATAGAAGAAACTTCTAATCCATCGGTACTTACGTTTGTAAAATGTTCGCCTGTTATCGAATCGAAAATAGGTTGACCTTCACCTTTACCTGAAATCCATTCGCCTTTGATATAATGTTGAGTTGTTTGCATGTTTTTTTTAATAATTTATTATTTTATTCAGACTATCTATGATGACATTCATTTCTTCCGGGTTTAAATACCCAAGATATTTTTTGAATCTTAATTTTGAAATAGAGTGAACATGAACGGACATCACTTCAGATTTTTTTGTAAGTCCATTAATAGCATTAGGCTTTACAATAAGATTTCCATGGTAATTTTTCAAAGTTGAAGTTAGGGGACAAACAATAACGGTGTTTAAATTTTTGTTTGCCAAATCTCCTGAGATAATTACCGCAGGTCTTCTACCGCTTTGTTCACTTCCAATGGTAGGATCAAAATATACTTCCCATATTTCGCCTTTTTTCATCTGTTTATTTTATTGTTTTTCAGTCGTGCCGTTTTACGAGCATCCTCGTAAAATTAATCAAATTATAAATTTGCTATTTTACTGGATCAGATGCGACACTTA
>JBHYFG010000013.1:0-107286 GCA_051859645.1 Psychroflexus sp. | reverse complement strand
GAGAAACATACGCCAAGTTCTCACGCTTTAATGTGCCTACAACTTGTTCAGGGCTGTAATCTTCCCTTATAAGCCTATCAACATTAGATTTTACCTCTTGTGTAAAGTATATCTTCTTAGGCTTTTGACTTTGCCTGTTCATAGCCTTACTATGTGCTAAGGTGTGTCGATATTCTCCATTTCGCATATCTGCGTTACGACGTATTTCACGGCTTATGACTGATTTATCTTTTCCGATAGTTTTCCCAATAGCAGATTGAGTAAAGCCTTGCTGTAGCATACTCGAAATTGTGTATCTTTGTTCTTTGGTAAGGTGTGCCATTTGCAACTTTATTTTTGGCGATTTGAGGAGGCAAAATAACACTTTCCCATCAAAACACGAAGGAGGTAAAACTTACCTTCTTCTGTTTTGAAAAACATATTTTAAACCTCAAACCGAAAGTTGCATTTATAGGTTGAATTCAAAACCTGTATTTTTAGAAAACTGAAAATTCGTTGCTTAGCAAAGATTAATGTTAATTTTTGAATGCTAAATGTGGTTAAAGTTGTAAATTTGCTGTTCAAATAGAAATCGTATTTTCCACCTATGGACCAATTTTCTTTCCTAAACGCAATACACCCATCGTATTTAGCAGATTTATACAATCAATACTTACAGTCTCCAGATAGTATAGAGCCTAGTTGGAGGGCTTTTTTTCAAGGTTTTGACTTTGCAAACCAAGGTGAGCAATTAGTTGAAACAGTTGAAGTGACTCACCCAGCATCGCAGGAATCGCACACGGTTGCCATTCCAGAAAATGTTCGAAAGGAGTTTCAGGTAATCAATTTAATTGATGCTTACCGTCATCGTGGGCATTTGTTTACGAAGACCAATCCCGTTCGCGAACGTCGTACCTACCAGCCTAATTTAGCTATTCAAAATTTCGGTCTCACGGAAGCCGATTTATCTACAGAATTTGAAGCTGGCGAGGTAGTGGGGATAGGAAAAGCTAGCCTCCGAAAAATCATTGATTTTTTAGAGAATGTTTTTTGTGATTCCATAGGGGTAGAGTTTGCTTATATTCGTAAGCCTGAGGAAATTGAATGGATACATGACAAGATATACCAAAACCAAAACCAGCCAAATTTTAACACTGAACAGAAGAAGAATATTTTACGCAAATTAAACGAAGCAGTTTCGTTTGAAGCTTTCTTACACAAAAGTTACGTAGGCCAGAAACGTTTTTCTTTAGAAGGAAACGAGAGTTTGATTCCAGCACTTGACGCGCTTATTGAAGGTGCTGCCGATCGTGGCGTAAAGGAATTTGTTATGGGTATGGCTCACCGTGGTCGATTAAACACTTTGGCAAATATTTTCGGAAAAGATACCAAGGATATTTTTAACGAGTTTGAAGGAAAAGATTACGAAATGGATGGTTTTGACGGAGATGTTAAGTACCATCTTGGTTGGACTTCCAGACGTAAAACAGATTCAGGTAAAGAAATTAATTTAAATATAGCGCCAAACCCATCTCACTTAGAAACAGTTGGCGCAGTTGTGCAAGGTATCGCTCGTGCTAAACAGGATGATCATCATTTAGGCGAGGAGCAAAAAGTACTTCCCATTGTGGTGCATGGCGACGCGGCTATTGCTGGTCAAGGTATTGCTTACGAGATTGTACAAATGGCACAATTGGATGGTTACAAAACACAAGGTACGATTCATATTGTGGTGAACAACCAAATCGGATTCACAACCAATTACATTGATGGTCGATCTTCTACCTATTGTACGGATGTGGCTAAAGTAACATTATCTCCCGTTCTTCACGTAAATGCAGATGATGCGGAAGCCGTTGTGCATGCCATGAATTTTGCTTTAGACTACCGAATGACGTTTGGTAAAGATGTGTTTATAGACTTACTTGGGTACCGAAAGTATGGCCACAACGAAGGAGACGAACCTCGTTTTACGCAACCCAACTTATACAAAGCCATTGCTAAACACAGCAATCCAAGAGATATTTACGCGAAGCAATTAATTGAAGAAGGAACCATAGACCAAGCTTATGTAGATGAACTTGAAAATAATTACAAGGCGAAGTTAGAGGATTCTTTTGCAAGCTCTAAAAAAGAAAGTACCACTGTTGTTACTCCAATTTTACAAGAGGAGTGGAGTGGTTATGAGTATGGCGATGTAAACGACATGCTTCAACCAGTGGATACCACTTTCGATTTAGAGGAGTTGAGTAAGCTCGCTGAAGCGATTACTAGCTTGCCAAAAGATAAAAAGTTTTTAAAGAAAACAGCACGCTTAATAGAAAACAGAAAGAAAATGTTTTTCGAGTCCAATGAACTGGATTGGGCTATGGGCGAGCTTTTAGCTTATGCAACTTTACTGAAAGAAGGGCATGATGTGCGTATTTCAGGACAAGATGTCGAGCGTGGAACTTTTTCTCACCGTCATGCTGTTATCAAATTAGAAGATAGCGAAGAAGAAGTAATCTTACACAACCACTTAAGCGAAGATCAAGCTAAATTCTATATCTACAACTCCTTACTTTCTGAATATGCGGTGGTAGGTTTCGATTATGGTTACGCCATGGCAAGCCCAAGTACCCTTACCATTTGGGAAGCCCAGTTTGGCGATTTTAGCAACGGTACACAAATCATGATAGATCAGTACATTTCTTCAGCTGAGGATAAGTGGAAAACCCAAAATGGTTTGGTTATGTTGCTGCCTCATGGTTACGAGGGACAAGGTCCAGAACATTCTTCTGCTAGAATTGAGCGTTACCTTCAATTGTGCGCAAAAGACAATATGTACGTTGCCAATTGTACAACACCAGCAAACTTTTTTCATTTGTTAAGACGTCAGTTGAAAATTAAGTTTAGAAAGCCATTGGTAGTGTTTACACCTAAAAGTTTACTAAGGCATCCTAAGGTAGTTTCTACAAAAGAAGAATTGGCAAACGGAAGTTTTATGCCGGTTATTGACGATGCATCAGCCAATGTTAAGGAAGTAAAAACCCTAGTATTTGTTTCAGGTAAATTCTATTACGATTTACTTAAACGCAAAGAGGACGACGGAAGAAATGATGTAGCCTTAGTTCGTGTTGAGCAACTTTTCCCGATTCCAGAAGATGAACTGGACGGTGTAATTGCAAAATACAAAAATGCAGACGATGTTGTTTTTGCTCAAGAAGAGCCAATGAACATGGGTGCTTACACTCACTTCTTGTTGCAATACGAGCCTACTAAAAATTTCCGTGTTTGTAGTGGACGTTTGTACAGCTCGCCAGCGGCAGGAAGCGCAACAAGATTCCAAAGACGCCACAACGAGATTATCGATTATGTTTTTGATAAAACCAAAAACAACAACATACCGAATTACAAAAAGAATAAAAAATAAAAGTACCAAATCCTATATCATATGGTTTTAGAAATGAAAGTCCCTTCACCGGGTGAGTCGATTAGCGAAGTAGAAATCGCAGAATGGTTAGTCCAAGATGGCGACTACGTGGAAAAAGATCAGGCTATTGCTGAAGTAGATAGCGATAAAGCAACCTTAGAACTTCCTGCTGAAGCAAGTGGAATTATCACTTTAAAAGCTGAAGAAGGAGACGTGGTAGAAGTAGGTCAAGTAGTTTGCTTGATAGATACAGATGCTGAAGCCCCATCAGGAGGTAAAAAAGAAGAGAAAAAAGAAGATTCTTCCAAAGAAGAAACTCCAAAACAAGAAAAAAAGGAGGAGAAAGATAAGCCTTCGCAAGAATCAAAAGAAACCTCTTCATCGGAGGGAAAAGAGGAAACCAAAACCTATGCTTCAGGAACACCATCACCAGCGGCTAAGAAAACCTTGGACGAAAAAGGTATCGATGCCAAAGATGTTCAAGGGACAGGTCGCGATGGAAGAATAACCAAGCAAGATGCGGTAAAAGCACAAGGCAAACCATCTATGGGTACTCCTGGTCCAGGAAAGCGAAGCGAAAAGCGTTCAAAACTTTCTATGCTTCGCAGAAAAGTAGCTGAGCGTTTGGTAAGTGCGAAAAACGAAACTGCTATGTTAACTACGTTTAACGAAGTAAACATGAAGCCAATTTTCGATTTGCGTGACCAATACAAAGAAGAATTTAAAGATAAGCACGGTGTAGGTTTAGGATTTATGTCCTTCTTTACCTTGGCTGTGGTTAGAGCTTTGGATAAATTTCCAGCCGTTAACTCTATGATTGACGAAAAGGAAATGATTACATTTGAATACAAAGATATTAGTATTGCTGTATCAGGTCCAAAAGGATTGATGGTTCCTGTTATTCGTAATGCTGAAAATTTAAGCTTCAGAGGAGTAGAACAAGAAGTTAAACGACTTGCGTTACGTGCTCGTGATGGCAAAATTACGGTAGATGAAATGACGGGTGGAACATTCACCATTTCTAATGGAGGAGTTTTTGGTTCAATGATGTCTACACCTATTATTAACCCTCCACAAAGTGGTATTTTAGGTATGCATAACATTGTTGAAAGACCTATGGCTGTAGACGGGAAAGTAGTTATTTTGCCAATGATGTATGTAGCCTTATCCTACGACCACCGAATTATAGACGGACGCGAATCTGTTGGATTCCTAGTGGCTGTAAAAGAGGCATTAGAAAACCCAACCGAATTGTTAATGGACGGAAACGTAAGAAGCGCTCTAGAATTATAGTTTTTACACTTCAACATAAATAAACCTCCAGCCAAAGCTGGGGGTTTTTTGTTGCGCATTGTTTTGTGTTTTTTAATTCATCCACGGAATGTTTTATTTCAAATTTTAGATTTCAAATTTCTCATTTCTCATTTCTCATTTCTCACTACTTAATTCTCACTACTTAATTCCCCCTTCGGGGGTTAGGGGGCATCACTTCTCACTACTTAATTCCCCCTTCGGGGGTTAGGGGGCATCACTACTTAATTCTCACTACTTAATTCCCCCTTCGGGGGTTAGGGGGCCTCACCTCTCACTTCAAATTTCCTACTTTTAAATAAAAAAGCTATTTTTGTAAACTATGAGAAAAACCCCTCGACAAAAGAAGCTAAGATTCAGGTATATACTAATTCCTCTGCTGTTTTTCAGTTTGAGTTTTTACTCCTATATTTCATCTACCTCTTCGTCAGACAGTGACGATTTTCTGGTTGAAGATTTGCCAAGCATAGAAGCAACAGCAATCGAAAGGCTATTTGATGCAGATGAATTAGACCTTTACTACCAACTTAATTTCCCGCTAAAAACCAATCAATTACAAACCAAAATAACAAAACGAGCACAGGCGAGCCGTTTTCATGGAAGTATATTAATTGCCCACAAGGATAAAGTAATTTTAAACGAACAAATAGGTTACCAAGACCCGATGCAAAAATTACTACCACAGGATAATGTTGCTTACGAGTTAGCTTCTGTTAGCAAGCAATATACCGCAGCAGCTATTTTGCTTTTGCAAGAAGAAGATTGTTTGTTAATCGATGAGCCCGTTGCCAATTATCTTCCGGGGTTTAAGTTTGAAGAAGTAAGTATTCGTCATTTACTAAAGCATTCCTCAGGGCTTTGGGACTATATGTACATTACAGAAGCTTTCTGGAAAAAGAAACAAGCACCAACAAATAAGGATGTTGTAAATTTAATTAACACACATCAACGAAACTTAAACTTTCGAGTAGGGTCGAGGTTCAGTTACAACAACTCAAACTATGTATTGTTGGCAGCCATCGTTGAAGAAATTACCAACCAAAGTTTTCAAGATTTTATTCAAGAACGTTTCTTTTCCGTTTTGTGTTTAGACCAAAGTTATGTAGGCTTAAGCAGTAGAATTAACCCTGAAGTTGCCGATGCTTTTATTGGTTACGGAAGGGGGTATGTAAGTCTTCCGCCGAGCTTTCATAATGCAGCCTTGGGCGATAAAGGAATCTATGCATCTTCAACTGATTTGTGGCGTTGGTTTAAGTCATTAAAAAATAACGAAATTTTATCCGAGGAAAGTGTTCAGTTAATGTTCAACCAAGACGAATTCAACACCTATAAATATGGGATGGGTTTTAGAACCATGAAAGGAAAGCGTAAAGAACCAATTATTTATCACAACGGTATTTGGGATGGCTACAGAAACGGACTCACCTACCTTCCCGACGAAGACATTGTAGTAATTATTCTTAGTAACACCCAGAATAAAAATAAAAAATACCTTCAAGATTACCTAATCAACGAGACTAAAAAGTTTGTCAGCACCCTCTAGCTTACGAGGTTATGTTTAAATAACAACATTTATGCGACAGACTTCTTTCGTTGCCTAAAACAATACCCATTTATTTTCTGCGTTTAATTATCAATTGAATCACGGATCGGTTAATTAGTATTGAAAAAAGTCTATGACGGCAATTATATGATTGATTTCTTTTTTATGTAAAATAACTTGAGGTTCGGTTAAATATTACTTATGAAAGTAAAAGCATTATAGTAGTTGATAGTTGGTTGGCTTTGTGAAACTTTTTTTTTCTATTGTAGTTATACCATATTAGTTGAAATTACTAGAAAAGTAAACAGCCTGTTCCGACCGCTTCGGGAACGACATTTTTCTCTATGTGGATTAGTAAAATCTAACATTAACTTGAACTAATTTTTCTAAATACATGACAAA
Source organism: Psychroflexus sp. (assembly GCA_051859645.1). Taxonomy (GTDB): domain Bacteria; phylum Bacteroidota; class Bacteroidia; order Flavobacteriales; family Flavobacteriaceae; genus Psychroflexus. Next base: position 100,639 of record JBHYFG010000013.1, on the reverse strand, counting down.
AAAATGAGCTTCACCTAAGAAATATATAATTTGAAAATTTGAAAATTAATAGAAACCGGATTTATCCCGTTTACAATGTATACCAAATAAAATGGCTTTAGCCAAAAACGCATTATAATTCTTAGGAATTTGGCTAAAGCCAATTTTTCGTTCCTAATTATTTACCCCGATTTGAAAATCGGGACTATTGAATTTAAATTTCCTTGCATAATTCAATCCCGAAGGGATGACATAATTATAAAAATTAATAATGATAGATCAAAACCCTGAAAGGGGACATCATTATGCGTTATGAAGTAAACCAATGTATCTTAGTATACAACCATAAAATAAATACGCTATAATTTTTTGATTTTCAATGAATATAAATTTTTGTCATGTACTTTACTGTTTTTTAGTAACTCAACAGAATGAAAATAGGCGTTTTGTTGAAGTAGTTTCAATGAATAAATGGTATTATCTTTGAAAAGTATTTAAACCTTATAAAAACCTGAAAAAGTTACTCCTCTATAGTGGTCTCTTACATACTGTGTTTATGCTGCAAGCACAGGATTTGGTTTTGCGTAATAAATTTGAAGTCGATTCGCTAAACAACTTGGTTGAAGAGGTTGCTTTGCTACAAAAAGTATCCAGTTACGACGAAGCAATTTCTGAAGTAAATCGTGCTCAAGAATTTTTTCAGTACAAAGGCTTCTTGTTTGCTTCTGCAGCACTAACTAAAACAGCTATCGATACAGTAGCTATTAATTGGGATTTAGGTCCGAAATTTGAAGCTTTACAACTTCAATTTTCAGCTGTTCAGTTAGCCGATTTTAAAGCCTTAAAATTACCCATAGAGGAAGAAACCCTAGTGCTCAGCTTCGAGGCATTTGAGCAATTTGCAGCGCAATTAATTTACGCCTACAGTGAAGCAGGATTACCATTTGTAAAGCTTCAACTAGAGCACTTAGAAGTAAGTGAAGAATTCATAAAAGCAAACCTAAACATTTCATCCGGCCGTGAAAGAAGAATAGGCAATATTTACATTCAACCTTACGATAAGTTTCCGCGTGCTTTCCTTACCCATCAAGTTCGAATTAAATCTGGACAACTCTTTAAAAAAGAAACCTTGAACCGACGTGTAGAACGTTTGGAAGCAATTCCTTTTGTACGATCTGTTAAAAGTCCAGAAGTTCAGTTTACCCAAGATTCTACTCATATATATATGTACCTCGAAAAAACAAATGCCAATAGCTTTGATGGGTTTATTGGATTTAGTAATTCGGATGGGGGAAGTTTGGAGTTAAACGGGTACATCGACTTGCTTTTAATTAACAACCTAAACATGGGTGAATCCTTGGCGCTTAATTATAAAAATGACGGGAGAGACCAACAGCGGTTTCGATTAAATGCAGAGCTTCCTTTTTTGGCGAGTTCTCCATTTAGCCTAGAAGCTGGATTAGACTTTTTTAGAAAAGACACCACATTTGCAACTACACAAACAGACTTGAGGCTGAGTTACCAACTTACGCATCAATTAAGAGTAAGTGCCAACTCACAATGGCTAACTTCCACCAACCTTCTTTCTGCACCACAAGTGGCCAACCCAAACGAGCCAATCGATAACTTTTCGGGTAATTTTTATGGGGTTGGGTTAAATTTTAGGCAGCGCCAAGAGCAAATAGGTGCATTTTTGAACGTGACTAAACTTCATTTAAACACCTTTTTAGGCAAAAGAGAGGCAGAATTTGGGTCAAATGACCAAACAAAACTTGAATTTTCAGGTGAACATCACTTTAAATTAACCAACCGTACTTATTTTTATACGGCAGCACATTTTCGGTGGTTGGCGTCGGATAGGTACTTAGATAATGAACTCTACCGATTTGGTGGAATACAGAGCATAAGAGGCTTTGAAGAGAACAGTTTGGTAGCCTCTTTGTATGGTTCGCTTCAAACAGAATTACGCTATTATTTGAGTGCTAACTTGTATGCTAACAGTGTGTTAGATTATGGTTATTTCGAAAATGAACTCTTTGGTATAGGCGATAATTTATATAGTTTTGGCTTTGGTTTAGGCCTAGATACACCCGCTGGTTTACTGCGGTTAATCTTTGCAAATGGAGCTTCAAGTACCCAAGATTTTGCCTTTCAGAACACCCAAGTTCACCTCAGTTTGAATACTTTTTTCTAGGCGAATATTACCTTAAGGTTAACTTTTAACATTTTTATTTAAAATTAAAACGAAAAAAAGTTGTGTAATTAACTTTTAATTTTGACTTTTGGCATTGGCTAATTCAAATAAATTTAAAAAATGAGAACAAAGTTTAGTGGAATTCTTACACTACTATTAGTGTTTGCAGTGCAACTCACGTTCGCACAACAAAAGACGGTCTCCGGTTTGGTGACCGATCCATCGGCGATTCCTCTACCGGGAGTCGACATTACGGTGAAGGGCACATCACAAGGAACCCAAACAGATTTTGATGGTAAGTACACCATCGAGGTTTCTGCAGATGATGTCTTAGTTTTCAATTACCTTGGCTTTAAAAAAGTTGAGCAAAGAGTTGGAAACAGAACAACAATTAATGCTTCATTAGAGCCAGATGCAGATGAGCTTGATGAAGTTGTAGTAACTGCCTACGGTGGTATCCTTAAGGATTCTGAAGTAGTTTCTGCAGTTTCTACAGTTCGCTCTGAGTCTATTGAGCAAATTCCAATTGCTTCTGTGGATCAAATCCTACAAGGGCAAGTTGCGGGTGCAAACATTCGAACTAACTCAGGTCAACCAGGGCAAGCGGCAACTACCATTATACGTGGTCGTTCTTCGTTAAGTGGTAATACACAGCCTTTATATGTGGTTGATGGTATGCCAGTTAATGAGGATAACTTTAGATCGATTAACCCAAACGACATCGAGTCGATGAACGTACTTAAAGATGCCGCAGGTTCTGCTATCTACGGTAACCGTGGTGCTGGAGGGGTAATTATTGTAACTACAAAGAAGGCAAAGCGTAACTCTGGTTTATCAGTGCGTTACAGAGCCTTGTTTGGTGAGTCTACTAATGTTGAGTCGAATGTGCGTATGATGAATACTACGCAAAACTTAACTTGGCGTAGAGACCAGTTGCCAGGAACTCAGTTTGGTTCTAATCTAACTGATGCTCAAATTGCTGCAATTGCTGGACAAGCAAACACCAACTGGGCAAAAATTTTATTCCAAAATGGTAAAACAGAATCACATGAATTAAATATTACTCAAGGTAACGAAAACATGTCTTCGTTTACTTCAGTTCAGTACTTCGAACAAGAAGGGACAACTTTACGTTCTAAAACAAGACGTTTTTCTGTTAGAAACAATTTGGAAGGTGGTAATGACAAAATATCTTACGGTACCAATGTTTCGTTGGCATACTCTAACAACGACTTCGTTGTAGATGCGGTTAGAGGAGCAAATACAGGAGGTCAGTTAGATAACCCATTTATTGTTCCTTTCTTAGGTTTACCTTTCTTGAACCCATTTAATCCTGACGGCTCGTTGAATATTGTTGGTACACAGCAATCGGGTGCTTTAAATCCTGATGGTTCATTAAGCGTTAGTGGAGCTAATGGTTTCCAGAATACTCCTTTCTTGGCCTTAAACACGGCTAGCTTAAATACCGATAGAGAAGATGAATTACGTATGTTGGTTGGAGGTAACTTAACTTACAGAATTAACGAAAAATTATCAATCGGTGGTATAGCTAACATGGATTACATAGGTATTCAAAGCTTAAGCATTGATGCACCTGGGTCTATCCGTGGTGCATTATCTCCAAACCAGCAAGCGGCTGCAGATTTTAGTGGAGGTACTCAGTTTGAGTCTTTCTTTAGAGATTTCTCGTTCAACACCAACGCAAATATCCGTTACACAGACTTCTTAGACGAAGAGAAAAAACACAGAATTTCTGGTGCATTATTTACTGAATATTTTTATAGAAACGTACAAAATGCTGGATTCCAAGCTTTTGGTTTGAACCCTAAATTTCCAGGTTCTTCGGCTGGTTTCATCGACCCTAACACAGCGGTTGTAGATGGAAATGGTAACGAAACTTTCCCGTTTATTCCTAATGTTTTCTCTACGGAAGCAGATACGGCTTTATTGTCATATTTCGGTAATGTTACTTGGGATTACGACGGAAGATTTGGAGCTGACGTAACCATAAGACGTGATGGAACTTCTAGATTCCAGTCCGACTACCGTTGGGGTACTTTCTATTCAGTTGCAGGTCGTTGGAACATCGATAGAGAAGCATTTATGGAAAATGTTGATTGGGTTTCTGCTCTTAAAACACGTCTGTCTTATGGGGAAACAGGTAACCAAGCTATCGCAGGAGGTTTCTTTCCAGGTTTCCAAACTTTTGCTGGAGGACCAGGTTACCAAAACAACAACCAATTATCTCCACAAGGTTTATCCGATGAAGAAGTGCAGTGGGAAACTACCTCTCAACTTAACTTCGGTGTAGATTTTGGTTTATGGAACAACCGTTTAACAGGTGCTTTAGATATTTACAAAAAAGAGACATCAGATCTTTTCTTTGGTAGAAACATTTCTACTTCAGGTACTGGGTTTGCAACTACTCAAACCAACGTTGGTACAATGACCAACACAGGGGTAGAGTTGCAGATTGCATACGACATTCTTAGAAAGTCAGCAACTAACGATTGGAGTGTAAATGTATTCTTTAACGGAGCTTACAACGATAACAAGGTAGTTAGTTTAGATAACGATACTGGTTTTGTTGAAGGTGCTTCAAGAACTCGTTTACAAGAAGGCTTACCAGCATTTACATACTTTATGCAGCAATGGGCTGGTGTTAACCCTGCCGATGGACGTGCGTTGTATTATACTGCTGATGGTGAGTTAACAACGAACTATAATAGAGCTGCTCACGGTGTTTATACAGGAAGACAATTTGATCCAGTTTGGACAGGTGGTTTCGGATTGAATGTTTCTTGGAAAGAGTGGAGCTTGAATTCACTATGGTCTTTCCAGTACGATGCATGGAGAGTTAATGGTACCTATGCGTTAACTGAAGACGTTTCTGTTGCTGGTTTTTCAAACATGAACACTTCTTTATTAGACGCATGGTCTCAGCCTGGTGATATTACTGGTATTCCTGGCTTACAGTATGGTGGTTTACGTTTCCAAGATGGTACTCGTTACTTAGAAGATGCCTCTTTCTTAAGACTTAGAAACATTAACTTACGTTACACTGTGAACAGAGAAGTATTAGATCGTATCGGATTTATTAACGGATTAAGTGTGTTCTTACAAGGTACTAACTTGTTGACATTCACTAAGTGGAGAGGTTTTGACCCAGAAAGTAGCATTGTTAATGACTTCTTCTCATACCCTCTACCAAAACAAGTAACAGCTGGTATTGACGTAACATTTTAAATAATATATACAATGAAAAAATATTTAATCATATTCGCACTTGCTGCTGTTTTTTCTAGTTGTGAAGATCAACTGGATAGAACACCTAACGATGTGCTAGTAGAAGAAACCGCCTTCGAGACCGTGGCTGATTTACAAGCTGGTCTTAACGGTGTGATGACTGGATTTACGCAGTTTGACTTGATTCAGTTTAACTCCATTTTTGGGGATAATATTAAAATAGGTAAAGACTCAGGTGGTCAAGGCTTAAACCTGCACAACCAGATTTTAGATCCTCAAAACTCTTCGGGAGGTATTTGGGGTAACCGTTACCTTTTAGCTAATCGTGCTAATCGTGTATTAAGAGCGGCTGAGGCAATCACACCTGGTCTTGGGCAAGAAACTCAGTACGATTTAATCGTTGGCCAGTTGCACGCATTAAGAGCTTACTTTCACTTTGAATTGTTAAATTACTACGGTGAAAATGCTGCAGATCCTTCTGCACTTGGTGTTCATTACCAAAATTCGGTAGAAAATAGAGATGCTCCGGCTCGCCCAACTACGCAAGAAACAGTAGATGCTATTTTAGCGGACTTGGCTTTAGCGGAAGGATTAATTCCTGCTTCGTATACCAACAATACGTTTCCAACGCTTGATTTCATCACTTTTACAAGAGCTAGACTTGCGTTGTTAACTGAAGATTGGCCAGGTGTTATCACTAACACTACTCCGTTAATCGATAAGTATCCATTAGCTGATCAAACACAGTATGTAAACATGTTTGCTGCTAACGACGATACGGAAGTAATTTACAAAAGAGATGCAGTTTTAGGTTCTAACCCTAACTACGCTAACGTTTGGATTTTTACTGGTACGCTTGTAAATTTCTTTGAGGTATCTTACCAATTATTTGATTTGCTTGAAAATGAGGCGAATACTAATGGAGATATTCGTAGATTCGTAAATATTGGTCCAGAGGGGGTTCAAGACGAGGAGTACCAAGTATGGAAATACCCTGGAACAGCCGGTCAGTTCATTAACCCTTTCAAATCTATGCGTGTTTCCGAAGCTTACTTAATGAGAGCAGAAGCGCATGCAAGAGGAGCTGGTAACTTCTTGGCAGCAGCTCAAGACATTCAAGCGATAAGAAACGCTCGTAGAGGAACTTCTGCAAATGCAACTGCTTTTTCAGGTCTTAATAACGCTATCGAAAACATTGCATTTGAGCGTCGTTTAGAATTGTGTTTTGAAGGTCACCGTTACATCGATGTAAAGCGTTACAGAAATATTCTTAACCAAGGATTCGAGCGTGACGAAAGAGATTGTGATGGTAACGTTCCATGTAACCTACCGGTAAATGACAATAGATGGGTATTCCCAATTCCTCAAGCGGAGCTTAATGGTAACCCTAATGTTCAACAAAACCCACAGTGGGTAAATTAATTTAATATTATACACAATGAAAAAGATATTTGCTTTATTAATTGTAGCAACAACCTTGTTTTCTTGTAGTAAAACTGAAAGTCCTATTTTCGATGGACAAAGAAGAATTACTTACTTTGCCACTTCTTCTGCTGCTTTACAAGTAGTTTTGGACGAAGGTGGTACAGTTTCAAGGAATGTTGTTTCATCAGAATTATCTGATGTAGACCGTACGGTGGAAATCGAGTTGGTGTCCAATACACTAACCGACGAAGCAGGTAACCCAGTTGTCAACTTTACGTTTACAGAAACTGTGGTTATACCAGCCGGAGAGTATTTTGGTACTTTTACTGTTACAGCTGAATCTGTTGAGGAGCTAACAACTTCTAACGAGCTACTTGTTTTTAGAATTGCTTCTGCAAGCGATGGTTCAGACTTAAACGGATCGCTTCAACAAATGGAAATTTCTATGCGTTTAATTTGTCCAGTTCCTGCTGATTATTTTGTAGGTTCTTATTTAATGGAACAAATATCTGAGCAAGAAAACCCATTCTTTGGAGGTAATGGAAGATCTCTTTCTACACAAGTTGTCGAAGTAGAGTTAGAAGAAGGTTCTACAACTGGAAGAACTTTTGCTTTTAGTTATTTTGCAGCTGCATTCAATGCTCCTTATACTGCAATGATTGATTTAAGCTGTGGTGATGTGTTGTTCGAGGGAACAAGAGATGCTGGAGGTACATTAGGTTGTGGCGATGGCTCTATTGGTATTGGAACTCCTGAAACTCCTTCTAATTTTGTAGTTGCCGATGGCGACGATGTAGTTATTTTCGACGTTCTTGATTTTGCCGAGGACGGAGGATGTGGTACAACGCCTTTCATTGCAACCTTACGTTTTACTAAACAATAATTCCTTATACTTATGAGAAATAAATTAATATACGGATTATTAGCTATCGCTTTAGTGTTCACTTCTTGTACAGAAGACTACTACGATAGTAATTTTCCAAGCGACGCTGAAACGGGATGGATTCAATTTGCTTCAGCTACTCAGACCACCCCAATTTCGGGCTCTGAAAATGTAACCATCCGAGTGAACTATGAAGTTCCTGTTAACAGACAAGATGTTACTTATACCTACAGTGTTGAATTAATTGAAGGTGAAGCTAACGTAGAGCAAGGTACATTTACCCAGCTTATTCCTGCTAACACCAGAGATGCTTCATTTGTGTACACTGTAGACCTCGATGTCGAAGATGAATACAGCGTTCAGTTTACGCTAGTATCTATCGATAATGCTAAAGTTTCAGTTGGTATAGAAAACGATGTTCCTACAACCATGGTTCTTTCTGTTGTTTTCCCAAGTATTTTTGGTGAAGGTGATTGGACAACTGAGTCTGTTGTTTGTGCTGGAAACGGCTCTGGTGGTTGTGACCCTGCAAATTCAGATATTCCATTGAGCTATTCAGTCGAATTAACAGCAGGAGACATTCCAGCTGAATTCATCATTTCTGACATTACTGGTGGATTGTATGCTCTTACTTATAATGCCGAAGATAATGCTGTTACAGTTGTGGCAGATTTCGACACGCAAGAACTGTTTGTAATCGATCAGCCAGATACTACTTACGGAGGCGATTTCTTTAACGGAGAAGGAAGCTATACACTAGATAGTGATGGAAATGTAGATTTCTTTGAACTTACTTGGTCTAATGGTTATGGAGATGCTGGAACTACAGAATTTACTCCTGACTTTTAATAAATACGATTAGTAATTATTATAAACCCCGCTTATTGCGGGGTTTTTTATGTTACATGTTTATTGTTATTCCATTTATTAATTTAAACTATGGATAATAAAGCGATTTTTGCCTTATCTTAAATCAACTTAATAATTCAATTTATTTTAGCCTAACTTAACGGTTCAATTGGTATGCTTTTTTTTGTTTGTAATGAAACAGTAAGGAAAAATAGCATTTTGTCGCGTTAATTTCAATTGATAAGCGATATAATATCCCAAATATGTACTTACTTCTTTCAGTTTAGCATTTTAAACGTATTTTTGTCGCATGGAAACGAATAGACAAAAAAAGATAGCAGGGGTTATTCAGAAGGACCTTGCAGAAGTAATAGCCAAAGTTCTTAGAGATGCTGGACAAACAGGTGTTATAGTCTCGGTAACAAAAGTTAGAGTCACGCCAGATTTGTTACAGTCTAAAGCTTATTTAAGTGTTTTTCCTGTGGAGCACGCCAATGCCTTGATTTCCGATTTGAATGAAATTAAGCATAAAATTAAGCATCAAATCGCAGTGTTAACCAAACACCAAATGCGTAGAATGCCAGAAATTCAATTTTTTAACGATGATTCTTTGGAATACATCGATACAATTGAAAAAGCATTCAAAGGCACAGAAGATCCTTTAAAAAACCCCGATTTACTCAACAAGCGCAAAAAAAGTTGAATGTAGTTACGTACATAGCTAAACGTTATTTATGGTCTAAAAGCGATCAAAAAGCAATTAATATTATCACCTATGTTTCAGCATTCGGCATTATTGCCTCTGCATTTTCATTGGTGGTTGTGCTTTCGGCTTTTGCTGGTCTTAAGGAGTTTAGTTTAGCATTTACCAACGATTACGATCCCGACCTTAAACTTTTTCCTAAACAAGGTAAAACCATTTCTTTAAGTGACAATAACAGATTGCAATTACGCCAGATAGAAGGAGTTAGTTTTGTCTCTGAGGTAGTAGAGGAGCGGGTACTTCTTCGTTTTAAAGACAAAAATTTCCCCGCTTTTATTAAAGGTGTAGACGACTCCTTTACATCGGTAAATGCCATAAAATCCAGTGTTTTTGTTGGGAATTGGTTCGATAACCCTTACCAAGTAGTTTTAGGCAATGGCATTGCCCGCGGGCTTGGTGTAGGAATTTATGATGCAACGGGAATTCTTACATTTTTAGTGCCAAAACCCGGAAAAGGGCAAGTTTCTTTGCAAAATGCATTTCGAACATCCAACGCCACCGCAAGTGGAATTTATGTAATTAATGAAGAGCTTGACGCTCAGTTTGTTTATTCCTCCATTTCTTTTGCTAGAGATTTGCTTTCAATCCCAGAGAATGAAGTAACCCATATCGAACTTCGTTTGTCCGAAAAAGCTAACATGCAACAAGTAATTACTTCCTTAGATGCATTATTTGAAGGTCAAGTGTATGTGCGCGACAGAATTCAACTTAACGATAGTTTGTACAAAATGCTGAATACTGAATACCTAGCAGTATATTTTATTTTTACGCTCGTAATTATTGTAGCCTTGTTTAATGTAGTTGGTTCGCTTATTATGGCTATTTTAGATAAAAAGCACAATTTAAAAACCCTGCACAATTTAGGCGCTACCCTTCCACAGTTAAAGCAAATTTTCTTTCTTAAAGGCGCTATGATGAGTATATTCGGAGGCTTATTGGGCATTGTGCTAGGTTGTCTTTTAGTGTTGTCTCAATTGTATTTCGAGTGGTTCATGATTACCCCATTTTTAGCTTACCCAGTAGCAATAGAAGCAAGTAACTTAGTAATTGTTTTTGTTACTATAAGCGTATTAGGGCTCTTCGCGTCTTGGCTTGCTTCTTCTAGACTAAAGGTGGTTTTATAAGCGATCTTTTTTTCGAAGTCAAGTATAATCAGTTCAGGAGCAAAAAATATTAACTCACATAAAGAAAAAAATAATCGCTTTCTTTTCTAGTAATTTCAACTAGTAACAAGTATTAGCGACAAAAACTTAACTGTAATTTATAGCATACGACAAAAATTGAAACTCGTCAAATCAGTTTTGTCTCAGCCCTATCCCGTATAAATTTACGTTGTATTTCATGGGACAAGAAGGAGCCTGAATTTCCTTGATTCCTCCCTTTACCCTATTAAATGATGCAACGCATTACGCAAAGCGCATTTAACAGGGTTGAGGGACGGGGAAAAAATCAAGGAATTTTAGAGTTTTTATTTTTTTGTTGTGTACTAAATCGTAATTAAAGACCGTTGCATAATCAACGTGGTTTCTTATTTTTTTCTTTTAATGCTTAATTTTTGATTTTTCAGCCTTTATTTTTCATTTTTTATTGACATTTGGTCATCACAGACCTCTTTTTTGGTCTATTTTTCTCTTAAATTTCACAATTGGACGCAATTATCCCTGGACTTCGGTATAAATTGTATGAGATTGCTTCCATCAGGTTTTGAGTATGCATTTTTGCTATTCCTCTATATCTTGCTACTCCTCCAAAAAACCACCTTTTGATTCCTCCAAAAGTACGCTCTACTTTAAATCTTGTTTTACCAATAAGCTTGTTAAATTTTTTCTCCCATCGAGTCAATGGTTTATTCTTCTTTGCTTTTTTTAATATGTGATTTTTGAGTTTTCTTTGTTTTAATAACTCTTCATTTTTCTTAGATTGATAGCCTTTGTCTGCTTTTAACGGTATGTTTTCTGGCAAGTCAGAGGCGTCTAAGACTTCTTCTAAATTGCTAATTTCATTTGTACTAGCTTTGGTGGTTACTACTCCTAAAACCAAGCCTTCTTCATCTGTCAAATAATGCTTTTTATAACCGTACCTAAATTTACCTCCTTTCTTTAACCATGAAGCTTCTTTATCTACGCTATCAGGATAATTTTTTTCTACTTCAACCTCCTGTTGGTCTTCTCTATCTTTAGTAACCTCAAAGTTAGTTTTTCCTTTTGGCCTTAAAGGAGTGTCTACTACGCTAGCATCTACTAAAACACCTTTTTTAATGATAATTTGATGGGCTTCTAGTTGGGCATTGATTTCTTTAAATAAAGGTTCAAATGCATTGGCTTTAGTCATTGCTGTTCTAAACCTACTAAGGGTACTATGATCTGGAGCAATTTGGTCGATGTTTAGGCCACAAAAGTAACTAAAAGAAATACTGTCATTTACTCTATCCTCAACTTCATAATCACTTAATCCATACCAAGTTTGAAGTAAACACATTTTGAATAATAGCAGCCCATCGTAACTAGGATTACCAACGGCACTTTTTCCTTTTTTGTAATGTTTATCTATTGCTTTACTAATCTTATCCCAATCTAGAAGAGCATCTATTTGGGTAAAAAATGTTTTTTTAATCTTTCTTGTGCGTAAATCACAAATACTATCGGCAAGGGTAGGGTTTTTATGTAGTTTGATGAGGTAAATATAGTGCTTAATTAGCTGTATTGCAACAAATTAAATGCTTATTTGCTTGTTTTTGTTCTTTTTTTCCTTGCAACGGTCTTAATTATTGATTTTTTTCAATTTACAATAGTCATTCACAATAAAACAAATTACCATAAAACGAATTCACCTCGTTATTTAATGATTAGATTGAGCACGAATAGAGTAGTTGATAAAAATTAATCGACTAACTTACTTATTATTACATTTTTTATATTACTTTTGCACCTCAATTTTAATAAGTATAATATGAATCATTATGAGACTGTTTTCATCTTGAATCCCGTTTTATCTGAAGATCAGATAAAGGAGACAGTACAGAAATACGAAGATTTTCTTGTTTCTAAAGGTGCCAAGATGACGAACAAAGAAGATTGGGGGCTAAAAAAATTAGCTTACGCAATCCAACACAAAAAAAGCGGTTTTTACCACTTATTTGAGTACGAGGTAGACGGACAAGAAATCGACACCTTAGAGCTTATGTTCCGTCGTGACGAGCGTGTAATGCGTTACTTAACTGTGAAGTTAGATAAGCATGCAGCAGCTTGGGCGGTAGAAAGAGTAAAAAGAATTAAAGCAAACAAGAAGTAGTCATGGCAACAATTGAAGAACAATCAAAAGATAAGAATGACGGACAAGTAAGGTATTTAACTCCGTTAGATATTGAAACTTCCTCAAAGAAACGCTACTGTCGTTTTAAAAGAGCAGGAATTAAGTACATCGATTACAAAAATCCTGACTTTTTGATGGAGTTTGTAAACGAGCAAGGAAAAATTCTTCCAAGAAGACTTACAGGAACTTCTTTAAAGTACCAAAGAAAAGTGTCTGTTGCAATCAAAAGAGCACGTCACTTGGCATTAATGCCATACGTTGGTGATTTATTAAAATAAAAGGCAAGCAATTATGGAAGTTATACTAAAAAAAGACGTTGAAAAATTAGGCTTTGCCGACGATATCGTAGAAGTAAAAAACGGTTACGGACGTAACTTTTTAATCCCACAAGGATTGGCTATTTTAGCTACTTCTTCTGCAAAAAAAGTATTGGCTGAAAACCTAAGACAACGCGCTCATAAAGAGCAAAAAGTTGTAGATGATGCAACTAAAGAAGCAAACAAACTAAAAGCTATCGAAGCCTTAAAGTTAGTTGCAAAAGCTGGAACTGACGGGAAACTTTTCGGAAGTATTACAGCTGCAGATTTAGTTGAAGAATTATCGAAAAACGACGTAGTAATCGATAAAAAATACGTTACTATTTTGGGTGGAAACATCAAAAGATTAGGACAATACCAAGCTAAATTGCGTTTTCATAGAGATGTAGTTGTAGACTACAGCTTTGATGTAATTGCAGAGGCTTAATTGGCCATTTAAATAAAAAAAGCCTGCTCAATGAGTAGGCTTTTTTAGTTAGTAAAGGTTTTTACGCACTAATACATTTATTTTTACTGTGTAATTTTAATACCTTTGAAAGAATATATCATAGCAAATGAAGTACGAAAGATTAACGAGGGAACAACTAGAAGAGTTACACGAAGAGTTTGCAAAATTTTTAGCTTCTCAGCAAATTACCCGCGAAGAATGGGAAAAGATAAAGCAGGAAAAACCTGCCGTCGCCGAAGAGGAGTTAGATTTGTTCAGTGATTTAGTTTGGGAAGGTGTACTAAATCAAGTTGAATTTTTGGAGCATTTTTCTCCACAGCATATTTTTCTTTTTCACTTTGATACAGTAACCATAGACTTAATTGGAATAAAAGTAAATAATCCAGCAGTCGATTTGCAAACCACCGAAGGTTACCAGTGGTTGAAGCAGAATTTACTCAATGATGATGTAGAAATATATGCATCAGAAAAACCGATAACAGAAGATAGGAATAAAGATATTTTCGCACTTATCAAACAAGGAGCTAACATTACCAAAGGAAAATTATATCAGTATTTTGAACCCATGATTAATTAAACTCGGTTTATGTAGTAGAACTTCGTAATAAAAGGCAACGCTCAATAAAATCTAGACTTTTGAGAAATCAGTATAGAAAGTCCATGGTAATTTCTAAAAAGTCAACGAAGATTTAATCTTCAAGAGCTGTTGTCTTATAATAGATTTTTTAATGCATAAAGCGGGTTAAACATACCTTGTAAAAAATAAATCGAATGGCACAGAAACCAAGTCTTCCGAAAGGAACCAGGGATTTTTTTCCCGCCGATGTTGCAAAACGAAACTACATTACCAACGTAATTCATACCCAGTTTAAACGCTTCGGGTTTCAGCCTATTGAAACGCCAAGTTTTGAAAACAATACTACCCTTTTAGGCAAGTATGGCGACGAAGGCGATAGGTTGATTTTTAAAATTTTAAATTCTGGCGATTATTTAGCGAAAGTTTCAGCAGAAAAACTAGCTCAAAAAGACGCACAACAATTAAGTTTAGAAATTACCGAAAAATCCCTTCGTTATGATTTGACAGTTCCCTTTGCTCGATTTGTAGTTCAGCATTACAACGAATTGGATTTCCCTTTTAAACGCTATCAAATTCAACCTGTTTGGCGGGCAGATCGTCCACAGAAGGGGCGCTTCAGAGAGTTTTATCAATGCGACGCAGATGTTATAGGAAGTCAGAGCTTGTGGCAAGAGGTAGAATTTGTTCAGTTATATGATGAAGTGTTTCACTCCCTTAACTTGCCAGGCGTAAGTGTAAAAATAAATCACCGCAAAGTGCTCTCCGGTTTGGCCGAAGTTATTGGTCAACCAGATAAGCTCATCGATTTTACGGTAGCCTTAGACAAGTTAGATAAAATCGGTCGAGAAGGAGTCGAAAAAGAAATGATAGAAAAAGGCATTAAGCCTGAGGCGATTGATAAAATAGCCCCTATTTTTTCAGCAACCGATAATTTTGAAGAGAACCTTGGCCTATTAAAAAATTTATTGCAAAATTCCACCATAGGAATGCAAGGAGTAGAGGAGCTTGAATTTGTGTATGAGCAAGTACAGTTTTTAGGATTGAAGGCTGCTACCTTAAAATTAGAAGTTACCCTAGCGAGAGGATTAAATTACTACACAGGTTGTATTTTTGAAGTAGCTGCACCACCAAACGTTAAACTTGGTTCTATAGGTGGCGGAGGTAGATACGACGACCTAACGGGAATATTTGGTTTGAAAAACATGTCTGGCGTTGGAATTTCATTTGGTTTGGACCGTATTTATTTAGTCTTAGAAGAACTTGATTTATTTCCCACGCAGGTTGAAGAAAACACAAGCATCCTATTTATTAATTTTGGAAACGAAGAGGCTAGGTATGCGTTAAAAGCGATAAAGCACCTTCGTGAAAATGGTATTCGTGCAGAATTATATCCAGAAGCTGCCAAAATGAAAAAGCAAATGAATTATGCAAACAAACGAAATATTCCATTTGTTGTGCTCGCGGGTGAGGAGGAGCTATCTAAAAACACGTATACATTAAAAAATATGCTGAAAGGAAATCAATCTGAAGTAGATTTAGATGAAATGTTATCCCTTTTAAAAGCCTAGGGTTTCATGATTGAAGCTCACTAAAAATAATGGTGTTATTATAAATGAAAAACCCAAGCAATGCTTGGGTTTTTTTGTAGCGTGAGCCAGAATTGAACTGGCGACCTCCGGGTTATGAATCCGACGCTCTAACCGACTGAGCTATCACGCCATTTTTGCGAGTGCAAATATACTATCTTCTTTCTTTACTGCAAGTTCTTTTTTTATTTTTTTCAATGCTACTTTTATTTTTACCAGTGATTGGTTGAAATTAAAGGTTATTAGGCTAATTTTAATTAGTAAATGGTGTTGCTCCCATGCTTCATCGATTTTAAAAATTCTGCTGTTTTTAGCGATATACTTCCGAATAAAACAAATTTTATTTCTTCATCTTTCAAGAATCCTTGGTTCTCAAACTTAACTAAATTAAACACGCGTAGTTCTGCCTATTTTTATCTTCAATGGCATAGGCCTGCTTCATAGTGTTATTCATAGCGGCTAAATTCCTGTTTACTTGTTGACTTGCAATAATTTATTTGTGTAAATAGTTGCTCGTTTGGTTAAAATGAATTATTTTTGCCGTCCCTAAGTGCAAATTGGAAATGCTTGGGATTCAGAAAATTAATAAAATAACATCTTCTGTATTGGTTGCTTAATTTTTCCTAACGGTGCAGAATACAAAATTTTATCTTCAATGGCTGAAGAAACGAACAAAAACGAGCAACAAGAAGTAGCTCATTCAGAAAACCAATCAACTGCTGTGGCATCTCCACAACAAGTTAATCCAGAACAATTTTTAGCAGATTTCAACTGGCACCGTTACCAAGAAGGTATCGAAGAAGTTGATGATGCAAAATTATCTGAATTTGAAAAATTAGTAGAAGAAAATTTCGTTGACACACTTCATAACGAAGTAGTAAGCGGTGTTGTAGTAAATATTACAGACCAAGACGCAATTATCGACATTAACGCAAAAAGTGAAGGCGTTATTTCATTAAACGAATTCCGTTACAACCCAGACTTAAAAGTTGGCGATTCGGTAGATGTACTTATCGACATCAAAGAAGATGCTGAAGGTCAGTTGATTCTTTCTCACCGTAAAGCTAGAGTAATTAAAGCTTGGGAGCGTGTTAACAAAGCACAAGAAGACGGAACAATTGTAAACGGTCTTGTAAAATGCAGAACTAAAGGAGGTATGATTGTAGATGTTTTTGGCATCGAAGCTTTCCTTCCAGGTTCTCAAATCGATGTTAAGCCAATTAGAGATTACGATGCTTACGTTGGTAAAACAATGGAATTTAAAGTGGTGAAAATTAACCACGAATTCAAAAACGTTGTTGTATCGCATAAAGCGCTTATCGAAGCTGATATCGAAGAACAAAAGAAAGAAATTATTGGCCAGTTAGAGAAAGGACAAGTATTAGAAGGAGTTGTGAAAAACATTACTTCTTACGGTGTGTTTGTTGATTTAGGTGGTGTTGATGGATTAATTCACATTACAGATCTTTCTTGGTCTAGAATCAACCATCCAAACGAAATAGTTGAACTTGATCAAACCCTTAACGTTGTAATTCTTGACTTCGATGAGGATAAAACAAGAATCCAACTTGGTCTTAAGCAATTAAGCAAGCATCCTTGGGAAGCTTTAAATGAAAACCTTAAAGAAGGCGATGTAGTTACTGGAACAGTTACTGTTATTGCAGATTATGGTGCATTTATTGAAGTAGAAGAAGGTGTTGAAGGCTTAATCCACGTTTCAGAAATGTCTTGGAGCACACACTTACGTTCAGCTCAAGATTTCGTGAAAGTAGGCGACAAAGTTGAAGCTAGAATTTTAACCTTAGATAGAGAGGATAGAAAAATGTCTTTAGGAATTAAGCAATTAACGCAAGATCCATGGACAGACATTACTTCTAAATACCCTGTTGGTTCAAGACATACTGGCGAAGTAAGAAACTTTACTAACTTTGGAGTGTTTGTTGAGCTTGAAGAAGGTATTGATGGATTAATTTACATCTCTGACTTGTCTTGGACTAAGAAAATTAAGCACCCATCTGAATTCTGTAAAGTAGGCGACAAACTAGATGTTGTTGTTCTAGAATTGGATGTAGATGGACGCAAGCTAAGCCTTGGTCACAAGCAAACAGAAAGCAACCCTTGGGACGATTACGCAACTGAGTTTGCTGTAGGAACCAAGCACAAAGCTGCTATTACTGAAATCGTTGACAAAGGTGCTACCATCGAATTTAACGAAGATGTTGTTGCTTTTGTACCTGCTAGACACTTAGAAAAAGAAGATGGAAGCAAATTAGGTAAAGGCGAAGAAGCTGAATTTATCGTAATTGAATTCAATAAAGAATTTAAGCGTGTTGTAGCTTCGCACACTTCTATCCACAGAGAAGAAGAGCAAAAAATTGTTCGAAATGCTGCTAAAAAAGCAAACGAAGAAGTTCAAAAAACAACTTTGGGTGACGCAAACGCTGAATTACAAGCATTGAAAGATAGAATGGAAGGTAAAGCCTAAGCCTACCCATCATTCGACTTACAAATAGCTCCTTTTATAAAGGAGCTATTTTTTTTACCTATTTTTAGATCTTTCTATAACGTATCATACCAGTTATAAGTTGAAATTACAGCAAAAGAAAGCGTATATTTTTTTCTTTATGTGAATTAGAATAATCAAGCATTAAGCGCTTTGTTTTAAAAAAAGTTTCAGTTGATTGATAAGCTATTTTTTGATAAACGCTTTGTTTTCAAATTCTCAAAAAAACTATCATATAGTAGTGAAAAACAAGAAAAACTTTGCTTAAATTTGTTATTATTTAAAAATTACACAATATGAGTCAAGATTTGTTTCAATCGCCAGATTATTATAATATAGACGATTTATTAACTGAAGAGCACCTTATGGTTAGAGGTGCAGCAAGAGATTGGGTAAAGCGTGAAGTTAGCCCTATTATTGAAGAAGCGGCACAAAAAGCTGAATTTCCTACCTCCATTATTAAAGGATTAGCAGAGATAGGCGCTTTTGGTCCATATATCCCTGAAACTTACGGAGGAGCGGGATTAGATCAAATTTCCCATGGACTTATAATGCAAGAAATTGAACGTGGCGATAGTGGAGTTCGTTCTACAGCATCCGTTCAGTCTTCTTTGGTTATGTTTCCAATTTTTGCCTACGGAACCGAAGAACAAAAACAAAAGTATTTGCCAAAGTTAGCCACAGGTGAGTTTATGGGTTCTTTTGGATTAACTGAGCCAGATCATGGGTCTAATCCGGGAGGTATGATTACCAATTTCAAAGATAAAGGAGATCATTATTTGCTAAATGGTGCAAAAATGTGGATTTCTAATTCGCCTTTCTGTGATATTGCGGTAGTTTGGGCAAAAAACGAAGAAGGAAGAATTCATGGTTTGATTGTAGAGCGCGGCATGGAGGGCTTCTCAACTCCAGAAACCCACAACAAATGGTCGCTTAGGGCATCTGCAACAGGCGAGTTGATATTTGATAACGTAAAAGTCCCAAAAGAAAATCTTCTTCCTGGCAAAAGTGGCTTAGGCGCTCCTTTGTCATGTTTAGATTCAGCTCGATACGGTATTGCATGGGGTGCAATTGGAGCCGCAATGGATTGTTATGATACAGCCCTTCGGTATGCTAAGCAACGCATTCAGTTCGGAAAACCAATTGCAGGATTTCAATTGCAGCAAAAAAAATTGGCCGAAATGATTACCGAAATAACCAAAGCTCAATTGTTAGCACTTCGTTTGGGACAACTTAAAAATGAAGGTAAAGCAACTACTGCACAAATTTCTATGGCTAAGCGAAATAATGTTGAAATGGCCATTACGATTGCAAGAGAAGCTAGACAGATTCTTGGTGGTATGGGAATTACAGGAGATTACTCTATCATGCGACACATGATGAACCTAGAAAGTGTAATAACCTACGAAGGAACCCATGATATTCATTTGCTCATTACAGGTATGGACATAACCGGAATTGCAGCCTTTAAATAAATTTAGTTGGTATAGGTTCACATTATAAAACTATACGTTAAAGCGATTTGAATTTTAAAATTTAAATCGCTTTTTTAATTTATTTTTGCCAAAAAATAACGCATGGAATTAGCACATCTTCAACAGGAATTAGATAGTTATAGAAAAAAGCTGCTTCAACATTCACTGTATTCAAAAGTTGAAACTCCTCAGGACCTTCAGGTGTTTATGCAACATCACGTATACGCGGTTTGGGATTTTATGTCGTTGTTAAAAGCACTTCAGCAACAGCTTACATGTACTTCTACTCCTTGGGTTCCTGTCGGTAATGCAAAGCACCGTTATTTGATAAATGAAATTGTGCTCGCTGAAGAAACCGACATTAATTTGTTTGGTGAGCGCCAAAGTCATTTTGAAATGTACATTGATGCTATGGAAAAAGCAAATGCCGATACGCGCCATGTGATGCAGTTGATTCAGCAAATTAAAAATAACAACTCAATATCGGAAGCCATTGCAAAGGTAGAATTGCCAGGCAATGTCCAAGAATTTTTAGATTTTACCTTCAACGTAATTGCAAACAATAAACCCCACGAAATTGCAGCTGCTTTTACTTACGGAAGAGAGGAGCTAATTCCAGATATGTTTACTTCAATTATTGGTGAAGTTCAGCAAAAGTTTCCAGAGGAAGATTTGAGTTTATTTAAATATTATTTTGATCGACATATCGAGTTAGACGGAGATGAACACGGACCTATGGCCTTAGAACTGATTACTGAATTATGCGGAAACGATCCAAAAAAATGGGAGGAGGTTAAGCATGTTTCAATTGAAGCGCTCAAGGTAAGAGCCAAGTTGTGGGACGGGATTGAAGAAGAAATAAATCAACTTGTACAGACGGTTTAGAATTAAAAAAATAAGGCTAACAATTAGCGTAATATTACCCTTTTTACAGGCTCATTTTCGAAACGCTCGTTAATGAGCTTTTTTATTTTCTCTAATCCATAACTTAGTTCTTCTCGTAGGGTAGAGGAGCTTAAAGAAACGTATAGCGTACCTCGTTCAAATTGAATGTTTGTAGTATAACTTTCTACGCCAGGTCCCATTTCTTCACTCCATGCGCTTTTCAAGTCTTCTAGTAAAAAGCCTTTTTGCAAGCCTTTTTGTTGTTTGAAAATACTAAGTAGGTCACCAAGCGAATGCTCTTCCGCTTGCCTAGGATTTTGTTTTGGTTTCCTCATGCTTATTCTTTAAATAAATCTTTAAAAGTAGGATCGAATTTTCGGTAGGTATACAGCAAACCATCTTCGTTTTTAAGCACCAAAATTTCGTCATTTAAACCGATAATTTCTTCTTTCCATGTCGCATATTCGGTAGAAAAGTATAGAAAAACCTTGCTGTTTTCTTTTGTTACTTCGAAGCGTTCGAAATCCTGAGTTACTACAAAAGTTCCGTCCAGTTGTGGTTTTACTTTTTTACGTATCCCTTTGTTGTTTTCAACTTCAAAGAAATCAATATTTTCGTTGAAAGTGTAGGATTTTTTTGCGCCATTCGGGTTTTCAACCTCGTTTATTTCCCAGTAATTACTAAGTTCGTTTAGGTCAATTTCATCTTGGCACGAAATTAAGCTGAAGCAAAGTAGTAGAAGTAAACTTATTTTTTTCATTTGTTAATGTTTATTGTTTTTTATGGTTCTGTTTTACAAGCAGATGCAACACATCCCGATAGCTCTCAGTTTCCCCCTCCTGTGTATAGAAACCTTATATTTGCGTGTTTCATCTTAGTTGTTTTTATGCGTTGTTGTAAATTTAAAGTTTAAATTCATTTTAAAGCCTAAGCTACAGGTGTATCATTTGGTAACTTGGTGCATTTTCTTTAATTACTTTTTCGGTTCGAGTGGCGTGTGTATCTGATATAAATACTTGGCCCAACTCCTCTTTCATGATCATTTGTATGATTTGCGCTACTCGATTTTCATCTAATTTATCAAACACATCATCCAGCAAAAGTATTGGTTTTGTACCACTTATTTCATGCAAAATGTCGTATTGTGCAAACTTCAGTGCAATTAAGTAGGACTTTTGTTGTCCTTGCGAACCAAATTTTTTTATCGGGTATCCTTCAATTTCAAATTGTAGGTCGTCTTTATGAACACCAACGCTGGTGTATTGCAGCCTTAAGTCTTTATTTAAGTGTTCTTCTAATAAGTCAGAAAAACGAACCTGTTCATCCTCTAAATGAGTTTTGTAAGTTAGTTGAATAGCTTCTTTTTGATTGCTAATTTGCTCGTATCTTTTTTGAAGAATAGGGGTGAATAATGCAATAAAGGCTTTTCGTTTATGGGCAATTTTTTCGGCTAATTGGACCAGTTCAACATCATAAATCTCCAAGGTTTGACGTTCAAAATGTTGGTTGGCAGCAAAATATTTCAACAGCGAATTACGTTGGCTTAACACCTTTTGGTACCGAATTAAATCGGTTAAGTAAGCATGGTCGTACTGAGCAATAACTCCGTCCATAAACTTTCTTCTGGTTTCGCTGCCCTCGGTAATTAAATCCCTGTCGTAGGGAGAAATAATAACCAACGGAATACTTCCTATGTGGTCACTGATTTTATCGTAAATTTTACCATTTTTCTTAACCACTTTCTTTTGTCCCTTTTTTAGCGAAACAGTAACTTGAATGGATTTGTTTGCATTTTCAAAATTTCCATCCACCACAAAATAGTCCTCGTTATGCTTTATATTTTGTGAAGCAATAGGATTAAAGTAACTTTTTCCGAAGGCAAGCACATAAATACTGTCTAAAGCATTGGTTTTACCAACGCCATTTTGCCCGACAAAACAATTTACCTTAGCATCGAAAGTAAATTCTTTTTGCTCTATGTTTTTGAAATTCAGTAAAGAAAGCTGATTAAGTTGCATATAAGTCGTCCCGATTTTTCAGTAGGTGAAAATACAAAATTCAAACAGCAAGGCTTTTAAATTCTTTCTAAATTTTAGTAATAATAAAAAAGAGTAGATAGGGCTTTCTTTTAAAGAAAAATTATATTTTTGCCAGTCGAATAAAATTTAGATATGGCATCATATAAAAAACGTGGTTACAAGCCGAAAACCAAAAAAGAAAAAGAAGAGCAGGTTGAAGTAGAATCAACAACCGCGGAAGTTTTTGAAACCTTAGACCAAGGTGCTTCCAAAACTGAAGCTTGGGTGAGTAAAAACCAGACTTACATTATCGGTGCTGTTGCAGCAGTTGCTTTTGGTGTATTGTCTTATTTAGCTTATCAGAAATGGATTGTAGAGCCAAGAGAAAACGAAGCAGCTACGGAAATATATCAAGCACAAGTGTTTTTTGATGATGCAATAGAGTCTAGCGGAAAAGTGAGGGACTCCCTTTTTAACCTAGCTTTAGATGGGGGGCGTGGAAAATTAGGTCTGTTGGATGTAGCCTCTAATTACAGCGGTACTAAAACAGCTTCTTTAGCAAACTATTACGCAGGTATTTCATACTTAAACCTAGGAGATTACCAAAAAGCAATTACGCACTTAGATAAGTTTAAAGGCAAAGACCAAGTTCTTGCGCCACTTGCAAAAGGAGCTATTGGAGATGCCTTCTTGCAATTAGAGCAAAATAAAGAAGCTTTAGGTTATTTTGAAACCGCAGCTCAAATGAGCAACAATTCTTTTACTACACCTAAATTCTTACTAAAAGCAGCGATTACAGCCATAGATTTAGGAGAAGGTGCAAAAGCAGAAAAGCATTTGAATAGAATAAAAGCAGAATTTCCTACCTCAGACGAAAATAAACTTGTTGAAGCTTATTTAGGAACTGCGCAAGCAATGAAATAACATGGCAACAGCTGGAAATAATTTATCGGTTTACGATGCTACAAAAGTCCCTAATGCTAGGGACTTTAAGTTTGGTATAGTTGTATCGGAGTGGAACGAAGACATTACCAACAATTTGTTTCAAGGTGCTTTCGATGCTATTTTGGCTAACGGAGGAATAAAGGAAAACATTGTGCGATGGAATGTTCCTGGTAGTTTCGAATTGGTGTATGGTGCCAAAAAAATGGGAGAAAGCTTCGATATGCTTGACGCTATTATCGTTATTGGTGTTGTTATTCAAGGAGAAACTAAGCATTTCGACTTTGTTTGTGAAGGTGTTTCGCAAGGAATAAAAGATTTGAATGTACAAGGAGACATTCCTGTGATTTTTTGTGTTTTAACCGACAATAACAAACAGCAATCCATCGATAGATCTGGAGGTAAGCACGGAAACAAAGGGACTGAAGCTGGTGTTGCCGCCATTAAAATGGCTCAGCTCAGAAAAGATGCCAAATTTTACAAATAACCTATGGTCAAGATATAAAAATTTAAAGCCCGCTACCTTACATAGCGGGCTTTAAATTGATGGTAAATAAGTGGCTGTTTAGTTGTGATTTTTGTATTTTTGGACAATTGAATAAAAGCTATGTTTAAACTAAAATCATTTAAATTACCCAAAAGCCAGCGCTACAATTATACTCCCCGTTATTATAAAGGGAAGAGCGAAGGAAATATTTATAGCTTTGACTCTAAGTTTAAAAAGTATAAAGAAACCACCAATCAAATTGATTTCGGGGCTCAGTGGGCAGAAGCTCGCTCGCAGAGTAGGAACCGAAAAAACAGAAGTATAAATAGGCGAGTAGTGTTAATTGCCATGGTGCTTGTTCTTCTTTTTTTATGGATCATCGATTTTGATTTGTCAATTTTTAGTCAATAAACCTAATGAGTAACCACATTCAATTGCTTCCCGACCACGTAGCCAACCAAATTGCTGCTGGTGAAGTAGTGCAACGACCAGCTTCGGTTGTTAAAGAATTACTTGAAAATAGCATAGATGCTGGTGCTACTTCCATAACCTTGGTAGTTAAAGATGCCGGTAAAACTTTACTTCAAATTATAGATGATGGTAAGGGAATGGGCGTTACTGATGCAAGACTTTGTTTTGAACGTCATGCTACTTCTAAGATTACTTGTGCAGAGGATTTGTTTAATTTGCACACCAAGGGGTTTAGAGGCGAAGCATTGGCCTCTATCGCAGCGGTTGCTCAAGTAGAAATGAAAACTAAACAAGCAGAGGACGAGCTCGGAACCGAAATACACATAGAAGGAAGCGAAGTAAAACACCAAGAACCTTGTGTATCTCCAAACGGGACAAGTATTGCGGTTAAAAATTTGTTTTACAACATCCCTGCAAGGCGAAATTTTTTGAAGTCAGATACGGTCGAATTTCGCCACGTAATTGACGAATTTCAGCGAGTTGCACTCGCACATCCAGCTATCGCATTTAAGCTTATACATAATGGGAGTGAGCTGTTCAACTTAATGAGTGGTAACCTGCGTCAGCGCATAGTGGCTATTATGGGAAGTAAAACCAACGAGAAATTGGTCCCTATTACCGAGCAAACTGAGATTTTGCAAATAGATGGGTTTGTTTTTAAACCTGCTCATGCCAAACGAACAAGGGGAGAGCAATTCTTTTTTGTTAATGATCGATTTATTAAAAGTAATTACTTGCATCATGCCGTTGTCGCAGCTTTTGAGGGTTTACTTCACGACAAAGCTATTCCATCCTACTTTTTGTACCTAAAAGTCGATCCCAAATCCTTGGATATTAATATTCATCCCACCAAAACAGAAATTAAATTCGAGGATGAACACAGCATTTACCAAATGCTTAGAAGCTCGATTAAACATAGTTTGGGACAATTTCAAATAGTTCCTAGTTTAGATTTTGAAAGAGATGCAGAGTTAGACCCCTCGTACGAACAACAGAAATTAGGTGCTAAACGTCCAAGTATTCATGTGGACAGAAGCTTTAACCCATTTATACGAAACGAGGAATTCAATCCTTTTGATTCCTCTTCATCCTCTTCATCCTCTTCATCCTCTTCATCCTCTAGTGTAGCGCCTTCTAAGAGTAGTTTCGATAAGACTTTTCGTGCAGACCAGCCTTCTTTTTCTCAAAAAAAAGCATGGGAAAATTTATATGCTTCAACGCTTAACGATTTAGAAGAACATACACCGAAAGCTTCAACTAACCAAATAGAAGTTGAAAGTGATTTGGTGGAGGGAATTTTATTTTCAGACGAAGAACTTAACACACAAGCCGAAGCTTTTCAGTTCAAAAGAAAATACATTGTTACCAAGTTAAAGTCTGGCTTGGTTATAATCGATCAGTCGCGCGCTCATTTTAGGATAAAGTATGAAGAGTTAATGGCGCAACTTACAGACACACCTTCCGTAAGTCAACAGCTTATTTTTCCATACGTAATGGAGTTTGATGTAAAGTCATTTTCGACCTTAACCGTGTTTAAAGAAGTTCTTTTATTAATTGGCTTTGGTTTTGAAAAATTCGCTGCTGAAGAAGTAAGGATAACCGGTATTCCTAGCTATTTGAAAGAACACGAAGTTGAGCAAATGTTAGCTAAGTTGATAGCTGATTTCGAATTTGGTGCGCCATCAGAAAAAGATGAATTTTTGCATCGTTTTGCGCTCTCTGTTGCTAAATCTTCAGCTATAAAAAACGGACAATTACTTAAGAATTCTGAAATCATGAATATAATTAGTCAATTATTTTCTTGTAAAGAACCCTTAAAAACACCCGATAATAAACGTATTTTTTTCACCTTTACCGCCGAAGATTTGGCATTAAAATTTTAACCAATGGGAGGAAGAATTTCCGATACTGTAAAAGTTTTACTTATATCCAATGTCTTGTTTTTTTTAGGAACAGGATCGGTAGGGGATTATGCATATAAGCTGTTTGCGCTTTGGTTTCCAGAGCATCCCAACTTTCAATTGTGGCAGGTAGTTACACACATGTTTATGCATGGCGATTTTAGGCATATCCTGTTTAATATGTTTGGTCTTTATATTTTTGGGACTGTTTTAGAAAATAGCATAGGACGAACCAAATTTATATACTTGTATATTACCGCTGGTTTAGGAGCAGCAGCATTACAAATTATTTTTAGTTATTGGGGGTATTTAAGTGCTTACGAAGCTTATATGGAGTTGGGTTATACCAAAGCGCAAGTAATGGAATCGCTTCAATTTACCCAAGATACGGGTAAAATACGTTACCAACCTATCCCACTAGAAACAGCGCAGCAATTAGCAGATAATTACCTTACTCCGATGGTAGGGGCTTCGGGAGCTATTTTTGGTGTGCTTGCAGCTTTTGCTTTGTTGTACCCAAACCTACCTTTGTATTTTATTTTTGTACCCATCCCCATAAAAGCTAAGTATTTAATTGGGGGTTATTTTCTGATAAATGTGTATTCAGCTATTTCAGGAGATACGTTGCTTGGTCCTTCCAATACAGCATATTGGGCACATATTGGTGGAGCGGTAGTCGGATTTATTATGATGTGGTTCTGGAAGAAAAATATGAACAGTTTTAATCGATGGAATTAAGATGAGTTGGCAACAAAATTTACGATATAAGTATGCAATGGCCTCGGTTTTAGAGAAGGTAATTGCGGTGAATGTACTGTTTTTTTTAGTTACAATTTTAGTCGGAACACTTGGGTTTTTATTCAATATTTCTGGCGACTTTTGGGTGGAATGGTTGGTTTTTCCTAAGGATATTTTCGATTACTTATGGAAGCCTTGGTCCATAATTACGTATGCATTCATGCATTCGGGTTTCTTTCACTTGTTAATTAACATGTGGATTCTTTACTTTTCAGGGCGTTTTTTTCTGGAGTATTTTACCCCAAAAAAGTTCATGACTTTTTACCTTTTAGGAGGCATAGTAGGGGCACTAGTTTTTATGTTGAGCTACAATTTATTTCCAGCTTTTCAGGGTATTGGTAAGTCTTATTTAATTGGCGCCTCTGCATCTGTTATGGCTATTTTTCTTGGCATTGCCACTCGAATGCCCAACATGCAAATACGGCTTTTTTTATTGGGTAACGTAAAATTATGGCATATTGCTGCTGTTTTTGTAATTTTAGATGTAGTGCGCATCCCGTTGGGTAACGCAGGAGGTCATTTAGCTCATTTGGGCGGAGCTTGGCTAGGCTATTTTTATAGTACTCAATTGGCTAAAGGAAACGATATTGGTGAAGGTTTCGAACGATTTGTCGATAGTCTTGTGGCTATGTTTTCGTTTTCAGGTTCTTCAAAATCAACTTCTAGAAAGTCTAATATGCGAACGGTTCATAAAAAAAGACCTTCAAATACTACTGCAAAAACTAGGATTTCAAAAGACGAAAAACAGAAAAAAATTGATGCGATTTTAGATAAAATAAGCAAAAGCGGGTACGACAGCCTATCTAAAGAAGAAAAAGATTTTCTGTTTAACGCTGGTAAGGATAGCTGATAAGCGTGAAGCCCCCTAACCCCCGATACTTCGACTAAGCTCAGTACGAGAGGGGGAATACTATGTAAAATGTAGAGTGAAGAGTTTCTTTGAATATACAACAACGAATAACGAAGACCGAATAACGAATAACGAATAACGAAGAACGAATAACGAATAACGAAGAACGAAGAACGAAGAACGAAGACCGAATAACGAATAACGAAGAACGAAGAACGAAGAACGAATAACGAATAACGAAGAACGAATAACGAAGAACGAATAACGAATAACGAATAACGAATAACGAATAACGAATAACGAAGAAAGGAGAACGGAGAACGGAGAACGAATAACCAACAACGAACAACGAATTAATTAGCATGAAAAAGCTATCATTTATAGATAAACTCATTTACTTCTTTAATGGAGTTTTCGCTTTATTGTTGTTGGTTTCTTATTTACTTCCTTATTTCTCACCTACATTTCTGCCGATTATTTCACTTTTAAATTTTTCGATTCCCCTGCTATTGGTCGTTAATCTATTATTCATGTTGTATTGGATTGTTCGAGTTAAAATTCAATTTTTACTTTCATTTTTATGCTTACTTCTTGGGTTTAATCACATTACTTCACTCTATGAATTTTCTACGCTAGAAGAGTTCAACCCGTCCGAAAGTTTGAGTTTACTTTCTTACAACGTTCATCATTTTTACGGACCAACTAACGATTCCTCAAAAGACTATTCCTCTGAAATTACTAAGTTTATAAAGGATCAACAACCTACAATTCTTTGTCTTCAAGATTTTTACAAGCTAGAAACTTTCGATTTATCTAAGCATCTTCCTCATAAATACATAGAGAGCAGGCATGTGAACAATAAAAATTCTTTGGCCATATTTTCTACCTATCCGATTGTTGGGAAAAAAAATTTAAGCTTCCCCAATACAGCAAATAATGCCATTTATGTCGATTTGTTAGTAGGTAAAGACACACTTCGGGTATTTAACGTTCATTTTCAGTCCTTGCGCATTAATCCTAGTATAAAAGAATTGCAAGAGGAAGATAAACAAAAGTTGGCCACACGTTTAAGCAATGGTTTTGGTCAGCAAATTGAACAATTAGAGCTTTTAGAAAAGCATGTTTTAGCAAGCCCTTATCCTGTTATTATTGCGGGCGATTTCAACAATACTGCATTTTCTTACTTGTACCGAAGAATTTTGAGCATGGGATTTGTTGATGCTTTCTCAGAAAAAGGGAACGGTTTTGGAAAAACTTTCGATTTCGATTTTATACCTATTCGCATCGATTTTATCTTGTTGCCAAAGGAACATACTCAAGCAAAAGCATTTATGACTTTCGATGTAGAATACTCCGATCATTATCCAATTAAAACTTATTTTGAGTTGAAAAAGTAGTACAATTTTGCCAGTTACACCAATCGTTTAGTTTAATTAAACGACAATAACTCCTTTAAGAAGTAGCTCTGGTAATTCTTGTTGAAGTGTCTCTTTTGTTGAAATTTCCTTCTTTTTAACCCACAAATGAAGCGTCCTTAAAGTCGACAGAATACTAAATAAGACAATGTCTGGAGTATTGTTTTTTAGCTCTTTATTTTCAATGCCAAGGCGAATGATTTCTCTGAGGTTTGCTTCGTATGAATTCCTCATTTTTTTGAATTCTTCTTTAGCTTCTCCTTTTAAATGATACCAGTCATTATTTAAAGCAGCTACTTGGTAAGGCCTATCAACACTAATGTCTATATGATGAAGAATGATTTTTTTAAGTTTTTCGGGACTCGAACAGTCTTCTTCTAGTGTTGCGTTTATATGAGCTACAAATTCCCTGGCTAAACGAAGCACAATTTCTTCTAACATGGCTTGTTTAGAAGGAATATGATTGTACAACGATGCTGCTTTTACTCCAATAGATGCTGCCAAATCACGCATACTTACAGCGGCATAACCACGCTCACGAACAAGGCGTGCAAAAGTGACTATAATTTCCTCTTTCCTATTCATTATTCTCAGGTATAGGTATGCCTTTTTTTTGCAGTTGTTGCGCCATGCTTTTTACTTTCTGCCGATGTTTTTCAGCATGTTTTTCAGTTAAGCTTCTATGGTTTTTAAGCTTCTGGTAAGCAACGACCTGCTGAATAGTTTTTTGCGTAGGTTCATCGACAAAGCTAGCTTCTATTTTTTTCCAAATATACCTAATTCCTAATTCGTTGGGGTGTAGTAAATCAGCGCCATAAAAGCGATAGTCCCGAAGCTCA
This sequence comes from Psychroflexus sp., assembly GCA_051859645.1. Taxonomy (GTDB): domain Bacteria; phylum Bacteroidota; class Bacteroidia; order Flavobacteriales; family Flavobacteriaceae; genus Psychroflexus. The sequence goes on along the minus strand of JBHYFG010000013.1, from coordinate 70,476 downwards.
TCCATCATCAGTTCGTAGGCGGGAAAATAACCAATTTCAGGGTGAATGTCCAAACAATTATGGAGTGCACTAAACAAGTTAGCTTTGCTACGGGTATTTTGTACCCATCCATCTTTTTGGTGTCGAACTGGCGATACCGTAAACCAAATACTAGCTTTGGTTAGTTGTTGTAAAATCCGAATCGAATGTAATAGCGAGGCTTCGATGGCATTTGCTGAAGCAATTTTTTTTGCGAACAACGATTGAGGTTGTTTGTGGCAATTAACTACAAAATTTTGTTGGAATGGGTTGCTTAAATAATAGCCCCAAGCTGTTCCTAAACTGATAAATACATGGCTTGCGTTTGCGAGAAAGTGCTTGCTTTTTTCGACTTTAGTTTGTAGCTTTTTTACAAGTTCTTCTTCGGTTTCAGCATAAAGTTTCGAAGAGGCTTGGTAGCTTTTCCAAGTTCCTTCGTGCTCCAACAACAGTTGATTATCAATAGTTTTTTCACCTGAAACAAGGGCTAAAAATTGCTCAATACCGAAAGGGTGAAACAGGATTCCTAAAGGATTTTGTAAGACAGAAAAATGAAGTTTTAAAAATTCATCTCCTACGTTTTCACTGAAACAAGAACCCAAAAAAAATAGATTTGACTGGTAGGAAATTTTAGTTTCCACACGCGGCAAATCTATTTTTGAGAATAAGCTCATGAATTAAGCATTTAGGCTGTTTAAGCTTGCTTCAATGGTTTCAATTTTTGAAAGTGCATCAGCTTTTTTCTGTTGCTCTATAGCCACTACCTTCTCGGGTGCATTTGCCACAAACTTTTCGTTGGAAAGCTTAGCTTCTACAGACCTTAAAAAGCCTTTTAAGTACTTTAGCTCTTCGTTCAACTTTTCAATTTCTGCCGCTACATCAAGCGCTCCCGCAACGGGAATAAAGTATTCGTTAGATTCTACTCGAAAGGATAAGGCTCCTTCAACTTTTTCTGACGTATAGCTAAAATTAGCAATATTTCCTAATTTAATGATGATTGTATCTAAGCTTTCAGATGCATTTTCATTGTTAATAACCAGCGTGTCGATGCTGTTTTTGAAAGCGATGTTTTTTTCTTTTCGTAGGTTTCGAATACCTGAAACTACCTCTTTTGTAAACTCAAACTGTTTCAGCAAACTTTGGTTTATTTCTTTTGTAGCTGGCCAAGTGGCAACGACTAATGCTTCTTCGGTTGTTCTTGGTTTAATTTCATGCCAAATTTCTTCTGTAATAAACGGCATAAACGGGTGAAGCAACTTTAGGTTATCTTCGAAATAAGCAAGCGTTTCTGTTAGTGTTGAAGCGTCTACGGGTTGTTCGTAAGCAGGCTTAACAATTTCTAGCAACCAAGAACAAAAGTCGTCCCAAACCAATTTGTAAATGGCCATTAAAGCATCAGAAATACGGTATTTCTCAAAGTGATCTTCAACTTCTGCAAGGGTTTCTTGGAATTTATGTCCGTACCATTCCAAGGCTTTTTTAGCATGCTCGGGTTGTGGTATTTCTTGGTCAACTTCCCAGCCTTTTACAAGACGGAAGGCATTCCATATTTTGTTAGCAAAGCCTTTTCCTTGTTGGCAAAGAGCCTCGTCAAAAAGCAAGTCGTTTCCGGCAGCGCTACTTAAAAGTAAGCCCACTCGAACACCATCGGCACCAAAATCTTCTATCAATTTTAAAGCGTCTGGCGAATTGCCCAAGGACTTAGACATTTTTCTTCGTTGTTTATCGCGAACCAAACCGGTTAAGTAAACATTTTCAAACGGATGTTTGCCTGTGTATTCGTAACCAGCAATAATCATACGGGCTACCCAAAAGAAAAGAATATCAGGTCCCGTTACCAGGTCTTTGGTGGGGTAGTAATAGTTAAATTCTTTATTATCAGGATCATTAATACCATCAAAAACGCTCATTGGCCATAACCAAGAAGAAAACCAGGTGTCTAATACATCTTCATCTTGATGAATATCGGCTAAACTTAAGCTTGGGTTTCCTGTTTTTTGAATCGCTTTTTCTAAGGCTTCCTCTTCATTTCTAGCAACTACAAACTCATGTTTACCTTCTCCTATATAATAAGCTGGGATGCGATGTCCCCACCATAATTGGCGTGAAATGTTCCAATCGCGAATGTTTTCCATCCAATGTTTGTAGGTATTGTCGAATTTGGAAGGGAACAACTTGATTTCTTTGGTTTTTAATACCGCATCAATAGCCGGTTGTGCCAATTCTTTCATGGTTAAAAACCACTGATCAGATAGGCGAGGTTCAATTACCGCACCTGTTCTTTCGGAAGTACCTACTTTATTAAGGTGTGTTTCTACCTTCACTAAAAAGCCTTTTTCCTCTAATTCCTTTGCAAAAAGTTTGCGCGCTTCAAAACGATCTTTGCCTTGTAGGTGAAGTCCAAAAGCATTTAAGCTCGCATTCTCGTTGAAAATATCAATCACTTCTAGGTTGTGTTTTTCCCCTAATACGTGGTCGTTTTCGTCATGTGCTGGAGTTACTTTAAGGCATCCCGTACCAAATTCAAGATCTACGTATTCGTCCTCAATAATTGGAATGCTTCGACCTACAATTGGAACAATGGCTCTTTTTCCTTTTAAATGAATAAATCGTTCATCGGTGGGATTAATACAGATAGCCGTATCGCCAAAAATAGTTTCTGGACGCGTAGTAGCCACTGTGAGGAATGTATCTTCGCCTTCAATAGCGTATTTTACGTAATATAAGTTACCTTGTTTTTCTTGGTAAATGATTTCTTCGTCAGATAGCGTTGTTTTTGCCTCGGGATCCCAATTTACCATTCGGAATCCTCGGTAAATCTTACCCTTTTCATACAAATCGATGAAGGTGTTGATAACGGCCGCGTACAAATCGTCATCCATGGTAAATTTTACCCTGTCCCAGTCGCAAGAAGCACCAAGTTTTTGTAACTGATGAAGGATTTGCCCTCCGTAATTTTCTGTCCAATCCCAAGCGTGCTTAAGGAATTCCTCTCGACTTAAACTGTCTTTAGAAATACCTTCAGACTTTAATTTTGCAACAACTTTGGCTTCGGTGGCAATAGAAGCATGATCGGTTCCAGGAACCCAACAAGCATTGTACCCTTTAAGCCTTGCACGCCTAATTAGCACGTCTTGAATGGTGTTGTTTAGCATGTGTCCCATGTGAAGAATACCTGTAACATTTGGGGGAGGAATAACAATGGTGTAGGAAGGTTTCTCGTTAATTTCAGAGTGAAAAAACTTATTTTTCAACCAGAAGTCGTACCATTTTTTTTCTACTGAACTCGCTTCATATTGCGCAGCTATCGCCATAAATACTATAATTTAATAAGCTGCAAAAGTACCATAATCAGTGGGAATAAAAAAACGATTTCATTCCCCAAAGCTAATAATGGGCTACACTTTTAAAAGTCTAATTTTTTGCGGCTGTTTTATGTTCTTGCAAACAATAGGTAAGGTATTGTGAAAGTAACCTAGGTTACGAAGTAAAACTGAAAATAAATGTAATTTTGCACCATGATTGAAAAGTACATCGACATAGCAACCCAATCCTTCTCCGGCTACTTTAATTATTTAGTTGAAGAAGTAAGCAATCCCTCATGGACCAACTACTTCTATTGGTTATTGTTTTTGTCGGCTCTGGTTTGGTTGCTGGAAGCCATTATGCCGTGGCGTAAAGGGCAACCCTTTTTCAGAAAAGGCCTTTGGTTAGATACATTTTATTTGTTTTTTAATTTTTTCCTTTTTTCATTGGTGGGGTACAATGCTATTTCCAATGTTGGTGTAGCTCTGTTTAATGATTTCCTTGGGCTGTTTGGCATTACTAATTTAGTAGCCATCGAAGTACAATCCATGCCCGTTGCTGTTCAATTGCTTATCATGTTTATTATAGCAGATTTCATTCAATGGAACGTGCATGTCATGTTGCACAAAGTACCTTTTTTATGGGAGTTCCATAAGGTGCATCATTCGGTGAAGGAAATGGGATATGCCGCACATTTTAGGTTTCATTTTATGGAAACGATCATTTATAAGAGCGTGCAGTACATACCGCTAGCAATGATAGGTTTTGGGATTGAACAATTTTTTGTCGTACACATGATTAGCTTATTCATTGGGCATTTAAACCATGCCAATTTGGGTTGGGATTACGGATTATTCAAATATATTTTTAACAGTCCTAAAATGCACATTTGGCACCACGCCAAAAGCTTGCCCAAACACCGACCTTATGGGATGAATTTTGGCATAAGCCTAAGCCTTTGGGACTATCTTTTTGGTACTGCGCACGTCCCCTCCGACGGAAAAAATATCGAACTTGGTTTTGATGGAGATGAATCCTACGAAGAAGGTTTTTTTGCTCACCTTGTCGCCCCTTTTAAATCCAAAAAATAGTCTATTCTTTTTCTTAAAATAGGAGCCAAGTAATTTAGAATTATGTACTTTCGCCCACTTTTAACAAAAGCATACAAATGACTGAGTTACTTACGTTTGGAATCTTGTGTTTCACTACTTTTTTCACCATTATCAATCCTTTAGGAGTCATGCCTATTTTTATGACAATGACAAAGGAATTAGATAAAAAAGACCGAAATCAAACCGCGAAAAAAGCCATCTTAGCTTCCTTTATTACATTGGTAATTTTTGCCTTTTCGGGACAAGTTTTGTTCAATTTTTTTGGCATATCGGTCAATTCATTTAGAGTTGTGGGAGGGATTATTTTCTTTTTAATGGGAATGGACATGTTGCAAGCCCGTTTAGGTACCGTAAAAGTGAAACCTGAAGAAATAAAGACCTATGTCTCAGATATATCCATAACCCCACTAGCCATTCCTATGATTACTGGTCCTGGAGCCATCACTAATGCCATTGTACTAATGGAAGACGCTGGCAGCATCGAATTTAAATTGGTGTTACTTTTAGCTATTCTTGTTGTGTTTGCCATTACCTTAGCCATTTTGCTAAGTGCATCAAAAATCATTAAAATGTTGGGCACAACAGGTAATAATGTAATGATGCGTTTAATGGGATTAATTATTATGGTTATTGCAATTGAATTTTTCCTATCAGGCTTTAAACCAATTTTTCAAGACATCATTGCCGGAAGGTAAGCTATAAAAGCTATTCGTTAATTATACCAATTTAACTATTAAATGTCGTTAATAGAGCGAAATTGCTTTTTTCATATATAACGCTGTGAATAATTTGCATAGCTCGGCTACGGAAATTGTGAACAAGGAAATAAATGGAAAAATGAATGAGCTAAATAGCGTCATTTGATGGTTGAATTGGTATTATGCATTGTTTAAATGTGAATTTTTTGATAGATGAATTTATTTCAGCTAAAAGATAATTTATATTTGTAAGCTAAAGCATAATAACTTCTTATGAATTATACCATTAATCAACTTCGAATTTTCTTAAAAGTAGTTGAAAAAAGAAGCATCACCGAAGCTGCCGAGGCCTTGTTTATGACTCAGCCAGCGGTTTCTATTCAATTGAAAAATTTTCAAGAGCAATTTGACATCCCGCTTACAGAGCATGTAGGGAGAAACATTCAAATTACAGAATTTGGTTATGAAATTGCTAAAATTGCTGAGCGAGCAGTTAACGAGTTAAGCGGACTTCAATATAAAACCAAGCAGTTTAATGGGTTGGTAGCAGGACGTTTGCGTTTAGCTGCTGCCTCCACTGGAAAATATGTTATCCCTTATTTTTTAAGCGATTTTATGCAAACCAACAAAGGCATAGATTTGCGCTTAGATGTAACCAACAAAGAGCGTGTTGTGGAAAGTTTAAAAAATAACGAAGTAGATTTTGCCGTTATTTCTGTGCTTCCAGAAGATGTTTCGGTAGAAGAACTTATTCTGGTAGAAAACAAACTTTACTTGGTTGGTGCTGCAGAAGTTTACGACAAAGAAGCCCCACTAATTTATAGAGAAAAAGGTTCGGCTACCCGAAAACAAATGGAGGTTTATTTTAAAGAAGATAACCGCCAAGTAAAAAAAATAGAGTTAACTTCTAACGAAGCGGTTAAGCAAGCGGTTTTGGCAGGTTTAGGGAATTCCATTTTGCCTATTATCGGAATTAAAAACGAAGTTCTTTCCCAAGCGCTTCATGTTTACCCATTAAAGGGGTTGCCCTTATGTACACAATGGCGATTGGTATGGCTTAAGGACAAACAGTTGTCTCCCGTTGCAAAAGCTTACCTTGCGCATGTTACAGCACACAAAGCACAAATTGAACGTACTTTTTTTAAACCTTTTGTGGTGTAGTTTATCGTCAGGCTTTATACCATTTTCCAATTGAAATTACCGTAATAAAACGCCCTTTTTTCCTTTCTGTTTCATTATAAATAGAAACCGTAGCTAAGGCTATGCTTGATTTTTCTAATTTACATAAAGAAAAAAATCATCACTTTCTTTTCCATTAATTTCAACTAGTAACTGGTATTAGGTGTAAGGAATTGAGTTGAATAGGTGCTTTTTTTTAAAACGAAAAAAGCCTTACAGTTAATTGTAAGGCTTTGTACCTAGGGCGGGAATCGAACCCGCACTTCCGAGGAAACTGGATTTTGAATCCAGCGCGTCTACCAATTCCGCCACCTAGGCATTTTTGGAGGTGCAAATTTACAATATAATTTGAATAAATTAGCTGTTGTTAAAAAAAATCATCCCTAAAATTTCATTACACCAATAATTTTAATTGAAAATGCTGGCGTCTCGACATCCTAAGCTTGTGAAATCGAAGGTTTTATTTTCTTAACCCGTTGTTTTTTGTTCAAACCATAGTTTTATAAACGTTTGTTAAAGAGTAGAAAACATTCTACAATTTACGTAAAGATTTACTGTGATTTTATCATTAATTTTGTGTTCGTGAACAAATTGATTTTTAGTAACTTAGCGAAAATTAAATAATGCTAAAAAAGAAATTTAAGTTACTGTAAAACAATTTGTTATGTAGATATATAATGACAATATTTTTTTTAGCTGTCTTTCAAGTTTGATTTGAAGGATTGCTTTTTCAGCTTAAATATGCACATCATGAGTAAAAATTACCTTCCTCCCGTTTTAAAAAATTCGTTTGTTGCGCTTGTTCTGTTGTTAGGGCATGTTGCCTTGGCGCAGACTGTCCAAACATTTAATACTCCTGGAACAGGTACGTTTACGGTTCCTGCTGGGGTTACCGAAATTACCGTAGAAGCATGGGGTGGCGGTGGTCGAGGGGGATCGCGTACCTCAGGAAGCGGTCAATACGGTGGTGGCGGTGGTGGCGCTTATTCGCGTCAAGTTATTGCTGTTACTCCGGGTCAAGCTATCAATTATACAGTTGGAGCAGGTTCCTCAGGAACAGGTCCTGGTGGTGCTTCTGGGGCTATACTTAATGGTAACGTTTTTGTTGCTGCCGCTGGTGGTAACTCTGTCCCAAACAATGGAACAAGTGGTGCTACTGGTGGTGCAGCCTCAGCGGGTATTGGAGATGTTCGTTTTAGTGGAGGAAACGGTTCCAACTCTTTTGGAGGAGATAATGGTGGTGGCGGTGGTTCCTCTGCTGGAACTGCTGCTAATGGTAACTCAGTTGTTAACTCATCGGTTGGTGCAACTGCACCTGCAGGTGGAGGAAATGGTGGGAATGGCGTAACCTCTGGATCTAATAATGGTGGCAATGGTCAAGCTCCAGGAGGTGGCGGTGGAGGTGCCCGAAGAAGAACACTTGGTGGTAGTCCAAGTGGAGGTACTGGCGGTAACGGTCGTGTGCGTTTGACGTATGATGTTAATATAGATAATACTGTTGATGCTTCTTTAGAATTTGCTGCCGGAGACGGTAATCCTTCAACAACCAATGGTCCGACGCAATCTACCTCTATCCGTTTTAGAAATAATACAAATAACCCAGTTGGCAATACATTTGAAACTTATAATCCAGAGGTTAGGGCTGATTTTCAGTTAACCAACCAACAATACACAAACAGTACTCAAAACTCTAATGGCAATGCAGGAGACCCGAATAACCCAGGAGCAGCTATTGGTTTCATATATGGTTCAAATGAAGGAGAATCGGTTTTTCCTTTAATGACTTTGCTAGGAAGTACTGCTTCTACAGAATACACCTCTACAGATATTAATAGTGGTGGTATAGGGATAGATCCAACTGCGAATAGAGCTGTAATTATATCTGAGGGCGTTGGGGTTTTGAATGGTCAGGCAAGAAGTGGGAGGTACCATATGCATGATGTAGTTGTTAGTTTTAATCAGCCATTATCAAATCCTGTATTGCACTTAGTTGGCTTAGGGGGTAATGGAGGCGGATTTGGTTTTTCGGCTGAATTAGAATTATTAACTTCAGGTGTTTCTCTAGCTAGGCTTTCTGGAACATCTAATTTTGTCGTTCAAGGAAATCAGATTTTAAATCCTGCTGCTGTTCCAAATGGTGGTGATGATGGTGAAAATGGGTCGGTTTTAATAGCAGGTGAAAATATAACTGAGTTAACTTTTAGAGTTTTTGTACGAGGACAAAGTGGAGCAACAGGAACAGCGTGGGGAAATACTTTTGAAGATGCCTTCAAGATGGCTTTTTCAACTAGAGTTTCAGACCTTTCTGTAGATATCGCCGTAGATAACGACACTCCTAATTTCGGAGATACCATTACGTTTACCATAGATGCTGCTAATCTAGGAGCTTCCACGAATACAGGAGTAGAGATTGCAGCTTTATTGCCTCCTGGATTGGAGTTTGTAAACGCAACCCCGAGTTTTGGGTCGTATGATCCAACTACAGGCATTTGGACCATCCCCGGAGGTGCACCCGCTGGAGCTAGCGCTAGTCTAACCATTCAGGCGGAAGTTACTTCTAGAAATACAGCTTTAATGGTGATGACCGCTGAAATTTCAGGTGATTTAGCAGATCCAGATAGGTCTAACAATATAGCTCGTTCGTTCATTCAGCGTTTTCCTGATACAGATGGCGATGGCGTTCCTGATTTATTTGATGAGGATTCAGATAACGACGGAATTTTAGACATAGATGAAAAAGTAGCTAATCCGTTTTCTATTAGTGGAGGCAATCCATTTACCTTAAATAACATTCCAAGCATAGGAGCAGGTGATGAAATTGTTATTGATTTTACAAGCTTAGATAATTCGTTTAGTTTAAACTTTAATGGGCAAGACATTAACTTAAATGGACGAGATTTTCAGTACCAAATTGCAGGTGTTCCTGCGACGGATAATTTTGTGCGTTTTGTGTCTGACGATTGTCAGCACGAAGCTTGCGGTATTCCTACAATTTGGTCGCAAGAAGCAGAGCCACTTATTCGTGTAATTATTAATAGTGATGGGCTTGTTACCTTTTTAGGAAGACGTACGCCAAGCGATCCATTAGAGTTAATGTATCCAATAGATGGATTTAACCAAGTAACTTGGCAAGAAAACAATACCTTAATTATAGGCCAAGAGCTGGTTGGTGCAACCAACGCTGCTGGAACGGTTTATTACGCTAAAGATACAGATGGCGATGGCGTTCCTGATCATTTAGACCTAGACTCGGATGGCGACGGTTGTCCGGATGCGAATGAGTACTATGACGACCCAACTGCAGACGCAGATGGAAACGGAACCTTTGGTTCTGGTAGCCCAGCTGTAGATTCAAACGGTAGAGTTACAGCAGCCGATTACAACGGGACAGGTCTTGCTGCCGTAGTTGATGATGAGGTGAATACAGGATGTAGAAACGACTTAGCTATTTCTATGGAAATAAACGACGAGTTTCCAGTAGTTGGCGATACGGTTACCTTTACCTTAACAGCTGAAAATTTAGGTGTAGGTAGAAACTTTGATGTTTCTGTGGCTGCACTACTTCCTGATGGGTATACCTTTGTTTCTTCTAACCCAAGTATCGGAACCTACAATGCTGTTACAGGTGTTTGGACCATTACAGGTGAATTTGACGAAGATGCTCTAGAAACTCTAGAAATAGTTGCAGTAGTTAATCCAGATGCGTTAGATTATAACTTTGAAACAAGCATAGAAGGTAGGTTTCCTGATACAAACCTAGCTAACAATGAAGCAAATTTAGACATTACGCCACGATGTGGTTCTTTACAATCTTCAAGTCAAGACTTAATGCCTTTTGGCACTTCAGGTTCCTCTCCTTTTGTAACTACATGGGATACGACTAATTCAGGAAGCAGTGGAAATAACCAAATTACTATTCCTACTCAAGGAGCTGGTTACAGCTACAACGTATTTTGGTTCAATGTAAACAACACTACTTTAAGAGGACAAGATGTTGGTTTAACAGGCGATGTTACCATCACCTTCCCTGAGCCAGGCATTTACCAAGTAGAGATTTGTGGTGATTTTCCACGTATTTATTTTAATAATGAAGGCGATAGAAACAAAATTTTGAGTGTAGAGCAATGGGGAGATAAAGAATGGACTTCTATGGAAGGTGCTTTCTTTGGAGCTAGTAATTTAGTTATCAATGCAGCCGACACACCAGATTTGAGTTTAGTGACCAACATGAACGAAATCTTTAGAGGAGCTACTTCACTCAACCAAGATCTCAACAACTGGGATGTTTCTAACGTTACTATGATGGAAGGAGCTTTTAGAGGAGCTACATCGTTTAATCAACCATTAAACAATTGGGACGTTTCTAGTGTGGTAAACATGGCATCTATGTTTAGTGGAGCAAGTGTGTTTAACCAATATATTGGCGACTGGAATACCAGTGAAGTAGATACTTTTGCCTCTATGTTTAACAATGCAACAGCCTTTAATCAAGACCTAAGCCAAAAAGTAGTGAACGAAGGAACACCAGAAGAGTATGTGGCTTGGGATACTAGTAGAGCTTCCAATTTTACCAGCATGTTTCAAAATGCAACAGCTTTTAATCAAGATATTGGAAATTGGGATATTTCTTCGGGAACCACTTTTTTAAACACCTTTAATAATGCCTCTGCATTCAACCAAAGTTTAGCAGATTGGGACATCTCCAATATGACTATTGCTATTGGTATGTTGAATAATTCAGGTTTGAATCTAGAGAATTATGATGCTACCTTAAACGCTTGGGGAGCTCAAACGGTTAACCCTAATGTAACAGTAGGGGCGCAAGGTTTAACTTTTTGCTATGGCGATTTAGGTAGAGATGAATTAATTAACAACAACGGATGGACCTTTGTTGGTGATACTAGTTGTGAATTTGTATTTGAAACAGACGGCGATTGGGAAACTGCTAATCGTTGGTTAGACAACCGTATACCAGAGCCAAGACACACGGCTAGAGTAATTGCTAACTTAGATGTAATAGCCATAGAGGAGATTACTAATTTAGTTGTTGAATCCACAGGAAGTGTGACCATAGCCAACAATCAAGAATTACGTGTAAGAGGAGACCTGCAAAACGACGGTGGTTTCTTTGGTGAAGGAAAGCTTATGTTGGATGGTAATAATTTACAAACCATTTCAGGAAGTGGTCGTTTTGAAAAAATTGTATTGGATAATCCAAATGATGCAGTACTTACTGACCCAGTAGATATTTTCACTTCGTTGGAAATTACATCAGGAGATTTTATTTCTAACGGAAACGCAACCTTCCGATGCGGCTTTGATTCAACTACTGGCCTGAATACCAAAGCAGCTATTATCGGTCAATTATCTGGAAACGTAATTGGTAACGTTACTACGGAACAATGTTACCCAGGGAGAAGAGCTTTCCGATTTGTGTCTCCGAGTGTAACTACAACAACCAGCATCAGAGCGAATTGGCAAGAAGGGGCAACCGCTTGGAACGATAACCCAAACCCTGGTTATGGTACACATATTACTGGATTAGGGGTGCAAAATTCTACGCCAACCAATGATGGTCAAAACGGATTCGATTGGCAACCTTCTGGAAATCCTTCGATGTTTGTTTGGAATAATGCAACTACACAATGGTCTGCGATTAACAATACTGATAGTAATACGCTAACGGCTGGACAAGTATTGCGTTTAAACATTCGTGGTTCAAGAGCCGTAGATTTACGCTTCAACACTTCAGCAACCAGCAACACTATTCTTAGAGAGACTGGAAATGTAGAGCGTGGTACGGTTACTTTTACTACCAGCGATCTAGGATTAGAAGGCGTAGAGTTACAAGAAAACGACTTAATCTTGGTAGGTAACCCTTTCCAATCGATAGTAGATTTGCACCAAGTAATAGCTAGCTCGACAGGTGTAAAGCCATTCGTAGCGATATGGGACCCAAGACTAGGAGGAGTTGCATCTAACGTAAACCAAAACTCGACTGAGTTAGGCGGACGAGGAAGTTACTTATTAGTAAGCACAGAAAACGGAGCGACTAATAACCCAACATCAGCCATGAACCAATTTTTACAACCAAAGCAAGCCTTGTTTTTCTATAAAGACGACACGGGTGCACCTGTAAATATTGTTTTTGAAGAGTTTCATAAAATTGTGGACGTAGAAGAAACAACTACGGTGTTTAGTAACTTAGGTTCTCATATTCAACTTAGTTTGTTTGATCAAGCCTCTTTTGATGCGAACGATACGGCCGACGATGGAATAAAGATCATGTTCAACCCAATGGGGAATAACTTAATCGATCAGAAGGACGTCATGAAGTTAAGCAATCAAGACGAAAACTTAGCTCGTATGTTTGGGAATCAATTAATAGGTATTGAAGAGCGAAACATGCCAGAGCACAACGAAGTATTGCCTTTGTTTATTAACAATTACCGAAAAACCGATTATGTGTTTACGGCATCTAACATAGATTTGCCTGCCGACACCAAAGCTTACTTACGCGATAATTACTTAGATACCTTTACCGAATTAGAGCCAGGTCAAACAGTAATACCATTTAGTATAGACAACAACATCAATGCAAGTAAAGCATTCAACCGTTTTGCTATTGTGTTCGAGGTAGAAACCTTTAGTATTCAAGATTTCGATAAAGCCGGTTTTGCCTTGTATCCAAACCCTGTTATAAGCAACGAAGCATGGATTTCGGCTTCAAGTTTGGTAGGAGAAAAAGTAAACGTACGTATTTACGATGTACTGGGTAGAAAAGTAGCCAGCTTCAGAGAAGAGGTTGGGGCTAACGGACAAATACATTTAACCAACTTAAGTGGAAGCGCCGGAGTTTATATGGTAGAACTTACCACAACGGACAAGAAGTTTACGACGAAGTATATTAAAAAGTAAGCGAATCTCAACTGGTCAAAACTTATCTTTTCAGTTGATAAGTATAATATAGTTATAAAAAAAAGCGGCAGATTATGCCGCTTTTTTTAGTTTGCTACTTCACTTATAAATTTAAGTCTATACAGTCTGAGTTCTTCTTCGTCATAATCGCCGTCAAACTCTTCAACTGCTGCGTTAATACTGTCGTTTTCTGCTTCCAAGAAGTACTCATGAATTTCTTCCTGTTGGTCTTCGTCTAAAATTTCATCTATCCAATAGGAAATATTTAACTTGGTTCCGCTGTAAACAATGGCCTCCATTTCTTCAATAAACTCTTCCATGCTTAGCCCTTTGCTACTAGCTATATCTGGAAGCGGAAGCTTTCTGTCCACGTTTTGAATGATGTAAAGCTTATTACTACTATTAGCGCCTGTGGTTTTAACCACTAAATCATCAGGCCTAAAAATATCGTTATCTTCAACGTATTTTGCAATTAAGCTAATAAATTTTGGTCCAAACTTTTTGGCTTTTCCTTCGCCAACCCCATGAATATTTACCAATTCTTCCATGCTAATAGGGTACTTAAGTGCCATATCTTCTAAGGAGGGATCTTGAAAAATTACAAAAGGAGGTAAACTTTTTTGTTTAGCAACTTCTTTTCTAAGTTGTTTCAGCATTTTTAATAATTGCTGATCGCTTCCAGCACTTTGTTTTATAGTAGATGCTGTAGAAGTTTGCGAGAAGTCATGGTCCTCACGCATTAAGAAAGATGTTGGGTTTTTCAGGAAATCCTCGCTTTTAGGAGTAAGTTTAACCACTCCGTAGCTTTCAATATCTTTTCGTAAAAGGCCGTGAACAATTACTTGCCTAGTAAGTGCCATCCAGTATTCTTTGGACTTATCCTTCCCTACGCCAAAAACTTCAGATTCATCAGTGCCGTGCGACTTAATTAGCGCATTGGTTTTTCCTATTAACGTATTTACAATCTCCTTTATTTTGTACAATTGATGCGTGTCTTTTACTGTTTGTATGAGCGTAATTACATCATCTTTTGCTTCGGATTGTTTTTTTGGAAAACGAACGTTATCGTCCATGTCGCCACCTTCGCCAGTTTCGTTGTCAAATTCTTCACCAAAATAGTGAAGTATAAATTTACGTCTTGAAATCGAGCTTTCTGCAAAAGCAACGATATCTTGAAGCAAGGCATGGCCAATTTCTTGTTCAGCAACAGGTTTACCGCTCATGAATTTCTCCAACTTTTCTACATCTTTATAGGAATAATAGGCTAAGCAATGACCTTCGCCGCCATCTCTTCCGGCTCTTCCCGTTTCTTGGTAGTAAGATTCAATGCTTTTGGGAATGTCGTTGTGAATAACAAAGCGCACATCTGGTTTATCAATTCCCATTCCAAACGCAATGGTTGCTACAACCACATCGGCATCTTCCATCAAAAACATGTCTTGGTGTTTTGCTCTTGTTTTTGCATCAAGACCTGCATGGTAAGGAATGGCGCTTATGCCATTAACTTGAAGGGTTTGCGCAAGTTCTTCTACGCGTTTTCTGCTTAAACAATATATTATACCGCTTTTGCCTTCATTTTGTTTAACAAATTTGATAATGTCAGCATCAATTTGTTCCGTTTTTGGACGGATTTCATAGTATAAGTTTGGTCGGTTAAATGAAGCCTTGAAGGTATTTGGATTCTTCATTGCTAAATTTTTGATAATATCCTCTTGGACTTTTGGCGTTGCTGTGGCCGTAAGTCCAATAATTGGAATATTATCACCAATTCGACCTATAATCTTCTTAAGATTTCTGTACTCTGGCCTAAAATCGTGCCCCCACTCAGATATACAATGCGCTTCATCTATCGCCAAAAAAGAAATTTTTTGAACCTTCAAAAAGTCAATGTATTCATCTTTTGTAAGCGATTCAGGAGCGACATACAAGAGTTTAGTCACCCCATTTTCGATGTCGCTTTTTACTTGTTTAACTTGCGTTTTGTTAAGTGAAGAGTTAAGCACGTGTGCAACGCCACTTTCATTAGAGATGCTTTGTATGGCATCTACTTGATTCTTCATTAACGCAATTAGCGGGGAAACAACAATAGCTGTTCCTTCTTTAATTAGCGCGGGGAGCTGATAACATAAGGATTTTCCGCCACCTGTAGGCATAATTACAAAGGTGTCTTTGCCATCAAGAATGCTCTTAATTACTTGCTCTTGTAAACCTTTGAATTCATCGAATCCAAAATATTTCTTTAACTGTTGGTGTAAATTGATTTCTGCCAATTTTATAAGTTCTAATTTTTGTTTTAACTACATTTGCAAATCTAAAAGTACAACTTTTTTTTGGTTATCCAAAAGTAGAAAAAATCATTTTTATGACGAAAGAAAAAATTATTGCACTCGCTAAGAAAACAATTCTTACTCAGGCCTCGTCAATTGCCCACTTAGAGCATTTGCTAACCCACGATTTTTCCAGTGCAGCAGAGGCTATTTATAATTCAAAAGGCCGAGTTGTAATTACAGGTATAGGTAAAAGTGCAATTATTGCAAGTAAAATTGTAGCTACTTTAAATTCAACTGGTACTCCCGCAATTTTTATGCATGCGGCAGATGCTATTCATGGGGATTTAGGAACCATTCTTTCGGACGATATTGTAATTTGTATATCCAAAAGTGGTAATACCCCAGAAATAAAAGTGCTAGTTCCTTTAATTAAAAATTTCAAAAATAAACTTATTGCAATCACAGGAAATGAAACTTCTTATTTGGCTAAGCAGGCGGATTTTGTATTAAATACGTTTGTTGAAAAAGAAGCTTGCCCTAATAATTTAGCTCCAACTGCAAGTACAACAGCTCAGTTAGTTATGGGGGATGCACTTGCAATTTGTTTATTACAAATGCGTGGTTTTTCTAGTGAAGATTTTGCTCGTTACCATCCTGGCGGAGCTTTAGGAAAGACCTTGTACCTTAAGGTGAAGGATATTACAGTACAAAACATGAAACCTCAAGTAACTCCTAATTCTACCATTCAGGAAGTTATTGTTGTTATTTCTGAAAATATGCTAGGAGCAACGGCAGTGTTAGAAAACGGACAAATTATAGGTGTTGTAACCGATGGAGATATTCGTAGAATGTTGAAAAAACACACCGATTTTTCGGGATTAACCGCTGCCGATATCATGACTAAGTCGCCTAAAACCATCGCTAATGACGCATTGGCTGTAGAAGCTATGGAAATCATGGAAAAAAATGATATTACACAGCTACTTGCAGAAGAAAATGGAAATTATGTTGGAATTGTTCACATACATAACTTAGTAAAAGAAGGTATTATTTAATGGCGAAGCGTACTAAAAATAATTATGACGAAATGTCCTTTTTAGATCATTTAGAAGATTTAAGATGGCATTTAATCAGGGCTACAATGGCCGTTTTGGTAGCTGCTTTGGTGGCGTTTATTGCAAAAGATTTTGTGTTTAATGTAATTTTGTTTGGACCAAAAAGCACAGATTTTCCAACTTACAGAGCACTTTGTAGTATAGCAACTGCCGTTGGCTTTGACGATAGTTTTTGCTTCTCAGAGTTTCCGTTCAGGATACAAAGTAGGTTAGTGGCTGGTCAGTTTTCGGCACATATATGGACTTCTATTACAGCGGGATTCATCGTTTCATTTCCTTACGTAATATATCAATTTTGGAGTTTCTTAGCCCCAGGATTGTATGCGCACGAACGCAAAAATGCCCGTATTTTTATTTTTGCAACTTCTGCCTTATTTTTCTTTGGAGTGCTGTTTGGTTACTACATTATTACTCCTTTATCTATTAATTTTTTAGGAAGTTACCAAGTAAGCGAACTCGTTTCCAATGAGTTTGATTTAGATAGTTACATCGGTCTTGTAAGGGCTTGCGTTTTGGCTTGTGGACTTATTTTTGAACTTCCTATTATCATTTACTTCTTGTCCAAACTCGGATTAGTAAATCCGCCCTTCTTAAAGAAAAATAGAAAATACGCTATCGTATTAATTTTAATACTTTCAGCGGTAATTACACCTCCCGATGTGGCAAGTCAGATTATTGTTGCTATACCTGTACTTATCTTGTATGAGGTGAGTATTTTTATATCTAAAATTGTTGTAAAAAGAGAGAAAAAGAAAAAAGAAACTGCATGAAAGATTTAGTGGAAGAGTTCGGTGATTACCGAGCTAGAATGAATGAAAAAATTGTAAACGACGATAATAAAGTGCTAAAACGTATCTTTAACCTAGATACCAATTCCTTCGCCGAAGGAGCGCTAGACAAAGGGACCAAAGAGTTACTTGGTTTAGTAGCGTCCTTGGTATTGCGTTGCGACGATTGTGTGAAATACCATCTGGAAGCTTCTTATAAAGAAGGTTATACACGAGAGCAAGTGGTTGAAGTACTTAGTATTGGTACTTTGGTAGGAGGTACCATAGTTATTCCTCACCTTCGTAGAGCATACGAATACTGGGAAGCGATTGAAGAAAAATTTGGAAAAAATGTCAAATAAACCAATAAAGTTAAGTGCTCATAGCCTCATAAAAGAGTACAAAGGAGTAAAAGTAGTAAAAGGGGTTTCTTTGGAAGTAAACCAAGGAGAAATTGTGGGTTTGCTAGGTCCTAACGGAGCTGGCAAAACCACAAGCTTTTACATGATTGTAGGTTTGGTAAAACCAACCGACGGAACTATTTTTTTGAACGATATGGAAATTACAAAATTTCCTATGTATAAGCGGGCACAAAACGGAATTGGATACTTAGCTCAAGAAGCTTCTATTTTTCGAAAACTTAGTATCGAAGAAAATATTTTAAGTGTTTTAGAGCTTACTAAACTTTCTAAAAAGGAACGCCAAATGAAAGTCGATAGCCTTATAGATGAATTTGGTTTGGGGCATATTCGAAACAACCGAGGCGACTTACTTTCTGGTGGCGAACGAAGAAGAACAGAAATAGCCAGAGCATTGGCAACCGATCCTAATTTTATTCTTTTGGACGAACCTTTTGCTGGTGTAGACCCCGTTGCTGTAGAAGATATCCAAAAAATTGTAGCTCAGCTTAAAAACAAAAACATCGGAATTTTAATTACCGACCACAATGTGCAGGAAACCCTTGCCATAACCGACCGAACTTACTTGATGTTTGAAGGTAATATTTTAAAACATGGCAAGCCAGAAGAATTAGCCGAAGACGAAATGGTACGAAAAGTTTACTTAGGACAGAATTTCGAATTAAGGAAAAAGAAACTTTTTCAGTAGTTAATATATTCCCGAATTTTTTTTGCATTTTTTCTAAATGAACTGCCAAAAGATTATTGGTTTATTAGTCCTTTTTATGAGGCTTCAATAATGAAGTACACTAGTAATTTCAATCGATGAATGGTATAAAATCAAATCTTACTAGGTTGTAACTTAAGTTACTGAAAAAACCAATCCTTTCAGCTTTTTTTGTCCCTAATTTATAGGTGTTTCATGAAGCTGCTTACTTTTCTATTTATGTTTGTTTCTTTGTTTGCCTTCGCTCAGGAAGATTCCTTGGTTGAACCACATTTTCTGAAAGATGCTTACTTGGAGGGAGAGGTGCGTAATTTCTTCATGAATACCAATAATTTAAACGATAGCGACGATTATTATACCAATGCCACTGGTTTAATGCTTAAATTGAATTCAGGAACTTGGAAAAACTTTAGCCTTGGACTAGGAGGTCGCTATATTACCAAAACCTTTTCTTCGCCCATTGCAGAACTAGATTCGCAAACAGAGAATTTTACTAAGTGGGAGTTTGAGTTGTATGATATTTTAAATCGCGAAAACTTCAACTTATTTTTCCTAGAAGAACTTTACGTTAATTACGAAGCAAAGAATTGGAACCTACAAGTTGGAAACATGCTGGCTAGAGATACACCTTTATTTAGCCGAAGCGATGGTAGGATGCGTCCATTTCATTACCGAGGTGCATGGTTAGATTACCAAAAAAATCCAAATCACCAATTTTCTTTTGCATGGCTTACGCATGTTTTGCCACGCTCCATGTCCGAATGGTTCACTATTAATCAGTCCATAGGAATACTGAGCAATGGCTTTCAACCCGATGGTCAACAAGCTGATTATAAGGGAATGTATAACAGCAAAGGAGCGGGAATTTTTAGTTATCAATTCAATAAAAATAATCTTCAGTTTTCAACCCATCAGTTTTTAATTCACGATATACTGTATACCAGTTTTTTAGAAGCACACTACCATTTTAGTCAATGGAGTTTAGGTGCGCAATATGCCTTACAAAAAGGTACGGCTTCAAACAGGAGATTAGACTACGTAAACAGATATATTCAGCCTGATGAAACGCCTCAAGTGGTAAGCCTACAGCTTTCCTATGCAAAACCTACTTATTCGTTTAACTTAGCTTATTCGTACGCATTACCCACGGGCAGAATGTTGTTTCCGAAAGAATTAGGTCGCGAATGGTTTTTTACCTCTACCGCACGTTCAAGAACAGAAGGATTGGGCGATATGCATGGCATTTTGTTTCGAGCAAATTACTTCGCACCACAACAACCACTTTCGCTTCATGCAGAATTTATTCAAATGTTAGGGATGCAAATGGGAAATTACCGCTTTAATAAGTACGATATCGATGAGTATTTTCAAATTAACCTTCGATTACGCTACCATTTTGAAGTGCTAAAGGGCTTAAAGTTTGATGTATTGTACACGTTTAAACAAAATTATAACGAAAATGATCCTATTAATGTTTTTAATCGAAGCGATTATGGTCAACTTAATTTTGTAACGCTGCTGTATTTTTAAATTTAATCTATAGAAGTAAGCTTATCCAATAGGTTGTTCAGTTCTGTAGAAGCTTCTATTGGCGAAAACTGATGTCTTTCAAAAATAGATTTCATATCGTTATACGCTATTTTAGTTGTCCCGTCTGTGTCCTGAAAAACAAGTAGTTTAAGTGGTAAATCGAAAGCCATGCTAGGGTTATCTAACATTAATTGTGTTCCTGTTGAAGCGTTCCCGAAAAATAAAAGTAACGAAGGAGGTAATTCTATACCGTTTTCTTTTGCTAAGTTTTGGTGGTCGATAACAAAAAACAAATCGACTTTAGGGTGATTGGCTATTGAAGAAACTATCTTTTTTGCAACCGTTTCAAAATCGCCAACAGCTTCCTTTTCAGTAATACCTTCGTTTTTGTTCAATTGTATCGGAGAATGTTCAGCCTCGCCAAGGAGGCTCTCCAATACTTTAGAAAATACCTTCGACGCCGACTCTGCGTTAGAAATACTCTTCGTAAGGTTAAACTTACTAATGTAGTAAGATTCATGAAACAGCTGGATATGGGAACTGTTACGATGGTCGTAAAATGAAATTCGAGTAGGCATATCCAACCCAGCTAATGGATTTTCAGCGATAAGTTGACTTGCTATATGTTTGTTGTAGAGATAAATTACTTTTGAAAATGGCAGGTCTAATCCAGCATTGGTAGCATTCGCTTGGTGGTCCAAACTTCCAATAATTTGCACCCCC
Organism: Psychroflexus sp.; assembly: GCA_051859645.1. Classification (GTDB taxonomy): domain Bacteria; phylum Bacteroidota; class Bacteroidia; order Flavobacteriales; family Flavobacteriaceae; genus Psychroflexus. The sequence goes on along the minus strand of JBHYFG010000013.1, from coordinate 49,715 downwards.
GGATTTGATTGAAGAATAGTAAGAAAATCAGTGTAAATGGCTTCGGCTGGCTTTGTGGACGAAAAATGAACAAATCCCTTTTTTTTCTCTATCTTTTTTGCTGCTTTTTTGTCGCTAGTAGACGAATCTTTTTTTTCATCGGCACAGCCAAGAAATATTCCAGTTAAAAAAAATAAACCAATGATTGCGGTACTCTTTCGCATACTTTTTTCAACAAATATAAGCTTTTAAGAACGATTAGCTAAGGAAGAATACAAGCCTCACTTTAAATTTTAACAACTAAAAACTTAGTTTAAACTAAAAATTTAGTTACATTTGAAAAATAAAACAAGAAAAATGAAGGAATTAACCAGAGCAGAGGAGGAAATAATGCAGTATTTATGGCAGCTTAAAGAAGCGCGAGTAGCCGATATTATTACTGAAATGCCCGAGCCAAAACCAGCTTATAATACGGTTTCTACGCTTATTCGAATTTTAGAACAAAAAGATTTTGTGGGTTACCGAAAGCAAGGTAGGGGACACGTATATTTTCCTAAAGTAGCGCAAGCCAAGTATAAGGATTTGAGCATGAAAAAACTTATTAATACCTACTTTGAAGGTTCTTTTTCTTCCATGGTTTCCTTTTTTGTGAAGAAAAACGACCTAAGTATCGGCGAGTTGGAACAACTCATGGACGAACTTCAAAAACAAGAGGACTAATGCATTATGTGTTTCAAATACTACTTTATCAACTTCTTTTTTTAGGAGTGTATCAGCTCATAAAGCGAGAGCCTTTCTTTCAATTGAACAGGTTTTTTTTGCTAGTAAGCTTAGCAATTTCGTTTATGTTGCCTTTTGTTGATTTTTCAGGGTGGCAAATTTCCTTCGCTAGCGAAAGCATTACTCAGTTAAATAGCTTTTTGTTGCCCGAAGTTTTTGTAGGGGAAAACAATTTTTCTTCTTCTAGTTCTTCTTTCTCAGAAGTCGCTACGAGTCTTCAAAGTCAATTTTATACAGGTCTAGAAATTCTTTATTGGGTAGGTTTTTCTATTTCATTGAGTTTACTATATGTAAAATTGAAGAGTTTATACATACAAATCGATAGCCGTGTTAGTCATCTTGTAGAAGGAAACAAAGTTATTTACCTAAAAAATTCTACAGAAGCATTTAGTGTTTTCAATTATATTTTTCTTGGCGACCAACTAGACGCACAGCAAAAACAACTCATTCTAACCCACGAGCAAGCCCATGTTCAATTTTACCACAGTTTGGACAATATGTTTACAGCCTTACTTCAAGTAGTCATGTGGTTCAATCCACTAATTTTTTTGTTTCAAAGAGAGCTTCAGTTGGTTCACGAATACCAAGCAGATGCAAAAGTTTGTCAAGCCTTTACTCGCAAAGCATACACCTTGCAGCTACTTAATTTTTCATTTTCTACTCATCAACTTAGTTTAATGAGTCCATTTTATACTACATCATTAATTAAAAATCGAATCACCATGTTACAAAAAAAATCAAACCACATTTCAAGCATAGTAAAGTATTCAGTAATTACTCCTGTCTTGTTTTTAGCATTCACTTTAAGCTTGAGTGCACAAGAAAATTTACCAAAAGACGAACAAGCACTTTTAGAAAAGTACACCAAAGAAATTTTCGTTTTAAGTGAAACTGACCGTAAGTTGATGTATGAAAAATTCATCACTAAACTTGAAAAGAATGACGATGGCATTTATACGAAAGATAGTTATTACCGTTTCAAAGCTTTTTCTATATATACAAATGAAAATGCGAAAGGAAAGCAAGGAAAAACACTTACAAAGGAGTTTGTTGAAGGTTTTGATGAAAGCACAAAAGAATTACTCAATACCTCTTACGAAGATTTTTTAGTAGAAATGAAAAAGAGAATTGCAGAAAATCCAACTAAATATACAGAAAAGACAGTAGATGTAAATGAAGAAATTGAAGCTGTTCCGTTTGCTTCGGTGTTTCGAGTGCCTATTTATCCTGGTTGCAGTGAGCTAGAAGAGAATGAAGAACTAAGAAAGTGCATGTCTGAAAAAATCGCCGATCACGTAAATACTAATTTTAACCTTCAAAAGGCTAAAAACTTTGGTATCCCTGGTGTAAATAGAGTTTACGTACGATTTACAATAGACGAACAAGGAGTCATTGAACGTATAGATGCTCGATCCTCCCATCCTGAATTAAGCGAAATTGGTAAAAATGCAATTGCAAGTTTACCAAAAATGGACCCTGGAATAAATAATAAAAATGAGGCAGTAAGTGTAGTCTACACTTTACCAATTACATTTCAACTTCCAGAAAAAGAGGCGCAAAATAGCAATAAAGAAGATACCGAAATTGATAAAAACTAAACTAACATTTATCCTTTTGTATAGTTTTTGCTGCGCATCAGCACAACAAAAAAAACTAGATAGCTTGTTTGGGGTAGGTTCTTTTTCTTCGGTTGTACAAAAGGTTTCTCAGCTGGAAAACCCTACCCCAAAAGAAGCTTTTTTATGGGCAAGTTCCTTGCAAAATTTAGGACAAGACCAAGAGGCATTAAACGTATACGCCACCTATTTAGAAACTCCTTTTAATCCGAAGTATATTTATCCCTATGCCAAATTGCTAACCGCTTATGGTCAACCTAAAAAAGCTGACGACTTATTTTCTTTATTAATACAAGCCGACTCAACCAATGGAGAGTTTTACTATCAAAGAGCTAAGCTCCGAAAGGGAAGTATGCCTGATGCTTTTTTTCAGGACTTAGAAACGGGTTACAAACAACAATCCAATCATCTAAAATTAGCTAACTTTTACGTTCGTGAGCTAATTTCGCAAAAGCGATATGCAGATGCCACTCGTGTTGCCAACCAAGTATTTTACAATTTCCCGAATAACCCAGGAATGCATGCCAGTATGGGGCAACTTTGCTTTACAAAAAAGGACTATCGCAAGTCTATTTTTCATTTTGAGCATTTAACAGATTTGCCAGATACGCCTTTGTTTGTGCTGAAGAAATTAGGCGATGCATACACTCATATCAAGAAGTATGACAAGGCCCTCAAGACTTACGAACAATTGCTTCAAAAAAACGAAGAAGATCACTATTTAATGATACAAATGGCAGAGTTGTATGCATTACATCAGAACACCACTCGCGCCTTAGAACTTACAAATCTAGCCTATGCAATGAAGGATGTTTCTAGGGAACAACAATTGTATACGTATGGGTTTATATTTCAACAAAAAAAGGAATTCAAAAAAGCAATAGCATTTTATGAAGATTGTCTTGCAGAAAATCCTTTACATGAAAAGGCTTTATTTGCGAGGGCCACTTGCTCTGAACAGTCCGGTGGTACACTCGCTGAAAGTATTCGTTATTATAATGCTTATTTAAAAGCTTATCCCAGTGAAGGCAACTATACTTCGACAGTTAAAGCACGTTTAAAACAATTAAAAAGGGAGGCTTTTTTAGAGGACTAGCGATTGGTTAAGCATTGATTGCCGTAAATTCGAAAAGTATGAAAACAAAACTAAAAGATTAAAATGGTATGACATGTGCAAATCTTTTATTGTTGAAAATAAAGTTGAAATTTACTTTTAAAAGTGTAATTTTACCCATAATAAGCAATATATATAAAGCCAAAATTAAAAATACAGTATGATTAAAAACTCATTTTTCCTTTTTCTATTTATAAGCCTCAGCCTTTTCGCACAAGATAAATTACCTAAAGATGAACAGCTGCTTTTAGAAAAGTACGTCCGTGAAATTTCTCATTTAGCAAAAAATAGAGACAATAGCATTCACAATGATTTTCCTAATAATCTTGATAAAGACGCTGATGGTATCCTTACCAAAGATAGTTTTTATAAGTTTAAGGCTTATACCATGTATATGGCGAATAAGGTTTCTAATATTGGGGGTAAAAAAGCCGATAAAGATGCTCCCAACAACTATGATGCAGAAACCGAAGAATTGATAAACACACCCTATAGCGAGTATATCAATCGAATTAAAAAACCTGTAACGAATTCCTTTGTGCAGCAGACAGAACTTGCCCTAAATTTAGACGACGACAAGGAAAGAGACGCCGTTCCTTTTTCCGTTGTTCACAGGTCTCCTGTATTCCGTGGCTGCAAAAAATCATTGTCCAATGATGACCAACGAAAATGTTTGGTTGAAAAAATGAACGCTTTTATTGAAAAAAACTATGACCTAAAATTGATTAAAGAATTGCAACTAAATCAAAGTCAAAGTGTTTATGTTCGATTTTTAATTACCGATAAAGGCCGTGTTGAAGATGTGGCCGCACGCTCACCTCACCCAAAGCTATCCCAAGAAGCAAAACGAGTAGTGGAAAGTTTCCCTAAAATGAAACCTGCAAAAGACAAGAAAAATAAGCCCGTAGGTGTGATTTATACCTTACCCATCAGGCTATCAGTTAACTAGCTTATTGCTAAGTTGAAATGCTTAAATAACTATTCAACACCTAAAAAATAAATAACAAGTATATTTCAAGTTTGTTTAATTTTACTTCTAAGATTAACATTAATAAGAGTGAACATTCATTTTCCTTTTCTCATTTTTTATGGCTGTGTTTTTTGTTTTTGTCCTTGATATGTACTTCTGTTTTTTCACAAGACAATTCGAGTACAACCAATAAAAATGAGCTAAATACTAAGGCTGTCGACGCAAGTTTAGATTACTTTCACGACACAATCCACCCTTCTAAAATCGAACAAGCTTTGGTTTACCCTGGTTGTGAAAACCATAAAGATAATGACGATTTAAAGAAGTGTTTGTATGGTAAATTGTTTGAGCATGTGCGTAACAATGTAAATTCGAGCTTGTTTAATGAACTTGGTTTAAAAGACGAAGTCAAGGTTTATGTTCGATTTAAGGTAAATGTAAATGGGGATGTAACGGGTGTTGAGGCACGCTCTCCACATCCCGCTCTTAGCCAAGAAGGTGAACGGGTGGTTTACTTACTTCCTAAAATGCAACCAGCAAGAGCTACTGGAAAACCAGTTAATACCGTTTATACCTTACCTATTACTTTTCAGGCCTATCAAGAATCTTTAAGTGAAGAAATTGATTAACAACATACTTTCAGTAGTTATAAGTAATAGGTATAAGCGCTAGAAATGATGTTTTTTTGAAGTCTAGCGATTGGGATTATTTTTCTATTTTTACAACGTGAAAAATAGGTTATTTATTTTGTTTTTAGTGCCTTTGCTTGGTTCGTGTACTTTTTTGACACCAGAAAAAGTAGATGAGGATGTTTTGTTTGAAGAAGAAATAAAAACTTTATATACCTCAGAAGTAGATGTCTACCCTTCTTTTGAAACTTGCCCAACAAACGAAACTACTTCAGAAAACAAAGAATGTTTACAAAAAGTACTTACTACTTACTTAGTTAATCAACTACAAGCACACCCAAAAGAACTTTCTTCGTTTTACCAACACGAGCTTTATTTTCATTTTACGGTTCATTCTGATGCAAAATTTGTGATGGATTCCGTCACCAGTTCTGCAAATGCATCTACAGACTTTGTTAGTTTAGTTGCAAAATTGAACATGTCGGAATTACCAAACTTAATTCCAGCCCAAAAAAGAGGAATTCCAGTTACATCTTCATTTTATGTACCTGTTGTAGTGAAGTAAATAGTTAGTAAACTAGGATAGCAACTTGTATTATTTCTTTTTGTTTCGCTGATTTTTTTCTCCCTATATCTTTTTTTAGCTCTTTCTATCGTTGATTTTCTATATTCAGGATCGGAATGGTATCTATTTTTGGAGCGTTCTAATGTTTTTTCCTTGTAATCGGCATCAGTTTGGTACTTTTCTCGGTATGTTTTTTTTATCTTTTCTCTAAAACTTGGGTCGTTCGCATACTTTTCGTTTAACTTTTTCAAGTTTTCGTTTGGTGTTTGTTTTTTAGAGGACTCCATCAATCGTTTAAATTTAACTCGTAAAAAGCGAGATTAATTTTCAATGACTCTTATAACCTAAACTTAATTCCTGCCCGAACATCTACGGGAAAATCGCTTCTAGTGGGTTCGCCTAATCGCAACATATTGGAGTAGTTTAAAGTAAGGTAGGTTTCGTTGAATAATTTAATAGCCATTCCAAGTCCCAGTGTTACGGGTGTTCCTAATTGAAAACCACTGTCCGTAATAAGGGTTGGTTCATTAAAAAATTCTAAGGTATCGTCTAAATAAGTTAGCTTATAATTAAAAAGTGAAATTAGCTCTGTTTCGCCATACAAATGAAACCAACTTGTATTGATGAATTTAAATCGGTATCCCAATACAAATTCGGTTTGGGTTAACTCAAAATCGTCGTTTCCAAAGGCGTGTCGAACTTGAAAAAATCCTGAACTTCTTAGGTATTGCGTTTCGCTGTAAACTTCTACTTCTGCTCCCAAAAATGGAATATTGGCATTGGTTGGGTTTTGCAAGTCGGTATATTCTGTAAAGTTTCCGAGGCCACCTAGTAAACCTAATCTAGCATTTAAGCCACTAGCTTCGTTATAATCGTTGTCGCCGCCGTTATATTTACGTACAATTCTAGACAAGTCCCTAATGTTATAGCGTAAGGTCATGATGTCTAAATCTACATTTGCGGCGTAAGTCATTAAATTTTCTTTGTAGTTTTCTTGTGTAAGTTCAATAAGTTCATTGTTTTTTTCCAAGAAAAACCGAACATCATTTTTCGAATACCTAGATTCGGGGTAATAAGCAAGTAAAGATAATTCTCCTTTTTCTTCGTAGGTAAGTGCGATGTCTTTACCTTCAAAAGAAAAGGTTTTTACATCTTGAGCTATACTAGTGCCTAAACAGCTTAGTATTACAATTAGGGTAGCAATGTATTTCATTTTTTAAGTTTTATTCGTTTATTTAATTTCAATTTATTTCTCTTTCTTTCCAGTGAGTCTTTCTTTTTATGATAAGCATGAAGCTGAAAAGCACTAGCAAGAAGGGATAAATAAACTGTTGGAGTAGTTGTACCCGGTTACAACCAAGTAGGTTAACTCTTTTCATCATCGTCAAAGTTACAAAAAATTCTATCCCAAATTTTAAAATACTGAGTATTATAAACAGATTGAAAAAACCGAAATGGAACAAGCTTATCCCCAAAAGAATTAACCAAGATGCATTCCCATACAGCAAGATCCATCCTACGTATTTAGCTAGTTTATTATTGCTTTTCGGTAGCTTAGTTAGCCAACGTTTTCGTTGTTCAATAAACTCATGCAAATTTGTTGAAGGTTCTGTATATACAAGATTTTCAGTAGTATAGACTAGTGAATAATTCATTTTTTGTTGCAACATAGCTTCTAGTAAAAATGTATCATCACCACTTGAGATGTTGAGGTTTTTTTGGTAGGCTTCGCTTTTAAGGAACCCCTCTTTTGTATAAGCCAAGTTTGCTCCGCTACATAAAATGGGATAAAAATAAGAACTTATTCCATAGTTAAAGGCTTGCATGGCGATGTAGTCGTAATACTGAAATTTTTCTAACCAAGATGTTCCATTCCGCATGCTTACTACGCCAATACATAGGTCTATACTAGCCGTTGAAAATTTTTTATAATAGCTTTTTAGGATGTTTGGAGGCAACCAGCAGTCTGCATCCGTAGTAACGATATAATCGAAGTTACTGTTTTCAATCCCCCAACTAAGGGCATGTTTTTTTCCTTGTAAATTCTCAGGAAGGCTAAGTACTTTCGAGTTTGGTTGTGTGGATGAATATTGCTGAAGGATTGATAATGTTTGGTCTGTCGAATGGTCGTTAATAAAAATTACTTCGTAGTAATCTTTTGGATAATTAATGCCAGACAAACTTTCTAGTAAATTTTTACATCTTTTTGCTTCGTTTCTGCAAGGAATTATAATGCTAAATTTAAGCTTTGTGGAGTTCGATGCTACTTTCTTTTCTTCGTTTTTTTTGAAAAGCCCTATATGTACTAATCCAATTAAAAGGATGTAAAGAACAAGACCTAGGCTAGCTATAAGGCTGAGTGAAGTTACTATCATAACTCAACTGTGGCTTGTTTGTTCACTGATTTCCGTTGAAGCAAATAGAAATTGCCCAATAAAGCTGGAAGCACAAAGTTAAATAGCCACATAAGCAAGCTGCTAATTACAAGAATACTTTCGTTAACTCCAAAAGCCGAAAAAATAAATACCGCAACACCAGATTTTACTATTAAATCTGTGATCATAAATGTTGGAATTATGCTACTTACAAAGTACATGCACCAAACTCCAATCAGCATTTGTACATAAGGTAGTTCGGCTCCTAAAAGATACAGAGTAGCTATAAACAAATGACTAAAAATAAGGTATTTGATGATCGAAAGTACTAAAATATCCTTGTGTTTTTCTATGCTAACAAGATTGATTTGCTTTAGTTTACTTTTAAAATTTGGGTAGTTTAAACCAACAACAACTATTACTACAGAAAGTAAAAAACCACTTAACATAATGAAATAAGGAGGAAAAGTAATTACTTCTGAAACATAGCGCGTAATTACCAAGGTGCCAATTACTCCAAAAAAAAGGGTAGTAAGTAGTTGTGCTAAATGTTGAACTAAACTTAATTGAATGATGTCTTTCTTCTTTTGCGTGGGGTGAAACAAAAGTTTACCAAAATGATCGCCAACTTTGTTGGGCGTAAAAATACCAATTGCATGCGCCATAAAACTTTCTTTGAAAGAAGATTTCCAAGCATTATTGGTAAGCTGATTAATTAGTATATGCCATTTAAATGCTTCGGTTATCCAATTAAGGCAACTAAATAAAGTAAGTGTAAACAAAAGTTGAATTAATTTGCTTGGATGTTGAAAAAATAAGGTGTCTGCTTCTGTTGGTATGCTTTGTATTTGTTGTTTCAACTTTACAAAAAGATAAACCAAACTAGTTAAAGCAAGTATATATTTAAGCCAAGAGGACTTTATAATGGGACTAATTATTTTTTCAACATGCATAATCTATATACGAAAAACACACAAAGTCGGTTCAGTAAGTTAAGTATTTTGTATGTTTGTTCGGACAAAAATAAGGAAATAGGCTATAAGAATTGGAAACAGACCGAATTATCTTAGGAATTGACCCAGGAACAACCATCATGGGGTTTGGCGTGATACGTGTTGTAAATAAAAAAATGCATTTTGTGCAACTTAACGAATTGTTATTAAGTAAATACAACGATCCGTATCTAAAATTGAAGCTTATTTTTGAACGAACCATCGATTTAATAGACCAGTTTAATCCTGACGAAATAGCAATTGAAGCTCCCTTTTTTGGAAAAAATGTTCAATCTATGCTAAAACTTGGAAGAGCTCAGGGTGTAGCAATGGCAGCTGGTTTGTCTCGACAAATACCCATTACTGAGTATTTGCCTAAAAAAATTAAAATGGCCATAACTGGTAATGGAAATGCTTCAAAAGAGCAAGTAGCTAAAATGCTTCAACAAGTACTTGGGATACCACAATTACCTAAAAATTTAGATTCAACAGATGGGTTGGCTGCTGCGGTATGTCACTTTTACAATTCTTCTAATCCTGTAATAGGCAAAAGTTATACAGGTTGGGAAGCTTTTGTGAAGCAAAACGAAACTAGGGTAAAAAATAGCATAAAATAATAGCATAAAAAAGGTGAAGTTGACTTGAGCCAACTTCACCTTTTTTGTATGCTGAAAAAAAATTATTTTACGATTTCAACCAATTCTACTTCAAAAAGAAGTGGAGTGTTAGGAGGAATTGGCCCAACTCCACGCTCACCATAAGCTAATTCGCTAGGAATTGCAAGCGTTGCTTTTTCGCCTTCACGAAGCAACATAATGCCTTCGTCCCATCCTGGGATAACCTGACCAACGCCAATAGAAATGGTAAACGGTTTACCTTTTCCGTAAGAAGAGTCAAATTCGTTTCCGTCCATAAACATTCCTTTGTAATGCACTGTTACACGGTCGCCTTGATTTGGTTTGCTTGCGCTTTCGTTGGCGGTTGTAATTTTGTAACGCAGTCCACTTGCGGTCTCTTCAAAACCTTCGGTAAGTGCGTCAAATTTGTTCATGGCATCTATAACTTTCTGTTGTTTTCTTTCTTCCACTAGTTCCATTTCGCTAGAAAAGGTACTGGAAGCGTCGAAGGCTTCAGCTTCTTTTCCTTTGCGAATAATGACTAATTCCAGGATAACAACTGGTTCTTCTGGTTTATCCATACGTCCAGTTTCTACTTGACCAATAGCTTGAACAACTTCCATTCCTTCTACCACTTTTCCGAACACCGTGTGTCTTCCGTCTAAGTGTCCTGTGGCGCCAAGGGTTACAAAAAACTGACTTCCGTTGGTTCCGGGACCAGCATTTGCCATAGACAAAATACCTTCGCTATCGTGCTTTAGGTCCTCTACTATTTCGTCTTCAAAACGGTATCCAGGACCTCCTGCTCCAGAGCCATCTGGATCTCCACCCTGAATCATAAATCCGTCTATAACACGGTGAAATGTAATTCCGTCATAAAAACGCTTGCCTTGAAATTTCTCGTCCGCCATGGGGTGATTACCTTCGGCCAAAGCTATAAAGTTAGCCACGGTCATTGGGGTTTTGTCGTAGTAAAGCTCGGTTATAAAATTTCCTTTGTTGGTTTGAAATTCAGCGTATATGCCATCCTCTAGCTGAGGGTATGGCTCTTCTTTACAACTGGACAAAAAGATGCTTAAAAAAGCAAACATTAAAACATTTAATTTACTCATTGTTGTTTAATTTAGATTTTATTTCAATTGATTTTAAAGTTACTGTAGATATAACAGGTTCGTCTGAGCCAATTCGGTCTAAATCGCCATAAAAACCAAAAGCCTTAAACGAAGGGAACAAGAACTGAACACTCTCTTCTTCTTTCATTAATTTTAAGCCTTGACGAATTCCTGAAATCATTCTTTCTTGGTCTATATAATAGGTAACAATACCTATTTCTTCTTTGCTGTAAATAGTATCTCCATCTAAGCTTAATAAATCATATTCAAAAGTTACTTTGTCTCCAAAGGATGGGGTTGTTGATGCCTTTTCATTCTTTTGAATATACGTATACCAAAACCCGTCAGGAGAATTGTAGTACTCATTCAAACTATCACTTTCAATGATGCTTAGGATATCTTTTTGTTCCCGTTCGGCAAGCGCTTTGTTACGCTCTGCAGATTCCTTCATAAACGAACCAGATTTACTCGATTTTGGAAAACGAGGCTCTGGAGACGATTTGCAAGCCGAAATACAAACTAGAATAAGTAAACATTTGAATATTTTCGAAATCATTCTTGCAAGGCTTTAGAATAGGGGGGTAAGATACTTAAAAATTTGGATATGGTTTCGCTTAATGAAAGCAAACTTCGTCCTCCAGCGGCATTCTTGTGACCACCGCCTTCAAAATGTTGCCGTGCAAACTGATTTACGTCAAATGCTCCTTTTGAACGGAAGGAAATTTTAATTAAATTTTCATTCTTGTTTTCTATAAAAATGACGGCAAAAATTATTCCTTTAAGTGAAAGGGCATAATTTACAAAACCTTCGGTGTCTCCTTTTTTAAAATTAAACTCATCTAAATCGGACTGCGAAAGATGGATGTATGCTGTATTGTAATCGGGGAGCAGTTGCATGTTAGAAAGTGCTCTGCCTAATAATTGCATACGATTAAATGAATTTCCATCGAACGTGTTTTGATGAATTTGCCAATTTACCGCTCCGGCATCAATTAAGTTTGCAATAATTCTGTGCGTTCTACTTGTTGTGGAAGGAAACCTAAACGAACCTGTATCGGTCATGATGCCTACGTATATCATAGAAGCTATGTTGGGCGTAATGTGAGTTAATGCACCTAAAGCTTCAATAAAATCGTACACCATCTCGCAAGTCGATGCTTTTGTAGGGTCGCTTAAGGTAAATTTTGCGTAACCACTCGGTTCTTGGTGGTGGTCTATCATAACAAAATTGCCTTCATAAGCGCTTAGTACCGCTTCAAAATCGTCTCCTACACGGGATAAGTGATTAAAATCTAAGGTAAATACCAGTGTAGCTTCTTGAATAAGAGACTTTATTGCATCTTCATTTTTTTCGAATAACGTAATTTCATCCACATGCGGAATCCATTTTAAGAAATCAGGAAAATCATTTGGAAGCACACAAGAAGCCTTGTGTCCTAAGGATTGAAGGGTTTTTGTTAAAGCCAACGACGATCCTACTGCATCGCCATCTGGATTTTTGTGCGCAACTACAACTATTTGTTGTGGTTGGCTAAGTATATGTTGTAATTCTTCTGGTATTTGCATAGCTTACAAATTTACAAAAGCCAAACGAAAGCGTTGCTTATTTTATTTAAAATCTTTAGGAGTAAGGCAGTTAGTTTTATTACTTTTGCACCAATTTTTAAAAAACATATTATAATGTCAGGAAACAGAACATTTACAATGCTTAAGCCGGATTCGGTTGAAAAAGGGTATATTGGTGATATTCTTCAGCAAATTACTGCTGCAGGATTTAGAATCGTAGCCATGAAGTTAACTCAGATGACAGATGCAGACGCAAAAGCTTTTTATGCGATTCACAAGGAGCGTCCATTTTTTGGAGAGTTAGTAGAATACATGACAAGAGGTCCTATTGTTGCTGCTATTCTTGAAAAAGATAATGCTGTTGAAGATTTTAGAACCCTAATTGGAGCAACTAATCCTGCGGATGCCGCTGAAGGAACTATCCGTAAAAAGTTTGCGGCTTCTATTGGAGAAAATGCAGTACACGGAAGTGATAGCGATGAGAATGCTGCCATCGAAGGCGCTTTCCATTTTTCGGGAAGAGAAATGTTTTAATCACGAAACACACGCATAAAAAAATGCCCTGAATTTCTTCAGGGCATTTTTTTTAACCAGGGTTATGCATTAGAACTTCGTTATGAAAGGCAAAAGCTCAATAAAATTATGACTTATGAGGAATCAGCATAGCAACCCCTATGGTTATTACTCAAAAGTCAACGAAGAGTTTGATTTTGAAGAGATTTTGTCTTGTAATAGATTTTCTATTGCATAATGCGGGTTTAATGTATGTCGATTATTTCGCTACGTTTACAGCTCTTGTTTCTCTGATTACCGTAATTTTTACTTGACCAGGATAGGTCATATCGGTTTGAATTTTTTGGGAAATTTCAAAGGATAAAGCAGCTGCCTTTTCATCAGAAACTTTTTCACTTTCTACAATAACACGTAATTCTCTACCGGCTTGTATAGCGTAGGCTTTTTTAACTCCATTAAATCCGAATGCAATGTCTTCTAGGTCCTTCAAGCGTTTTACATACGAATCTAGTACTTGCCTTCTTGCGCCAGGTCTCGCGCCACTTATGGCATCACATACTTGAATGATAGGCGACAATAGCGAGGTCATTTCTATCTCGTCGTGGTGTGCACCAATGGCATTGCAAACGTCTGGTTTTTCTCCATATTTTTCAGCCCATTGCATACCCAAGATGGCGTGTGGCGTTTCGGTTTCCATGTCTGGCACTTTTCCTATATCGTGAAGCAATCCTGCCCTTTTAGCAAGTTTAGGATTCAAGCCAAGTTCAGAAGCCATAATCCCACAAAGATTGGCTACTTCTCTAGAGTGTTGTAGTAAGTTTTGACCATAAGATGAACGGTATTTCATACGGCCTACAATTTTCACTAATTCAGGATGTAATCCGTGTATACCAAGGTCAATTACCGTGCGTTTTCCTATTTCACCTATTTCGTCTTCAATCTGCTTTTGTGTTTTTTGAACTACTTCTTCAATTCGTGCAGGGTGAATTCTTCCGTCGGTTACTAATTTGTGTAAGGATAACCTCGCAACTTCTCTTCGTACCGAATCAAAACAAGACAAAATAATTGCCTCTGGCGTATCGTCTACAATAATTTCGACTCCTGTTGCCGCTTCTAACGCTCGAATATTTCTTCCTTCGCGCCCAATGATTCTTCCTTTAACATCATCGCTATCAAGGTTAAATACCGATACGCAATTTTCTACTGCTTCTTCAGTTCCAACACGTTGGATGGTATTTATAATAATTTTCTTCGCTTCTTGTTGTGCGGTTAACTTGGCTTCTTCAACCGTTTCTTGGATCAAACTCATGGCCTCGGACTTCGCTGTTTCTTTTAGCGATTCCATTAATTGCTCTTTGGCTTCTTCGGCACTTAATCCGCTGATTACTTCCAGTTGTTTAATTTTGTTTTGTAATACCTTGTCTATTTCTTCCTGCTTTCGCTCAAGGTATTCTACACGCTTGTTATAGTCGTCTAGCTTTTCTTCAAGTTTGTCGTTTAAGTTTTTGTTTTTGGCAATTTCGCTTGAAAGTTTAGCTTCTTTTTCCTTTGCTCTTTTTTCTGTTTCTGCAACTTTCTTTTCTTTTGCGTTAATTTCTTTTTCGTGCTCAGATTTAAGCTCGATAAATTTTTCTTTCGCTTGAAGAATTTTCTCTTTCTTTATGCTTTCACCTTCTTTTTCAGCATCTTTAACGAGCTGTTTTGCTTCTTTTTCGGCCATGCCGATGGTGCTTTTTGCTTTGTTTTTTTCTAAACTTTTAGCAATTGCAAAGCCTATTCCTAGTCCGATAAGCACGGCTACTATTCCTGTAATTAGTGTTTCCATTTTGTGTTAAAAAAATTAAATAAAAAAGCCTGCATTAGCTGATAATTCTGAAATAAACTCCTAGAAAACAGGATTAGGGCTGCACAACTGATCAAGGATCCCCTCAAGGAGGCTTGCTTTTACAATTGTAACTCACCCATTTATTTGTTAAGTGTTGAGTTTATCAAAAAGTAAACTAATACAGGCAGTATTGTTAATCTATGTAAAGAACGTTAGTTTAAATGCTTAGCGATAAGTGCGTTAAGTTGGTCTATTTGTTCATGCATTTGAAGGTTGCCCGTTTCTTTTTGCAATTTAGACTGTTCTACTTCCGAAGCAAATTGAAGCGCACACATCGCCAACACATCCTGTTTATCCCTAACGGCATAATTTTGTTCGTATTGCTTAATAATGTCGTCAATCTTTTTCGCGGCTCTTCTCAAGCCTTCTTCTTGCTCAGGAAGAATCTGTAGCGGATAAACTCGGTCTGCAATCGAAATTTTTATTTTGAGCTTATCATTCATATTCCTTATTCACTGAGCTGAATGATGCACTGATCAATCTCTCTAATTAAACTATTTATTTTTAATTTGGTTTCCCGTTTGTACTCAGTACTGCCTAGCATAGCATTAGCTGTTTTTAGCGATCTGTTTTCTGCATTTAAGCTTTCAAGTCGATGGCTTAAGTGCTTATTTTCTTCCTCTAGCTCGTTTAGCTGTTGGGTAAGGGCTTCAACTTTTTTGATAGCTAACTGCTGCTGTTCAATTAATTTTTGAACATTAATTTTCAGTATTTCTATCGGGTTGTTGCCTGCACTCATTGTAAAACATCAAATAACTACTTGCGCAAATTTACTATTCTTTATGAAATTATCACACGTTTTATGGTTTAATAACGCAACTTTCTTCTCATTTTTTTTCTTTGAAGGTAGTAATCGCTTGTTTTTCAAGTGTTCATTTTCTTTTTTCTGAAGCCTAAATTCAGTTAATTTGCAGTCGACAACAAATACAACCTATGAGTGCTACAACATTGCTATACCTTATAATTTTTTTACTTAGTGTTTTCTTTGTCTGGGAAACTTACTTGGAGCTTCTAAATGCTTCAAGTTTTAGTAAAAAACTCCCTTCCGACGTTTCAGATGTTTATGATAATGAAGAATACGAGACTTCTCAATCCTATAAAAAAGCCAAGCTTAACCTTGGGCTGTTTCAGTCAACTTTAAGCTTTGTTGCGATTGTTTTGCTCTTTGCAACGGGCGGTTTTGGATATTTAGATACGTATATAAGAAGTATATTGACTAATGAAATTTGGGTAAGCCTCGCTTTTTTTGGTACATTAATTTTAGCTTCAACGCTTGTGCAATTGCCGTTTAGTTATTACCATACTTTTGTTATCGAAGCGAAATTTGGTTTTAATAAAATGACACTTTCAACTTTTTTCTTGGACAGCCTTAAATCTCTTGTATTAAGTCTAGTTTTAGGAGGACTGCTTCTTTGGGCAATTGTAAGCTTATATTTTTATATGAAAGATAGTTTTTGGTGGATGGCCTGGCTTACACTTAGTTTTGTAATGCTTCTGCTAAACATGTTTTATACAAAGTTATTTGTGCCTTTGTTTAATAAGCAAAGTCCTTTACAGGAAGGCAGTCTTCGCGAAAAAATCGAAGCTTATGCTAAAAAAGTGGGATTTTCATTGCCTACGATTAAAGTTATCGACGGGTCTAAACGAAGCACCAAAGCAAATGCTTATTTTTCAGGATTTGGTAAACAAAAGCAAATTACCCTTTACGACACTTTAATAAACGATTTAGATGAAGACGAAATAGTAGCCGTTTTAGCTCACGAAGTAGGACATTACAAACGAAAGCACATCTTGTATAATTTGTTTTTAGGAATTGCCACTACAGGCGTAATGTTTTACCTTCTTAGTTTGTGTTTAGATTTTTCGGTTTTTGCCGAAGTTTTAGGTGCTAATCAGTCAAGTTTTCATACTTCTTTGTTGGTTTTTGGTGTTTTGTATTCTCCTGTATCAAACTTTATAGGCATCCTTACCAATATGCTTTCTAGAGCCTTTGAATACGAAGCAGATGATTATGCAAAATCTACTTTTGATGCCGATTCGCTAATCAGTAGTTTAAAAAAATTAAGTAAAAAGAGTCTTTCTAATTTAACACCGCACCCTGTTTATGAATGGTATTATTATTCTCATCCAAGTTTAGTAAAAAGAATACAAAATTTGAAAAAGTAAGCACTAGTTTTCGTATTTTAGTAACATGGAATTGACGCAAGAATATTTAGACGAAGAAAACAAACGAATTACCCAAGAGTACAAAGAATTACTTAGGGTAAGTTACCGTACGCTTTCAGATGAAGATAAAAAAATGATTCGCCATGCCTTCGAAATTGCTGTCGAAGCTCACAGTAATCAACGTAGAAAGTCTGGCGAAGCTTATATTTTTCACCCTATTGCAGTGGCTCGAATTGTTGCTGCCGAAATTGGTCTAGACGGTGTATCTATTGCTGCTGCATTGCTTCACGATGTGGTTGAAGATACAGAATACACTTTAATAGATATCGAACAAATGTTTGGCGAAACAGTGGCTCGAATTGTAGATGGGTTAACGAAAATTTCAAGCTTAAAGAAAGATGGCGATATTTCTTTGCAAGCAGAGAATTTTCGTAAAATGTTACTCACACTTAGTGATGATATTCGGGTAATCATTATTAAAATAGCCGATCGTTTGCACAACATGCAAACCATGGAGTCCATGCGAGACGATAAGCAAGTAAAAATTGCAAGCGAAACGCTTTACATTTACGCGCCTTTAGCTCACCGAATTGGATTGTATAACATCAAAACAGAGCTAGAAGATTTAAGTTTAAAATGCACCGAACCCGATGTGTATAACGATATTGCAAACAAAATTAAAGAAAGCAAAGAGGACCAAGACAAATACATAAAAGACTTTAGTAAAGTAATATCCGATGCGATCGAAAAAGAAAGTATCGAGTTTGACATTAAAGGAAGGTCCAAGTCCATTTATTCAATTCGAAAAAAAATTATTGCACAAAATGTTACGTACGAAGAGATTTACGACAAGTTTGCTGTGCGAATCATTTACAAATCTTCACCAGAAAACGAAAAATTTCTAGCCTGGAAAATCTATTCTATCGTTACCGACTTCTTTCGCCCTAATCCCACCCGACTTAGGGATTGGATTTCTTCACCTAAAACAACAGGTTACGAGGCTTTGCACATCACCGTTATGGGCCCACAAGGTCGATGGGTAGAAGTGCAAATTCGCAGCGAACGCATGAATGAAATTGCGGAGAAGGGCTACGCTGCACATTATAAGTACAAGCACGGTGCTCAAGAGGAGCAAGGTTTGGAAGTTTGGCTAAATCGTTTACAAGACGCATTGGAAAACAACGACTTAAATGCCATCGATTTTGTAGAACAGTTTAAACTTAATTTATACGCCAAAGAAATCTTTGTCTTTACTCCCAATGGCGATTTAAAATCTTTGCCAAAAGGAGCAACGGCATTGGATTTTGCTTTCAATATTCACACGGACGTAGGTTTAAAAACCCGCGGGGTTAAAGTGAACGGAAAATTGAAACCATTAAGTCACGTCCTAAAAAGTGGCGACCAAGTTGAGGTAATCACTTCCAATTCGGCAAAGCCTTCAAGCAACTGGCTTGATTTTGCTACCACGGCAAGAGCTAGATCCAAAATTAAAAACGCTTTAAAAGTAAAGAAGAAGTTAATAGCGGAAGAAGGAAAAGAGGTTTTGTCCCGAAAATTGCGCTCGCAAAAAATGAAGCTTACCGAGTCTACTATTAATGATATGGTGGTTTTCTATAAGCTTAAAACAAGCATGGATTTGTTTTATCGGGTGGGGACTGGAGTTATAGATAATGCAGAAATTAAACGCTTTGTTTCGCATAAAAATAATGCTTTTCTTTCCTTTTTTAAGAATAAAATTCGCAGAAGTCCAAGTAAATCTGAAGTCCCTGATGACGAAATAACAACCAATTACGATCAGCTTGTTTTTGGAGATAACGAAGAGAAGCTAAATTACCAATTGGCAAATTGTTGTAATCCCATTCCAGGCGACGATGTGTTTGGATTTCTTACCGTTTCTGATGGAATTAAAGTACACAAAAAGGACTGTCCAAACGCCATACAGTTGCAAAGTAATTTTGCCTACCGAATTTTAAAAGCCAAATGGATTGACTCTACACAGGAAGAGTTTAATGCCGATTTAAAATTAACAGGGATAGACGATATTGGCTTAATTAATGCTATTACCTCGGTAATATCTAAAAATAACCATGTAAACATGAAGCGAATATCTTTTACAAGTAATCATGGGGTGTTTGTAGGATATATTACCGTTTCGGTAAGCAATAAGAACGTATTGAAAAAGCTAATGGACGAATTGAAAAAAATTGATGGAATAGACAAAATTAGCCGTGAATAAGCGTAACTTTGTTGCTTGTTTTTTGAAGCCTACTTTTTATGTATGTAACAAAAAATGTTGCGTTTACAACATGAGTTATTAAGTACGTAGAGTAAAAAGACTTCTAGATGTGCCGAGTTAATATGTATATGTTTCCAGCGCAACTAAGAAGTTATTAAAAATATACAAATGAAGAAAGATGTTAAGCCAAGCGATCAGATAATTGTTAAGAAGGTATTTACTAAATTCCTTGAAGACAATGCGCACCGAAAAACACCAGAAAGATTTGCAATTCTTCAAGAAATTTACGAAAATCAAGAACATTTTGATATAGAATCGCTCTACATTAAAATGAAAAATAAAAACTACCGCGTAAGTCGAGCTACCTTATACAATACCATCGATTTGCTTATGGATTGTGGATTGGTCAGAAAACATCAGTTTGGCAAAAACCAAGCTCAGTACGAAAAATCCTACTTCGACAGGCAACACGACCATGTTATTTTAACCGATACCAGTGAAGTAATCGAATTTTGCGACCCACGCATCCAGTCTATTAAACAAACCATCGAAGAAGTTTTTGATATTAAAATTGATAAACATTCATTATATTTTTACGGAACAAGAAATCAACCAAAAGAATAAATATGGCAGTAGATTTGCTTTTAGGTCTTCAATGGGGAGACGAGGGAAAAGGAAAAATAGTAGATTACCTTACTAGAGATTATGACATTATCGCTCGTTTTCAAGGAGGACCTAACGCAGGGCATACCTTAGAATTTGACGGGATAAAACACGTTTTGCACACCATCCCCTCTGGAATTTTTCACGAAAATAGCACTAACTTAGTTGGAAATGGAGTGGTTATAGACCCTGTTATTTTTAAGCGTGAACTCGATAACTTAGAAAAGTTTAAGTTGGACTTGGCTTCAAAATTAGTTATTTCCAGAAAAGCACACTTAATTTTACCCACACATCGTCTTTTAGATGCGGCATCCGAAGCTTCAAAGGGAAAAGCAAAAATTGGTTCAACTTTAAAAGGAATTGGACCAACTTATATGGATAAAACAGGTAGAAACGGAATTCGTGTAGGCGATTTAGAGTTACCTACATGGAAAGAAAAATACCGAAGCTTAGCCGACAAGCACGAATCCATGATTAAATTTTACGATGTAGATGTTCAGTACAATTTGGATGAGTTGGAGGCAGAATTCTTCGAAGCTGTTGAGGTGCTCAAAACTTTAAAATTTATCGATTCTGAAGAATTTTTACACCAAGCACAACAGGATAATAAAAAAATATTAGCCGAAGGAGCACAAGGCTCTTTGTTGGATATTGATTTTGGTACCTATCCTTTTGTAACCTCTTCAAATACCACAGCGGCAGGAGCATGCACAGGATTAGGAATTGCACCCACCAAAATAAAAGAAGTTTTTGGAATTTTTAAAGCCTACACCACGCGTGTTGGAAGCGGGCCATTCCCAACCGAACTTTTTGATGAAGATGGAAAACGAATGGCAAAAGTGGGTAACGAATTTGGCGCTACCACCGGTAGACCAAGAAGATGCGGATGGCTAGACCTAGTCGCTTTAAAGTATGCAGTGCAAGTAAATGGAGTTACGCAATTAATGATGATGAAAGCCGATGTATTAAGCGGTTTTGAAACCATTAAAGTATGTACCTCATACCAATACAATGATCAGCTAATTTCTCACTTGCCTTATTGTATTGAAGAAGAATATGTAACACCTGTTTACCAATCCTTTAAAGGTTGGAAACAAGACTTGACTAAGGTTAGAAACGAAAGTGATTTGCCTAAAGAACTAATGTCTTACATCGAATTTTTAGAGCACGAATTACAAGTTCCCATCAAAATTGTATCAGTGGGTCCCGATAGAACACAGACAATTATTAGGTAATAATCGCTAAATTCATAACTTAAAAAGCTGCAAGAATCATAAATTCTTGTAGCTTTTTAAGTTAAATAAGTAATTTCAAATAATAACTGGTATTACTTCTTTACCAATTTTCTTACCAACTCGCCATCAGTAGTAATTACTTTCACTACATAAATTCCTTTTGCAAGAGGGTTAATGTCTATTTTAGTTAGCTGATTAGCGCCAGGTTTTAGGATGCTTCTTCCTTGTAAGTTGAAAATTTCGACACCTAAAATTTGAGCATTACTCGATTGAATGTGTACTAGATTAGTTGCAGGATTTGGATACATGCTTAGTTCTACTTTCTCGAAGCTAGTATTACTTAATGTGGTGGTGTAAAATGTTGCTACATCGCCTTTTGCGTTAGTGATGTCTAGATATAATATTTCGTTTTCAGTACGAAATGAGTAACTGAAGGGGTTATTAAAAACATAGTTTTGGGGATCTGACAGAAAAAACTCGTTTATAACTAAAGAAGCTGCTTCGGTACCGTGAGTATCACCAAAGTTTAAATAGCCTTCTGTAATGGTAAACTCTTGATTGGTTTCATTCAAATCTAAAAAACCATCTAAATTATCAAAAATAAAGTAAAAAATATTGTCGTTTTCCTCAAAACCTAAAAATGGATATTCATCACCAAGTCCAATTTCAGCATCAACCAACACATCATTAATTTCAACATTTTGAAGTTGCCATGAATTATCAATTAATTGGTTATTTTGAGCTTGTAAAATAAATACAACTAATGTAAATAGTATTGTATATAATGTTTTCATGATTTCTAGGGTTTATTGTTTTATTAAATGTTTTGTATCAATAATGTTACCGTCTATGATCAAATTTATGATGTAAGAATTTGTTTTAGATTACTCACACTTACTTTTTCACAAACTTCCTAGTTAACTCGCCATCGCTAGTACGTACTTTTAGAAAATACATTCCATTAGTAAGTTGACTTACATCTAGCTCTCTTAGATTTGGAGCGCTAACCTGCATCACTCGCTTGCCTTGTACATCGAAAATTTCAACTTTAGAAATATCCGTTTGACTAGCTTCTATATGTAACAGATTACTTGTTGGATTGGGGTAAATATTAAGCTCAATAGTATCAAAAGTAGAATTACTTAAGGTTGAAGTAAAGAAAGTAGCTGAATCTCCGTTAGGATTTGTGATATTTAAATACATCAATTCATTTTCCACAGTAATTGAATATTCAAATGGTGAATTAATCCCCCCGTCTTCAAAAGAAGTGAAAAATTCATATTTCACCATATTTGCTGCTAAAGTACCATGAACTTCTCCTAAAGTATAATAAGCATCGGTTATTTCGAACGAATCACTTTCATCTATTAAACTAATTTCAGCGACTAGATTGTCAAAAAATAGAGTCACATAGCCTTCGTAAACATCAAAGCCTAAAAAAACAAATTCACCAAAAAAGTTGCCTTCTTCCAGTTCTGTCTGATTATCAATAGTCACTTTTTCCAACTGCCAAGAATGTTCTAACAAGTCTTCGTTTTGAGCTTTACAAAGAAAACTCATACTTAAGCATACAAGAATTAAATATTTTTTCATGATTTCTAGGGTTTATTGTTTTATTAAGTGTTTTGCATCGATGATGTTAGCGTCTATGATCAAATTTATGATGTAAGCTACTCATCTTACTTTTTTACAAACTTCCTAGTTAACTCTCCCTCGCTTGTACTTACTTTTAGAAAATACATCCCATTAGTAAGTTGACTTACATCTAGCTCTCTTTGATTAGCTGGCTTAACTTGCATCACTTGCTTACCTAGTACATCGAAAATTTCAACCGCAGTAACATTCGTTTGATTTGTTTCTATATGAAGCAAATTACTTGCAGGATTTGGATACATGCTTAGTTCTACTTTCTCGAAGCTAGTATTACTTAATGTGGTGGTGTAAAATGTTGCTACATCGCCTGCTTCATTTACAATGTCCAAGTAAATTAGGCCTTCTTCGTACCTAAATGAATAGGTGAAAACTTGGTTTAAATCAGATGTATCAATACCGTTTTCCCCAAGAAAATCATATATAAAAACTGAAGTTGAAGGAGCATCATGATAACTGCCAAAATCTCCACCAAAAGAATGAATCACAAAAGAAGAATTCTCATCCACATAAGTTAATGAAGTATGGAGCCATACAAAAGAAAACATATTTTCTTCATAAAAATAAATATGTGCCCAGTCTTCAAATTCAGTGCTTCCAACGGATTGGGTTGCGAGAATTTCTTCGTTATCTATAATTATTTTTTCTAGCCTCCAGTCATGTTCGAGCAAAGGGGCTACTTGTGCGTAACTGTTCCATAGGTTTAGGAAAATTACAAAGAGAATGAGTAGTGTTTTTTTCATGCTTCAAAAATTTTATTAAATATATGAAAAAAAGTGATTGATTTTCAGTGGTTTGATTTTTTTTAGAAAACTAAGTCAAACACAATGAGCAATAGAAAAAGGAGTTACACTTTTTATGTTTTACCAGTTACTAGTTGAAATTACTGGAAAAGAAAGCGATGATTTTTTCTTTACATGAATTACAAAAATCAAGCATAGCCTTAGCAATGGTTTGTTTTATAATGAAACAGAAAGGAAAAAGGCGTTTTATTGCGGTAATTTCAATTGGTAAATGGTATTAAACCAAAAAATTCAACAACTCATACCAAAACCACAAGCTAAGCCCCGAAAGAGGAATTCCGTAGCCAATCATCATGGCACTTAACTTAGGTTTTAATCCATACTGAATGGCAATAATACTTCCCGTAATCATGGGAGGCATGGCAGCTTCTAAAATAGAAACATCTATGTGTAAGCCTTCTGCTTGGAGGATGTATTTATAAAAAATTAAAAAGAAAAGAGGCGTAAGTACTAGTTTGAAAAGCAGCCCCATTCCTAAAAAAGGAAAATGTTTACTTCTAAAGTTAAAGCTTAACTGCAATCCAACGGCAATCAATGCAATGGGAGTTACGGTGCTCCCCAAACGTTGCCAGATACTTTGAAGTTCCATTGGGAAATCGGTTTGTGTAAAGGCTAGTATGCTAGCTACTAAAAAAGCTAGAAAAGGAGGAAAGAACAATACTTTTTTTAGAATTTGATGGATGCTGAGGTTGCCTTTGGAGTAAGTGCTTGCCACACCAATTCCCAAAGTGGCCATGACTAAAAAAGAACCAGGTTGATCTACCATAATGGCTGTTTGTAAACCTTCTTTTCCGTACAAAGCTTCTATTACAGGAAAACCTACAAAGGAAGTATTTCCTAAACCTGCGGTAATGATTAATGCGCCAATTAATTTTCTGGGCCAGCCCAACAAAGCACCAAGGCTCTTGAAAAATAAAAACGAAAGCCCAAAACCTATCCATGCTATTCCTACTGGAAAAAGTAAGTCGGTGCTGATTTCAATTTTAGGAATGTGGTACAAAGCCAAAGCAGGGAGTGAAACATAAATCACAAACATGTTCAAACTTTGGTGTGCGTTTTTTGGAAAATCTTTTACAAATTGAAGCGCAACACCAATGAGCAAGCAAGTGGCTAAAAGCAGAAGTTGCTCCATAAATTAGGCTACTTGAGATTTATCTTTTTTATGTTTCCAGCGTTTGTGCGTCCAGAAATAGTACTCAGGGGCTTTGTGAATTTGCTTTTCCAATAGCTTAAAAAAAGCATCTGTTATCTGAAAATTTGGTACATTAGAAGGATTTTCGCTTAACGGAATAACTTCGGCGGTGTAAAAACCTCTTTTTACTTTTTCAATTTGGTAGTAGTAAACGGGAAAATTAGTACGTTTTGCCATGACTTCGGAGCCAACAAACATGGCACTTTCTATCCCCATAAAATTTCCCCAATGCGCATTGGATGTTGCTTTAGGCGACTGGTCGGCGACCATTCCATAATGAGCTATTTTATTGGCTATTTTGTTTTTGGTAATTTGTCTTGTTACTTCATTTTTATCGATTAATCCCGCACCAAATTTGGAACGTATTCCTCTTACAAGCTTGTCAAAATAAGGATTTCGGAGGCGTTTGTATATGCCAAGTATAGTGGTTTTTGTATGCAATTGTGCCGCCATAGACCATTCGTAACTGGCGTAATGCCCAAACATGAAAATTGCACTTTGATTGCTGTTTTCTAAATGGTTAAAATATTCAGGATTTTTGATAACAAAGCGTTCCTTGATGTCGTCATTTGTCATGCTCAAGGTTTTGATCATTTCCAAGAACAAGTCACAAAGATGGGTGTAGAATTTTTGCTCGATAGCCAGTCTTTCTTCGTCAGATTTTTCAGGAAAGCAAAGCAACAGATTTTCTTTAACCACTTGTTTTCGATAGCCTACCATTCGGTACAAAATAAACCGAAGCCCATCCGAAACTCGGTATAAATTTTTAAAACTTAATTTAGAAATACACCACAAAAGCGGGTAAACAAGGTAGTATGCAATTGCCTTCAATAGCTGAAATATTAATCTTTTAAAAGAACAAAGATAGATACATATCGTGGATAAAAAAAGCTACCTGTTGTAAACAGATAGCTGAATAACTGCATTACGTTTGATGTTTTTCTAAATAAAATCCAGTATTGCTTGATTTACTTCGGAATGATGTGTGGTGTAAAAACCATGAGGGCCTCCGCTTATAATTTGCAAAGAAGCATCTTTGATGTAATGAATCGCTTTCTCGGCAGAAACCTCTTTTGGAACTATTCCATCGTCATCTCCATGAAGAATAAGGGTTGGAATGTCGAAAGCTTCGCAATCTTTTCGGAAATCTGTCTTCCCAAAAGCATCTACACAATTTAGTGTCCCTTTTCGGGATGCACTACACGCAATGTGCCAATTTAGTTGAACTTGTGCTTCACTTACTCGATCTTTGTTGGCTTCAATATTTACAAAATTGCGTCCAAATCCTTGAAAAAAAGCAGCTCTATCGGCAGCAATTCCTTGTTTCATTCCTTCAAAAACACTTCCATCTACACCATTTGGATTATTTTCTGTTTCCAATAAAAACGGAACTACCGAACCTAAAAGCACTACTTTCGAAAGTTTAGTTGTGCCATAATTGCCAATGTATCGTGCCACTTCACCACCTCCCATAGAGAATCCGACAAGTATAAGGTTTTCTAATGAAAGGCTGTTGATTACATCGTTCAAGTCGCTTGCAAAAGTATCATATTCGTAACCATCCCAAGGTTGGTCACTTTGTCCAAAACCTCTTCTGTCGTAGGTAATTACTCGATAACCTGCATTTACGAAAAAAGGAATTTGGTGTTCCCACATGCGTTGACTCAGCGGCCAACCGTGTATGAATAAGATGGGTTGGCCTTCGCCAAAATCTTGGTAGGCGAGTTTGATTTTTTTGCCTTTTTCTTCCGCAGTTGTTGTTATGTAATTCATTGTATTTTATTTTTTTACTAAAGTAAAGGCTTCATCAGAAATACAGAATAATTTTTAGATTTTTTTTAATACCCGAAATTTCAAATGAAAAATGAGATTGTTTTAAGTGTTAGAACTCAACTCAAAATAAATTCATTTTTCAGAAGTTCATTTAAACGTTTAAAAAATAACTTCAGCTTCCATTAAAAATTTTTACATCCACAGCAAAAGAAGTACTTTTGTAGCATACTTTTGAATGATGAATCAACGAACTTTACTTTCCGCAAGAGAAGTTACTGTTATTTTGCATCGGTTGGCTTGCCAATTGGTCGAAAATCACAATGATTTTTCGAATTCAGTAATCATTGGCCTTCAACCAAGAGGTGTATTTTTAGCTGAACGTTTGCATCGTATTTTACTACAAGAAACTCAGTTGAAATCTATTCCTATAGGAAAGTTGGACATCACTTTTTTTCGAGACGATTTTCGGAGAACTGAAAAATCTTTGAAGGCTAATTCAACAGAAATTAATTTTTTAGTAGAAGGGAAACGCGTCATTTTTGTAGATGATGTGTTGTATACAGGAAGAAGTATTCGTTCTGCGCTTACAGCTATTCAATCCTTTGGTAGACCCAGCGAAATTGAATTACTTTGCTTGATAGACAGAAGGTTCAGTAGGCACCTGCCCATTCAACCCGATTATTGTGGAAGGCAAGTAGATGCTATCAACCAAGAAAAAGTAGTGGTAAAATGGAGCGAAAACGAAGGCGAAGACGGCGTAGAAATAAGTAGTGAATTATGAGCGAATTAAGTGTAAATCATTTATTAGGTATAAAGTACCTTCAACCGGAAGATATTCAACTTATTTTTGAAACTGCCGACCATTTTAAAGAGGTAATTAACCGACCCATTAAAAAAGTACCTTCTTTACGAGATGTAACCATTGCTAATTTGTTTTTTGAAAATAGCACACGTACGCGACTTTCCTTTGAATTGGCAGAAAAAAGATTAAGTGCAGATGTAGTAAACTTTTCGGCTTCTTCTTCTTCTGTTGCCAAAGGAGAAACCTTGATTGATACTGTAAATAATATTTTATCGATGAAGGTAGATATGGTGGTAATGCGACATCCTAACCCTGGTGCGGGTATTTTTTTATCTAAAAACGTAAACGCATCTATTGTAAATGCTGGCGATGGTGCTCATGAACACCCAACCCAAGCCTTGTTGGATGCTTATTCTATACGCGAAAAGCTAGGCGATGTTGCGGGTAAAAAAGTGGTTATTGTTGGCGATATTTTACATAGCCGAGTGGCATTGAGTAATATTTTTGCCTTGCAAAAGTTAGGTGCAGAAGTAAAAGTTTGTGGACCCGCAACGCTTCTTCCCAAGTATGTTAAATCCTTAGGTGTGGGCGTAGAGCTTAACCTTAAAAAAGCACTTGAGTGGTGCGATGTTGCCAATATGCTTAGGGTACAAAATGAACGAATGGACATCAAGTTTTTTCCAAGCACAAGAGAATACGTAAAGCAATACGGCTTAAACAAACAAATGCTAGACCAACTTTCTAAGGAAATTGTAATTATGCACCCTGGTCCCATTAATCGTGGTGTAGAAATAACTAGTGATGTTGCTGATTCTAATCACGCAATTATCCTGAACCAAGTTGAAAATGGTGTTGCTATACGAATGGCAGTCATTTATTTATTAGCCTCAAAAATTAAACAGTATGATTAGCGAGAAAAAGGAAAATTATATCATCTTAACCGATGAAAAGGACGATGTAGTTAAATTTGCATCCTTCATAGGAACTATTCACCATCAGTTTGAAGAGGACAATTTAGTGATTAATTTACTTAAGTACGGCTTACTTAGCTTAGAGGAATTGCTTTCATTTTTAGATATTTCTAACCTACATCGTGCCAATAAAAAGTCCTTTGTTATTGTGAATGATACCATAAACATAGATGACGTTCCAGATGAATTAAACGTAGTGCCGACGCTTCAAGAGGCGGAAGACATGATTCAAATGGAAGAAATTGAACGAGATTTAGGATTTTAATGGCATCACCTTTATCGCTTACTGTTTTAGGTTGTCATTCGGCGAGTCCAAAAGCAAATGCTCACCCAACTTCCCAAGTATTGGAATTACGCGGGCATATTTTTTTAATTGATTGTGGCGAAGGAACCCAAGTACGCTTGCGTAAATCCAATGTTAAATTTTCCCGTATCAAGCATATTTTTATTTCGCATTTGCACGGCGACCATGTGTTTGGTTTAATTGGGCTAATTTCTACATTTGGGATGATGAATAGAACTGAGCCGCTAACGGTTTATGGACCTAAAGGAATAAAAGAACTAATTTTACTTCAGTTGAAACTTTCCCAATCCTTTACTACTTACCCAGTGCATTTTGTGGAGTTAGAAAGCAACGAACCTGAATTGATTTTTGAAGATGACAAAGTTCGAGTAGAAACCATTCCGCTTCGACATCGAATTTACACCAACGGATTTCTGTTTAAGGAGAAAAATCCACCACGAAAGTTGAATCTTCCTAAATTAGAAGAATTACAAGTAGATAGGGTATATTACAGCAAGCTTCAGCAAGGATTGAATATTCAGCACAACGGAAATTTACTCACGTCCGACGAGGTTAGTTTTGTAGAAGCTCCCAAGTCTTTTGCATTTTGTAGTGATACGGCTTATTTGCCTGAAATAATCCCGCAAATCGAGGATGTTTTTTTGTTGTATCATGAAGCTACTTTTTTAGAAACCGAAAAGGAATTGTGCGAAAAAACAAAACACTCTACCGCCTTACAAGCTGCCCAAATTGCAAAAGAAGCTAATGCGCAACACTTGCTTTTAGGTCATTTTTCTGCACGTTACAAAAATCTAGACCTATTTGTTAGGGAAGCAAAACAAGTTTTTGAGAATGTACAAACAGCCGAAACGCTAAAAACGTATCATTTTTTATAAATTTGCTATCAGCGCAATTTTTAATTTGTACATTTATACATAATTTTTACTATTAAATTGGCTGAAGATATAAACTTAGAAAACAAGCGACTACAAGCTTTACTTTCTTGTCAGATACTTGATACTGAACAAGAGAGCGACTTTGACGATGTGGTCAAGTTGGCTACTTCTATCTGTAATGTGCCCATTGCTTTGGTAAGCTTGGTAGATGATAAACGGCAATGGTTCAAGGCAAAAGTTGGTCTTGAGGTATCGGAAACTCCAAAAGGATTAGCTTTTTGTGCCCACGCCATAAAACAACCAGATGAATTGTTTATTATTCAGGACGCCCGAAAAGACGAACGTTTTAAAACCAATCCGTTAGTAACTTCTTTTCCTGATATTGTTTTTTATGCTGGCGCGCCAATTGTAACAGAGGATGGGTATGCCTTAGGAACGGTTTGTGTGATAGATACCCAGCCAAGGGAGCTAACAGAAACGCAAAAATCTACACTAAAAGTTCTTGCGAATCAGGTTTCAAAACTTATTGAGCTTAAAAAAAGTAGACTCAATCTTGAAGAGGAGCGTAACCATTTTATGCGTTTTGCAGAGCTTTCTCCTAATATAATTTATCGTTACGACAGCTCAGGTGAAACTACTTACCATAATTCACGTGTGTTAGATGTATTTGGTTATTCTCCTGTGGAATTTAAAGAAAACCCTGATTTTTGGACAAGCCTTATTCATCCAGACGATATTGATCAAGTAAAAAAAGAATATGAATCTGCCACTGAAAACAACGCCATAGATATTACTTATCGAATGCGAACAAAATCTAACAATTGGCGATGGATAAGGGATAGAAGCACAAGTTTACTAAACACAAATTACAAAACGGTAGTTGAAGGTATTGCAGAGGATGTTACCGATTTTTTAGAAACCCAAAAAAGCCTTGAAGATATTTTTGCCAAGTATAAACTAGCTACTAGCGCAAGCGGCGAAGGTATATGGGAATGGGAATTAGCTACAGGGAAATGTTTTTTTTCGGATAATTGGTCTAGCTTACTTGGTTTTTCTGAAGCTCTTACCCTCGAGCATATAGATCAATTTAGAGCCATTATTCACCCGGAGGATTTACAGTATCACGATTCTGTCATTAAACAAATGATTGAACAAAAATTAGTGAATAATTCATTGGAATTTAGGTTGAAAAAAGCAGACGCAACTCACGGATGGTTTTTAGCTAGGGGTTCTGTTGTGACTGATAACAATGGAAATCCGGTTAAAATTACTGGTTCAACTTCAGAAATAACCGAACAAAAAAAAATCAAGCAAGAACTACTAAAAACCAAAGAACTTTTGGAAGATGCTGGGAGAATGTCTAAAATTGGCGCATGGGAAGTAGATATTCATTCTGGCGAAGTATATTGGTCTAAAGTTACTAGAGAAATTCACGAAGTAGACGAAACCTATGAAATTAATAACCTAGAGGGGGTAAATTTTTACAAGGAAGGACTACACAGAAAAAAAATCACCAATTGCGTCAACGACTTAGTGCAGTACGGAATTGAGTATGACGACGAATTTAAAATAATTACAGCAAAAGGAACTGAAAAATGGGTTCGTGCAATGGGAAAAAGAGAAGTTTCTAACGAAAAAACAGTTAGGATATACGGAACTTTTCAGGACATTGATCAGCAGAAAAAGGCCCAAGAAGAATTATTATATACCAAAAATAAACTGGAAAGCATTTTTAACGAGATGGACAGTGTTATTTGGTCGGTAAGTTTGCCTGATTATAAACTAATTTTTTCGACACCATCAGCAGAGAAGTTATATGAATGCAAACTTGATGAATGGAAAGCAAATCCTTCCATTTGGATAGATGTAATGCATCCAGAGGATAAGCATTTTGAGCAAAAAATTTGGGACAAGTTAGCGCGCAAGAATCAATTTGATGTAGAATATCGAATTATTACTAAGTCGGGCATTGTAAAGTGGATAAGAAACAAAGGGAAAACCATTTTCGATGCTCAAGGAATTCCGCTTAGATTAGACGGAATTACCACCGACATAACTTACAGAAAACGCGCCGAAATTGAGCTTAAAGAAGTTTTAGAGGTTACACAATCCCAAAACGAACGCCTGAAAAATTATGCTTATATTGTTTCTCACAACTTACGTTCGCACTCTGCAAACATCTCTTCACTGCTTCAAATTTTAAAAGACGAAGCTTCAAAAGAATTACAACAAAACCAAGTGTTCGAGATGCTTAACCAAGCCTCCGAGAACCTCTTAGATACCA
This sequence comes from Psychroflexus sp., assembly GCA_051859645.1. Taxonomy (GTDB): domain Bacteria; phylum Bacteroidota; class Bacteroidia; order Flavobacteriales; family Flavobacteriaceae; genus Psychroflexus. Next base: position 18,048 of record JBHYFG010000013.1, on the reverse strand, counting down.
TTGCTCATTTGAGTGACATTGCATTGGTAAATACGCTTTCTCGACAACGACTAGAAAAAATAGACTTGAACACCGAAATTCAAAAATCTATTAGCAACGTAAGTCAGCAAGCTTCAGTGCAAAAAGTTGCTATAAATTATCAGCAACAACAAGGAATTTTCATCAAGGGATTACATTCTTATGTAGAAAGTATTTTCCTTAACTTGCTGACCAACGCTATCAAATATGCTTCTTCCGAACGGGTTTCTTTTGTTGAAATTGAAGTTACTCAAATTAAAGATAAAGTAATTGTAGCTGTAAAAGACAACGGATTAGGAATAGATCTTAGTAAATACGGCAACAGGGTTTTTCGACTTTACGAACGCTTTCATAAGAATGAAGATTCCCGCGGTTTAGGTTTGTTTATGGTTAAAAATCAAATTGAAGCGCTTAAGGGGAACATCCAAATTAAAAGTGAGGTAAATGTTGGTACTACCTTTACCCTTGAGTTTTTAAAGGCCTAACTCACCCATTTTTTTAGTCGTTGAAGCAAACCAAGTTTGTTGTTATAAGGTGCATATTTTACCGAAATATCAAAGCTTGTGCTTCGGTGCAAGACCGCTTTTTCTCGTGTAAAGGTTTCAAAAGAATATTTTCCATGGTATTGTCCTATTCCTGAGTTTCCCACCCCCCCAAAAGGTAAGCGATCGTTTAGAAAATGAACAATCGTATCGTTAATTACTCCACCACCAAACGAAAATTTCTTGAGCATTTTAAGTGCCTCTTGCTTCTTTTCACTAAATAGATAAAAGGCAAGCGGATTAGGATTAAGCTCAACTATTTGCGTAATTTCTTCCTCTTCTTGGTAAACTAAAATGGGAAGTATTGGGCCAAAAATTTCTTCTTTCATTAAGTTACTTTGTACGCTTTTTAACTCAACTAGCGTGGGCTGAAGGTATTTTTCGGAGGCTTCGTTTGCACCACCATAAACAATCAATTCGTTTTGTAGTAAGTCCTTTAATCGTTGAAAATGAGTGCTTGAAATAATACGTGCATAATCTTTAGAAGTAGCGGCATCTTCAGAATAAAAAGCAGCAATTTCAAGCTTCAATAAACCAATAAATTCATCTTTAATATCTTTATGAAGCAAAAGGTAATCTGGCGCTATACAAGTTTGCCCCGCATTCAGAAATTTTCCCCAAACAATTCGTTTTGCAGCAATTTTTAAATTAGCAGAGGCATCTACTATGCATGGATTTTTTCCTCCTAATTCTAACGTAACTGGACAGAGTTGTTCTGCTGCGGCTTTTGCAACAATTTTTCCTACTTGTACGCTTCCGGTAAAAAAAATATAATCCCATTTTCTTTGGAGTAATGCGCTTGCAGTTGTTGCATCTCCTTGTGCGACACTTACCACATCTTCTGGAAAAATTTCAGCAATCATTTTTTCTAGTAAATTAGCTGTGTTTGGCGCGTGTTCAGAAGGCTTTAACATCACTCGATTGCCGCTTGCAAATGCTCCAATAACAGGATTTATTGCCAATTGAAAAGGGTAATTCCAAGGCGCAATAACCAACACATGGCCCCAAGGGTCCTTGAAAATATAATCGGAAGAAGGGAAATTTAATAAAGCCGGAAGTTTTCGTTTGGGCTTGGACCAAGAAGAAATATGCTTAATAAATAAGTTAATTTCTTTATACACCATAAGAATTTCCGAGGCATAGGTTTCAAAAGGAGGTTTTCTGAAATCCTTGTGAAGCGCTTCAAAAATAACTTCTTCATTCTGCTCGATATACGACTTCAGCTTTTTTAAAAGTTTAATTCGTTCTTGAACTACCAAAGTGTTTTTCTTTTGCTGAGCTTGTTTTGTGTAGCTGCTTTCCCAATTCATATGTTCAATCTTTATGAAATAAAATTACAACAACATTCAATAAAATTAGTGAAAATCACGTTAACTATTCAGAATAAGTTTAGTTTATTTGTAGTTGAATTTAATTTCAAAATAAATGAAAAATAAATCATTTGTAGTAGTTGCATTATTTCTGGTTGCTTCTTTGCAAGTTGTTGTAGCACAAAGAAGTAGAGATACAATTCGCCCTGATAGGCTAATTATTACTAAGCAATACACTCCAACTGTAAATCAAGCCAATAAGCTGAAGTCTTACCCCGAGGTAGATGTAGCTACAAAACAGCAACAATATAAATTATCCTATCCTTTGGTTAATTATCCAGTTGCGTCTACTTTTTCTCCTGAAAAAGGACGCCCAGCAAATTTGAATAAAAATATAGAGGAAACCAGCTTCTATGATAATTATGCAAGAGTTGCATTAGGAAATTTTACCACTGTTTTAGGTGAATTTTATGGAAAGCTAGACGTTTCGAACAACCAACAACTTGCTATAAGTGCATACCATCGTTCTTCTCAAGGAGGTATAGATGAAGTCGATCTAGAGGATAGCTTTTCAGTGTCTAACCTTCGTTTGCAACTATCTACTCAAGAAGATTATTTTAGTTGGGAAACCTATGCCGGAGTGAAGCATTTTGGGTTCAATTATTACGCTAATCCACAAGCTCCTTTTTTGGTAGAAGATTTATTTGGTTTTAATACAAGCATTGGTTATTTTGGTGCAGATATTGGAGGTAAACTTGCTGTAGAAGACAGCTTTTTCAATTTCGTGACTTTGGATTATTCTTATTTTGGCGATCGATTTAGCAACAATGAACACCATATTAAGGTATTGCCAGAAGTTGAATACATTTTATTCAATAAAAATTTTGATACACAATTTAATGTAGAATATTTGAGTGGTGGTTTTGGTGAAACCTACTTCAATCCAAGTATGGCTACCAATTATGGTTTTTTGCAGTTAGGCGTTGCACCTACCATGCGTATAGATGAAGACCGTTTTAGTGTGCATATAGGCGCTGAGGTTACTTATTTAGCTGATAATGAAAATAATGAATCAGATGTTTTTGTGTATCCAAAAGTACGAGGTAGCTACCGCATTAATCAAGATAACTTAATTGCGTATGGAGGAGTAGATGGCGGTTTAGACAATAATACCTATGCCAATGCTGCTGCGACAAACCCATTTTTATCTCCAACCTTAATTGTTGCCCCCACTAATCGCCAATACGATGCTTTTTTAGGACTGAAAGGCGGAAAGTACGGATGGAGTTATAACGCAAAAGCAAGTTTTAAAGTAGAAGAGAACAGAGCGTTTTTTGCGTCTAATTTACCTTTCGAAAGTACATCTGCACAAGGATTTAGCGTATTTAGAGCCGGTAATAGTTTTGGCTTGGTGTACGATGATTTAACTAGTTTGGCTTTTGATGTTGAAGTTGATTACGAGATTTCTAAAAAAGTTAAGGCTGGAGTGCATTTTAATTACACTTCTTTCGGAACCGATACCTTTGAAGAAGCTCTTAACTTACCTTCTTTATATGCCTCGGTATTTATGAATTACAAGTGGACAGACAAGCTAAGCTCTTCGCTAACTATGTTTTATGTTGGCGAACGTTTTGATTTGGCTCCAGTTCCTTCAACTGCTGGATTAAATACTATAAAAGTAGAAGACTTCTTCGATTTGAATGTTCAGGTAAATTATGCTATAAACAAGCAATTTACCGCCTTCGTTTCAGGGATGAACCTGTTAGGAGGGAACTACCAACGTTGGAATAACTACGTTGTTCAAGACCTACAAATTATGGGTGGAGTTAGCTATCAATTCGATTGGTAAAATTTAACCTTAAGGAAACATTAGAAGATATATTATAGCTACTTTTGTAAAAATTTTTAACAATTTTATTCAGCTACATGGCTAAAAAATTTACGCGTCACGATAGAGATAAACCCTACTTGAATGTACTAGATTTTCTTGCAGAAGAAAAAACATTTCTATCTATTGTTTTATTTGGTTTAATACTTGCAGCAGCGGTAACTTTTAACGCTAATGCTGCCATGTGGTTAGGTTTTTTCTTTGCTGCTTACGCAGCCGTAGCTAACGACAGTATACAGTCCTTAGGTACTTTTATTGAAAGTAACAAAGCCAAAAAGTGGTGGATTTTATGGCTTTATATAGGTGGTATATTTGTAGTAACGGTTACTTTTAGTTACTTTTATTACGATGGCGATGTTACTTATCAGCGGTTAACAAAGCCGGATGGTTCGACCGCTTTTCCGCATCCTGTCGAAGATTTAGGAGGTAGTTTTAGCTTTTTTCAAGTAATTGCGCCTTTGGTGTTGCTTATTTTGACAAGGCTTAGAATGCCTGTTTCTACCACGTTTTTACTCTTAAGTGTATTTAGTGCTACCTCTAGTGGTATTACTTCAGTAGTAACAAAAAGTTTATCAGGCTATGTGCTTGCATTTGTACTTTCATTCCTGATTTGGTACTTTTCCTATAAAACAATCCGTAAGTATTTTAAAAGCAGAAAACACCATACATCTTGGTCCATTGTTCAATGGGTGGTAAGTGGTGCACTTTGGGCGGTATGGGTCATGCAAGATGGTGCAAACATTGCAGTTTACTTACCTAGAAAGCTGGATCTTACACAGTTTTTAGTTTTTGCTTTAACTATTTTTGCTGGCTTGGGTGTCTTATTTTATCTAAGGGGTGATAGAATACAAGAGGTAGTTAGTAAAAAGTCTAGAATATCGGATATCCGCGCAGCTACTTTAGTCGATTTGTCTTACGTAATTTTACTTATTTACAAGCTTTTTATTAGTACCATACCCATGAGTACTACTTGGGTGTTCCTCGGAATTATTGGAGGAAGAGAAATTGCCATTAGCGTGTCAAGAAATAAGAAGGGCAAGCGACATAAGAAAAAAGCAAGACGACTAATTCTTTCCGATTTTGGTAATGCTATGGCAGGTTTGGTTATATCTGTTGCTTTAGCGGCAGCGGCGAATAAGGGTATTCGTGAAGAAATTTTTGCAGCGGTGAAATCTTTATTCTAAGCTTTTTTCGGAAGTTTAAATTCAACCAATGATTTAATTAAAGGCTATTTTATTGTTGAGTATTTGATTCCACACCAACTTTTTTAAAATTGAAAGTGTATGGAAAGTTAGTTTCATTATACCAAATTGTTTAGGCTTCTTGTTGCTACGTAAAAATGTAGAGACAATTTTTCCGCCAACCCCCATATACATAATTTGCAGCATGCCATTTTTTGCATAATCCTTAAAGAAGCTTACCTTTAGGCAAAAAATGCAAAAATTAAGTTTAGTGCTTTTATTTTTCTCCTTGGTAGCTTGCCAACCTGAGAAACAAAACGTAGATACACTCTTTTACAACGGAACTGTTTATAGTGTAAACGATACGTTTGAAACCTTCGAAGCCTTTGTTGTTAAAGAAGGTAAGATAGTTTACGCTGGAAATGCGGTAGAAGCCAGAGAAAAATATTCAGTTTCTGAAGAGATAGACCTTCTTGGACAATTTGTTTACCCCGGCTTTATCGATGCTCATGCGCATTTATACAACCTTGGCATGCAGCTGCAACAAGTTAATTTAGTAGGTGCAACAAGTTATGAAGAGGTTATTCAGAGAATGCTAGAATTTCAAAAAGAAAATAACACATCCTATATAATAGGAAGAGGCTGGGATCAGACCAAATGGGAAGTAGATGAATTTCCTACCAACGATAGGTTAGATGAGTTTTTTCCTGATGTCCCCGTAGCACTTTCACGAATAGATGGGCACGCACTACTTTGCAACAGCTTAGCTTTAAAAAAAGCTGGAATTACCACTTCTACTGAAATTTTTGGAGGAGAAATTCAGAAGAAAAACGGAAAACTTACCGGAATACTTATCGATAACCCTATGAAACTAGTTTTTGATAGCTTTCCTAAACCTTCCTTAGAAGTTCAAACAAAAGCACTAAAAGAGGCAGAGGCTATTTGCATCAAGTATGGTTTAACTAGTTTATCGGACGCTGGATTAGACAAGCAAGTTATAGAGCTTATAGATAGTTTACAACAAGCTGGCGAACTTTCTCTTCGCGTATATGCCATGCTTAGCAATACAGCAGAAAATTTAAACGCCTACTTAGATAAGCCCCCTTATAAAACCGATCGTTTGAATGTTCGTTCTGTCAAAGTCTATTCAGATGGAGCGCTGGGTTCACGAGGCGCAGCTCTTAAACAGCCATATTCGGACCATCACGGTCATTTTGGAAGCATGCTAATTGGCTTAGAAGAACTTCAACAACTTGCCAAACGCATTGAACAAACAGACTTTCAAATGAATACACATGCCATTAGCGATTCAGCAAACAGTAGTGTTTTACGAACCTATGCTGAGGTTTTAAAAGGGAAAAAAGACCAACGTTGGCGTGTCGAACACGCACAAATACTCGACTCGGCAGAGATTGCTTATTTTTCCACCAACATACTACCCTCAGTTCAGCCAACGCACGCGACAAGCGATATGTATTGAGCTGAAGATAGGTTAGGGTCGGAGCGAATCAAGTTTGCTTATGCTTACAAAAGTTTGCTTCAACAAACAGGAGTTTTACCACTAGGTACAGACTTTCCTGTGGAGGAAGTCAACCCTTTACTCACCTTTTACGCAGCTGTTACAAGGCAAGATAAAAATGAATGGCCAGCAGAAGGTTTTCAGCCACAAGAGCGACTAACTAGAGAAGAAACCCTGAAAGGAATGACTATCTGGGCAGCTTATGCTAATTTTGAAGACCACGAAAAAGGAAGTATTGAAGAAGGAAAATTTGCTGATTTTGTTATTTTTGAAAAGGATATAATGCAAGTTGAAGCATCAGAAATCCTAGATTTAGCCCCAAAACAAGTCTATATAAATGGTATACTTCAACAGTAATTGAATATGAAAAGCACAATTTAAAGCTGTTTTCAATAAATTTTTGAAAAAAAATAGGTAGCTTTATTTTCAACTAAGCTAATATTCAAGTTTTTTATTTAGATTTGTTGAAAACATTTTATTATGCGCGCATACTTTTATAAATTTTTTGCACTAGTATTTTTTGCTACATTCTTTCAATCGTGTAGCGTAGAAACAGAAACTTACTTAGTTGAGGCACCCACCCTAGAGTTAAAAGCGGTAGGTCCTTTGTTTGAAGGCTCAAATACAGCCACTGCCACATGGGAGTTTCAGTTAAAAGACCTTTTACCCGATGTAGAAGGAGAAATTAGCTTGCACGAAGCTAAAGTTACAGCTGTAAAAGTAACACCTATTGGAGAAGAAGATTTTCCGAAAGTTGACAAAATGGTCATGGAGATTAAGTCTAAGTACATTAGCATGACTAGAATTGGGTTGTTGGAGAGCAACATCAAAACGGGAAGAACTTACGATTTATCAGTCGCTGACAAGCAAAAAGACATTGTTACCGCTTTACAAGACGAAAGGATTACGTTTATTGGTGACTTCGATATGCTAGACGAGGAGTATTATGAAGATGTAAACTTTAGCATCAATGTAACTTTTGAAGTACAAGTAAAAAAATAAGGCATTCTTTTTGCCATATTCCATTGTTTAATCATTAAAATAAATATAAAATGAAAAAAGTAGTTTTTTTAATAGCCTTTGCTTTAATCGGATTTTTCACTTACGCGCAAGATGCTGACGCCATCGTTGGTGTTTGGGAACCTGGACACGGTAAAGCAAAAGTGAAAATAGACAAGATAGACGATAAGTATTATGGAAAAATTGTTTGGTTAAAGGAACCCAACGACCCAGATACAGGAGAGGCTAAAGTAGATAAAAATAATCCTGACGAAAGTATGCAGAAGGTTCCTTTAAGAGGTTACAGAATTTTAAAAGACTTTCAATACAAAGGAAAAGGCGAGTGGTCGGAAGGAACAATTTACGACCCTGAAAACGGAAATACCTACGATTGTATTATTACCATGAAAGACGAAAATACGCTTGAGATACGCGGTTATGTAGGGGTAAAAACTTTCGGAAGGTCAGATACATGGCGCCGACTTACCGTAAAACGCTAACATTTACTTCTAAACTAATTGCACATGTTTAAAAACACGAATTTTAGACCCCTCTTTATTTGCTCTTTACTATTTACTTCCCTAATAGCATTCGCCCAAGTTGAAGAAGAAGAGGAAGATTGGGATTTGTACGATAATTTTGAGTTAGAGGATGATACGCCTGTTAAAAGGTATGCAAAGCCTACTATTTCTGGTATGAGCCCTCAGAAATTTATTACTGTTGGCTGGGATATGCAAATGCCCTACGACATGGAGTTTTCTGAAACAAGATTACCATCAACCTTAAATAACGGTTATGGAGTAGATGACAATGTAGATCCTTCTCATTTTGCGAGATCAAGATATACGGGAGGACTTCGCATACAAACTAACATTCCGGTGATTTCTAAAAGCAATTTTGTTTGGCAAACGGGTATCAATTTTATGGATACTAGCTACAACGTTACAGATGTTGAAGGTACAAACATTAATCCAGCTTCAACACCACAGCTTGCTGGACAGCGTAGTTTAGCACAAATCTTGAACGAAGACGGATTGCGAAACTTAAACTGGACCAACACGTTTTTTATACCAATAAACGAAAAGTCGTTCATTGTTTTTCAAAATCAAATGGACATGAGCGGAAACTATGATTTTAGTTTTCAGCCCTTAAATACCATTCGTTATAGCGTTGCCGCGGTTTACGGACAGCGAGTTAGCGATAACAAACGCTGGGGTGTGGGTATGTCTCGTACCTATCGAGTGGGCAACATGAACTATATTCCTGTACTAATGTACGATTGGACGTCCAAAGACCGAAAGTGGGGAACTGAAATTTTGTTTCCAGCAAGAGCTCATGTACGCTACAACTTCAGCAAAGATGCGCTTATATTAGCTGGGTTTGAGCTAGAAGGACAATCCTATAGAATAGATGATTATTCAGTCGGGAACAACAGCTTTGAAATCAGACGTGGTGAATTACGCCCAAGAATTGAATTCCAACGAAAGTTATCTGGTTACATTTGGGCTTCTGCACAAGTAGGTTACAGAATCGATTATTCGTACGATGCTGATGAATTAAATTCGAGTAGAGACTTCTTTAGAGGTTTTTTTGGTGAGCAAGAATTTGCTATGCGCAACAACTTAGCCAATACCTTTTACTTTAATATTGGTTTAAGCTTTGTAAGTCCATAAATAAGCAATTAATTACAACGGAAAGGTTACTTTTATAGTAGCCTTTTTTTATATCAGTTAATATTCCTAATTTTCAACTAATGAGCATAATATATACCGATAATAAAGCTTTTTCAGCATTCAAAACCGCAGCAAAGCAATCGTTAAGAAAAAGGCATTTACACCTTTTACATACATCTCATGCTGCATTTCTTCATAGTATGGTCAATACTTTTACTAAAGGAACTTACGCTGCCCCACACCGGCATTATAATTACAATAAAAAGGGCGATTTAGTTCAAAAAGGAGAATCATTTATCGCATTGGAGGGTAGCGGAAAAATTATTTCTTTTGATGATGCTGGAAATATAAACGAAGTAATTCACTTAGACGCTCAATTTCAAAGCATGTGTTGGATACCCTCAACTGTTTGGCATACAGTAGTTCCAACTACAGAGGTGTTCATCGTATTTGAAAATAAAACAGGACCTTGGGAGGAGGAAACCGACAAGTCCTTTCATCCTAATTTTCCTAAAGAAGGAGCTGATGAGGCTTCATCGTTTGTATCCATGTGGGAACAATTATAACGATTAAAATATTTTAGTTATTTCATGCTTCTAATTTGCTTGAGAATACCTTCTAAACCATTCACTTTTAGTTCAAATACTTCCTTCATTTGTTGGCCTAATTTGTTAGGAGGGAAGCCTTTTTGTTGAAACCAAACATGATAGCGTTCAGGAATTTCCGATAAGTACCAGTCTTTATATTTTCCAAAATGCATTTTAGCAAAGGCAAGCTCTATCAGTTTTTCTCGTTCAGCGTTCATTTTTTAAACAAAAATAAGTCTTCCGTATGAATACTTCTTTTTAAGTTTCATTTTTTTATATTTACCTTTTAATTAAAAAGCTAAGGATGCCTATTATAAAAGAGTTACTAGGAAAAAAACCAGTAGTTGGAGAAGATACATTTATTGCAGAAAATGCCACTATTATAGGCGATGTTAAAATGGGAAAACAAGGAAGTATCTGGTACAACGCTGTTGTTCGAGGAGATGTAAACTCCATAGAAATTGGTGATAAAGTTAATATACAAGATAATGCTGTTATTCATTGTACCTACCAAAAAGCACCGACAAAAATAGGCAACAATGTATCTATTGGACACCGAGCAATTGTTCATGGCTGTACAATTCATGACCATGTTTTAGTTGGTATGGGTGCAATTGTAATGGATGGGGTAGTAGTAGAAGAAGGTAGCATTATAGCCGCAGGCGCAGTCGTTCTAGAAAATACCCACATTGAAAAAGGGAGTATTTACGCAGGAATTCCAGCAGTAAAAGTAAAATCTGTAAGCCCTGAATTACTAAGTGGTCAAATTGAACGCATTGCAGACGCATACATCATGTATGCTAGTTGGTATAAGTAATGCGATTTGCCAATTGAAATTACCTTATTAGATAGTTATTTTAAAGTAATTTCAATTGGTATATGATGTTAAAGTCCTTTTCTAAACCTGTGTTGTTCTCGTGCTAAAAGAGTGTTTTTTAGCAACATAGAAATCGTCATTGGACCAACTCCGCCAGGAACTGGAGTGATGTACGAGGCCTTTTTGCTTACATTTTCGAAATCAACATCTCCTGTAATAATGTAACCCTTTGGATGGTCTTCATCAGGAACACGAGTGATTCCAACGTCAATAATCACTGCATCATCTTTTACCATTTCAGCCTTTAAGTAATTAGGTACACCCAAAGCGGTAATAATAATGTCAGCTTGGCTTGTTATTTGGGTAATGTTCTTGGTGTGACTATGTGTAAGCGTAACGGTTGAATTTCCTGGGAAACCTTTTCGCCCCATCAAAATACTCATCGGACGCCCAACAATATGGCTTCTACCAATCACCACGGTGTGTTTTCCTTTCGTTTCTACATTGTAGCGTTCCAAAAGCTCCAAAATACCGAAGGGAGTAGCAGGAATAAAAGTGGTCATATCCAAAGCCATTTTACCGAAATTAGTGGGATGAAATCCATCTACATCCTTATCAGGATGAATCTGCATGAGCACTTTTTGCGTGTCAATTTGTTTTGGTAATGGTAATTGAACAATAAAGCCATCAATATTTTCGTCATTATTGAGCTGGTGGATTTTATCCAAAAGTTCAATTTCACTAATGGTTGAAGAAAGTTTTATTAAAGTAGATTCGAAGCCAACTTGCTCGCATGCTCTAACTTTGCTTCCTACGTAAGTCAAACTAGCCCCATCGTTTCCTACGATTACCGCAGCAAGGTGAGGGACTTTTTCCCCACGTTGCTTCATTTTATCTACATCAGCCTTGATCTCTGCCTTGATATCGGCACTAACTTTTTTTCCGTCTAAAATTGTCATGTTGTTGTTGTGTTGTTTTTAAGTTTCAGTTGGAATAGTTGCGAAGTGGAATTAACGCATGTTTTTCATCATTTGCATCATTTTTTTGCCACCACCACCTTGCATCATTTTCATCATTTTACTCATTTGAGCAAACTGTTTCAAAAGCTGATTTACTTCCTGAACGCTTGTACCAGAACCGTTTCCGATGCGTTTTTTTCGAGAAGCGTTAATCAGGGTAGGGTTCTCTCTTTCGCTTGGTGTCATGGAATAAATAATAGCTTCAATATGCTTAAACGCATCGTCATCTATGTCCATATCTTTTACCATTTTACTAGCGCCAGGAATCATGCCCATTAAGTCCTTCATGCTCCCCATTTTCTTGATTTGCTGAATCTGCTTCAAGAAATCATCGAAACCAAATTGGTTTTTAGCAATCTTCTTCTGTAGCTTACGAGCTTCTTCCTCATCGTATTGTTCTTGGGCTCTTTCAACAAGAGAAACAACATCCCCCATGCCCAAAATACGGTCCGCCATACGCGAAGGGTAAAACACGTCGATAGCGTCCATTTTCTCACCCGTACCAATAAATTTAATAGGCTTATTGACCACAGATTTAATCGAAATCGCCGCACCACCACGCGTATCACCATCTAATTTTGTGAGTATAACTCCATCGAAATTTAATCGATCGTTAAAGGCCTTTGCCGTATTTACCGCATCTTGTCCCGTCATAGAATCCACCACAAACAAGGTCTCTTCCGGTTGAATAGCTTTATGAATGTCCGAAATTTCGTTCATCATTTGCTCATCAACAGCCAAACGACCCGCGGTATCTATAATCACTACATTATGACCATTAGCTTTGGCGTGAGCAATACCCGCTTCGGCAATTTTTACAGGATTTTTCTCTTCTTTATTCGAAAAAACGTCCACCCCAATCTGATCACCCACAACATGCAACTGATCGATAGCCGCCGGACGATAGACATCACAAGCAACCAAAAGAGGCTTTTTCGTTTTTTTGTTTTTCAGGAAATTCGCTAGTTTACCAGAAAAGGTAGTTTTACCACTACCTTGCAAACCAGACATTAAAATTACGCTAGGTTTTCCAGATAAATTAATTCCTGCAGCATCTCCACCCATTAATTCGGTCAGCTCGTCTTTAACGATTTTCACCATTAACTGACTCGGTTTTAAAGAAGTCAATACATCCTGACCAAGCGACTTTTCCTTGACTGTATTGGTGAATTCTTTCGCAATTTTAAAGTTAACATCCGCATCTACCAAAGCCCTTCTCACTTCTTTTAGCGTTTCAGCAACGTTTACTTCCGTTATCTGTCCATGCCCTTTTAAAACGTGTAAGGCTTTGTCTAATTTATCACTTAAATTATCAAACATAGGTTTTCGTAATTTTTTGCAAAAGTAAACAATCTAAGCGTAACTTAGAAGGATTATCCCTTACTTTAGGCTAAACTTTAGAAGAAATCAATTAATCTTTAAGAGGAGAGTCCCCCCCTTCTTGGGGAGGGGATGACCTAGAGGAGTGTGATTTCAACTAATCACTGCTATAAGTTAACGAGTTTTTTTATTGGCTAAATGCTGTTTTTCAACGTACACGAAAAAAGAAACTAAATTCTCTTACGCTTTTGATTTTTAGCTTGCCCTTAACCCTGTTGAATACGCTTTCTTTATAACCTTACATTATTTAATTGGGTGAAAGCTTAGTCAAGAAAATCAGTCTTTTTCTTGTACTTAGAAATACAACGTAAATTTATGCCGAATCGGGCAGTACTGATTTTACCAGTATCTATTTTTCTCGCATACGCTTACTATTTTTAGATTGTTTATTTTTTTTCAATCAATACCGCTTTTTTTTTAAGAATAACTTATTTTCGTTAAATGAATACAGCCGAGCTTCAAACACATATTGAATACCTTAAGGGCGTAGGTCCTGCTAGAGCCGATTTGCTAAAAAAGGAGTTGGGTATTTTTCGATTAGAAGACCTGCTTCATTTTTTTCCTAATCGATATATAGACCGAAGCAAATTTTATAAAATTAGTGAGCTAACTAACTCCCTTGCAGAAGTCCAAATAATAGGGAAAATTACTACGGTAAAAATGGTCCCTCAGAAAAAAGGTAAGCGCTTAGTGGCTGTTTTTGAAGACGAAACGGGAAGCATGGATTTGGTATGGTTCCGAGGTCATCAATGGATTCGTGACAATATTAAAATAAATACGCCTTATGTAATTTTTGGCAAAGTGACATCCTACGGAACTATTTTTTCTATGCCTCATCCAGAAATGGAACTTTTAGCAAACTTTAAGCAACAACAGGCTATTGCGCTCCAGCCTGTTTATCCATCTACAGAAAAACTACAAAAGTTAGGGGTGAGTAATCGAGTGATGCTTCAACTTACAAAAAGTTTGGTGTTTCGAGACGATTTTACGTACGACGAAAGTTTATCTCCTTCTTTAATTGAGGGCTTGCGTCTTCTTTCGAAAACAGAAGCTTTAAAGGAAATTCACTTTCCAACATCTATTCAACTTTTACAAAAAGCAGAATTTCGATTAAAGTTTGAAGAGTTGTTCTTTATTCAATTGCAATTAATTAGAAGAAATCTTCTTCAGAAAAATAAAATTAAAGGTTTTGTGTTTGATTCGATAGGAAAGTATTTCACCACATTTTACGAGAAATTTTTGCCATTTGAACTAACCAATGCTCAAAAAAGAGTACTTAAAGAAATTCGGAAAGACGTAGGGAGTAATGCACAAATGAATCGCTTATTGCAAGGAGATGTTGGATCAGGAAAAACCATTGTTGGATTTATGAGCATGCTCATGGCACTCGATAACGGATATCAGTCATGTTTAATGGCACCTACCGAAATTCTAGCAACCCAGCATTTTGAGGGGATTTCAGCCTTAGCAGAACCGCTTGGTATTAGCGTAAGATTACTTACCGGATCTGTCAAAACAAAAGAACGTAAAGAAATTCATGCAGCCTTAGAGGATGGAAGTCTTCATATTTTAATAGGAACACATGCACTCATTGAAGACAAAGTGAAATTTCAGAATTTAGGCATGGCTATTATTGACGAACAACATCGATTTGGCGTAGCGCAACGGGCTAAATTATGGAAAAAAAATAGCTTGCCTCCACATGTTTTGGTCATGACTGCAACCCCCATCCCAAGGACTCTCGCCATGAGTGTGTATGGCGATTTAGATATTTCAGTTATCGACGAGCTTCCGCCGGGAAGAAAACAAATTAAAACTGTACACCGCTTTGATAGTCACCGACTAAAGGTATTCAAATTCATGAAAGATGAAATTGAGAAAGGCAGACAAATTTACGTAGTGTATCCGCTGATTGAAGAATCTTCTTCGCTAGATTACAAAGATTTAATGGATGGTTACGAAGGAATTGTTCGCTATTTTCCATTACCAAAATACCAGGTATCTATTGTTCATGGAAAAATGAAACCTGAGGATAAAGCGCATGAAATGCAGCGTTTTGTTGAAGGAAAAGCACAACTTATGGTAGCTACTACAGTAATTGAAGTTGGGGTAAATGTTCCCAATGCAAGTGTAATGATTATTGAAAGCGCCGAGCGGTTTGGGCTCTCTCAATTACATCAATTAAGAGGGCGTGTTGGTCGAGGAGCAGAACAGAGTTTTTGTATTTTAATGACAGGCCATAAATTAAGTAGCGAGGCAAAAACTCGTCTAGAAACAATGACCTCTACCAATGATGGATTTAAAATTGCTGAAGTTGATTTGAAATTAAGAGGGCCTGGCGATATCATGGGAACTCAGCAAAGCGGTGTGTTAAATTTAAAAATTGCCGATATTGTAAAGGACGCTCATTTGCTAAAAATAGCTAGAAGTTGGGCTTTTCAAGTGCTTAAAGAAGACCCCAACTTAGAGTTGCCCGAAAATCACCCCATTAGAGCTACTTACGCCCAAATTAGCAAACAAAAACATTTCTGGAATTATATTAGTTAAATGGAGGATTAATAATTAAGCACAAATTTAATAAGCTGCCTATTTTTAATTGTGCAACCAAATTAATCCTATGAGTATAATGATACGGGAGAATTAAGATGCAATTAAAAAATCGATCAAGGTAAAAATTCAATAACCATTGTTTTTAAATGGTGGTAAAAAAAATGAAACGCTAATCCCTTTGTTTACTACACTAGTAACTTTGTTCTTCTTCATTTTCCTCCAAAAGTTCGACTTCTTTTTTTAGTAAGCTAATTGGTTTTTGAAGAATTAAATTATTTGGGTAGGTAATAAGTTCGCCTTCATCGTTTCGGATATGCATTTGAAAAGCTTTAATATCTTCTATTACCCCAACAATAGGAAATTCTTTGTCGTGAATTTTTATTTTATCGCCAATTTTAAAAGGGAACGAAAAAAACATAATTACTCCAGAAGTTATATTACTTAATACCGACCAAATTGCAAATAAAGCAATTCCAATTACCGCAAAAACGGAAGAAAAAAACAGGTTGAGGTCTTTTAAGTCTACTCCCCACGTGTAAAGCAAAGAAAATAATGCAATAATAAATATGATTACATTAATGTATTTGAACATTAATTGGGTACGACCTATGTTAAATTCCGCAATTTTTGCGATGCGGTGCGTAGATTTTTTAAGTGCAAACTTCCATGTTACTAAAAATAAAATTAGTAATGCAGATACTATAATTCGGTTTCCATTGGAAAGAATAAACTCATTCATAGGATATGTGTAAAGTAAGTTTGCTTTTATTTAGTTCCGTTACAAAGTGCAAATTTACTAAAAAATCACGTGTTGTAAGTGGTGATTAATTACATTGTCTTACGGTAACTTATAGCAGAAAAAGTTGTTTAGCCTAATTTATTAAATAGGATATTTTAAAATGAATGAGCTATCTAGAAAAACTCAATTTTGAGGCACTGAAATCCAAGTTTTAAATTAATTTTACTGGCCAAGTAAATCGGATCATGTTGAATTTTAAAGTTAAATGAATAACAACATGTCCTGTCACGCTCTTAATTACATGAACGTAAGTCCAAATAAATGAGTTAGGCTTACCTAAAAATGTAAGTTCTTTCTCTCCCATTTGGAAACATAAAACTAACTTTTATGGCCTTGTGAATTGGGTTTTCTTGAATTATTTTTTGAACATCTTGAATATTAGTTACCGGTGTATCGTCAATTTTTGTAATTAGTACACCTGTAAGATTTTCGGAGCGAAGTCTAGGAGAAGTAACCCTGTTAATTTGCACACCATTGTTTGCTTTGAATTGTTTGAGTTGTTTTGCGCTAGTGTTTTTTACTTCAATGCCTAATTCTTCGATTAAATAAACTTCAAATTTCGATAGTTCAACCTCGGTGGTGTATGTTTTGTTTTTTCTGTAGAAAGTAACCGCTATCAAATCGCCTGGACTTTTAGTTGAAATGTAACTCGATAAATCAGAAAGTTTTCGAATCGGTTGAGCATCTAATTGCGTAATGATATCCCCATTGCGCAAGCCTTCTTCATAGGCATTAGAATTTTCATCTATTTCAGTAATATATACTCCTTGCAACACAGAAACGCCTAATTGTTTAGCAATTTGTGGATTTACTTCTTGACCTGTTAATCCTAAGATGGCTTTTCTAACTGAGCCATATTCCATTAAATCTTCGGCTATTTTTTTCGCTTGATTGCTAGGTATTGCAAAAGAATAACCAATAAAGCTGCCTGTTTGCGAAGTAATTGCAGTATTTATGCCCACTAGTTGTCCTTGGGTATTAACCAATGCACCTCCTGAATTGCCTGGATTTACAGCGGCATCTGTCTGAATAAAGGATTGGAAAACCCCTCTGCTAGAATTAAAGTCCCTGCCTTTTGCACTTACAATTCCTGCTGTTACGGTTGAGGTTAAGTTAAAAGGATTGCCAATTGCCAACACCCATTCGCCTACCTTTACTTGGTCTGAATCTGCAAAGCTTAGGAAAGGAAGATCAACTGCATCAACTTTTAATAAGGCTAAATCAAATTCGGGAACTTCGCCAATAATTTTCGCTTTGTAGTTGGTATTATTATTTAATGTAATTTCAATTTCGCTTGCACCTTTAATTACATGATAGTTGGTAATAATGTATCCGTCTGGGCTTATAATAACACCGGATCCCATTCCTTGTATAGCTTTTCTCGGTTCGGAAGGAGCGTTGCCAAAATAAAAATCCAAGATACTTCTGTGTTGCCTTGCAAGAGCAACATTTTTTACGTGTACAACCGCATCAATGGTGTACTCAACTGCTTCTGTGAAATCTTCTTTTTCAATCATGTTGGCAACCGCCTTAAACTTTGGTTGCTCCGCTGATAAATAATAATCCGAAGAAGCATTAGCAGTTTCCTTCTTTAAGTAAAAAACTACTCCAAAAGTTAGCGCACTTGCCAGTAAACTTACACTTAATAATTCAATAAAACGTTTCATAAATGTTGATGGTATTATTTGTTTTTCCTATTCTCACGTATAACTACACTTAAAGGATTAATCTGATTGCATAATTAAAATTACTACTTCATTATATAT
>JBHYFG010000012.1:116743-118459 GCA_051859645.1 Psychroflexus sp. | reverse complement strand
AGTAAGTTGGCCATATAGCTTATGGTTTCGTCTGACTTGGATTTCCCCATGTGTTGAATGTTCCATGAGGTAAGTTTAATCTGCGCAAAACTTATACTTACTACCCCAAAAATAAGGATTATGAATGTGGTTATTTTCTTGGCCATGGTTTTGTTTTATAGTAGAACCTCAGCTGTTGGGCTTAGTTTTTAATTAGGTTAATTATTAGTTTTTGTATTGTTTCTCTCTGTTCAGGTAAACTTTGGGCAACTGTCAGGGCTATAGTTACTAGAGTATTATCGTTAATTTTTCTTTCTCCTTTTTTGTTTAGGTGATATTTGTTTTGTTCAAGAAACCAAACAAAAATAAATGACCCAATGCGTTTATTTCCATCGCTGAACGGATGTCCTTTTACTATAGAATAAAGCAATTGCGTAGCTTGTTCTTCGATTGTTGGATATGCTAATTCCCCAAAAACGGTTTGGGATACACTTCCTAAAATGCCTTTAAATGATTGATCCATTTCGTTACCGAAAAGCTCACTTGCTTCTCCTTTTTTGATAAGATCTGATTTAAAACTTTTAATCGCCTTTTTTACGTCGTTATAATTAATAACGTAAATGACTTCTTTACTAAGATTCTCAGATGAAAGAGTGTCTTTGTCATACTTTTCGAGCAGTTCAAAGGATTTTGAATAATGTGAAATTATAGATAAGAAGCCATCTGTGAGTGTTTTTTGTTTTTCAATGAGCTCTTCATTGAGAATGTATATCTCCTTTTGTAAGCTTACAACTTTGTGTTGCTCCATTTTGAGTAATTCTTTATTTACCGAATACCCCCTTATAAGATAATCTTTCAGTCTTTGAGTTGCCCATTTTCTGAACTCAGTACCTACTTGGGATTTTACTCGATAACCGACTGAAATGATAACGTCTAAGTTGTAAACTGATACTTTTCTAGTTACATCTCTTTTGCCCTCTTTTTGAACTTGGCGAAATTCTCGCCAAGTTGCTTCTTTGTCAAGTTCACCTTCTTCATAAATGTTCTTTATGTGATATTCAATCGTTCTTCTTGCTTTGCCGAACAGATCCATTATTTGTTGTTCGGTTACCCAAACTGTATCATGCTCACCATCAAGTATTACCTGAAATTCAGTTTGAGCATTCTTAGGTTTAAAGACAACAAATTCGCTATTTTTTATCTCAGGTAGATTCATATTTCAAATTTAGCTTTTTTAAAATTAAGCCTAACTAGTATACTTTCAAAAATATATCAAAAACTGTAGAATCCAACAAATCACCCCAAATTACTAACCAAATACTTATGTGTATCTTCTAACTCAGAAATATGGAAATAGGCTTCGTTGAGGTTTTCGGTTTGTGTGAAGTCGCGAACCTCAGCTTCGTGAAGGATGTGAAAAAGTTTTACTTCTCCTAAGTAATCGGTTAGCATTTCTAAGAGTTGAGTTGCTGCTTTTTCTTTGTTTTGGAGTTGGTTCCAATTTTTGATGTACAAGATGATTGATAGCTGTTTTAAGCTATTTAATACTACAGGGTAAAAATGAAATTGTGATACTTGAAAGCTGTAACCCTCGATATGAACCACAGGATCCCTGCCTTGAATGATTTGTTTGTGGTTTATGAGTTGTGGAATGAGTGCAACGAATTCCCAACGGCTCATTTTTGGGGCGTGGTCGATTAGATTTGATACTGCGGGGAAATACAGAGGATTGCCCAT
>JBHYFG010000012.1:0-116441 GCA_051859645.1 Psychroflexus sp. | reverse complement strand
CAACAAAAAAGTCTAGGCTTAAGAACCCATATCTAAGTTTATCGTTCAGTTCCTAAATTTTATTAACTCGCTTCATGTGTTGTTTAAAAAAAATAATCTCCGAAATGCTCAAACAGAATAAAATTTTACGGAACTCTCACTTCAAACTTTACGATATACTTTCTTATGCCGTTTTCATTTCATTCGCTCTGGATTGCACTTTGTTTGCTATTTACGCTTGTCTTTGGCTTGGGAGTGGAAGTTGAATAGGTTAAACATTTCTCTGATGCGGGAGCGGACACGCTCGCCGTAGCGTTGCTCTATCTCTGTGGCGTTGAGGTTGGTGGTGATGATGGTGAAATGATTATCGACTGAGTAGTTTCTTTTCTTCACAAACACCTCATACCGGGATAAAATTACTTCTGCAATTACATTGCAGTCAACTCCAAAATATCGCCCGATGGATTCGGCACCTAAATCATCTAGGCACAAAAACTTGGTTTTTGTGGCGTACTCCTGTATGACTCCTGATCCTGATTGGTTGAACTCAAACACAATATCTCGGCAGGAAACAAATTTCTGTGTGACAGGTTTTGCATAGAGGTAGGGGATAAGCTTGACAAAGCTTGTCTTGCCCACACCAACAGGACCCGTTAGAAAAATCCCTTTTTCGGAGTTGAGGTTGAGTTTCTCGCATTGTTGCTTATCGCGAATAATCAAAATAGTGAGTTTAAACAATAGCTCGTAATCAATTGCTTGCAATTGAAAGTGTTTTCCAAAAAGCTGCTTGCCTTTGGCTTGAAGAAATTCAAATACGGTATTTTTATCGTATTGAAAACACTGTTCCTCTAGCGAGGCCAGGACAAAGTCCTTGCCATTTGCTTGTCGAATGATTTCTTGCATGCTTGTTGGATTTTAGAGTGGAACGGAATAATCTTTTTTTCGGCTTAGGTGGTGAATGAGCTCCACAGGTTTTTGAAGCTTGGGGTTAGCTTTTGATTTGTTTTCAAATTCAGCTGCTCGAATAAGCCAATTGCGTGCGTAGGGTCGCCAATCTTCCATTGGTTTTTTGTTGACTTGCCATTTTTGAGCTTCGTAGTAGTTGATGAACTTTTCAGCTTCAGCTGAAAGTCGCTCGGCTGTAAACAAATTTTCGGCGCCTGGTTTTTTTTCTTCTTGAAAAAAGTTTTTTAAAATTAAAAAAAAGTGAGCTTTACTCTCTCTATAGTTTATATTGTTTGTATAGTGTTTATATATATTTATATATGGTATCACTACTGAATCATTTTTTGATTCCTTGAAGATTAAATTTTGATTATGTTGTGTATCATTTTTTAATCTCTTGTTAATCATTTTTTGACTATGTTCCTCGCTAAGCGAATCATTTTTTGATTCCTTGTGAATCAAATTTTGATTAGGTAAGCTCTTCTTTTTTGTTTTCGATTCTTTGAATTCGATAACGTTAATTAAGCTTGATTCCATTGGACTTGATGAAGCTTGGTAAGAAATGTATTTCCAAGCGGTTAATTGCTTTAAGCACTTGTAGTAGGTTACTGTAGATTTGATTTTGGAAAGCTTCATCAGTTCTGCTCGGGATAAGTGAAGCTCCGCAGGAAAGCGCGCTGCATTTGCCAATTGAAAAATGGCATGGTACAGGCTAATGTGTGTCGGCTTGATGCGCTTATCGGTGTAAAAGCGTCTCGACACTTCGGTGAGTTGGGAGATGTAGTTCATGTTTAATTGCTTACTTTTTCCTTTAAACCATTGCTTAACAACTCATCAATTTCATTCATGTCGTAGTAAATCACTCCGCTTAATTTGGTGAATGGAATTGTTCCGTTATTACGCAAGTTCTGAAGAGAACTTGAACTGATACCAAGAATTTCGACAAGTTCGTGGTTTCTGATCCATCGCTTACTTGGTAAGCTTTGTTTTTTTTCTGCTTTTTTGATAACAGACAAAATTTCGTCCTTCATTACTTGAAGGTCTTCGTAAGTTGCAATTCGTGTTGCCATAGTATTAATTTTTAATGCTTTAGTGAATTTTGGTTACCGTCACTAATGCTGATTGACATGGCAAATTTGGTTCGATTTGCATCAAAAAATACCCACAGTGGGGACAACTGTGGGTATTTTTTTAACACTATTTAACACAAATACTATTATCTGAGGATGTAATCTCTAAGGTTGTCAGTAATTTTATCAAGAAAACGGGTAAAGTCTTTGGTTCTCTTTTTAACATCGTTCATAATCCTGTTTACGTTTACCTCAGGACCTACATCAATTACTTGTTGGAGTTTCAAGCTTAGTTCAGTAACAGAAGATTTACTCATATCGATTGCGCCACTTTCGGCAATTGCATAAACGAGTTCAGCAAAATCACTTTTAGATCCTTCCCATTTCATTCTGGATAGGGTAGAATCATTAAAAAAATTAATTTGATTTATCTTGGATTGGAGGTATTCTTTCTTGTAAAGATTAGCATAGTATGTTTTTAAATCATCACACTTTTTACAATAATAATAGTCGTCTACGAGTGTATCCGTTCGTTTTCCTTGCTTACTTAGTTGTGTGAAATTAATTGAATCATATTCGTTATGGGTAATGCCAAGTACATTATTTTTAAGTGATTTACGGATATTAGCATCATTTTTCTTAATTAATCTTTTCACTTCTAAAGCTCTACTTTCGTAGCTTAGTGCGTTAAGTGTCATTTCAGTTTCTCTGACAAAAGTTAGCGTATCAAACCAACCCCACAGTTTTGGTTTAATTTCTTTAAAGAAGCAAATTTCATCCTTTAAGCAGCTAAAGCCATTTTTGTTAATAAAGGTTTTGAACTCCGTATTTATATCCCTTATTTTTTGTTTAAATGACTCGATTTGTGCTATCTCATCAAGCTCAGTTGGTTGTTTAATGAAGTTCAACAATGTAGATTCTATGCTAGATATTTTTTCTAAAAAATTGATTATCATGGACTTGAAATTTTTTGATTGAGACTTTCAAATAGCAAATTATATCAAACATATCCAAATAAAATTAACAAAAAAACCAATTAATATGTAATTAATTGGTTTTGAATAGATTAAATACTGAGAATACTATTTTGCTTCCTTGAACTCTTGGTTATCAGATTGATGCGTAAACTTGGTTTGTAAACTTGCCATTTCATCTGCAATTTTTGTATCAAGTACCCTTGCATAAATTTGAGTTGTCGAAAGCTTTGTATGACCAAGTAACTTAGACACTGTTTCAATGCTTATACCATTAGATAAGGTAACTGTAGTCGCAAAGGTATGTCTTGCCGTGTGAAAGCTAATATCCTCTCTTATTTTAGCTATTTTGGCAACTTCTTTCAGATACTTGTTTGTCTTTTGATTGGAATACACTGGGAGTAATTTACCTCTTTGAGCTGATGCAGGATGCTCTTTGTATTTTTCCAATATTTCAATTGCTTTTGGTAGAAGAGGGACCCTAACTCGAATGTCTGTTTTTTGGCGATTGAAATATATCCAAGAATTCCCATCGATTCCAATATGAATATCGTCGGGTGTTAGTTTCTTCACGTCTGCATAAGACATCCCTGTGTAACATGAAAAAACAAATATATCTCTGTTGATAATATGTTTCGGTTCTTGAAAGACAGCTTTTTCTATGGTCGAAAGTTCCTCTTTGTTTAGGTACGCAACTTCAACTTTGTTGAATTTAAGCTTGAACTTTTCAATCGGATTTTTGTCGATAAGTTCCAAGGTATGTGCAAAATTCATCAGCTTTTTGAAACGCTCAATATGTTTCATGACTCCATTATTGGTAAGCGTTTCTTTTGCCCTTAGGAAAGATTCAAATTCAATACAAAACTTATAATTTACTTGGTGAAGGTATACGTTATTGCATCTACGTTTTTTAATAAGAAACTCAGCCAAGTATTTTTTAGTGGTCTTGTAGTTTTTTAGCGTTCCTTGAGATAGCGTATCTTTGAGCTTCTTTTCATGGTAATCTACAAAGCCAAGTAGTGTTTCTTCCTCTGCTTCTTCCTCTGCAAACATGCGTTGAAAAATCTGTAAGCTGAGGTACTTGTTTTCGGATTCATGCTCAAATAAAATTTGCTCAATTTTATCCTGTGCTTTAAAAATTACCTGATTGGTAATTCTAGCTTCAGGAGATCTTCCCACAGGTCGATGCGCTTCTCCATCCCATATAGATGGATCTAAGTAGTGGTTAAGATTAATTTCTTTGCGCTCCCCATTGAGCATAACTCTAAGGTACAAAGGTGCTTTGTTCTCTTTCATTCTGGACTTTCTAATCCAAAATAGGTGTTTAAAATTTAATGACTTCATGTTCATTGAATTTAAATGTGAGTAAACATTCAAATCAATCTGCACGAAAATTTAATGTGATTTGGCAACCAAAAACCGGTTCAAATGTAAGTTACAAAATACCGAAGTGTACCCACAGTGGGGGTTTCAGAGGTATTCTTGGTAACCTGTTTGGTAACCAAACTATGGTAAAATATGGTTTTTTTTGGTATTTTTTGGATATAAAAAAACCTGTAAATGTTTGATTTACAGGTATTTGGTAATATTTGGTTTTTTAGTTGTCGGGGTGGCAGGATTCGAACCTGCGACCTCCTGCTCCCAAAGCAGGCGCGATGACCGGGCTACGCTACACCCCGAATTTTTTTATCAGTATTCGGAACTGATGTTGGTTGTGCGACCTTTCCGTGTTCCCTACGGAACGCGATGACCGGGCTACGCTACACCCCGAATTTTTTTATCAGTATTCGGAACTGATGTTGGTTGTGCGACCTTTCCGTGTTCCCTACGGAACGCGATGACCGACGGAGTTTATCCAGAGTCTGTCGAAAGAATACACCCTAAATGGTGTACTTCACACTTTATAATTGCGGAGAGACAGGGACTCGAACCCTGGCGACACTTTCGCGTCGACAGATTAGCAATCTGCTGCATTACCACTCTGCCATCTCTCCAATATGTTGTTTAAGAACTTATGCGTTTTTGCGACGGCAAAGATACAGCCTCATTTCGATTAAACCAAAATAAAAACTACTTTTTTTTAGTCTTTCATAAAAGAAAAAACTAATCTTCTTAATGCTAAAGATTTACGACCTTAAATAAAACAAAAATCTTAACAAAAAAATGTTTCTATAAACAAAAATCCCCCGATTTATAAACCGAGGGATGTATTTAATAGTTCTTCAAGTCTACTTACCTGACTGATTTTTGAATTGTTCGAATTCGGATTCTTGTTCTTCTCTTGGCCATGAATTGTTACTCAGGTCTACGTCTGCTGTCTCTAAGTCTGGATCTACTGTAATGGCGGTAATTCTTTTAGTAGAGGTAACGGCTTTTGTTACTTCAGCATCATTTTTACGCCATACCTGAACAGGGTAGTTCACTTTCTTTTTTGAACCATCTTCATAGGTATATTCTACAATTAATGGCATGACAAGTCCACCTGGTTTTTCAAATGTAATTTCATAGAAATAGCTTGGTGGCTCCATTTTAGATCGTTCTTCTTCCGTAAAATTGTCCAATAAAAACTCATTTAAACGTGGTGCATTTTCAGTCAAATCTTTTGCAAGCATATCTTCGTCGAACTCTTCGCTTCCCACTTCAACCACATAAACAGCGTTCGCAGTCCGCGGATTGTTTTCTGGGTCTGTAATACCATACCTCGCTAAAAGTTCTTTTCCTTCTTTGGACGGGGTATTAGTAGGTATAAGCTCGCGCACGTTTTTTATACCTATATCTACATAATCTGTGGAGTAAAACCAACCTCTCCAAAACCAATCCAAATCAACGGCAGAAGCATCTTCCATGGTTCTAAAAAAATCGTCTGGTGTAGGGTGTTTAAACATCCAACGTTGAGAATAGGTTTTAAATGCGTAATCAAATAATTCATGCCCCATTACTGTTTCTCTCAAAATATTAAGTGCAGTTGCAGGTTTTCCGTATGCATTATTTCCTAATTGAAATACATTTTCAGGATTAGACATGATTGGGGCGATGTAGTTTTGATCTCCTTTCATGTAGTTAACAATTTGCGTAGGTTTTCCTCTTCTTGAAGGATACGCATCATATCCTTTGATGGCGTCTGGGTGTTTTTGTCCAAAATATTGTTCTGCCAGATATTGCAAGAATGTATTTAATCCTTCATCCATCCATCCCCATTGGCGCTCATCGGAATTTACAATCATCGGAAAGTAGTTGTGACCCACTTCATGAATAATTACGCTTATCATTCCAAATTTTACCTGATCAGAATATTTTCCATCTGCATTAGGTCTTCCATAATTCCAGCAAATCATTGGATATTCCATTCCCTGGTTTTTGGCATGTACAGAAATGGCTTTATGATAAGGATAATCGAAGGTTAACCTTGAATATTCTTCTAGTGTAGCGGCAACAGCATACGTAGACCATTCTTCCCACAAAGGATTTCCTTCTTTAGGATACATAGATACAGCCATTACTTCCCTGTCCCCAACTTTTACGTTCATCATGTCCCAGATAAATTTTCTGGAAGTTGCAAACGCGAAATCCCTTACCATTTCAGCTTTAAACGACCATGTTTTGGTATCTTCAGCAAAACCTTTTTCGGCTGCTTCTGCTTCTTCTTGAGTAACAATTAGAACCGGCTTGTCAAATGATTTTTTGGCTTGTTCGTAGCGTTTCATCATTTCTTTTGAAAACACTTTTTTTCTGTTTACTAATTCACCAGTAGCATCTAGTATATGGTCGGAAGGTACAGTTATGTTTACTTCATAATTTCCAAAAGGCAAAGCCCATTCACCACTTCCCCAAAATTGATAGTTTTGCCAACCTTCAACATCGTTGTAAACCGCCATTCTTGGAAAAAACTGCGCTATTACGTAAGCATTATTTCCATCTTCAGGAAAGTGCTCGTATCCAGAACGTGCTCTGTTTGTTACGTGGTTGTTTATTAAGTAATTCCACTCAATATCAAAAGAAAAACGTTGTCCAGCTTTTAAAACTTCTGGCAAATCTATTCGCATCATTGTCCAATTGATTTTGTAGGGGAGTGGTTTACCATCTGTTGTAGTTACTGATGTAATATTAAAACCTCCATCAAACTCCTCGCCAAGGTATTGTTCTGCAAAATTTTCCGCGGGCATTACAGGCGAAAAACCAGATCCATCTTTTTCCTTAGCTATGGAACCTTTTTCTCTTACATTCTGATCCAATTGCATCCATAAGTAAGTTAAATCATCTGGCGAATTATTGATGTAAGTTACGGTAGCTTTACCAGTAATTGTTTGGTTGCGGTCGTCCAAAACAATATCCATTTTATAGTCTGCATTGTTTTGGTAATATTCATGCCCTGGTGCTCCAGATGCTGTACGATAGGAGTTGGGGGTAGCCAACAAATCGTACATTTGTCTAAATTTATTTTCATTAAAATGCCCTTGTTGTTTTTCTTCTTCTTGCGCGAATCCAATTCCTACGCAAAAAACAATGATAAGGCTAAAAATAGAACGTATCAATCTCATAGTGTTTGTTTTTGCATGGCTAAAATAAGCCAACGCTTAATAATTAAGTAATTGTATTAAAATTTTAACATAGCTTTTGATTTGTCCTTCATCATAACGCTACTTTTTGTTTTTTTTCCAACTTTTAAATGGAAAAGGTTTTTTTGTGAATCATATAAGTCTGTAAGTACTAAGTTTGTGACTTCAATTTGGGTGAATGGTTTAATATTTTCAACTTCTATGTAAAGTTTTAACTGATCTATGTCGTATTGTTTCCCTAGGTATGTTGGCTCAAAATTTTCACCATTAACTGTAAATTTCAGTTTTTGTTTAAGGTATCGTTCAATCAATGCTTCAACCTCATCTGAAGTGTCATTTTCTTTTTCTAACTTAATATTTGTACCGTACCTGAGGTTAATCACATCTTCAAAATCATCAATAAAAACCCGGGTAATGAGTTGAATAGCTTCCTCTTTTTCATTGTAAACAGCATCTGATACACTAACGTAAAATTTGTGTTCTGAACTTGTCTGAAGTAGGGTGTTAACGAGTAAAAGTAATGCAATAATTCGCATTGTACTGATTTTATGAAGGCTAAATTAAAATGATGTTAGTTACCGCGTGCTCTAAATTCATCAGATTTTACAACTAAAAATTGAATAAAGTCAAGCTGATTTTCTTGCTTCAATAGTTCCGGGTCAATTTTTTCATCTTGTACAAAAAAGATAAATTCATTTATTTGTTCTCGTTCAAGGTTTAGGTGTTCCTTAAAAAATCCATCATCGTATGTTTTTCTAATTTGCACATCTAAATCTTTAGGAATTCCGTCTTCTTTTTTATCTCTACTAAAAATCGCCCTGAAAATATTAGCCACATTTAGCCCATGTTCAATAAATTGTTCATCTACAACTGCCTTTGTAATAGGACTTCTATTGTCTATGGTAAAGGCTTCGGGTGTTCTAGCTGGATCACGTTTCATATCGATTGGTACATACTTGTTTTTGGTTTCAATACGTCCTGCATCTACAGCAATATCTCCGGTTAATCCAGCATCCCGAACCACAACTTCTTCCAACTCGTTAATGTTTGGATTTATGCTAATTACCATTTTCTCAGCATTGATAATATTCTCATTTACAACAACTAAAATTTCGTTGTACTGAACTGCGCTAAATCTAATTTCGTCTCCCAAAGCCACAAACATGGTAAATTCACCAATCTCGTTGGTAACAGTTCCCTTTTTTGAAGTCAAGTTAACTACATTTATGTTCGCAGCGTCATCTTCTTGAGGAACGTTTACTTTTCCTTGAATAAATGTTCGTTCCACAATTTGTGCTTCAAGCCTAGAAAAGCTAAAAATTAATGTAATTACTAAAAAAAATACTGTACTATTGCGCATCATAAATGTTTCTAATTTAAAGCTACAATATACGGCGCTTTAAAATTTATTGCAATATTTTTAAGGTAGATTTAATTCTGCTTAAGTGTTCATAATCAATATGTTTTAATATGAATTGTATTATCGCTAGTAGTTCAACTGTGCATGGAGCTACTTATTTGGCCTATTTACGTGATGAATTAGCTTCACTTTTTGAAGGAGTTTCCGAATTAATTTTTATTCCTTACGCAAGACCAAATGGAATTTCGCATGACGAATATGCGCAACATGCGGCTTCTTTTTTTGAAACATTAGGCATTCATGTAAAGGGTATTCATACGTTTGCATCTCCTATTGAAGCGCTTAAAAATGCCCAAGGAATATTTACAGGTGGCGGAAATACTTTTCTTCTAGTAAAGCAACTGCATCAGCTTGGCTTAATGCCAGTGCTTAAAACTACTATTTTAAATTCAGTTCCCTATCTTGGTACAAGCGCTGGAAGCAATATATGCGGACTTACCATGCAAACAACCAACGATATGCCTATTGTAATGCCTCCTTCTTTCGAAACCTTAGGAGTTTT
Source organism: Psychroflexus sp. (assembly GCA_051859645.1). Lineage (GTDB taxonomy): Bacteria > Bacteroidota > Bacteroidia > Flavobacteriales > Flavobacteriaceae > Psychroflexus. The sequence continues at coordinate 106,995 of JBHYFG010000012.1, read as the reverse complement.
ACCTTTTAATATTAATGCTCATTATTTGGACCCTGATCCGTCTTCTACTCATAAAGGTGAAACTAGAGAAACTCGAATTTTTGAATTTCATACCCAACAATCAGCGCCCGTTGTTGGCTTGCGTGAAGGGAGTTGGATTGAAGCAATTAACAATCGATTTTACTTGCGTGGAAAACTTACTGCACGTATGTTTATTCAACATAAAAAACCGTTTGAAATTCAACCAAATACAGAAATTTTGATTGAAGAGATGTAACGGAAATCTTCTATATAAGTATCAATTGAAGGGGTTGGAATTCCTTTTCCTCTGTCGATTAATCAGTTGAATCGAATGCTCCCGTAAGAAGCATTAATACTAAGGTTGTTTCCTTTGGTTTGCGGGCCAAAGTAGCCTGTAATTCTTTTTTCTGAAATCCCTTTTTTCTCATTTATGTTAAAGTTCAAATCTAGATCTGATTTAAAACTGGTGTAATCTGCAAAAACATTAAAATTGAACGAGGCATCAGGAAATGCACCTATACTAACTTTGGTGTAATTGGTATTTACATCTACTTCTCCAAAGTTATAACCTAACTTTTTTATAGTAATACTTCCATAATCTGCATCAATAACGGCTGAGCCTATCAAATGCTTTACTTCCAATGTGAGGTAATCTATGTTTGCATTTAATTGCTGAACTTCGTCAATTTCAATTTTACCATAGTCAGACGCGACTGATAAATCTGCTATTTTGTTAAATTTTACTTGGGAGTAATCGGACAATAACTTAACTTCGTTTGCTGTATCTACATTAAAATTTGAATAATCAGCTTTAATTTTTGATTGGTTTAAGTAGGATATTTTGGACTTTGTTACATAGTCTAAGCTTAAGTTAGACAGGCCGTGTAGATGACCAATTACAAACCGACCATAATCCAACTGAATACTTACATCTCCATAGCGCTCATCAATGCGTATTTCGCCATAACTATGTTTAATGTTTAGGTTGTTTGTGGCTGGTAGGTGTACAATGTAGTTTACTTCTGTTTTTAGTTGCTTTTTTTTACCCCAAAAATTCCAGGTTGTATTTACTTTTGGTAGTTTACTTACTGCTTTGGTTGTTGTTTCTAAGGTAATTATATCAATGTCTATCGCCTCAATGTGCTCGTTCACATCTTTTTCATCACTTCCTTCCACTTTTATTTCTACTTCAATAGCAAGGTAGTTTTCACTCCATGTATTTACCGTGATTTTTCCATAAGATGAGTTAATTTGAAGTTCATGTTTCTCGCCAACCTCTTGGTTGTAGGTGATACTTTTTGATTTGTTTATGGGATTATTGCTTACTAATGTTGTTGCGATGCTAGCAACATTGAAGCAAAACATAACAACTAAACTTAAAATTTTTTTCATGCTGATAATGGTGTAATGTAAATTTTATATTAATTTACTGATGTTAATTCTACTTAATTAAATCGTACTTAAATTACTTTAATAGTAAAGACGAATGTTTTAAGTAAAAGGTTGCCTGAGATTCATTTTTTTTTGCAACAATTAAACATACGTTTTTTTAAACAGTGTATTGGACATGTTATTACTTCTAAAGTTACATTTGTTAACTGTTTTTTATTCTTTGGCTTTAAATAATTGTTTAATTCCTTGACGAAACTAACTAGCAATTGTATTTTTGTTGCTTAAAATTAGTTTTATATGTTGAAAAAAATAGCCTTATTAGGAATATTATTAAGTGTTTTGTCTTGTGCTACAGAAGAAAACGGTGTTTATGCCGAAATTTTTGGTGTGGAAGATGGTAAGAAAGTTTACCTCTCTAGATTAGGTCCACAAAACAACCCCGTGCCATTAGATACCACCGTTGTAGAAAACGGTAAGTTTAGCTTTCCTCTGCGTACAGGAGTTGTACAAGAGTTAAATTTACTGACTTTTGAAGGGTTTAATGGAAATGTGATTCTAGTGAATGAAGGAATCCCGATGCATGCCAAAGTCTATAAAGATAGTATTCGTACCTCTGTTGTTGAGGGCGGAGAAAATAACGCTTTGCTAATGGATTATTTTAAAATCCTTAAAAAACTCAACAACAAAAAAGTAAGTATGCAAAACGATATGCAAATGGCTTTAGCTAATTCTGATAATCAGGAAGTAAACAGAATTAGAAGAGAATTTGCCAACCTTGAAAAAGAAAATATAGAGGAACGAAAAGCACTTATGCGAAATAATCCTCAGTCGGTTGTTTCATTAATGATTTTATCTGATTTGATGCAGCAAAAGGGAGTTAACAACAACGAGGCAAAAGAAACCTACGCAAATACTACTCCAGAAATGAAAGACCACATGTTGGGTAGGTTGCTGCAAGACCGTGTGGCAAAACTTAACGATACGGATGTTGGCTCTGTTGCGCCAGATTTTACAGGACCAACACCAACTGATGAAGAAATTACGTTAAGCGAGTCGCTTGGTAAACTTACCTTGTTAGATTTTTGGGCTTCATGGTGTAGACCATGCCGAATTGAAAATCCAAATATTGTGAGTGTTTATCAGGATTATAAAGATAAAGGCTTTCAGGTAATTGGCGTTTCTTTAGATCGTCCTAACCAAAAAAGAGCGTGGGAAAGAGCAATTGAAGATGACCAATTGGATTGGTTACATGTTTCTAACTTAATGTTTTGGAACGACCCAATTGCTGTAAAATATGGCGTAAAATCTATTCCTCAAGCCTACTTAATCGATGAAAACGGAGTTATTGTTGCTAAAAATCTGAGAGGTAAACAGCTAAGAGAAAAAGTAGCAGAATACTTGGATTAGTAAGTTAAATTTAAACTCACATCAACTTGTATGTTTTTCTTGGTATAACTACTCATACACTACTAGAGAGTGTAATTGCAGATACAAAAAAAGCCATCGTTTTAAACGATGGCTTTTGTCTTAAAAATCAGAATTGCCTTAATGTGCAATCATCTTGTCTTTTTTCTTTTCCAATTGTCGTTTCATATCATCTACTGATGCCGCGATAGCCGCTTCAAAATTCTTTTCATTGGCTGAAGAAAATAAATTTGCCCCCGGGGTACTGATTTTAATTTCGCAAATCATCCCCTTATCTTGACTAGAAGTGTTTTCTTTTTTAATAAACACTTCAGCTCTTACTATCCAATCGTACCGTTGCTTGAGTTTGTCTAACTTCTTGTTAGTGAATTCTTCAAGTCTTTCGCTAGCTGTGACGTGCACATAATTAAAATTGATATCCATAGTTTACTGTTTTTAGAGATATAAAGTTAATGAATTTTGTAATAAAATCCAATGTCTTTCCAAAATTTTAATTGATAATTCTCATTTTTTATGATTATTCCAATTAAATTTTAAAATGACCCTTTAAAGTCTATTTTGATGTTTACTTACTTATAGTACACAAGTTACTGGATATGGTTTTAATTTATGTACTTAGTTGACAACCTCAACAACCAAAACCTTTTCTTTTTATGTATATTAGCCACCGTGATATGCAGTGCTTAATACAACCATCACATAAAAAAATCGATTATAGTTGAAACTTTTTATAGATAATTCTTTTTTTGTGCTTGCGATTCACTTAAAACAAATATAGATACAAGTCTTTCATGCCAGATATTGGTATTACTGAAAAAGAAAGGAAAAAAGAGCGTTTTAGTAGGGTAATTTCAATTGTAAATGAAATCAATTTTAAATTCATGAAATTAATTAAACCAGCTGGTTTTCAAGGCGAATTTTTTACCGACCGCATACATCAGCAACTTTATGCAACAGATGCTTCGGTGTATCGGGAAATCCCGCAAGCAGTCGCTGTACCTAAAAATGAAAATGACTTGGTGTTGCTTGTGAAATTTGCGCGAACTCACCAGTTGTCACTTACGCCACGTGCCACAGGAACTTCTTTAGCTGGACAATGTGTTGGAAATGGCATTATAGTAGATGTGAGTAAATACTTCACCGAGATAATTGAGCTTGATGTAAGCAATAAAACAGTAACGGTTCAACCTGGTGTTATCAGAGACGAGCTTAATGCTTTTCTGGCGCCATATGGACTTCATTTCGGTCCAAATACTTCTACTTCTAATCGATGCACTTTGGGAGGAATGTTTGGTAATAATTCAAGCGGAACAACTTCAATAACTTACGGAGTTACGCGCGATAAAGTTAAACGTGCTAGAATTGTCTTGTCGGATGCTTCCGTAACAACTTTCGAAGCTGTTTCAATTGAAACTTTTGAAGAAAAAAAGAAACTTAGCTCTTTTGAAGGAAAATTGTACCGAGAAGTAGCTAGTCTTTTGAATAATGAATCATTACAAAAAGCCATTCAACAAAACTTCCCCCATCCTGAAATACACCGAAGGAACACAGGATACGCTTTGGACGAGCTACTCAATTCTTCCGTATTCGATACTTCAATACACGAAGATTTTAATTTTTGTAAATTATTCGCTGGAAGCGAGGGAACACTTGGAATTACCTCGCAAATTACGCTTCAATTAGACGACTTACCGCCGAAAGAAAATCGCTTAATCGCTGCACATTTTACAAGTGTAGAAGATTGTTTAAACAGTGTCGAACAATTAATGCAATTCCCTTTGTTTACCTGCGAATTAATGGACCATCATATTTTAGATTGTACCAAAGATCAAGCCATGTATAAGCAACATCGGTTTTTTTTAGAAGGCAGCCCAAAGGCAATTTTGCTGATTGAATTTCGTGCTGAAGAGCGCAACGCATTAGAAAATATTGCGCATCAAATCCTCACTTATTTACGCGATCAGACCAAAGCTTACGCATACCCAGTTTTGGAAGGTGAAGAAATAAACAAAGCTTTAGAACTTCGAAAAGCCGGTTTAGGACTTTTAGGCAACATGAATGGCGACCGAAAAGCAGTAGCTTGTATTGAAGATACAGCGGTTCGATTAGCAGATTTTTCAACCTACATCAACGAGTTTACTCAACTTATGAAGAGTTTAGGTCAAGAAGCCGTTTATTATGCTCATGCGGGCGCGGGAGAATTGCATTTACGCCCCATTTTAGATCTTAAAATAACCAAGGACCGTATTCTTTTTGAAGAAATTTCAACCCAAGTAGCTCACCTAGTTAAAAAATACAAAGGTGCGTTAAGTGGCGAACACGGAGACGGGAGAGTACGTTCTAATTTTATTCCACTCGTTCTCGGCGAAGAATGCTTCAGTGCAATTGAAAAAGTAAAAAATATATTTGATGAACAAAGTATTTTTAATCCTGGAAAAATTACGCAGCCCAAATCAATGTTATCGGATTTACGCTACGAAGAAAACCAACTTACACCGGTAATTGATACGCTACTTCAATTCAACAAAGAAGGGGGAATACTCCGAGCTGCTGAAAAGTGTAATGGTTCAGGGGATTGTAGAAAAACCCATAAAGCTAGTGGCGGGATGTGTCCAAGTTTTCATGTAACAAAAAATGAAATAGATACTACGCGCGGAAGGGCTAATGTTTTGCGAGAAGTTCTTACACATTCCACTAAACTCAATAGGTTTGATGATGAGGAATTATTGGAGGTTTTTGATTTATGTGTGGGATGCAAAGCTTGTAAAAGTGAATGTCCAAGCAATGTTGATGTAGCTGCTTTTAAAGCTGAATTTTTATACCAGTACCAACAAGTAAACGGTGTCTCCCTGCGCGATCGATTAATTGCCAATAATGCAAGCTTAAATAGTTACTTGTCTAAAATCCCTCGTCTTTCAAACCTTATGCTTACTTCTTTTGTGGGGGATTTTACAAAAAAAATACTTGGTTTTTCACCAGAACGAAACTTACCCAAGTTGGCTTCCCAAAGTTTGAAATCCTACACGAAATCTAAAGAGTATGAATGGGTTAAAAAGAAAACTGCCGAGAATTCAATTCCAACAAAGGAACAAAAAGTGTATTTTTTTATTGATGAATTTACGAACTACTACGATGCTTCAATAGGGAAGGATGCGTTGTATTTACTTCATCATTTAGGGTATAAAGTTTCATTTTTGTCACACAAAGAAAGCGGTAGAGGGCATCTTTCCAAAGGTTTACTTCACAAAGCAAAACAATTAGCTATAGACAACGTGGCGTCCTTCGCTCAAATCGAGGATGATGCGGTAATTTTAGGTATTGAACCTTCGGCGGTGTTAAGTTTTAGAGATGAGTACTTACGTTTGCACGACGATGAACAACTTGCTGAAAAAGTAGCCAATAAAGTATTTTTAGTAGAAGAATTTTTAGTTGCTGAATTCAGAAAGGGCGTAATACCTAAACATGCATTTACAACCGAAGTTAGAGAAGTAAAGGCTCATGTTCATTGCCACCAAAAAGCATTAGGTTCAATTAAAGATACCTTTGATTTTCTAAGTATTCCTGAAAATTATAAGGTTTCTATTATTGCAAGTGGCTGTTGCGGTATGGCTGGTAGTTTTGGATATGAAAAAAAGCACATTTCGCTGAGCAAACAAATGGCAGAATTAAGCTTGTTTCCGAGTATTCGTAAAGCGAGCTCTTCAGCTATAATTGTGGCAAACGGAACCAGTTGCAGACATCAAATTAAGGATGGAGTAGGAGTTGATGCCAAACACCCTATAAGTGTTTTACGCGAAGCCTTGGTTTGAAATTGATTATTGAAGGTAATTGTCTGAAAGACATTGCGTATAAAATAAATTTGCTACGAGATAGAATTTGTATTATTTTTAGAAAACAATCTCTAGTAAAATGAGCAACAATACAATAAATATCGAAAATGATAGTAAATTAAGCCAATTAAAGGCTTTGTTGTATCTATTACAGACAAATTTAGAGGAGTTTAAAGACGATGTTGATGCTAGTTATGAATTACTTAAAATTGGTGAAAAAACTGAGTTATCAAGGAAATTAGAAAAGAAAATAGATAACCCAATTGGAGATATTTTTCAATTTTCTAATAAAATTGATTTACAAGTAAGTCAAATTTTAGATAAGATAATTAAGGCTTATTTTCAAAAAAATAAAACCTTAATTTCTAAGGCTTTTAAAACACGTAAAAATATTACTGACCTACATTATTCAATTGTTCTTAAATCAGATAATATTGAGAATAGAGAAGTATTCTTTGATTTTTTAAATAAGTTAGATTTAGCTAATATTAATCAAAAGCACAATGTTTATTTTCAATTTATACCTGCTAAACTAATCAACAAAATTAACTTTAGTGAAGAATTGACGATTGCTTAAATTATGGATAGATTTTTAAACCAAGCTACTCATAACGAAGAGTTTCACTCTTGTTTATGTGAAAATTTTACTGAAAAATTTTATGACTGGAGAATAACATCTTTATTTTACACAGCAATACATTATCTAAAAGCATTAGCATTAAAAAGAGTTATTGATATTGGACAAACCCATCATGAAATTGAACTTAATGTTAATCCTGATAGGAATAATTGTAAATGAGAATTAGAAAAAGTGCTTGGTCTAATTACAAATGTTTATTACAGTATTCTAGAACATCAAGATATGATGGAATAGACACAGATTTTGAAACTTTTGAAGAATTGATGAAATGTGACTATGAATTTTGTTTAACTCACTTAAACAATTTTAAAAAATATATCCATAGTCAAGGTATTGCTATAGAATAAAAACTACCTACGACATGCGTCTTCCAGAATTGACGCATAAGTAGTTAATTCAAGTGCAGTGTTGCTAATGATATTTTTAATTGATGATAGTGAGGTGATTGTAAGTTCCGCTAAGCCAAGCTGCAAAAAGAAATAAACAAATTCTATTTTTTGCCTAAGCGACAAAAAATTAGGCATGATGATAAGGTAAGTTATTTAAAATGCTAAACGCTCTATACACTTGTTCAGTAAAAAATAATCGTACCATCTGGTGGGAAAAAGTCATTTGCGATAATGCTATTTTTCCATTTGCTTTTTGGTATACTTCATCTGAAAATCCATAGGGTCCCCCAATAACAAATACCAAGTTTTTTACCCCAGAATTAAGTTGTTTCTGCATCCAAACTGCAAATTTTTCTGAAGAAAATTCACTTCCTTTTTCATCTAATAAAATGAGCAAATCAGACGCGTTTATTTTTTCTAGTATTTTTTTTCCTTCCTCTATTTTTTGTTGATTTTCGTCTAGTTTTTTTCTGTTTTTAAGGTCAGGAACAAGAACCGTTTCAAATTTGCAAAAATGCTTGATGCGTTGCTGATAGTCTTCAACAAGTTTTTCGAGCAATTTTGAATCAGTTTTACCAACATGGAGTAATTTAATGGTCATCTTCAAAAATTAGCTGTAACTTTGTGCTACAAAAATAGGTATTCCTAATGATTACGGAACTTCAATTAGAACAAGAAATAGCAATTATCATTCAAAATGCACTTCGTGAGGATATAGGCGAAGGCGACCACTCTTCGTTAGCTTGTATTCCCAAAGAGGCTAGAGGTAAAGCAAAATTACTGGTGAAGGAGGATTGTATTATTGCTGGCTTAGCCTTTGCAGAACAAGTTTTTAAGACTGTTGATGAAACCTCTAACCTAACTTTTTTTGCTAAAGAAGGCGATAAGGTAAACTATGGAGACGTAGTTTTTGAAGTCGAAAGTGCAAGTCAATCTATCTTAAAAGCCGAACGTTTGGTGTTGAATGCCATGCAACGAATGAGCGCAATTGCAACCAAAACGAACAATTTTGTAAAGCTTTTGGAAGGTACTTCAACTAAATTATTGGATACAAGAAAAACAACCCCAGGCTTTAGAGCTTTAGAAAAATTAGCGGTTAAAATTGGGGGAGGAGTTAACCATCGTTTTGCTTTGTATGATATGATTATGCTGAAAGATAACCACATAGACTTTGCAGGTGGAATTTCTGAAGCCATTCAAAAAACAAAAGTCTATTTAGAAGAAAACTCCCTCGATTTAAAAATTATTGTTGAAGCGCGTGATTTAAATGAAGTCACTGAAATTTTAGAAGCAGGAGGCGTGTATCGAATTTTACTTGATAATTTCTCCTATGAGGATACAAGAAAAGCAGTTGCTTTGATAGGAAATTCATGTCTAACCGAATCTAGCGGAGGCATAGACGAACACACAGCAAGAGAATATGCTGCATGTGGAGTAGATTATATTTCAAGCGGAGCACTCATTCATTCCGTTCATAATGTTGATTTAAGCTTAAAAGCAATGTAATGAGCGACGATTTCGATAGAAGCATACTACGAATTCCCATTCTTGGATTTTTAGCGGTTAAAGCAAGACGAATTATATTACCAAGTACCGACGGTTTTAGCTTGTATGAATTGCTTAAGCTTTATATCTTAGGAATTATTCGTGGAGCTTTTTCAAGCAGAGCAAGTTCTATTGCATTTAGCTTCTTCATTGCTATATTTCCTTTTTTGCTTTTTATTTTAAATTTGATTCCCTTCATCAAATTCATTGATAATTTTCAAGAAGAATTACTTGACTTTATAGAAGATTTGTTACCACCTCAGACCTCAGGTTTTTTCAATGAAATTTTTTATGATATTGCCAACAATCCACGAGCGGGATTACTTTCGTTTGTATTTATTTTATCCATCATATTGATGTCTAACGGGGTAAACGCCATTTTAAGTAGCTTTGAATATTCCTACCATACCTTAATTACAAGAACCATCGTAAGACAATACATGGTTGCGATGGGAGTTGCTTTAATTATTACAAGCCTTATTCTGATTTCAGTAATTTCTACCATTTATTTAAGTTATACCATAGAAAATCTTAAGGAATCAGGAGTGGCGTTGGATGATTTATATTGGATTCGAATGGGGAAATATTCAATTTTGGTGTTGATGCTGTTTTTGTCTATTTCAGTCTTGTATTACTTCGGTACTCGAGAAAGTAAACATTCGCGGTTTTTTTCAGTAGGTTCTATTTTTACAACCATACTAATTATTTTAACAACGATTTTATTTTCAGCCTATATTGAAAATTTTGCTACCTATAACAAATTATATGGTTCAATTGGTGCGCTATTAATTATCTTATTATACATTTGGCTCAATTCTAATATTGTGCTTTTAGGATTTGAATTAAACGCCTCTATAGTGAGGTTAAGAAAAAAGAATGAAGAATAAATTTCCCCTTGTCATATTGCTATTACTTGCAATAAATACCCTATACGCTCAACAAAAAATTGCCGGAATTGAAGTTCCTAAACAACTTACTTATTTAAGTGAATCTAAGTTAGATTTGTACGGAGTAGGGGTTAGAAAATTCTTGTGGATGGATATGTATGTGGGTGCAATTTTCCTTTCGAATGAGAAAGAACGCCCAAAGGAAATTATAGAATCCAATGAAAATATGGGGATGCGACTTCATATATTATCTTCGCTAGTATCCAATAAACGAATTATTAAGGCTATTGAAGATGGTTTTCAAAAATCAACAGATGGAAATTTATCCAAATACCAATCCCGAATAGATGAAATGATCTCTTTTTTTGAAGGTGAAATTTCCCCCGGAGATATAATTGATATGGTATATTCAAAAGATAATAGAACAACACAAGTTTTTTTGAATAAAAATAAATTAGGAGAAATTGATGGATTAGATTTTAAACGTGCATTGTTTGGCGTTTGGCTTTCCAACGACCCTATAGATAAATCACTGAAGCAGCAAATGATAGGGAGTTAAAGCATTTTTTTTTCTTTAACTGCATTAAAACCCATGACCTAATCTTTCTTTTTGAAGATGGAAAAAATGCCTTTCTTTTTCTTCTCTTCTTTTGATTGTTTTTCTTTAAAATTCCGCTCTTCTTCCTCTTTAGTAAAAACTCTTTTTAGCCAACTATCGCGTTTTGTTTCAGCACAATCAAAATTGTCTTGTATTTCTTTCGAAATTGGTGAAAACCGCTGATTTAGTACTTGCGTATAAGAAGAATTCTTACTCATTTGCTGAAGTGTTTTGGCGTAAATAGGTAAGGCAGAATTTGCTCCTTGACCAATTGTTGTTGAAGTGAAGCCAAACTCGTAAGGATGTCCTACCCAACTAACTACAACTAATTCAGGCAAAAGACCAACAAACCAACCGTCTCGATTTTTTTGGGTGGTTCCTGTTTTTGCAGCAATATCATAAGTGATTCCATACGATGAAGTCAACCTGGATGCCGTACCCTCTTTAACAACTAGCTTCATCATTTCGAGAAGTTGAGAGCGGTTTTCCATACTTAATTTGCTGTTTTCTAATGTTCTTTTGGGCTTTTCATAAATTACTTTTCCGTCGCTATTTTCTATTTTTTGAATAAAACTCAACTCACCAACTTGGTTGTTGTTCACTAATCCTGCATAAACTTTGGCAAGTTCAAAAGGAGTTAAAGCTAATGTTCCCAAGGCAAGCGATGGAGTAGCTTCAATAGGGGACGAAATTCCCATTGAAGTTGCCATTTCAATCGTTTTTTGAATCCCAATTTCTTCAATCAAGCGAACGGAAATGGTATTCATAGACTTTGCCAAGGCTTCTTTCAGCGCAATAGCTGTATATGGGTCTTCATCTTTAGCTCCTGAGTTTTTTGGTTGCCAATCTTCAAGGTCGGTATACTTTATTGGTTTATTTGAAAAATAATCACAGGGTGTCAATCCTTGTTCCAAAGCCGCAGCATACAGAATTGGTTTAAAAGTTGAACCAATTTGCCTTTTTGCTTTTTGAAGGTTGTTTCTTGGAAAAAAAGAATGATTTATTCCTCCTACATAAGCTTTTATTTCTCCTGTTTGTGGATGGACTGCAATCTGAGAAGTTGATAAAAATTTTAGTTGATGCGCGAGACTATCTATTACTGAAATATAAGCTGTTTCAGAACCATTCCAACCAAAGATTGTTCGATTCGATTTTACAGCTAACGAATCTTTAACCTGCGCATCAGCAAGCCCTTCATTTTTTAGCTTTTTGACCCATTTAAGTTTACTTGCTTGTTCGTTAAGGAATATCTCGTCTTCCCAAGGAGGATTTGAACTATAGCCTTTTTCAAAGGCTTCTTGCAAGGTACTTAAGTGACTTTTCATAGCGTTTTCCAGGTATTCTTGAAGCTGAATATCTAGGCTAGTATAGATTTTTAAGCCATCTGTTTTTAGTGTATAGACTTCATCTAAATCCTTCAAAATTTCTTCCGTTCTTTTTTCAACTTCTTCTATGAAATAAGCGGCAAAGTCACTGGTGTTGTATTGTTTTAAATTAAGGTCTAATGGCTTCTGAAGGTTGTTATTTAGTTGCTCGTTAGTGATGTAGTTGTACTTATGAAGTTGAGTTAACACTACATCTCTCCTAAGTTTGCTTCGCTCAGGAAAAAGCTTCGGATTGTAGGAATGATTTGCCTTGAGCGTACCTATAAGCAAGGCTGCTTCATGCAATTGAAGTTGTTTCGTAGGTTTATTAAAAAATTTCTGACTAGCACTTTCAATACCGTAAGTATTTCCGCTGAAGGGTACGGTATTTAAATACATTTCGATAATTTCTTGCTTCGAAAATCTTTTTTCAATTCGCTTAGCTAAAATAATCTCCTTTGTTTTGACCACCGGAATGCTCAACGAACCGTGATTTTCTCTTCCAAACGTGTTTTTGACTAATTGTTGAGTAAGCGTACTTCCGCCACCTGAAGAAGTATTCCCCATGAGAATTGTTTTGAACAAAACACGAAGTAAACTTTCATTATCTACGCCATCATGCTCAAAAAATCTAGTATCTTCTGTAGCGATTAAGGCGTCTATTAAATGACTTGGTAATTCTGAATAGCTTATTTTTTGTCGGTCAAATTTATAGAGTTTACCGATTAGTTTTGACTCATGGTCTAAAATCTGAGAAGCTTCACTTTGACTAATTTTTTCAAAATCGCTTATGTTTGGTAATTTTCCAAAGGCACCCCAAAGAACAGACAAGTAAAATCCTAACACCATAAAAATAAGGGCGAGTAGGAGGTATAGTAAATATTTAAATGCCTTTTTCAAATTTTTTAGTCAAATATACAGTTAATACAAATTCAATACTAACTAAAGTGATGAATGTTGCAATTTCGTTGTTTGTGAAAAATACTTCTAAAAGCCTTCAAAAACCCCTAATCCAAAAAGCGCAAAATCGAATTTTACCGGATCATACGGGTCAATTTTTCGAAGCGATTTGTCCAATTCGTCTAAAGCTTTCCCATCATTTTGAGTGCGCTTAAGTAGCTTCAATTTTCTCGCAACTCTCCCTGAATGTACATCTAAAGGACAGGAGAGTGATGCCATTGGAATGTCTTTCCACAATCCAAAATCGACCCCTTTTTGGTCATTTCTAACCATCCATCGCAAAAACATATGTAAGCGTTTACAAGCTGAATTTTTTAGTGGATTGCTTACATGTTTTTCTGTTCGCTGAAGATGTGGTAACGCAAAGAATAATTCACGAAAAGCAATAATACTCTCTTTAGTCGAATTTTTACCTTGATTTTGACTGAACACCTTTTCTAATCCGCCGTGGTTGCTATAGATGTGCTGCAAAGCTTCAATAAAGTAGGTTAAGTCTGTATCATTGAACGTTCGATGAACGAAATTTTCTAAATGTTTTTGGTCTTTACTTTTATAAGAACGCACGAAATCGTAGGGCGAATTTCCTAATCGTTGCATTAGATTATTTCCATTGGTAATGATACTTTTTCTGTTTCCCCACGCAAAGCTAGCGATTAGAAAAGCAGCAATTTCGATGTCCTCTTTTTGATGGAATTGTTTCGGAATTTGAATGGGATCGCTTTCTATAAACTTAGGGTGATTGTAGAAAGAGGCTTTTTCTTCTAAAAATTCGCTAATTTCTTTTTTATTCATCAAGAAAACTTAGATTAAGCGTTAACTTTTTAGACTAACTTCTTTAGCTAAGTCGCTAAATATTTTCCCGTCCACCATTTCTAATTTACGGTCCGCCATATTGGCTAGTTCTTCATTATGTGTAACAATAACAAAGGTTTGACCAAACTTATCGCGTAAATCGAAAAATAAACGATGCAAATTTTCTGCAGAAGTAGAGTCAAGGTTTCCTGAAGGTTCGTCAGCAAAAACAACTTTAGGTTGGTTCATCAATGCTCTAGCAACTGCCACCCGTTGTTGTTCGCCACCACTGAGTTCGCTTGGTTTGTGCTTGGTTCTGTCAGCCAAACCTAAGTAGGTAAGTAATTCGATTCCTCTTGCTTCACTTTCTTTTTTGCTTTTTCCTTGAATATATGCGGGAATACACACGTTTTCTAATGCTGTAAACTCTGGGAGTAATTGGTGAAACTGGAAAATGAAACCTATGTTTTTATTTCTAAACGAAGCAAGTTGCTTTTCAGAGAGGTCGTTTATAGAAACATCATTAATCTTAAGGATACATTCCTTTGGATTGCTTGGTTTTTCTAGGGTTCCTAAAAGCTGGAGTAAGGTTGTTTTTCCTGCTCCTGATGCTCCAACAATAGAAATTACTTCTCCGCTCTTGATGCTTAAATCAACTCCTTTAAGCACCTCTAAACTTCCATATTTTTTATGCAAATTCTTAGCTTCAATCATTTTTCGAAATTTAGTAATTTGCGAATATACAATCTAACTGAATTTTTTTCACACACTCCGTCCATTCTTTTCTTTCGTTTGGCTATGAAAATTTTACTATTTTAGATAAATATGCAGTTTCGCTTCCTAATCTTACGTTAAACCAACTCTTTTTGTTTAATCTTTGTATAGTTTTGCTGAACAAATATTAATAAATCGGTAGATGTCCTTAAAGACTGCGTATTTAGCAAACGGCTGCTTTTGGTGTACAGAAGCTGTATTTCAAAAAATTAAAGGGGTTGAAGAAGTAACTTCAGGTTTTACGGGTGGACACATAAAAAATCCTGCTTATAGAGAAGTTGTTGAAGGAAGAACTGGTCATGCAGAAGCCATAAGAATTGTTTTTGATGATGCCATAGTTTCGTTCAAAGACTTATTATACATCTTTTTTTATACCCATGATCCTACTACTTTAAATCGTCAAGGTTACGATGTTGGTACCCAATACCGAAGCGCAATTTTTTACACGGATGAAGAACAACTAGCAACTTCAAATGAGGTTATAAACGAGCTTACAAATCTTCGTGTTTTTGATAAACCCATTGTTACAGAACTAACCCCGGCATCAGAATTTTATGTTGCTGAGCAAGAACACCAGAATTTTTACAATTTAAATAAGGAGTATCGGTATTGCCAATTGGTAATCGACCCTAAATTAAACATACTACATAAAAAATTTAAACAACATTTAAACTAATTGCTATGTCTTACAAATTTTTAGAAGAATACACCCAAGCTTACACTAACGAAATGAAAGATAGTTTTCATTCTATCTTAAAATCAGTTGGTGAGGATACCGACCGAAATGGAATTGTAAAAACTCCAGAAAGAGCGGCAAAAGCAATGCAGTTCTTAACCCAAGGTTACGAGATGGATGCAGCTCAAATTCTTGAATCAGCTATGTTTGATGAGGAATACGACGACATGGTTATTGTAAAAGATATTGAATTATACTCGCTATGCGAACATCATATGTTGCCCTTTTTTGGAAAAGCACACATTGCCTATATTCCAAACGGAAAAATTGTTGGTTTGAGTAAACTTCCTCGTGTTGTAGATGTATTTGCAAGACGTTTGCAAGTTCAAGAACGATTAACCCACGACATTTTAGAGTGCATCAATAATACACTTCAACCTAAAGGAGTGGCTGTGGTAATTGAAGCCCAACACATGTGTATGATGATGCGCGGTGTTCAAAAACAAAATTCGGCTACTACAACTTCTGGATTTAGAGGTGAGTTTCAGAAAAGTGAAACAAGAAACGAATTTTTACGTTTATTAGGTAAAGTCTAATTTGAACTTTTGAGGTCCGTTTAAAACATAACCTTCAAATTGCTATGAAGAAGAAAAACCGCTTTTCGAGAGAAAAGCGGTTTTTTATTTTGGTAGATAAGAACTATTTTTAATAGGTTCAGGTTACTAATACCAGTTATACTTTGAAATTACTGGATTTTTTTCGGTAATTTTAATTGATAAATGCAACAAACCTTCAAAAAATACAAGTCCTTATTTTTGTTGCAAATACAAGCCTACGTTTTCAGGTTTCTTGTAGTCGCGTTGAAATAAATTAAGTTCTTTAATCATGTTAGCCGTTTGTTCAGGAAGCATTTCTTCCCAACCATCTTCACCATTAGCAATCATGGATAATACCTCTCTGGAGAAAATATTTAGCACATCTTTGTCGTAATTTTCAATATCTGCAACTCTTCCGTTGTGTTTAAAGAATTTGTACAACTCCTTCATACGTGGGTGTACTTTCAAATTATCGCTATTGGTAATTTCGCCTGTATCTGGATCTTTATAAGGATATAAGTATACGCGCAAATCTTTAAAGAATAACTTACCAAAGGCTTCTAAGATTCCACCGCTTAGATGTCTGTAGTATTTTTCGTCGAAAATATCAATCAAATTGTTAACACCCATGGCTAATCCCATACGTTCTTTGGTATACTCAGAGAAATAATCGACTAATTTGTAGTATTCTTGGAAATTGGAGATCATAACAGTATGCCCTAAGGAACATAGAAGTTTCGCTCTGTCCATAAAGTCTTCTTCATCAATTTCTCCAGCAGAACGTAGGTTAGAAAGCGTAATTTCAAAAATAACTTCAACACGGTCTTTGTCCACTTTATTTTCATTAGAAAACAGCTCAAGCGATTTTTCGTAAATGTCTTCATTCACTTTGGTAACTGGTCTGAAGCTGCCTCGTAATGCTAAAATATTTTTCTTGTAAAGCACTTTAGCAGGAAGAACGTTGTTTGCATTTGCATCAAACATAACGGCATCTGTCATTCCATTTTTTACCAGCTGAAGGCTTATTAGTCGGTTGTCTACATCTTCGAACGCAGGTCCTGAAAAGTTGATCGTATCAATTTCAATTCTATCTTTATCGATGTGATCATACAAATCTTTTAAAATCTGTTTAGCATCGTTATGCGCGTAAAAAGCTGCGTAAATGAGGTTTGTTCCTAAAATTCCAAGCGTGTTTTGTTGTAATCGGGCATCGTTTTCTTTAAATCGAATGTGCAGCACGATTTTATTGTAGGCTTGATTTGGTTTTAACTGGTATTTTATACCTACCCAGCCATGACCTTTGTATCGCTTTGCAAAATCAATTGTTGTTACCGTGTTTGCGTAAGTGAAAAACAATTTATTTGGGTGTTTTTCTCTAATAATTCGATCTTCAATAAGTTTTGTTTCGTGATCGAGCATTTTTTGCAAACGAGACTCTGTTACGTATCTTCTGTCGTCTTCAACACCGTAAATGGCATCACTAAAATCTTTGTCGTACGCACTCATTGCTTTCGCAATTGTACCTGAGGAACCACCTGCTCTGAAAAAATTACGAACAGTTTCTTGACCAGCTCCAATTTCGGCAAAAGTACCGTAAATGTTCTGGTTCAAATTGATTCTTAACGCTTTGTTTTTGATGGAGGGAACGGCTTCAAAATCCTTGTCGCCTAAAATTTTTATAGACATATACCTTAATTTTTGGGTATTAGATAATATTAACTTATGTTACCCTACAAAGATACTGAATAGTTCATGCATTTGAAATTTTAATCCCTACATTTGTGTTAAAAATCATATTTTGCGAGTTACTTTTTTAGGCACAGGTACGTCTCAAGGTGTTCCAATTATTGGCAGCGATCATCCCGTTTGTTTAAGTGAGAATGAAAAAGATAAGCGTTTGCGGGTTTCAGCGCTTTTAGAATGGGAGGATTATACATTTGTAATAGACTGTGGACCTGATTTTAGACAACAAATGATTCGGGCAAATGTTCGGAAATTAGACGGATTACTGATTACCCACGAACACAACGACCACATCATTGGATTAGACGATGTTCGACCTTTTTATTTTAGGCAAGGAAATATTGCTCTTTATTGTCATAAACGCGTTTTAGAGGAACTTAAAAAACGTTTTGCCTATGTTTTTGAAGTTGAAAATAAATACCCTGGCGCTCCTACTTTAGATGTTCGTGTGGTAAGTGACGCTCCCTTCCAACTTGGTAATAAAAAAGTAATTCCGATAAATGTATACCATCCTAAACTTCAGGTTTATGGGTATCGATTTGGAGATTTTGCCTACATCACAGATGCAAAAATTATCCCAGAAATAGAGCTTGCTAAGCTAAATGGAGTAAAAATACTCGTTATTAATGCGCTGCGTAAAGAAGAGCATTATTCGCACCTTAACTTAGCGCAAGCACTGGAAATTATAAAAAGACTTAAGGTTGAAAAAGCATATTTAACTCATATTAGCCACCATATGGGATTTCATGATGAAGTTCAGAATGAATTACCTCTTAACGTTTTTTTAGCTTATGACGGATTGCAGATTCAAGTTGAAGAGTAAACTTACTTGCTTAGTGAAACTCTTTTCTTATTCTATTCTAGTAGAAATATAAATGCTATGGGACTAAAAAAAATAATTTTATATGTTAGTTGGCAACAAGCTAAAATAATGATAGCGATAACAACAATATTACTACTTTTAAATCAAACTTTAATAGCTCAGACAATTAACCGAGTTGAATGGTTTTTCCCGAGCAATGATGAACTCCATGTTGAAAACCAAATCGGAAAATATAATAAATACGATTTTTCAAAAATTTGGAAAACAACTGAAAATAATAGAATTCTTGGGATTATTGGGAATGACCATCGAAGACTGAAAATCAAATTGATTAATGTAGTAAAAGACAACTCTAATAAAAACAAATATTTAGTGAATGGAAAGTCAAATATGGATGGAGCAATAAAAGATTTTTCAGGAACAATAGAGTTAAAAATAATAAATGAACTAAAAGAATTTCGATTTGGAGTAGATGATGAGTATGCCGATAAAGGAATAAAAGCACAAGGTGTTTTGATAGCGGATTATAATTTTATAGAAGATTCTGAACAAAACGATAGTGGTAAATTCAAAGGTAAATTATTTACAAAATGGTTTTTAAATTCAGACGATCAAATAGAATACGACAACATTGAAAAGGTTGCTGATGGTTTTATAAACAACGCATTTATTGGTTTTTGGGAGAAACACGAATCTGATATAGAAATAATATGTAATTGGGGCGATTATAGAGTGCCAATTACAAATAGAGATTTTGATTTAGGAGCAGGAGAGTTTTCTCCAAACGAAAAATATCATGATGAAGGCTGGTCAAATTATCACAAAGCTTGGATATACAATGATGAAAAAGCGAAAAAAAATGAATTAAAAGAGTGGTGGAAGTAAAGCTATTTGCTAACAACAGTTGCGTAATTGCAGTGCTTATCCTTAATTGAAATTAAATTACATTTAATTCGCAAATATGCAAAGCTATGAGACGCAAGCGATATTATTCAAAGATAGTTGAAGCCTTTTTTTACTTAATTTGTAGTTCAATCATTGGTATGGCATGTTATATTTTTCGGACAAAAACATCTTGGGTTAGTTATTTTGGTGCTTCATTTGCACTTTTTAATGTTGCCTTTCTTTTGGTAAATAAGTTTAAAAACCAGAAATACCGAAAGAAATTTTGAGTTTACACGCTACATGCTAGGAAAAGAATTATACAAGTTAGTTCAATTGATAAATGGTTTCACCAGTAAATAGTCTATGAAAATAAGGCTTTTATTGAACTTAATGAACAACGAAAAAATACTTAAACCCTTATGCATGAACTAAATTTAACAATTAAAATTTTAGAAAAAAATGAAAAATAATTTTTACTTATACGGTTTTGTATTTGCTCTTCTCGTTGCGTTACTGGTGTATTTTAATTCCTCGAAGGGATTAGAAAGGCAAGAACGAGAAATCGATCGCTTAGAAAAACAAGTCTCAACTCTCGAAAAACAATTACTAGAATGTAATACCATTACCAATTGAAATTACCGAAATAAAACGCCCTTTTTTCCTTTCTGTTTTATTATAAAAAGAAACCATAGCTTAGGCTATGCTTGATTTTTCTAATTCACATAAATAAAAAAATCATCACTTTCTTTTACAGTAATTTCAAAAAGTAACTGGTAAAACAAAAAGGCATACAATTAACAAGTCCGCCTTTTTTCTTGGTTTTATACCTTACATTTTTCGTTAAAAAATTCAATACACAAATGCTTAATTAAATTAGGTTATTAATCTTTGAGATACAACTCGTTTCTTAGTTGGCTATTTACTCGCATAGAAAGCTTAAATTTCATAAAATCTTGCACCGAACAAAACAGGATTTTCTACCTCCATACGGACTATTTTGAATGCTTTTTTGTCTGTTACTAAGGCTTTCTCCAAAAGGTGTTTATGGAGTTTTTCGTACGTTTTAAAATCAATTTCTGTCAAGTTCTCAAACGAAGCATTTATGGAATCTGTTGTAAAATGTTTGGTCCATCCATCGACTAATCGACCTTCAAAAACTTTTGATTTTGAACCGCTTCCATAAGCTATAAAACCAATTTTTTTAGCCGAAATTCCTGAACTTATTACCTGGTGTAAAGCAGAAATTAGACCCAAAAAAATGGATCCAGTATAGCAATTTCCTACTTTTGAAGACAAGTATTCACTCGGTGTAATTCGTTTTTGAATAAAGTCTAAGTAAGTTTCTGATTTACTTAAGCTTTTCATTTTTTCTTTGGTAGTTTCACCAGAAGAGGACTCAAGAAGAGTTGGGTTTTCTTCAGCAAACAGCTCTACAAAGGTTCTTCTTCCTTGAAAACAATAGGGGAGGTGCATGCAAATTAAGTCCCATTCTTCCGCGTTTTGAAAGGCATTGTTCTCTTTTTTAAAATTTGCGTAGGCTTCCGAAATTTGATTGATGTAGCATTCATTTGAGTATTGGCCATCAAAAACGGGTTCGTCTTTTATGATCGGAAATACTTCTTTTCCTGTTACCGTATGTGTTTCCTTATAAAACTTAGGTTTAAAAAAATCAAATACACCTCGTGTAGCTACTCCTATACTTGGGTTTATTTCTAAAAGTTTTGGGTTACTACTTACCAACATAGCAAAGGCTCCAGCTCCTTGTGTATACTCACCAGTAGATGCTAACTCGTATTTGGCAAAATCGGTAGCTACTACAATAGCTTTTTTAGTTGGATGTAATCGAATGTAGTCAATGCAATTTTGAAGGGCATCTACTGCGCCAATACAAGCAAAAGTAAAATCTACCGCATCGCAATTAATCGATTTGTTTTCTCCTTTAAGTTGAATAATATTTTGCAATATATAGGAAGCAACGGGCTTTGAATTATCAATACTACTTTCGGTTCCTACATACAATCGGTCTATGTCCTCAAGATCAAGTTCGGTCTCTTCCAACAGTCGAAAAACCGCAGTACTTCCCATACTTACAACATCCTCGTCAATGTCCATTAAGCGCATCGCTTCCAAACCTAATCCCTTTTGTAATTTTGCCGGTTCAATTGACCTTGCTTTTGCTAACTCCTCAATAGGAAGTACAATAGAAGGAATGTACATTTGGATGGCATCTATTCCAATTTTCATACCTAAGTTGTTTAAATATTGATTAATATGAATATTAAATAAAGCGGTAAAACTATATAAATAATTCAACCGCTTACAAGAATAAATAAGAATAAAATCTTAAAATTATGATTTTTGGTGATTTATCAAAAAATAGTCATTTTTGAAGCTTTTTTTGAGAATCAATTTGTTTTTCGGTATTTTTCTTTTAGATAACTCAATACGTCTTAATTTTAGTACACGACAAAAAAGTAAAAACTCTAAAATTCCTTGATTTTTGTCCCAACCCTAAAAGGAGAAATCAAGTAGAAACAGGCTCCTTCTTGTCCCGTTAAATACAACGTAAATTTATACGGGATAGGGTTGGGGCAAAACTGATTTGACGAATTTCAATTTTTGTCGTATACTATACGTCTTAATTATTATTATTCACCGATTTTAAAAATTCTAGTTTTTCCTTGTCTTTTTACGCCAAACTGCTGTTAGTGGCAGTGGTTCTTTCGTCTGCCAATTTAGTCATTTATCTTTTCTGCTTCTCTTTGGTTAATAATGAAATCTTGTCCAAAAGTGAGTTTCTTCGATAAAGTCGAGTTAGGTTCTACAACTCTCCAAAATGGCGTGATGCCTTTTAGTGAATTAGCTTGTTGATATTTTTCAAAATTTGCTTCAGCCACTATTCGTAAAAATATGCCTGTTGTAACCGGGCAAGTATAGTCAGCCCTGTTTTCAATTGCAAGGTCCTTCCGCATTGTTTGAACTGTTACATTTTTACCTTTGGGTATTTGCTTGATGTAATTGTCAATAATTTGCGGTGTCGCAATAAACATAATACTGTTTGCTGGAATGTCAGCAAAATCAAAGTCAATTCGTTTAATTTTTGGTTCTTTCTTTTCGCTTAATTTGTCAAGCCAAGTTTTCTTCGAAGCCATTTTATATGCTTAATTTCTGTTTTAAGTTTTCAACGTATCAGTCCATTGTCTTATCCAAGTCAACAAATAAATAGGATAGTGTCCTGAAAAAAGGATTTGAAATAGTAACAACTTCCTTGTAATCTATCACAGTATCGCCTTGCTCGATTCGGGGTCGTCCTACCATTGCCACTAACGCTTTAATATGTAAATGCTTATTAATATAATTTTCGCCAATTTTTTATTGATGCAGCCTTTCAAAGTTAGTAAAACGTTCGGGGGCTTTTCTTTTTGGGAAGTTTGTTTCGTAAAAATAAGCAACCGATAATAACAATTCTTCTGAATTCGATTTACCAATAAACGTAATTCCCTTTGGCTCACCTTTTTCATTATATCCCATCGGCACGGTAATAGCGGGGTAGCCGGCAAGTGCTGCTTGTGCCGCGGTATAATTATTCATGGAAATTAGAACATCTAGTTGTTCGTTTTCAAAAGCATCGTTAAAGTAATTTTTTCCACTATTTAGTAGTTTTTGTTTTAGGCTATCAAGTGCATCGTCTGTAATTTTTAATTCCTTCATTCCATCAAATAGTGCTTGATTGTAAGGTATATTGGTTACTGAATCTTTCGAGTTAAAATTTGAAATATCCTCCACGCCAATAAGGGTCAACTGTCGTTCCCCAAAGGTTTTAAAATATAATTCCAAGTCTCTTTTCATTTCACCACTTAAAAATTCAAGAAAACCTGAAAAGCCAATTGGAGAAGTGCTTACTTCATGAATTGATAATCCTTTTTCTTCTAGGTCTTGAATTGCTTTGTTGAAAAGTTTGTCTTGTAAAAATCCTGGTATTACTCCAAATCGAAGGTTTGCTTGATTGTCTAGCAATGGTATTTCTTGGCTTTTTTTAGAAAAATCAGCTTTCATGGACGCAAAAACAATAGCATTGTCTAAGCTATTTTTGGTAATTGGTCCTGGGGTATCTAAAGTGCTAGAAATAGGTATGATTCCTTCTTTATTTAATACCCCAAACCCAGGTTTTAGCCCAACTACAGAATTTTGGCTCGAAGGCGATAAAATTGAACCTGATGTTTCTGTCCCGATGGCAGCAACTGCAAAATTTGCAGCAACGGCTACAGCACTTCCAGAGCTTGATCCTCCTGTATCGAAGCTCCTTGGTCCGTAAGGGTTTAAGGTCTGACCTCCAATGCCTGAGTAGCCATTAGGACAACCTGAACAAATAAAGTTAGCCCATTCACTTAGGTTTACTTTCCCCAGAATTATTGCGCTCTTGGCTTGCAAATTACTAACAATACTCGCATTTACTTTAGGGTGAAAATTTTGTAAATAAACCGCACCCGCCGTGGTAGGTAAAAATGTAGTGTTAATATTATCTTTCAGAAGAATTGGCATCCCAAAAATTAATTGATTAGGGATTCCTTTTATTCTTTTTTTGTCTAATAATTCAGCTTCGTAAACTGCATTTGGGTTAATTGAAATAATGCTGTTTAATGAGGTGCTTGCAGAAAATTCTAGGCTTGCAATTCGGTATAGGTACCACTGCGTAAGTAGTTTATAGGTAAGTTTTTTCTCGGCAATGGATTCCTGAATTTCGAGTATGTTACGTTCGAAAATATAAGGCGCAAGTTGCTGGTATAATTCTTCAGAAAAACCACCAAGTTGTGCAGTTATAACGGCTAAAGTTTCATTTTTATCGCTAACTAAGGATTGAAACCGCTTAAATTGAAGCTGTGGATTGTTGTTTTTACTACTTTCCTCTATCCACGTAGTTTCGTCATACACTTCGTAAGCTTCAAAGCTAGGAGTTGTTGTTTTTTGGCAACTGAAAATGACAAATGCCGTTAAAATGAGTACAAAATATTTCATGCTTTTTTTATTCAAAGGTATTGAATTTCTGTCTTTTTTGAAGTTTTAATTTCAAGAATGAAATGAGTTCCATCGTTAATTATTTGTAATACTGGTTACCAGTTGAAATCACCTGCTTCAACTTAGTAACAGCAACCTACATAAAATGAAACCTACACATACACTATATATTAATGGAGATGAATAATCGTGCTAGCTTTGGGACGGGGTGCTTCGAAGGATGCCAAAAAAAATGAGAGTTGGATCCTGAATTACCTTCTGCATAACTGGCGCTAAGCGAATTTCTGAATTGTTAACACAGCAAACTTAACTGATTTATTTCTGCAATTGAAGCTCTACTAACTGCTTATATTTACCGTTAGTTTTGTTCAGTAAGTCTTGGTGAGTTCCTTGTTCAATAAGCGTTCCGCTTTCGAGAACTAAAATTTGGTTGGCATTTTGAATGGTTGAAAGTCGATGAGCAATAACAAAAGAAGTTCTACCTTTCATTAATTCCAATAAAGCTTCTTGAACCAAGTGTTCTGAAGCGGAGTCTAATGCACTTGTCGCTTCGTCTAAAATTAAAATACTTGGGTTTTTTAATACCGCTCTAGCTATTGCAATGCGTTGTCGCTGACCACCAGATAATTGGATGCCTCGTTCCCCTACAATAGTATTGTACTTTTCGGGAAATGATGAAATAAATTCGTGTGCATTGGCTTTTTTGGCAGCTTCCATCACTTCGTCTAGACTGCTTTCGGGTTTACTGTATTGTATGTTTTCCAATATGCTACCACCAAATAAAAATACATCTTGTTGAACGTAAGCCATATCCTCTCTTATGCTATATAAGTCCATTTCGTTACAGCTCTTTCCATCGATAATGATTTCACCTGCAGAGGGTTTATAAAATTGAAGTAGGAGAGAAGCAATAGTCGATTTACCCGCGCCACTAGGCCCAACAATGGCGATACTTTCTCCAGTCTTTACCTCAAAACTTACTTGTTGCAATACAGGGATTTCAGGTCTTGAGGGGTATTCAAATGAAATGTTTTTAAAGCGTACATTTCCTTTAAGTTTATTAAACTGTGTTCTTTTTTTCTTTTCAATAATAAGGGGTTCTGTTTGTTCGTCAATAATATCAAAAACCCGTTCGGTAGCACCAACAGCTTTTTGAATTTGCGCATACTGAATTGGTAAACCACCTATGGATCCTCCAACAAAAATGGTGTATAAGATAAAGGTGATGAGTTCGGATTGAGTCAGTAAATCTTGATTTTGAAGCTTAACAGCGTACCAAACCAAGAGAACAATTGCGCCAAAAATACAGAAAATTATAAACGAAGAGAAAGCACCTCGAGCAAGTCCTCCTTTTATGGCAATTTGCTTTATAGCGTCTACTGCTTTATTGTAGCGGAGCATCTCGAATAATTCATTGGTAAAGGCTTTTACATTTACAATTCCTTGTAAACTTTCGGAGGCGATGGAGTTAGAATTTGCCACCTCATCCTGCGCATCTTTTGAAAGCTTGCGAATATACCTGCCAAAAAAAACAGCGATAATGGCAAATACGGGAATAGTGGCTAGCATAAGCAAAGAAAGCTTCACAGAAGTAAAAAATAAAGCAGTAACTCCACCAATTACAATAATCAATTGGCGTAAAAATTCGGCAATGCCGGTAGTAAAAGTGTCTTGTATTTGTCCAATGTCGGCTGCAATTCTGCTGTTCAATTCGCTTACCTTTCTGCTGGAGTAAAATTGCATTGGCATTTTTATGAGTGTCGAAAATGTATCTTTACGAATACTTGCAAGCATATTTTCAGTTACATTTACAAAAAGTACCACCCTGAAAAAAGAAAAAATTGCTTGCGCTGTAAAAAGCAATAACAAAACGAGTCCCATTCGGTTAATATCACTGGCGGTAAAGTCTGCTGTTTCAATTAAATCGCCCATCAATTTAGGAAAGAGAAGCGCTGTTAGCCCTGTAAAACTTAAAAACACTAGGCCAAGCGCCAATTTCCATTTATGTGGTCCGATATAAGTAAATAACCTAAGGCTTCTTTTTAAGTTAGAAGCATTTAGCTTTACTTTTGGTAAGTCATTTGGGTTTTTTCGTTTTGCCATAAGTCTTCTTCAATCGAACTGATGTTAAGTTTAGGAGGATTATAATTATTCAAAATTTGCTAACTGATTTCTGCGTTCTTTTTCTTTACGCAAGGTAATAAACAGATTTGATGCTAGTAGATTTACACACTTTTCTTTGAAAAAATTAGTAAAAGTAGGCCATCAACTTAGGTTTGAATAACGCCTAAGTTAAAATCTTTTGTAATCGGCGCGTTATTGGCAATTTCAATTCCTGTAGAAATCCACTTTCTTGTATCTAGTGGGTTAATTACTGCATCTGTCCAAATTCTTGAAGCTGCATAATACGGGCTTGTTTGCTGGTCGTAATTTTCCTTAATTTTATTGAATAATTCTTTTTCTTTTTCGGGTGTAATGCTTTCCCCTTTTGCTTTTAAGCTAGCTGTTTCGATTTGCAGCAACACTTTTGCAGCCGAGTTGCCACTCATTACTGCAAGTTCGGCACTTGGCCAAGCTACAATTAATCTTGGGTCGTACGCTTTTCCGCACATGGCATAATTTCCAGCACCATAGGAATTCCCTACTACAATGGTGAATTTAGGAACTACTGAATTACTAACAGCATTTACCATTTTTGCACCGTCTTTAATAATTCCACCATGTTCACTTTTGCTTCCTACCATAAAACCCGTTACATCTTGAAGAAAAACCAAAGGTATTTTTTTCTGGTTGCAATTTGCGATAAAGCGGGTAGCCTTATCGGCTGAATCGCTGTAAATTACACCTCCAAATTGCATTTCACCTTTTTTAGTTTTAACCACTTTACGCTGATTAGCCACAATACCAACGGCCCAACCGTCGATTCTTGCGTAACCCGTAATAATAGTTTGCCCGAAACCGGCTTTGTATTCGTCAAATTCGGAATTATCCACAAGGCGGTTAATGATTTCCATCATATCGTATTGTTCGGCACGTGAGTGGGGGAGAATGCCAAAAATTTCTTCTGGATTTAGTTTGGGTTGTTGCGTTTTTTTTCGATTGAAACCAGCTTTGTCAAAATCACCTATTTTGTCTACTATTTTTCGGATTGTATCTAGCGCATCCTTGTCATCTTTCGCTTTGTAATCGGTCACTCCACTTATTTCGCAATGCGTTGTTGCACCACCTAGGGTTTCGTTGTCAATACTTTCACCAATTGCTGCTTTCACTAAATAACTTCCTGCTAAAAAAATACTTCCAGTTTTGTCTACAATTAGCGCTTCATCGCTCATGATTGGTAAATAGGCACCACCAGCAACACAGCTACCCATGACAGCCGCAATTTGAGTGATTCCCATGCTACTCATAACTGCATTATTTCGGAAAATTCGTCCAAAGTGTTCTTTGTCAGGGAAAATTTCATCTTGCATGGGTAAGTAAACACCTGCGCTATCTACTAAGTAAATAATGGGTAATCTATTTTCAATGGATATTTCTTGAGCGCGTAGGTTTTTTTTCCCAGTAATAGGAAACCAAGCTCCCGCTTTTACGGTTGCGTCATTTGCGACAATGATGACTTTTTTTCCAGCTACAGCACCAATTTTAACAACTACACCACCGCTTGGGCATCCACCGTGTTCAGGATACATCCCTTCACCGGCAAAAGCACCAACTTCAATAGCATCTTTTGGGTCATCCAATAAATAATCTATCCGTTCTCTAGCCGTCATTTTGCCTTTACTGTGCAACTTCTCGATGCGTTTTATTCCGCCGCCTTCGTATACTTTTTTTAATCGGTGGTTTAGGTCTGATACAAGGAGTTTATTGTGATCTTCGTTTTTATTGAATTTGATATCCATGCGCTATTGAAAAATTAGTAATTAGGTTGGTGCTAAAATACAAATACTTGCCGATTATATAATCAAATGGCAAGTATTTTATGAATTCTTAATTTAGTAAGGCTTTAGAATCGGTAACCAAAACTAATGTTAAAGCGTGGCACTAACCAATCGTCGTAACCACTTGAAATAAAGTTTCGGCTTAGTCCAGCGCCAATATCTAGCAATAAATTATCTTTTGAAATAAGTTTTGTTCCAAAGGCAAAACCTGCTCCTAGATTGTGGCTTGTTTTTTCGTCCCAAGACCAGCTACCGTTCGTATTTCTATAGTAATGATAGTCTTCAATTCCGTTATAGCTTAAAAAGAGTTCACCATAAAATCCACCAGCGTACTTTTTCCCAAAATAATGTCTATAAAACCCATTTAAATTGTATTTATAGTCCCATAACCCATCGTCGAAAGTGTACAAGCCGCTTGCACCAAGACTTGAATTTTCGTTTAGTAGGTACTCATATCTTGCTTCGAATGCACCTAATAATAGGTATAATGCATTAAGGCTTAATTCGTGTTGAGGAGTTACTTCTTGATTGGTTTCAATAGTGTTTTCAGTACTTACTTGCGCAGTAACATTTATGCTAACAAGTGAAGTAAAAACAAGGCTCAGGATTACATTTTTCCAATTCATTTTTTGTCGTTTATATGGTTAAATTTATGGCTTCAATTATAAACAATATTTTTCTTAAAAAAAAATCGATTTTAAATTTTGTCGTTAATAGAATCATCAAAACTATCCGTTGAAAGTACACGTCAGAAAAATAAATTCCCTAAAATTCCATGATTTTTGCCTTGGTTCGCCTCAAGCAAAAGAAATCTAGGAAAAATCTGTCTTTCGCCTAAGGCGTATTTTGGCAATACTAATTTGACTAATATGAATTTTGTCGTTTACTTAACTATTTATTTTAGTGCGTTTCAATTTTGTTTCTAAAAAAGTTTTTTAGAGAATATTACGGGATAATTTGTTAGTCAATTAACTAGGAAGGCCTATTTTTGCCATAAAGTTATTAGATTATGTTCAAAAATAGTTGGTTAACATATTGCATTTGTGCACTCGTAAGTTTAGTACTATTGAGTTGTTTTGATGACGATGCTGCCCGCCCGATAGATTCGCTACCCTCTACATTTGAGGTAATTCAAAACAGTGAAGAGCATCAGCAGTTTTTTCAACTTTTGCAAGAATTTGAACTCGATACCATTTTAGATCGTGGGACTCATACTATTTTCGCACCTATCGATTTTGCTTTTGCAGACGTCAATTTGTCCGATTTCTCTTCTGATGAATTAAGGAATATACTTAAAAATCATATTATTGTTGGTAATGCAGAGTCGGCCAACTTATCCAATACATACCTTCAAAGTTTGGCAACAACAAGTTTCGATGAAAATGAGTTTAATTTAAGTCTTTTGGTAAGTCAAGCAGCCGACATCCGTTTAAACGGAATTTCAGAATTGCTCCTTCCAGATGTTTTGGCCAACAATGGGGTTGTTCATTACGTAGATCAACTTATTTATCCCCCTACTATTGGCGATTTTATAACTCATGATCCTGACTTACAAAACTTGGCATTCGAAATCCAAAACATTGGCGAGTCGGAAGTTGATTTTCTTTACCAAACTACTTCGGATGAAGCTCCCATCACTTTCTTTGCGCCAATAAATCAAGCTTTTTTTGATGTGTTAATCGATTTAGCTCCCATCGAAATAGAAAGTTTAGAGCAGTTATCTGCAGAAACTTTACAAGAACTTATCAATTTTCATATTGTAGAAAATCAGTCATTAAGAGCGTTTAATTTAGAAGCAGGCGAACTAACTACAAGGGCTGGAAACCTACAAGTTTTGTTGAATGATTTACGTTTACGCGACGTAAATGGTCGAACAATAGAATTTGAAGTCACCAACATACAAGCCACCAATGGAGTGATGCACAAAGTAACAGGCGTATTACTTCCAGACTTAGATTTACCTGAAATAGTGCCAACGTTTATGGATGTTGCACAGGAAGAAGGCTTTACTATTTTTGTGGAAGCCGTTAATCTTATTCAAGGTTTCGAAAGCACTCTAGAAAATACACCACAACTTAGTGTTTTTGCACCCACAAATACCGCTTTTAATCAAGCTTTTGCCAATGTGGGTGCAAGCGATTTAGAAGGTTTTTTAGTAGCCATTGGCGGAGTAGAAGACCTTCAAAACATCTTGAACTACCACATGGTAAATGCAGTGGTCGAATTAGCGGAAATAACAGCTCCACAAACCTTAGTTACACGTTTTAACAACCAAGAAATTGACCTAAGTATAAACGGAAATATTATTCAGGTTCAAGACATAAACAACAATACAACCAATGTTTCTACTCAGGATATTCCTACGTCAAACGGATTTTTCCACGGGATAGAAGCCATGCTAATTCCTGTTTTTTAAGGATGAATTTTTTAACTGAGAAGCCTTGATTTCTAAAAAAGCAAAAATCACCCTATACTTTAGCTAATATTTAATAGCTTGATTGTATTCTAATTGTAATTTTACCGCAAAATTTACTACATTGAAATTTTCATTTATACTCCCTTTTATTTTAGTTTCTTCATTTGTGTTTGCACAAGAGGAACTAAAATTAAGTGGAAAAGTTGTTGAAGCCGGCACCCAAGAACCCATCTTGGGAGCTAACATTCGTTTAATTAATAGCAATAAAGGCACAACTTCCGACTTTGATGGGGTGTTCTTGTTTAAACTTTCACCTGGAAACTACGAAATTGAAGTAAGTTATTTAGGTTTTAAAAATATCGAAAAAACCATCGCCCTGACAGCAGATACTTTTTTAGAGTTTAGCTTAGAAACTTCAGAAGAACAGCTTTCAGAAATCATTGTTACTGAAAATTTAGAAAAAACAGACATCAGAAGTGCTTCTATTAGCGTTAATAGCTTAAAAGCTGAAACCATAAAGAAAATCCCTGTGGTTTTAGGAGAACCGGATGTACTGCGTTCGTTGGTTCAGCTTCCTGGGGTTTCGAATGCGGGTGAAGCAGCCTCTGGTTTTAATGTAAGGGGAGGAGGAGCCGATCAGAATTTGGTCTTGTTGGACGATGCGGTTATTTTTAATTCTTCCCACTTATTCGGACTCTTTTCCATTTTTAATCCAGACGCTATTAAGGACCTAACGCTTTACAAAGGGGGGATTCCCTCCAAGTATGGTGGTCGAGTTTCCTCAGTGTTGGATGTTACACAACGAACAGGAAATACACAAACCTATAAAGGTGAAGCTAATTTAGGCTTGGTTTCCAGCAAACTTTTAGTAGAAGGCCCCATACAAAAAGACAAGAGCTCCTTTTTGGTCAGCGGAAGAAGCTCCTATGCTCACTTATTCCTAGCCTTAGCCGACAATCCGAACTCTGCCTATTTTTACGATGTAAATGGGAAGTTTAATTTTAAGCTGAATGATAAAAATAGGCTTTTAGTATCTACGTATTATGGTAGAGACGTGTTTAATATCAATGAAAATTTTATAAACGTCTACGGAACGACCTTTGTTAATTTTAGATGGAATCGAGTGCATACCGAAAATCTTTTCAGTAATATGTCGGTGGTACTTAATGATTACTTATACGCCTTAGACTTAAATTCTGTTGGCTTCGAGTTTGACAGTGGTGTTCGAAACATTAATTGGAAGTACGACTTTAACCACATTATTTCCAATACAATTCAACTAACTTACGGAGTAGATACGTTCTTGCATGAGTTTAACCCTGGGAATATTCGGCCTAATTCCCCTGAATCTGGAATAAATGCACGACAACTTAACCGTCAGTATGCTTGGGAAAACGCAGCCTATATTGGGGTTGAGCAAGACCTTACTCCCAAACTGAAGGTAGCCTACGGGTTACGTTTAAGTGCGTTTTACCGCTTAGGACAAACCGGAATAAACCGCTATGAAAACGACTTGCCCGTAATTTATAACGCAGCTTTAGGAATATACGAGCAAGCCGACCCAATTGCGGTCGACAATGTGTCCAGAGGTAACATCTTACATTCCTTCTACAACCCAGAACCAAGGGCCTCGTTAGCCTATACTCTAGATGATAATACCTCGGTAAAGTTGGGCTACAACCGCATGGTTCAAAACCTTCACCTAATTACCAATACGTCATCCCCAACACCGCTTGATGTATGGACGCCAAGTGGTCAATTTATCAAACCACAGCGATTGGATCAGGTTTCAGTGGGCTATTTCAAAAACCTAAAAAAAGAAGCCTATTCACTTGAAACCGAAGTGTTTTATAGAACCTCTAGCAATTCAATAGATTTCATTGACGGGGCAAACTTAATTGCCAACGATGCCATCGAACGTGAGATTTTAAATGGCGAATCTCGAGCTTATGGGGTAGAACTTTTGCTTCGAAAAAACACCGGAAAACTAACGGGATGGATTGCTTATACCCTTTCTAAATCAGAACAACGAACCCCAGGACGAACCCCAGAAGAACCAGGAATAAATAATGGCGAATGGTATTTGAATAACTTTGATAGGCCTCATGATGTTTCTGTGGTAGCCAGCTATGAAGTAAATAAAAAATGGTCGCTAAACAGCAATATTATTTACCAAACTGGACTTCCTGTTAATTTTCCTGTAGGACAATACCAGTTTCAAGACTTAACCGTTCCCGTTTTTGAAGGACGAAACTTAAATAGACTTCCCGACTATTACCGATTAGACTTGGCGGCTACTTTAGTCCCAACCGCCAACGAAAATCGAAATTGGAAGTCTTCTTGGACCTTTAGTGTATATAATGTTTTTAACCGAATGAACGCAACGGCAATAAATTTTAGACAAGACCAAACAACTGGAGCTAATGAAGCTGTACGACTGGCTATTTTTGGTGCGGTGCCATCCGTTTCGTACAATATAAAGTTTTAATGCTAGAAATTTAAAAAAATGAAACACCTATCTCACCTGTACCCATACCTGTTTGTGTTGCTTTTTAGTGCAAGCATAGTAAGTTGCACGGATGTAATTGAAGTAGATTTAGAAGAAGCTACGCCACGAATTGTTATTGATGCTGCTCTTCAATGGGAAAGAGGAACACCGGGAAATGTTCAGGAAATTAAAATTTCACGTACACGCAATTTTTTCGATAACGAACCTCGTTCGGTAGAAGGAGCTTTCGTTAAAATTGAAGATGAATTGGACAATCGTTTTGATTTTGATGAGGTAGCCCCTGGTTTGTACCGTACCAGTACATTTCAACCCGCTTTAAACAGACGTTATTTTTTAAGTGTTCAGATTGATGACGAACTCTATGAAGCTTCGGAGGTACTCACTTCCGTATCTACTATTGTTTCAGTTTTTCAATCGGATGATGGTGGCTTTGCTGGCGGTAATCGAGAAATCAGGGTGTTTTATGACGATCCTGAAGAAGAAGAAAACTTTTATTTGTTTAAGTTTTTTGTTGATTTTTTAGCCTTTCCTGATTTCACCATTGTAACTGATGAATTTACAAACGGCAATACTTCTTCGGTAAGTTTCAGTGATGAAGAATTAGAAGTTGGCGATGTGGTGACCGTTCAACACCATGGAATATCAAGAAGTTACTATAATTTTTTATTTCGACTTTTATCTCAAACAGGAGCTGCAGGAGGGCCTTTTCAAGCCCAACCGGCAACCGTTAGAGGAAATATTATTAACCAAACCAACGCAGCTAATTTTCCTTTTGGTTATTTTAGCCTCTCAGAAATGGTAGAAATGGATATTGAAGTTCAAGATTTTACGGACTAATGGATAAGATAACAGAAAAAGATTCGCTTTACAACAACTTAGAAACCCTTTCGGTTGAAGAAACCCTGGATTTCATGAATCAAGAAGACCAGAAAGTTGCTGTAGCCGTTAAGCAAAGCCTTCCCGATATAAAACGAATGGTGGAAGCCTCGGTTGTTCAACTCAAACAAGGAGGTAGATTAATTTATATTGGCGCAGGAACCAGCGGAAGACTAGGTATTTTAGACGCAAGCGAATGTCCGCCCACATTTGGCGTTAGTTCAGAACTTGTTCAGGGCATTATTGCAGGTGGAGACAAAGCTATACGCAATGCAGTAGAAGGCGCTGAAGACAATACCTTACAAGCTTGGAAAGACCTACAATCGCTTTCTATTTCTACCAAAGACGTACTGATTGGCATTGCTGCGTCAGGTACAACACCTTATGTGATAGGTGGATTAAAAACTGCCCAAGAAAATGGAATTACTACCGCTTGTATTACGTGTAATCCCAATGCACCGCTCACTCAAGTTGCCGACTATCCTATTGAAGTTGTGGTAGGTCCAGAATTTGTGACGGGCAGCTCACGACTAAAAGCTGGAACCGCCCAAAAAATGGTACTGAATATGATATCGACAACCTGTATGATACAACTTGGACGAGTTAAGGGAAATAAAATGGTAGATATGCAACTTTCCAACGACAAGTTAGTGGAACGTGGTATCCGTATGTTAATGAACGAAAAAAATATAAGTCACCAACAAGCCAAAGAATTATTACTCACCCACGGAAGCGTAAGAAACGCCTTAGCATCTTTTAACAATGAGTCAGAAACACACAAATAAGCAACTTTTAGCAAAAGGCGTTAAGTTTTTAGCCATCTCACTACCTTTATTATTTCTAGGACCCTCGGTACTCTTTTCCGCTTTCAATAACCAAGATAAACCTTTGTTTATTCCTGTTTTAGTAGTCGGAATCGTGGTGTGTGGTGCTGCAATGTTTTTTATCTTTAAAGGAATAATGACATTGGTCAATGCCTTATTTGATGCATAATGCCGTTTTTTAGTAAAAATTACCCTAGTAAAACGCACTTTTCTTTTCAACCTGAGTTCGATTATAATCATAAAGTCAAAATCAATAAGGATATTCAGTTGCAAGGCAATTTTTTGAAGGATAGCCTAGCTATCGTGATAAAAATTAACGCTGTAAATGGATGTTTTTTATTAAATAAAATTGAGTAATCAGTTTTAAACAGCAATCTACTTTACTTTTTTACTCCTCAATATCCAGCTATTTCGTCTTAAAAAAGTTCGTGTCTTACAATTTAAAACACTTTTGACAAAGTGAGAATAACCGAACTCAGGTTTTCAGTAATTTCTACTAATAATGGGTATAAAAAAACCTCCTAAAAAGGAGGTTGGTATCATTGATGTTTGTTAGTTTGTCAAACTATACAAAAAATCTAACTTTTCTTTAATTAATAACTACGCCAAAGTCTCCCGCCTGTATGCTCGAGTCGGCAGTTGTAAATTCAAAACTTCCTTGAATGTAATTCTCCTGAACTACGCTAAAGCTAATATTCCCGCTAGTGGCTTCTTGCGGGTTACCATCGACCAGGTAAGTGGCAGAAAAACCTTCGGTATCCAACGAAAATTCACCTACTTCAGGATTTGCCAAAAACGTAAGCTGAAGTTGTTGGTTGGCTTGAGTTCCAGTAATGTTGGCAGATTCGCTTGAGGCAGAGTAAATCACATCAGACGCGTTAAAAAAGGTCTGATTTATCGAAGCCGTCATAAACGTATTGTTAGGGTTGGTGGGATCAACAACATTTTCATTAAAAAATACAATGCCTTGAAAAACACCATTTGTCATTTGAATGCCTGTTTCTTGAAAGATAGCTTCCTGTAAACTTCCTGAAAAAGTACCGCTAATTATATTTACTTCGTCACTAAAATTAGTTACGTTGAAGTTGCCCGATTGTGCAATAAAAATTTCACCTCCCGTGTTTGCGGGTGCAGACGGCTGATAGGACATAAAAACCTGATTAGCAGAAGGGTTTAGTGAAAAGTTATTGACGAAAGGATTAGGCAATAAGATAAAAAACTTTTTACTTCCATTAGAAGCTTCAATTTGCAATCCATCTTCACCTGAAATGGCAACAATTGAAGTAGCCACAAACAATTCGCCATCGAGTTCAACTTCAAAAACAGCAAATTCATTTGGGTCTTCAATTTCTTCTTCTTCAATCACTTCTCCAAACTGACCTTCTAAAGCTTCATCGTTACAAGAAAAAAAGAAAAGAGATACAAAACAAACCAATAACCAAGGGGCAATATGTACTTTATTCATAAGATAAGTTTAATATACTTTGTGGGGGTAAACTTAACTAAATTTATTCAAAAGCTCATAGCATTTTTTAAACAAATTTTAAGATGACAAGTTAGAAAGCATAGTTTTTCTAAAGTCGTTTATGCTTTTGAAGATATTCTAATGAATTAGGGTTAAAAGAGTAAAGGATGAAACCAAGGAAAATCAGGTTCCCTTCTTGTACCATAAAATACAAGGTATAATTATACGGGATAGGTTCGCAGCAGTACTGATTTGGCGTGTTTCAATTTTGGTTATGTAAGAACCTAAACCGAACTTAGCGAACCTTATTTTTCTTCATTGAATTTTGTTCTAGGAATACGCAACAGCAGGAATATGCTTATTACAAAAAACAAGGCTAGAAAAATAATGGAATACCTTACGCTTCCAGTAAGTTGAGCAATAATTCCGTACATAAGCATTCCTACTACAATACCTAACTTTTCAGTAACATCATAGAAGCTAAAAAAGGACGTAGTATCCTTTTCGGAAAGTGGAATCATTTTGGAGTAGGTAGACCTAGATAGCGATTGAATGGCTCCCATGACCAAGCCTACAAAAAATGCAGCGATATAAAAATCGTTTGGGGTTTTCATAAAAAACGCATATACACAAACGCTTACCCAAATAAAGTGAATGCCAATTAAAATAGGAATATTCCCATAGCGTTTGGCCAGTTTCGCAGCAGCGTAAGCTCCACCAATGGCAACAAGTTGAATGAGCAGTATGCTTATAATTAAACCCGTTGTCGATCCATTTTCACCCCAATTTATTTCTTTGTTTCCGAAGTAAGTAGCCACAATCATAATGGTTTGTACCGCCATACTGTAAACAAAAAAGGCTGGTAGAAAGCGAGAAAGTTGAAGGTTATCTCTTACTTTTTGAGCCACTTTTTGAAGCTCCCTAAAACCGTTGAAAAATACGTCTTTGGTGTATTTGTTTTTTTTGAAGCTTTTGGGCAATACCGCATAAGTATACTGACTAAAGCCTATCCACCAAATACCCGTCAATACAAATGAAAGTCGAGTAGGAGTGGCTTCACTTTCAAAACCAAAGCTTTCGTAGGATAAAATCATCGCCAAACACAAAAGCAGTAAAATAACACTACCTATGTAGCCCAAAGAAAAACCCAATGCGCTCGCCTTGTCTTGTTGTTCTTTGTGGGCAATGTCGGGCAAATACGAATTGTAAAAAACAATGCTTCCCCAAAATCCAATTAATCCGAAAAAATAACACAACAGTCCAAACCATAAGTGTTCTAAATTGAACCAATACAGCCCAATACATGAAATTGCTCCGAGGTAACAAAAAAGCTTCATGAAAAATTTCTTGTTCCCCACATAATCGGCTATGCCCGAAAGAATGGGGCTTATAATCGAAATACATAAAAAAGCAAGTGCGGTAACGTAACTAATAAGGCTATCGTTGTTAAAACTGAAGCCAAGAAATTCAACTCGATCAGTTAACAATTCCCCTTGTTCATTTTTTACGATGGTTAAAGCTCCATAAAACAAGGGAAAAATAGCCGAAGAAATCACCAAGCTATACACCGAATTAGCCCAATCATAGAAAGCCCAAGCCCGAATTAATCGATGACTTCCTTTTTCTAATGCTTTGTTTTGTGTTGTACTCATGTAAGTTGAATTTACGGAACAAAGAAAAACAATTTATACCAGTTATTTCGATTAACTAAAGTTAATGAGCAACAAGCAAAAAAATTAAGTAAGCTTCTGTCAAGCTTGACTTTTATTGCAAGAATTATCATGTCGACTGACAATAGCTACCGGGAAGAGACACTCCATCTTTATTTTCTTGTTTTTATCTTGTTTATGCTTTGCTTTTTAGAAGTTCTCTTCAAAAGAGAAAGTCCCTTAGCTTGTTTTTACTACCTTGACGTTACTTAAAAAGACGCACAAAGCACTGCAAAACCAGTAAACTGCAAAAAAGCAAGAGGGCCTAAAGACCAGGAATAGGCTGATTCGCTTCAAAAGAGGTGATGCCAAATTTCTTCGACTCTTTTTTTGCTATGCTAGCTTGTTCGGTTAAGTTTCTGACCCGTGCATCCGTAGAAGGGTGAGTGCTCATAAATTGTGGTGTGCTGCTGCCTCCGCTTGCAGCCCCCATGCGTTTCCATAATTCAGCACCTTCGGAGGGGTCGAAACCAGCTATGGCCATAAGCATTAATCCGATTTCATCAGCCTCCGTTTCATGATTTCTGCTAAAGGGGAGCATAACACCCACTTGCGAACCAATTCCATAGGAAAGCATAAAAATTTCTTGGTTGCGTTGGTTTTCGCTCAGTGCAAGTGCGCCAATAGCTCCAATACTTTGTTGTAAAGCACCAGCGCTCATTCGTTGTTGACCATGATTAGCCAGGGCGTGTGCTACTTCATGCCCCATAATGGTGGCAATCCCATTCTGATTTTGTGCTATGGGGAGAATACCTGTATAGAAAGCAATTTTTCCACCCGGCATTGCCCAGGCATTAATAGTATTTTCGTCAATTAAAGAAAATTCCCAAGCATAGGATTTTGTATGGTCGGGAAAACCATTTGCTTTCAACCATTTTTCCGAAGCTTCCGCAATTCGGTGACCAATTTCTCGAATCATTTCCGCTTGCGCTCCCTCTCGAACGACATTGCTCTGAGACAACACCTGGTCGTATTGCTGAAACGACATAGGAAGAATAGACGAATTGGGGGTAATAGCCAGGGTCCTTTTTCCGGTAAAAGGATTCGTTGCACAATTTTGGAAAATAAATAGCCCAATAAAAACAAGGCTAACTTTAGAAATGCTTACATTTTTCATTTACTTATATTTAATGTTTTTTAGTGGAGCCGTTTAATCATAAACCAGTACAACCATCCACAATTTAAATTTACTATGTTGCGTAATTAGCCCTATCTTAGGTACATATTTCATTCAGATGCGACGCTTCTGTTAACTGTTGTCATCATTCGCTGCTAAATACAAGCTTTACATACAACTCCTAATTATTTATGTCTTTACTTTAGTAGTAATCGATTAGTAACGATTAGGCTTGCAAAATAGCAAAATAGCACGAAAATCGACATACATCTAAGAATTAAATTTTACAATTCACAGGACAAGTCATCACGTCAAAACACCAAACTCCCAATAAAAGATTTAGTTATTAGTTGTGTAGTTTATGAGTAGTGTAGTTTATGAGTAGTGTAGTTTATGAGTGATTTAGTTTATTGATGATTTAGTTTATTGGTGATTTAGGACATTAGTCTATTATCACATTATCACATTTTTACATTTTTACATTTTTACATTTTCAAATTATCAAATTATCAAATTATCAAATTATCAAATTATCAAATTATCAAATCTTCAAATTAAAATTAGCACATTATCACATTTTCAAATTATCAAATTATCAAATCTTCAAATTAAGATTAACACATTAGCATATTAGCATATTATCACATTTTCAAATTATCAAATTAGCAAATTATCAAATCTTCAAATTAAGATTAGCACATTAGCATATTATCAAATTATCAAATTATCAAATTATCAAATTATCAAATTATCAAATTATCAAATTAAGATTAGCATATTATCACATTATTAAATTTTCACATCCAATTCCTTGTGCTTTTCGTACATTGTAATATATTTGCTAATCCTAAGAAAATCTTAAATGCATAGAAAAATTCTTGTATTGTCTTTATTGGTTGTGTTGCTAGCTTCTTCTTGTATTCCAAGAAAAAAACTAATGTATTTGCAAGACAAAGACAATGTTTACAACGACAGCCTTATTCAAATTGAATACGTACAACCTCCGTACCGCCTTCAAGTCAACGATTTATTAAGCATACGTATCAAGGCTTTTGACCAAGATTTAGTGGGGATGTTTAATCCTGTTGGCGACGGAAACCCAAACGCCACCACAGAAGAGCGCTTATATTTTGATGGGTTTAAGGTAGATAGACGAGGCGAAATTACCGTTCCTAACCTAGGTACTTTAAGTGTAATTGGTAAGACGCTCGAAGAAGTGGAAGAGTTGATTGAAGAAGAGTTACTTAAAACTCAATTTAAAGAAGAAGCAAATATCAACGTGATCGTTATGTTACCGGGTATAAGGTATACTACTTTAGGGGAGATTGGAAGTAAAGGCGGACAGATTTTTTACAAAGAACAAGTCAATATTTTTGAAGCCATTGCCAATGCTGGCGACATAGGCTTGGTTGGTGACCGAAAGAAAGTACGAATCCTGCGCCAATATCCCGAAGGAAAAAAGATTCATACGCTCGATTTAACCGATATCGATGTCATTAATTCACCATACTATTATGTACAACCGAATGATATCATTATCGTGGACCCATTACCACAAAAAACATTGGGGCTGGGTGACAATGCGTTTGCAACTATCACCTCCGTTTTTGGGCTATTGTTATCTGTTACCTTTATATCCATTCGTTTAAGACAAGGACGTTAATATGCAAGAAGAAGAATTTGACATATCCGACATTACCAGTGTTTTCGATTTTAAAGGCTTTCTCTTTAAACTCCTTAGCTATTGGTGGCTTTTCGTGATTTCCATTGGTATAGGGCTTAGTATTGCGTATTACATCAGCGTTCGCAAGCTTCCTGTATACGAAATGTCCAACATGATTGAGGTGAAGGACAATACCAACCCGCTTTTTACCACCAATACCAGCTTAACCTTTAACTGGGGGGGGACTTCCAATAAAGTATCGGGTACCATTATTCGCTTAAATAGCCGCACACACAATGAAAAGGTAGTAAAAGAGTTACAGTTTTACATCGACTACCTCAAGCAAGGAGAATATCAATTGATAGACGCTTACGGGAATGTATCCTACAAAGTTGAAATAGATTCAACCTACCAACTCACGGGAACGAAGTATAAAGTAGAAGTCATCGACAAAGAACGTTTCAACTTGAGCCTTCAGCTAGAAGCAGAAGTAGGTAAAACTTTTTTTAATTATTTTACGGAAGAATCCAAGTGGGAGAAAATTGACCCTATCGATTTTAGCCAAAGCTTTCGTTTTGGCGAGCATATCCAAACCCCTTTTTTCAACGGAAGATTACAGAAAATAGATAAAAAAATACGCCCCGGAGAAACTTCGTTTTTTCAGTTGTCTAGTTTATATGGAAAGGTTGGACAATATAAAAACGTCAATGTTCAAAATCAAAAAGGCTCCTCAGTTCTAACGCTTTCCTTGAAAGGAGGAAACAAGGCACGCTTGGTCGATTACTTAAATGGTACAACCAGAGTATTAAGCAAGGATATGTTGGACCAAAAAAACATGTTTGCCACCCGTACCATCCAATTCATCGACTCCATGTTAATAGACCGAGGCAGAGAGCTACAAGAAGTGCAAAGTGAATTAGATGCCTTTAAAACGGAGCGTAACATTTTTGACCTTAGTGCAGAAAGCGCGATAATGCGTAGTCGCTTAAATGGCTACGATGCACAAGAACGTGAAATTATTCGCAGCATCAACTACTACGAAATGCTAGAAGATTACTTGCGCACTAGAGATGATTATTCTGAGCTTCCAGTGCCTACCATCACGGGAATACAAGAAGGAAGCATAGGTGGTTTAGTTGGGCAGATTGTAGACTTAGCCAATGAACGTTCCCGAATCATTTACTCCATTCAAGAAGGCACACAACGAATCAAGGACATAGACCGACGCATCGAAGCGGTTAAAAACGTATTGTTCGAGAATATTAGCTCTTCCAAAGCCTTGTTAAACCAAGACCTAAAAACCATACGCAAAGAAGTGATGGAATTGGAAATGGAAGTGCGTAAACTTCCTGCCGATCAGCAAGAATTGCTTAAAATAGAACGCCGTTACGATTTAAGTCGTGCCACTTACGATTTGTTTTTGAATAAGAAAAACGAGGCTCGTTTAATTAAAGCGGCTAATGTCTCGGATGTCGACTTTATAGACGAAGCCAAGGACGTAGGCGGTGGTCAGATTGGTCCCAACAACCAACTGAACTATGTGATGGCAGTACTAATAGGAGGATTAATTCCTTTTCTATTTGTGTTGTTACTTGCCATTTTAGACAATAAAGTAAACAACCCAAAGGACATCGAGAAAAAATCTTTTATCCCCATCATAGGTGTGATCGGGAAAAGTGAACTATCCGATAACCTTGCTGTACTCAGAAAACCAAGAGGTGCCGTAGCTGAAAGCTTTAGGGCCATTCGAACCAGCTTACAGTTCATGTTCAAAAACAAGGACAAAGAAGCTACCAAAACCTTAATGTGTACTTCTACCATTTCGGGGGAAGGAAAAACCTTTACCTCCATTAACTTAGCTTCGGTCTTGGCGTTAAGCGGTAAGCCTACCGTTTTAGTAGGACTGGATTTACGTAAACCAAAGATTTTTGACGACTTTGGAATCAATAACCGAAGTGGTGTGGTCAATTACTTGATTGGTCAAGACGATTTACAAACGGTTACCCAACAAACCAAATACGATAATTTAGACATCATTACTTCAGGTCCGATTCCGCCCAACCCATCAGAATTATTAATGAACGACCGAATGGATGTTTTTATGGAAGAGTTAAAGAAAAAATACGCTTATATCGTTCTAGATACTCCGCCAATCGGATTGGTGTCTGACGCCTTAAATTTACTTAAGTACGTAGATTCAACCTTATACCTCGTCCGTCAAAATTATACCAAACGAGGCATGCTTCAAGTCATTAACGACAAATACAAAGCAGGCGAAGTAAAAAACATCAGCTTCGTGATGAACTTCTTCGAGCAAAAAGCAAAATACGGTTATGGCTACGGTTACGGCTATGGATACGGCTACGGTTATGGATACGGAAAATACGGTGATGCCTATTTAGCAAGAGATAAAAAATCTAGCCTTATCAAAAAAATACTTAAACGAATTAAACGCTCGTTGAGGAAATAGGGGATGAATAATGAATATTGGCCCCCTAGCCCCCAAAGGGGGAACTTAAAAGTGAGGAGTGAGGTGTGGGGCCCCCTAGCCCCCAAAGGGGGAACTTAAAAGTGAAGGGTGAGGAGTGAGGAGTGAGGAGTGAACAGTGATGAGTGAACAGTGATGAGTGAGCAGTGATGAGTGAGCAGTGATGAGTGAGCAGTGATGAGTGAGCAGTGATGAGTGAGGAGTGAGGCCCCCTAGCCCCCAAAGGGGGAACTTAAAAGTGAAGAGTTAGGAGTGAAGAGCTTCAATGAAATAGCAATTTATAATTGCGTAATCGAATTAATCCCGAGGAACGCAGTGAACGGGAAACTATAGCTACAATAGCAACTATAGCTACTATAGATTCAATAAGATAGCAATTTATAATTGCGTAATTGAATTAATCCCGTGAGTAATGCGAACGGGGCAACAGTAAACAGAAGATAGATATAATTAACTAAATAAAATGATTAACGAAAAAAAACACACCATCGCGATTATAGGATTAGGCTATGTAGGTCTGCCTTTAGCGGTAGCATTCGCAGAAAAATACAAAGTCATTGGCTTCGATATCAATCAAGCAAGAGTTGAAGAGTTAAAGCAGGGACATGACCATACCTTAGAAGTAGAAGACGAGTTGCTTCAAGCAGCTTTAAGAGCAAACGCTGGCGAATTTGGACTATCTGTAACCTGCGATGCCCAAGAAATGAAAGAGGCTAATTTTTATGTAGTTACCGTTCCTACGCCTACCGATAAAAATAGACAGCCCGTGCTTACACCGCTTATTAAAGCGAGTGAAACCATCGGAAAGCTACTCAAGCAGAATGATATTGTTGTGTATGAATCAACCGTTTACCCAGGTGTAACCGAAGAAGTTTGCGTACCTGTTTTGGAAGAAGTTTCTGGTAAAAAATTCAATAAAGATTTCTTTGTGGGCTATTCGCCAGAACGGATCAATCCAGGGGATAAAAAACATACGGTGACCAAAATCTTAAAAGTCACTTCAGGGTCAACTCCTGAGATTGCTCAAGAAGTAGATGAAGTCTATGCATCTGTTATTACCGCGGGAACCCATTTAGCACCCAGCATAAAAGTAGCCGAAGCGGCCAAAGTAATTGAAAATTCACAACGCGATATCAACATTGCTTTTGTCAATGAATTGTCAAAAATTTTCCGATTACTTCATATAGATACAGACGAGGTTTTGGAAGCCGCTGCTACTAAATGGAATTTCACCAAATATACCCCCGGTTTAGTCGGCGGTCATTGCATTGGTGTAGATCCATATTACTT
The DNA here is from genome assembly GCA_051859645.1 of Psychroflexus sp. GTDB lineage: Bacteria > Bacteroidota > Bacteroidia > Flavobacteriales > Flavobacteriaceae > Psychroflexus. The sequence continues at coordinate 62,365 of JBHYFG010000012.1, read as the reverse complement.
AGCACAGAAAGCATTGGAGGTGGGCTACAATCCTGAAATTATTCTTTCAGGGAGACGAATGAACGATGGTATGGGGAAATACGTAGCCGGAGAAGTCATTAAACTCATGCTTAATAAAGAAGCAAAAGTAAAAAATGGGAAAGCATTGGTCTTGGGAATCACCTTCAAAGAAAATTGTCCAGATACCCGAAACACCAAGGCTATTGATGTGATAGACGAATTAAAAGCTTACCACCTTCAAGTAGATGTTTGCGACCCATGGGCCGACCCAAAGGAAGTAAAAGAATTGTTTGACATCAACTTAATCAATTCCATAGAAGCCCTAAATGAAAGCTACGATGCTGTGGTGTTAGCAGTATCGCATAACGAATTCTTAGAATTAAATTTTGATCAATTAACCAACCAAAATTCAGTTATTTTTGACGTAAAATCTTGCCTGCCAAAAGAAAAAGTAGACGGGCGCTTATAGATTTTAACGATTTAAGTTTAGTACACGACAAAAAAATAAAAACTCTAAAATTCCTTGATTTTTGCCCCGTTCCTCAACCCTGTTAAATACGCTTTGCGTAATGCGTTGCATTATTTAACAGGGTGAAGGGAGAAATCAAGGAGAATAAGGCTCCCTCTTGTCCCGTGAAATACAACGTAAATTTATACGGGATAGGGTCGGGTAAGAACTGATTTGAAGACTTTCAATTTTTGTCGTGTACTTTACAATTTAAATTTAAATTGTTCAAAAGATAAAAGCTTATTCAATTCATATTATTTTGAATAGGCTGTTTTACCCTAAACAATTGCTACATACATGTAGTACAACTTCGACGAAGATTTAGCTTTAAGATTTTTTTATCATTCTTAAAAACCTTTATCTTTGACCCATACTTAATAAGCTACAGCCAGTCATGGGACTCGCTGCGGCGAAGCCGTGGAAAAAAACTCCCTTTGATACATTCGTTTTATAGGCGAATCACTCAGGGAGCTTTAATTTTACTTTGTTTTATGAGTATTCCGTTGGACATCAAAATAAAACGAAAGTCAAAACTAAAATTATATTTCGTTCCCTGAGTGTTCTGACGGTAGTCAGAATGTATCGAAAGTCAAAACTAAAATTATATTTCGTTCCCTGAGTGTTCTGACGGTAGTCAGAATGTATCAAAGGTCACCACAAAAATTATATTTCGTTCCCTGAGTGTTCTGATGGTAATCAGAATGTATCGAAGGTCAAAGCTAAAATTATATTTCGTTCCCTGAGTGTTCTGACGGTAATCAGAATGTATCAAAGGTCACCACTAAAATTATATTTCGTTCCCTGAGTGTTCTGATGGTAATCAGAATGTATCGAAGGGCGAAATTAATTTTTTACTTTAAAGCAAATTACAACAGCGCAGCGTTATAACAGGCAACTTGTTGCCACCACAACAGCAGATAAGCGAAGCGACATCTGCCTCACAACATTATCACACCATTGAAAACTAAAATTATCATTTGCTTTGGGACACGACCAGAGGCTATTAAAATGGCACCTTTGGTACGCGCCTGTAAAGAAAATACGGCAATTGAAACATTGGTATGCGTAATAGCGCAACACCGCCAAATGTTAGACCAAGTTTTGGATTTTTTTCAGATTGTACCCGACATTGATTTAGACTTGATGCAAGCCAACCAAAGCTTGAACCAATTAAGTGCGCGCATCATTCAGTCCATCGACACGGTCTTAGAAAAAGAGCAACCCGATTGGGTTTTAGTTCACGGAGATACCACAACTTCAAGCATGGTTGCCTTGGCAGCTTTTCAACGAGGAATAAAAGTAGGACATGTAGAAGCAGGCCTACGCACCTACAATAAATATGCTCCATTTCCAGAAGAACTAAACCGTCAGCTAACAGGAAGAATTGCTAATGCACATTTTGCTCCCACCCAAAAAGCCTACGATTGTTTGCTTAATGAGGGAGTCCCAAAAGAAGAATGTATGATTACGGGAAATACTGTGGTAGATGCATTGCATTGGGGGATGCAAATTACCCAAAACCATCCACCTGAAGATTTACAGAAATTGCTAAATAAACTTCAACCGAATAAAAAACTAATTTTAGTAACGGGGCATCGCCGTGAAAATTTTGGCGATGGATTTATTCAGCTTTGTTCAGCTTTGGCAACACTTGCTGAACGAGCAGATGTAGAGATTGTGTATCCCGTCCATCTAAACCCTAACGTAAAAGAAGTAGTTCACCAAGAGCTTGCTCATTTACCAAATATTCACTTGATTCCTCCCGTTACTTATCCTGTAATGATTGGCTTATTAAAAGCTTGTGACTTAATTATTTCTGATTCTGGTGGTATTCAAGAAGAAGCACCGAGTTTAGGTAAAATGGTATTAGTAATGAGAGCCACCTCTGAACGTATGGAAGGAATTGAACAAGGCTTTGCAGAATTAGTAGGAACTGATGCACAGAAAATTAGTAAACAAGCATCTAATTACCTAGACAACCCCATAAACATTAGCCAAAAAGTAAATCCCTATGGAAATGGGAATGCTGCACAGCAAATTTTGGAGTACTTATTAAACAACAATTCACCCTAAGTTGTGAGGTTCACCTCGCTTCGCTCGCTCACTGTTGTAAAGTTGCTTTGCAACTGTTGTGAGTTTCACATAGCTTCGCTTGCTCACTGTTGTAAGGTTGCTTTGCAACTGTTGTATAAGTTAATTATTAAAGAAAAGTTTGTATTCATAACAAACCACAACACTCACAACAGGCAACTTGTTGCCATTACAACAGTGCAACGCCACAACAGCGAAGCCTCACAACAGCGAAGCCTCACAACAGCGCAGCACCATAACAAAAAAACATGCAAGTACACATTTATCAAAAAGAAACCAACCGAAACATCCCTAAATTACTAGGAGACAGTTTACGGGATTTAAGAAAATCTCGGTTCTTGGCTTACCAATTAGCCAAGAGAGACATTACAGCACAGTACAGGCAATCCCTTTTAGGTATTTTTTGGGCGTTTATAACGCCACTAAGTACCGCTTTTGTTTGGATATTTTTAAGCTCAAGCGGTACGGTTCAATTAACCGATACAGGAATTGCGTATCCTTTATATGCTTTTGCAGGGACTTTGTTATGGTCCATTATCACCGAGTCGATCAATTCACCAATTGCAAGCACAAAGGCAGGAAAAGGAATCATGTCTAAAATTAACTTCCCAAAAGAAGCTTTAATTGTTTCGGGTATTCTTAAACTCTTATTCAATACCGCAATAAAGATGATATTGCTGTTCATCTTTTTGTTTTTCTATGGCGTAGGATTAAGTTGGGGGCTATTATTTTTTCCTTTCGCTATGTTAGGCGGAATACTTATAGGAAATACCATTGGATTATTGCTTACCCCAATTGGGATGCTATATTCAGACATCAGTAGGATGATTGGCTTTGCCTTACAATTTCTCATGTATGTTACTCCGGTAGTATACGCCATTCCAGAATCAGGAATTATGCGACATTTAATGCTATACAATCCATTAACACCCATTGTAATGGTAGGAAGAAATTTGGCTGTGGGACTACCTTTGGAATACCTAACTTATTTTTTTGTAGTATTAGCTATCAGCATCCCCATGTTTTTATTAGCCTTAGTTTTTTACCGAATTTCCATTCCAATTTTTGTGGAAAGACAGAGTGCTTAGAAAATGTTGTAAGGTTCGCCTAGCTTCGCTTGCTCACTGTTGTGAAGCACCTTCGGTGCGTTGTATTGCACCAATCGGTGCGTTGTGTAGGTAAATTTGAGTTTAAAAAATGTTTCTAGCAGCAAATACAACAATTACAACAGAAAGGTAGCGATAGCAAGCCGACCGTTACAACAAAACAAAACTTTATAATGTTGTAAGGTTCGCCTAGCTTCGCTTGCTCACTGTTGTGAAGCACCTTCGGTGCGTTGTATTGCACCTATCGGTGGGTTGTGTAGGTAAATTTGAGTTTAAAAAATGTTTCCAGCAGGAAATACAACAGTTACAACAGCGTAGCTCCACAACAGGCAACTTGTTGCCATTACAAAAGGAAGGTAGCGATAGCAAGCCGACCGTTACAACAAAACAAAACTTTATAATGTTGTAGGGTTCGCCTAGCTTCGCTTGCTCACTGTTGTGAAGCACCTTCGGTGCGTTGTATTGCACCTATCGGTGCGTTGTGTAGGTAAATTTGAGTTTAAAAAATGTTTCTAGCAGCAAATACAACAATTACAACAGCGTAGCTCCACAACAGGCAACTTGTTGCCATTACAACAGCAGATAAGCGAAGCGACATCTGCCTCACAACTTTAAAAAGATGAAATCTTACAAAGACTTAGAAATTTACCAACTAGCATTTCAATACGCTATTGAAGTTCATCATTTAAGTCTAAAACTACCGAAATTCGAGCTATATGAACAAGGTGGTCAAGTAAGACGTTCTTCAAAAAGTGTAAAAGATACCATTGTAGAAGGTTATGGTAGAAGGAGGTATAAACAAGAGTTCATTCGATATTTAACTTTTTCACACGCATCTTTGTTGGAATGCGTGAGTCAATTAGAGACTATACAAGTAATTTATAAGGAACATCAAGAACAAGCGAAAGAACTTATTTTGAAGTATAACAATTTAGGAAAGAAAATTAACAACTTCACAGTTTATGTAGAAACAAATTGGAAGGTTTAGTGAAATGTTGTGAGGTTCGCAAGCTCGCTGTTGTGTTGCGCCTATCGGCGCGTTGTATAGGTAAATTTAAGTTGAAATCATGTTTCTAGTAGGAAATACAACATTTACAACAGCGTAGCGTTACAACAGGCAACTTGTTGCCATTACAACAGCAGATAAGCGAAGCGACATCTGCCTCACAACAGCGCAGCGCCACAACCTAATTAAACTATGAACAATAAAGAAATAACAACTCCCAACGAAACTTTAGTCGAAGTTACCGGACTCTCCAAAAAGTTCTGTAAGGACTTAAAGACAAGTCTTTGGTATGGAGTAAAGGATTTAGTTGCAGGCTATTCGGGGAATAAGAAAGAACGCCAACTCAGACCCAAGGAGTTTTGGGCGGTGAAAGACATTAGCTTTACCTTAAAACGTGGAGAATGTTTAGGTTTGATAGGCCACAACGGAGCAGGTAAATCTACGCTACTAAAAATCTTAAACGGATTGATTAACCCCGACGAAGGTAAAGTTGTTATGCGGGGGAGAGTAGGAGCGCTGATTGAGTTAGGAGCAGGCTTTAACCCCATTTTAAGCGGACGAGAAAACATTTACAACAACGGAGCTGTTTTAGGCTTTACCCGAAAGGAAATCGACCAAAAGTTGCAACACATTATCGATTTTGCCGAGTTGGAAGAGTTTATAGACATGCCCGTACAAAATTACTCCAGCGGGATGAAAGTGCGTCTTGGGTTTGCCGTAGCCGCCCAAATGGAACCCGATGTACTCATTATAGACGAGGTTTTAGCAGTAGGGGACTTAGGTTTTGTTTTAAAGTGTTTCAAGACCATAGATACTATTCTTCCAAAAACGGCTATCATATTTGTATCCCACTCCATGCCCATGGTGTCGCGTATTTGCAACCAAATCATTTTAATGGACAGAGGAGTTGCCAAATTTCAAGGGGAAGATGTTGCTCAAGCTATTGATTTGTATTATACAAGGTTTGCAAGCAACGATACAAATGTTGTTTTTGACGACAAATCGATAGAATTTAAGAGTGTTGAAGTTGTCGCGGATAAATTTATTGACGGTTTACCTGTTATTAAATGGAAGGATGATTTGGTTTTTAGAATTAAATTTAATGTTCTTAAAGTCAATATCAAGGAGCTTAGAATGTCAATAATCATAATGGACAAAGAGCAACGACCAGTAGCTTCAGTGAAGTCTAACACAAATATTTTTGAAAAAGGACAAAAGGATTACGATATCAAATACTTTCACTCCAATGTTCAGTTATCCAAGGGGCTATATTCAATAAACATTGTGTTTGCTGCAGACGGTTCCCCTTCGTATAGAGTAAATTCTGTGTGCGATTTTCAAGTATCCAATGACAAAGTTTCATGGGAACCTTTTTTATTAGATGCAGAATTGATACATTCTTAAATCTATGAATAAAACACAATGCATCCATCCATACATAAGTTTTTTAGAGTCAACTAAGGATTCTTCTCGCTCTTTACATTCGGCTACATTTGTAAATGAATGGATTGAAGAACAGAAAAAAAGGATTAAAGTAGAATTAGAAATTACTAAATTCTCGAAACTTAATCAATGGAGATATGATGCGAATAAGGGAAGTGTTTCCCATATAACAGGAAAATTCTTCAGTATTGACGGCATTAGTGTAAAAACAAATTGGGGAAACGTACATCATTGGGAACAACCCATCATTAACCAACCTGAAGTTGGTTACTTAGGCTTTTTGGTCAAAGAAATTAATGGCGTACTGCATTTTTTAGTCCAAGCAAAAATTGAGCCTGGCAATATCAACGTGGTTCAATTGTCGCCAACACTTCAAGCTACAAGAAGCAATTTTCAACAAGTACATAAAGGAAAAAAACCCAATTATTTAGATTATTTTGTCAATGCAACACCAGAACAAGTTTTAGTAGATCAACTTCAATCTGAACAAGGCGGAAGATTCTTGAAGAAGAGAAACCGCAATATAATTGTAAAAGTTGAAGAAGAAATAGCTTGTTTACCAGAGTTTATATGGCTTACATTAGGGCAAATAAAAAAATTAATGGCCCAAGATAATGTAGTGAACATGGATACTAGAACGGTTATTTCTTGCATTCCTTTTGGGGGGATATCAGACCAAGATTTAATTGAAAAAATAAATCAAAATCATACCACCAACAACTATCCATTTTTAGCCTCAGCTTTAAATAATAGTGACGCTAAGCACAGAGTAGAAGAGTTAATCTCTTGGATGACTCATTTAAAAAGTAATTATGATTTAGATATCAAATCAGTTTCATTGAAAAAATTAGATAATTGGAATTTTTCCGATGAAGCTATTTTTCATGAGAAAAAAAAATATTTTAGAGTTATTCCTGTAAATATTTCCATAGAAAATCGAGAAGTTGCTCAGTGGGACCAACCCATGGTTCAACCTGCACAAGAAGGCTTATGTGCATTTGTTGTAAAAAAAATAAATGGAGTTTACCATTTTGCTGTGCAAGCTAAATTAGAATGTGGTAATCACGACATTATTGAATTAGCTCCAACGGTTCAATGCCTAACAGGAAATTATAAAAATTCTATCGAAAAGCTTCCTTTTTTGGAGTATGTGCTTAATGCTACTTCAGAACAGAAATTAATTGATAATTACCAATCTGAAGAAGGTGGTAGATTTTATAAAGAACAAAATAAAAACCTATTGATTATTGCAGGAGATGAAATTTCAGAATTTCTACCTGAAAACTATAAATGGATGACCTTACATCAATTGTATACGTTCTTAAAATTTAATAATTATTTGAATATTCAGTCGAGAAGTTTAATTGCGTCAATCCCATTTTTTTATGCAGAATAAAGTAAATATAGGTGTCCTTGGATATGCCAATATAGCTAAAAAAGCAATTATCCCTGCTTTATTAGAAATGAAAGAAACGTTTCAGCTGAAGGCAATTGGTACTTCTTCTGTTGAGAAAATTGACATTATCAAAAAAGAGTTTACTGAGGTAAATGTAACTTCTTATCAAGAAATTATTGATGATGAAACGATAAATGCTGTTTATATTCCGCTTCCTAATTCACTTCATTTTCAATGGATAGAAAAAGCGCTTGAGGCAAATAAACATGTGTTATGCGAAAAATCACTAGCTTGCTCTTTTGAAGATGTCAAATACTTATGCGAATTAGCACAAAAAAAGAATCTTTGCTTGTTGGAGAATTTTCAATTTAGAAAACATCAACAATTACAAGTAATAAAAGATATCATTAATCAAGGTGAAATTGGTGACTTACGATTTGTTCGTTCTTCGTTTTGTTTTCCGCCTTTCCCTGATGCAGATAACATTAGGTACAAAAAAGAATTGGGAGGAGGTGCTTTACTAGATGCAGGTGCATACCCTTTGAGACTTGCACATGAGTTATTTGGTGAAAATATTCAATTAAAAGATGCTAGCTTGAACTATGAAGGTTATGATGTTGATATATGGGGGAGTGGTACAATTTACAACCAAAACTCAATACCACTTCAATTTAGCTTCGGTTTTGATCATCAGTATCAATGTAATATAGAGGTGGTTGGTTCAAAAGGGAAACTAAGCACAGATAGAATTTTTACAGCTCCACCCAATCATGAAGTTAAGATACTTCTTCAGAAAAACAATTCAACCAAAGAAATTAAGATTACACCAATGAATCACTACAAAGCAATGTTAGCACACTTTGCTGACTGTATGCTAAATTCAGTTTTTCAACAAGAGGAATTAGAGGCGAATAGGCTACAAGCAAAATTGATTAGCGAATTTAACCAGATTCACAACAATAAAATACAGTTTAATGAGCAATAACACACCGATATATGTTACAAAGCCTTCTCTCGCAAGTTTAGAAGATTATACAGCTTTGCTGAAAGGGGTATGGGAAAGAGGTATTCTTACACATAATGGACCTTTGGTACAAGAGTTTGAGAAGCGATTAGAAGAAAAGCTTAATTTATCAAATTTTGTTGTAGTCAACAACGGGACAATAGCTATACAAATGGCAATTAAAGCACTAGAATTAAAAGGTGAAATAATCGTGCCTGCTTTTACTTGGATAGCAACGGTAAGTGCAATTAAGTGGGAGGCTTGCACCCCTGTTTTTTGTGACATGAATCCTAACACCTTAAATATAGATACTACCAAAATAGAAGACTTAATTACTGAAAAGACAGTGGCTATAATGCCTGTTCATGTGTTCGGAAATCCATGTGATGTTGAAGAAATTGACCGTATTGCAAAAAAACATAACTTAAAAGTAGTTTACGATGCGGCACACGCCATAGGTTCACAGTATAAGGGGAAAAGTTTATTGGAGTATGGCGATATTTCGGCCACCAGTTTACACGCTACAAAACTATTGAATGCCGGCGAAGGTGGAGGATGCATAACTATTTCAACTCAATTAAGGAAAAAATTAGAGCGCATCCGTTTTTTTGGTCATGATGACTCCAAGGATATTGTTGAAGATGGGTTTAATGGAAAAATGACCGAAATTCATGCAGCATTAGGTTTAGTTAACTTGCAACATTACGATGAAGTTTTGCAAGACCGCAAAGAGAAGTATTTGCTTTACAAAGACTTATTAAGTAAATCAAATAAGTTAAGTTTTCAAGAAATAGCGAGAGGGGAGTGTAATTATTCATATTTCCCTGTCATTTTTGAATCGGAAGAAGTACTACTGAACGTAGAAAAAGCACTCAATCAAGAAAACATTTTTCCAAGACGTTACTTTTATCCATCGGTAAATACGTTTACAAAAGTAGTAGAATACCAAGCTTGTCCAATCTCAGAAGATATTGCAAAACGTATTTTATGCTTGCCTCTATATTTAGAGTTAGGAAAGAAAGAAATTAAAAAAATTTGTGGGATAGTTAATGACAGTTTTTTTGGTTGACAGTTGTCTGCCTGCCTGACTTGCATATGCAGGCAGGTTGATAGTTGTCCGTTAACCCAAAACCGATAACCGACAACCGATACCCGATTCAATGAGATAGCAATTTTTAATTGCGTAATCGAATTAATCCCGTGAGTAAAGCGATACGGGACAACCGACAACCGAAAACAAATGCCAAACAAAATCGCCATCATGCAACCTTACATTTTCCCGTATTTGGGATATTTCCAGTTGGTGAATGCGGTGGATACATTTGTGTTTTACGACGATGTGAATTTTATCAAACGAGGGTGGATCAATCGAAATAAAATCTTGGTGAATGGAAAAGAAAAACTAGTCAGTTTTCCTTGTATTCAGGCAAGTCAGAATAAATTGATTAAAGAAGTAGGTGTTAATTTAGAAGACAAAGCTTACACCAATTTTTTGCAAACTATTGAACAGGCTTACAAGAAAGCTCCAAATTTTACAGTCGTGTTTGAACTAATAACAAACATTTTTAAGCAACAACATGCTAACATAGCTTCGTTAGCAGCTGCTAGTTGCATCAATATTTCTACCTACTTAGGTTTAGGCACTCAATTTATGGTTTCAAGTGAAAATTTTTCCTCATCTAAAGGAATGCAGAAACAAAATCGACTTATTCATATTACAAATGAAACTAATTCATCAACTTACATTAACACAATAGGAGGCAGGGAGTTATATAGCAAAGAAGATTTTAGAAATGAAGGAATCGACTTATTCTTTTTACAACCTAAGTTACCCCAATACAAACAATTATCCTGTAAATTTATACCAGGATTATCAATTATTGATGTGCTGATGATGAATTCAAAAGATGAGGTAAAAGAAATGTTGAATAAATACGATTTGGTTTAAATTTAAAAATATAAATGAAAATTGCAATAATTGGTTCTACAAATGGCTCTGTGTTAAGGAAAATTTTGGAGTTGAGATATATAAAATCAAGAATAAATCACATATTTGTTGATAGAAATTGTGGACTAGTTAAGCTAGCCGAAGATTTTAATATTGATTACACTCTTATTAAAGAACCTAATTCATTAACATTTTCAGATGAATTATGCGATGCTTATCAAATTGATAAATTCGATTTAGTTATTTCTTTTTACACAAAGTTATTTAAAGGAGATATCTTAAATAAACTTGAGGGAAAGTTAATTAATTTACATCCGTCTATTTTACCATCATTTCCTGGTATGCACGGATTTGAGGACACGGTTGCAAGTGGGAATTGTTTTTTTGGGTCTACGATTCATTTTGTCGATGCAGGAATGGATACAGGATTACCAATAATTCAAACTTCAAGACCTTATAATTATTTTTTTGATGTTGCTAAAAATAGAAATTTACTATTTCAGGATCAATGTAAAAGCTTAGTTCAAGTAATAAATTGGTTTGAAAAAGGTAGAGTGAAAATTACAGATCACAGGGTAATAATTGATGGAGCAATTTTCCAAGACTCTATTTTTTCCCCAAATTTAGATTTTAAAGTAATTAACGAAATTAATTTTTGAAGATGTCGAATCATACCTTTGAAGAAAATCATAAGCCAGAAGAAGAAAATTTTTTATTGGATGTTAGAGAAACAACAAACCATCCTTTGTCAAATAGATATTCAGAAATTTATAAAGCATGTTTATTAAATTGCAGTCCCGATATTTTAAGGTCCCAACCAGGCTTTTCTTTGTCAGGTAGCTCACCTTTTGTTAACGCTATAAAGCAAGTATTAAATCATGATAATTTAGATAGCAGGGAAACTTTAGAGAAAGTTGAAAAAATATTTTCTAAATACTATGAGATGGTTCAAGTTAAAGATGCATCAGAATGGTTTGGTTTAGAAAATCAATATTTAATGAAACAACCACCCTGGGGAGCAGTATACCCATGGAGAGCTAGATCAATTGATTCTTACAGAAATTCGTTTGAAAGAGCTGCTTTACACGAAAATGAAGCAATTGGTTACGATGGAGTAGATATAACTGAAGGATGGCTATTTAATGGACCTGTTACTAGACGTAAAGTTAAAATTGAATCCGAAAGAATGCTTTACATTTTAAAGCGAATTAATAAATATGGCTACCAAAGAAGTAATGAGAATGATGGTGATCCCAAAGCTACAGCATTAGTAAATGAAAATGGAGAATATCGATGTGTTTTAACAGGTGGTAATCATAGAGCATCAGTTGCATCAGCACTTGGGTTTAAGAAAATACCAATTAGGGTTAATTTAGTTATTCGTAGAGATGAGGTAGATTTTTGGCCTCAGGTCGTAGATCAAATATTTACAAGAAATGAAGCACTAAAAGTTTTTGATATTTATTTTAATGCTACTCCTCCTAATTATACTCTTAATTGGTGTGAATTTATAAATAAAAATAAATGATTCAATTAAATTCAAATACTGATTTTACAAAAGAAGTAAAAAGAAGGCACCAATTACAAACTGAGTATTTAGGAATTAGTAAAATTGTCAATATAAAAAAGCCTTTAGTTTCTGTTTGTGTTCAAACATATAATCATGAAAAGTATATTAAAGATTGTCTTGATAGTATATTAGAACAAAAAACTAACTTTGAATTTGAAATCATTTTAGGTGAAGATGATAGTCAGGATAAAACAAGAGAAATTTGTATTGAATATGCGAATCTTAATCAAGATAAAATAAGGCTATTTTTACGAGATAGACAAACCACTCAATTAAAAGACAAAAAAGGGAATCTTTTAAGAAGGTTAAATGGGATTTTTACTAGAATGGATGCTCGTGGCAAATACATTGCCCTCTGTGAAGGCGACGACTATTGGACAGATCCCTTAAAATTGCAAAAGCAAGTAGATTTTTTGGAGGGGAACCCTGATTATGGGATATGTTTTACTAACGGAAAAGTAAAAGAGTTTAATAAAAGCTATTTAATTTATCAAAATCAATCACCAGATGGTGCAAACTACAAATCCTTTCCTATTCCTGACGCAACAACAGATATAGAAAACTTAGCTAATGGTAATTATATTCATACCCCAGGTGTATTATTTAGAAATATTTTTTTAAAAAATGAATATCCAAAGTACCTTCAAAAGGTGACAATTGGAGATTGGCCATTATACATGTCTGTTGCAAAAATAGGTAAGATTGGTTTTATAAATCAAGATACATTTTGTTATAGAGTACATCATGGAGGGGTATATTCTAAAGTAAACAAAACAAAAAAATACCAAATGACACTAGGACAATTTGCCCCTATTTTAGAAGAAAATTATTTTTCAGATAAAGTTGAAGCATTGATAAAGTCTTATTGTCAAAGAAGCTTTAATGTTTACCTCGGATTATGCGAAACTAAAGAAGATTTAAAATTTGCAAATGATTTTTTAAATTTAATAGCTAATTTCGATCTTACTTTTTTTGATGAATTAATAATTCAAGCTACAAAAAGAAAAGAGTTGAAAGTTATTAACGGCTACATTAAATTTAAATCAGAATTTGATAAAAGTAAAGATTTCTTTAAGAAAAAAATAAAATCAGCCATAAAGAAAATTAATTGAAATTCATGAAAACAGCATTCACCATATGTGCTAATAACTATCTTGCGCATGCCAAGACCTTAGCTTTATCTTACAAAAAATTCCATCCAAAGCATCATTTTGCAATTGCTGTATTAGATGAGCCTAGCTCGAATATAGATTATGCAAACTTGGGAGCAGATGAGGTAATTTGGATTCATGAACTTTTACCTGAGTTAATTGAAGAAATAAAAGACACTTACAGTATAGCTGAAATTTGCACGGTGGTAAAGCCAGAGCTTTTTAAGTATTTTTTTAAACTTGGAAGAGAAACTATTCTCTACATAGATCCCGATATCAAAGTATTTTCAAACTTTGAAGAAGTTTTTGCTAAGTTAGAAGATAATGAGATGGTACTTACACCACATATTTGTAGTCCAACACCAGAAGTAGGTCATCCGCAAGATAAAGACTTAATGCGCACAGGTATTTATAATTTGGGTTTTTTAGCCTTAAATAAAAGCAAAGCAACCGAAGACTTTGTAGATTGGTGGGATAAAAGATGTAAAAAATATGGTTTCCATGATTTAAAGAAAGGATACTTTTACGACCAAATTTGGTTAGGTTATGCACCTGCATTTTTAGATAAAGTTTTTATATTAAGACATTTAGGTTACAATGTTGCCAATTGGAATTTACATGAAAGAAAGATACTGCAAAAGGACGAAAATTACTTTATAAATAATACTGAAACACCACTTCGGTTTTTTCATTACAGTCATTTTAAAATGGAAGCTCTGCCTATATTAGCTTCTTACAACGAAAATTTCACCTTAGATAATCGTCCAGACATTATAGCTCCATATATGGAATATAAGGAAGACCTTTTGACAAATGGATACAATCACTTAAAAACCTTAGATTATAAGTTTGGTAAAAAACCTTTACCTAAAACAAATACAAATCAGCCTCCGATAAACAGAACAAAAACAGCTTATAAATTGCTTAAAAAATCAGCACGTATATTAATTAAAGGTAAATAAATGAAGTTAGGCGTTTCTATTGTTATTGCTACATTTAATGGAAAAAAGAGGCTTGTGGATACTCTGACTCATATTATTAACCAAAAGCTCAATTGCCCAACAGAAGTGATATTGGTAGATAATGCATCTACCGATGATACCAAAGCATTTGCAGACTTATGGTGGAAAAATAATGGAACTGATAAGATTAAGTATTCATCTTATAGCCAACCTATCCCCGGAAAATCTTATGCTCAAGAGTTAGGTTATACAAAGGCGCAATACGAGTATTTACTCGTGTGCGATGACGATAATTGGTTGTGTGAAGATTACGTGCAAACTGCTTTTAGTATAATGCAAAACAATAAAGAGATAGGTGCATTAGGTGGATGGTGCGAAGCTGAATTTGAAGGAGATAAACCCGAGTGGTTTGATACTTATGCTAGATTTTTTGCTGTATCTAAACAAGGCACCGAAAGTGGAGATGTAACCCATAAAAAAGGGTGTTTGTACGGTGCAGGTATGGTGATCAGAAAAAGTCATTGGCAAAAACTTAGTGATTTAGGATTTAGGCCACTTTTAACTTGTAGAAAAGGCAACACTCTTGCATCAGGAGGAGATACAGAATACAGTTATGTATTACGATTATTAGGTTATAAAATGTGGTATGACGAGCGATTGTATTTTAAACACTTCATGACCAAAGGCAGAATGAGTTTAGATTACGTAAGCCGAATTAGAAAAGCCATGTCTGAGTCCAATTTTGTAGTTTCAGTGTATACAGATAAGTTGAATAACAGAAAACAAACAAAAAAAAGCTTTAGAAGAAAATTCCGTTCAGAGCTTCGACACAAACTATTAGAAAACATAAAAAAAATTAGTAGTCGAAGCTTTGAAGAAAAAGAACAAGCGAAGGAGTTTTTTAGAAGACTTAAGCGTTTATTTTTTGCTTATGATGAATATGAAGCCAATTATAGTTCAATAGATAAGTGGTTACCAAAAAAATAAAATAAATTATCTTATGACTATATCTTTTAAAATACAATCCTTTCCCCAAGTTTCAGAAACTTTTGTTGTAAACAGTATTGTTCATGCCAAAAGCAAAGGCTATAACATTAGAATTTACACAGACAAATTTTTAGGTTTAGAAAATTCATCTCAATCAGATTTATTAAAAAAACATGAAATTGAAAAAGACATAGTACACAATATTAATTTAAGTAAAAATAAATTAAAGAAATTTGTACAGGTTTTAAAGATGCTTTTAAATTTTAAAGTGCTTTATTATCTAATCCCTTACTATAAGTTAAAACGCAAGAAGAATTTAAGCCCATTAATTACTTTATTTAAATACAGAAGAATAAATAAAGGCATACTGCATGTTCATTTTAATAATGCATTAACTCCTTTAGTTGAACTTTCAAAAATTGGCTTTATCAATCCTAAATGTGTTATTACTTTTCATGGCTATGATGCTTTTTTGCATGATAGAGAAGCGTTTGAGCAAATTTATAAAGAGTTTTACCGCAATAATGTGGTAGCGGTTACGACCAATTCAAATTATTTAAAACAACACGTCATTAGCTTAGGTGTTAACCCCAGTAAAATTAATGTAATTCCCATTGGCATCGATTTTAACCAATTTAAAGGTCAAGTTAAAACGAAAACTAACAATTCAGAAATACGGCTAATTACAGTAGGCCGTTTAGTTCAATTAAAAGGACAAATTTATGCGATAAGGGCAATAAAAGTATTAATCAATCTGGGCTACAACATCAAATACACTTTAATTGGTGATGGAAATTACCAAAAGATTTTAGAAGCAGAAGTTAGCCAGCTCAATTTAACTGAAGTTGTTATTTTTGAAGGTTCAAAATCTCAAGATGAAATCACTAGCTATTTAAAAACTTCTCATGCTTTTCTAATGCCATCAACTTATGACGATATAAATGCTAGGCGAGAGGCCTTTGGTTTAGTCTCATTAGAAGCACAAGCTTCAGGCCTACCAGTTATTGGGTTTCAATCAGGAGGTTTTCCAGATACTATTATTGAAGGTGAAACAGGTTTTGCAGTAGAAGATAGAAATGTAAACGCTTTAGCCGATAAAATTGAAAAGTTGATTCAAAATCCTACGTTATATGAAAATATGTCAAAAGCTGCAATTAAACATGCGTCTACTTTTGACCATCAATTCACTACACAAAAATATTTAGATTTGTATGAGAGGTTTACAGACGAAAATGAATGTATGTAAATCTATATTAAAATCTCTTAATTTTAAACCCCTACATGCTATTTAACTCATTAGATTTTGCACTTTTTCTGCCAATAGTATTTGCACTATATTGGTTTGTATTTCAAAAATATTTAAAAGCACAAAATACGCTAATTGCTTTAGCAAGCTATGTATTTTATGGTTGGTGGGATTGGCGGTTTTTAAGTTTAATCATCTTTAGTTCTGTAATAGACTATATAATTGGCTTACAACTCCAAAAAACCGATTCTAAACGCCAACGGAAATTATTACTCTGGACAAGTGTATTTGTAAATCTTGGTTTCCTTGGCTTTTTTAAATACTTCAATTTTTTCATAGATAATTTTGTGGAAGCTTTTAGTTTTTTGGGTTACCAAATACCGAATACAAGTTTAAACATCATATTACCTGTCGGCATTAGTTTTTACACTTTTCAAACATTAAGCTACACCTTAGATGTGTATCGCAAACAATTAAAACCAACGAAAGATTTTATAGCCTTTACTGCCTTTGTTAGTTTCTTTCCACAACTCGTAGCTGGACCTATTGAGCGTGCCACTAGTTTATTACCACAATTTTACAAGAAACGTGAATTTGATCATGCTAATGCTGTACTGGGGATGCGTCAGATTTTGTGGGGTTTATTTAAAAAGGTCGTTATAGCTGATAATTGTGCTAGATTGGCCAATGAGATATTTAATAATTCAGCCGATTATGGCGGTACCACATTAATTTTAGGGGCGTTAATGTTTACTTTTCAAATTTATGGGGACTTTTCGGGTTACTCTGATATTGCTATAGGAACGGCAAGGCTTTTTGGTTTTAAACTGATGAAAAACTTTGCATTTCCTTATTTCTCGAGAGATATTGCTGAGTTTTGGCGACGTTGGCATATTTCTTTATCCACATGGTTTCGCGATTATTTGTATATTCCATTAGGTGGTAGTCGTGGCGGTACGGTAATGAAAGTTAGAAACACCTTTATTATATTTGTAGTCAGTGGTTTTTGGCATGGCGCTAATTGGACGTTTATTGTTTGGGGAGCCTTAAATGCCATTTATTTTTTACCATTATTACTGCGAAATAAAAACAGAGTACATACTGGAGATATAGCTGGAAACAGGTTTTTACCAAGTTTTATTGAATTAAAAGGGATGTTGTCTACATTCACCTTAACTGTTGTAGCTTGGGTTTTTTTTAGGGCAGAAAACATAAGCCATGCCATTCAATATTTATACGATTTATTTACTGGCCTAGGAGCTTATGCTAATTATTATAAAACCTATCGTTTAGTATATGATTTTAATCTAGCCTTGATAGGCATCATAGTTTTTTTTGTAATCGCTGAATGGCTGGGTAGACATCATGAATTTGCAATTGAAAAAATAGGTTCAAAAATTAAAGCACCTCTACGTTATGCATTTTATTATTTAATTATTGCTTCTGTTTTTTGGTTTAGTGGTGATAAACAAGAATTTATTTATTTCCAATTTTAAATTATGAAACGATTTATTTTTTATTCTTTATTTTTTATTTTACCCTTTTTCACGCTGTATGCTATTAATTTTTTTGCTTACCATAAAGATGAGGGCGATTTAATTAGGCTCGGTTTTTTATATACTAATCCAACTCCACGCTCTTCGATTGATAATTTACATCAACAAGAAATAACCTACGATACGTTGTCAGGTATCAATTTTTATAATCATCATAAATATGACATTCTTACCATTGGTGATTCCTTTTCAGAAAAAAAGGAATTTGGTTACAATAATTATCTTTCAAAAGATAATTTATCAATATTACACATAAATCGTTTTATATCTGGCAATAATCCAAATCAAAAATTAATTGAATTAGTAAATTCATCTTTTTTTGATAAAATACAAGTTAAATATGTTGTTTTACAAAATGTAGAGCGTGAGTTTAACTATAGACTTAAGAAACTAGATTTCACAAAAAAACAAAATTTGGATAGCTTGTCAAAACAAATAAAAAACTATAAAAAATTAAAACCAGATTATTCAATTAATTTTTTATCAAAAGATTTGTTTAAAATACCACTTACTAATATTCTGTATAATTTTAAATCAAAACCCTTATCATCCAAAACTTATAAAGTAAAATTAAACACAAATCGATTATTTACTAATTCACCTGATGAATTATTGTTCTATCAAACAGATTATGAAAGAATAGATGAAAAAAACAATAAAAATTTTATCAAGCACAGTGTAAGTCAATTAAACCACATAAACCATATGCTTAACGAAAAAGGGATTAAATTAATTGTATTGGTTGCTCCTGATAAATATGATTTTTATTATGATAACTTATCAGAAAAGAGGGAATTTATTGAGCCGATTTTTTTTAAGCATTATAATAAAATTGAAAAAGATTATATTGATATAAATGCATATAAAGTTTTAAAAAATGCTACTCCAAAAGTAAGAGACCTTTATTATTATGATGATACACATTGGTCACCAAAAGCAGCAAAGATTGTTGCTGTGGATATTTTAAGCTTTATAAATAAATGAAAATAGCACATAAATAATTAAATGCAAACAATTCCCACTAATATCAAAGACGTATATATCATACAACCTCAAGTTTTTAAAGACAATCGAGGCTATTTTTTTGAGAGTTTCCATCAGGAAAAATTTGAAACGAAAACAGGAATAAAAACACGATTTGTACAAGACAACGAGTCCATGTCCAATTATGGAGTCATACGAGGTTTACATGCACAATCAGGGGAATTTGCACAAGCCAAATTAATTCGCGTAATCAAGGGAAGAGTGTTGGATGTAATTATAGATGCACGAAAGGAGTCACCGACTTACGGAGAAGTTTTTACCATAGAACTTAGTGAAGCTAACAAAAAGCAGTTATTTGTACCCAAAGGTTGTTTACATGGTTTTTCGGTTCTAGAAGACCAAACTATATTTTCGTACAAATGCGATGCGTATTATCATAAGGAAAGCGAGATAGGTGTACATCCATTAGACAAAACTTTAGCAATTGATTGGAAAGTTCCGGAAGAGAAGCAATTACTTTCTGAGAAAGATAGGTTATTGCCGGAGTGGAGTTTTTTTTGTGAGAAGGAATAGAATATCGAATAATGAATAATAAATGTCGAAAATAGAATTGAGATATGAGAATTGAGAAGTGAGAATTAAGAAGTGAGAATTAAGAATTAAGAAGTGAGAATAATAAATATCGAATAATGAATAACGAACAACGAATATCGTTTACCGAAGATTGAATATAAAACAGAGAGTAATACTTTTTTATCACGAATCACAAGTCACTATTCACAGTTCACTCATCACTGATCACCGATCACTCTTCACTGTTCACAAAATACAACTACTTATTCAAGGTATAAAAATGTTCAACAATCGCCATCCATTCTTGACGTTCTTTAGAAGCTACACGAGAGAAGGTATCGGTTGGGTATTCTAGAGTAATCGGGTAGTTTTGTTGGTTGAACCAATTCCTAAATTCCGTATCACGTAAATAAATGAGTTGGTCAATTTCAAACATCTTGCGGTATAAAAAAGAAAGCATTTTAGTACTGGTAATGCGTTGGGCACAAGAGTCAAAAAATACAAATGCCTCAGAATTTTTAAATACGTGAATGGGGTAATCTTTATTTGGTTGTGCTTTAAGTTGTCCTTTTTCCGCTGAAATAGAAGTTGTGTTAGGAGGTAGAGGAGATGTTAAGTCAAAAATGGCATAAAATTGTGTTCGTAGTTCATCAAAAACATTTGTATTAATGTCTAAACCAAGAAAAAATATAATATCAGATAAGTTTTGTTCAAACCATTTAGCGCTGGTAATATGTAATTGTTTAAGTTCTTCATCAGAAAATAGTTTAGGATTTAAGTAATAACGTAATTTATTAAAATTTTCATTCATTACTTCTTGAGTAAAAGAGACACCTTTAAATGAAAATTTTTCTAAAGCGGTAGCACACATATTTGAATATATGTTAGAAAAAATATAGTAAAACGAAAAACTAATATCGTCAATTTGTAGAAGTTCAATTTTTATTTGTTGGTCAAGAAAATAATTCTTCAATATAATCGAATCTTTATCAAGCGGAGTTTTCACTTCAATTACCGCATCAATTTTTTCGATAATTGAACTATAATCTAGTAAAGTAAAAAAGTAATCTTTAAATTTTTCATCATATCTGTCTTCAAGAAAACAACCTATTTCATACTCCCAAAATATAGAGATTAGTGATTTGGTGGTGAACAGTTCATCACCCTCTTCTTTTTCATAAAAATAAAGCTCAAGAGACAAATACATATCAAGTAATTCTTCTTGGCTGAAACGATTAATATATTCAACATCGCTACTGTAAATAGGTTTTTTTACTTCGAAGTATGCATAGGCGATAAGGTTTTTGATAAATTGTTCGTGTACGCTTAACTTGTTGTTTATGAAATCGTTAATGCGGAATTCAAGGTTTTCTTTAAAAGGATTAGTGGTGTAAAAGTCGATTTTCATCAGTAAGCTAGTTTAAAATTTCGTTGAAAAATTACTTAAAAAATGTATGTTAACAAAGTTAGTTGCTAAAATTTGTTATCTTAGGTATGAAAAAAAAGTTAGTAGTAAAAACACTTCAACTCAAATGGACTACTACAAGAGCTTAAGAAATAGACCACAAGTGCTTACGTACAGAAGCACAAGTACTTTTACATAAAGTACAAGTACATTTTTTTAAAAAAAGGAAATATATAAATAAAAAAAGCCGGTGCATAACGCACCAGCTTCCTACTTAACTAAAATTTAATTTTAATAGTTTGCCGACCTTAAAATTTTAAATTCTAAGTTGTTAAGTGCCTTTCTTACATGAGAAGAAGGTCTGTAATTAAGCTTTACTCGCTTCAAGTTATTCAAGTTAACCTCTTCAGGCGTATCACTTCCGGTTGAGTTAACAGCAACTTGAAAGCTACCTAATTTACCAAGTTCAACTACGCGTCCTTGATTTAATTCGTCAAGCATATTATGTACAAAAGCATGAAGTACAGCTAAACAATCGGGTTCACGAACGGTAGATTGATTGGAAATTAAGTAAGCTAATCGCTCCAAATCAGAGCGACCATTTTTGACGGCTTGTAAGTAAAATTTTTCAGGCGCTTCAAGATCTCTAGGGTTTACTTTAGCCTGAACTTTTAACGTACTAATTGTGTTATCTAAATTCATTATTAAAATTTTTAATTAATATTAATAGTTCTTTTAACTTCCTGCGAGACGAGATGAACGTTATCTCCTAACTAAATTGAACCATTATTTAATTAGCTCTCTGGTTTTTACAAACTTCTACATAAGCATACATTTACAAGTTTGGAACAAAACTAAATCAGATACGCAACTAAGTCAGTGCAAGAAAAAAGAGTTTATTCGCAAGGAAAAAGAATCTACTCGGCTGTTTTGCTAGTTGTTGAAAATGAACTAGATATAATGTTTAGTATTAGTTTCAAGAATTAAGAATATCGAAAATAGAAGTGAGAAATAAGATGTGAGAAGTGAGAAATGAAAATACTGAATATAGAATAAATAATATCGAATATCAAAAATAGAACTGAGAAATGAGATGTAAGAAGTGAGAATTAAGAAGTGAGAATTTCAAATAATAAATATTGAATAACGAATATTATTTGCCGAAGATTGAATATAAAAGAAAGAGTAATACTTTTTAGTACGAATCACAAGTCAATGATCACAGTTCACTCATCACTGATCACAGTTCACTCATCACTGATCACCGATCACTCTTCACTCTTCACTGAAAACCAACAACTAAAAATGAATCAACAACATAAAGAAAATACATTAAAAAAAAGTATGGGAAAGAAAGTTCCCCCTGCTTGTGCTGCTTGCACTGAGTATAATCGAAGTGAGCATAGTCGAAGTGCGGGGGCGGAGGGGGCCCCACTCGTCTCCATCATCATCCCCACCTACAACCGTGCTCATTTAATAGGAGAAACTCTAGATTCGGTTTTAGCACAAACCTACCAAAATTGGGAGTGCATTATTGTAGATGACGGTTCTTCAGACAATACCGATGAAGTGGTCGGCGCCTATGTTGCAAAAGACTCACGTTTTAAATACTATCATCGACCGGACGAACATTTACCTGGGGGAAATGGTGCACGGAATTATGGTTTTAAGATGAGTAAAGGAGAGTATGTGAATTGGTTGGATAGTGATGATTTGTTTTCAGAAAATAAAATTGAGGAGCAGGTTGAAATTGCTTTAAAAGAAAATTCAGATATAGTTACCTGTAAATGGGGTTTATTTAATGAACATAAAACAGATATCTTTGAAAATTTAAAAGTTTACAAAAATTATAGTGACCCATTTTTATTCTTCTCAGATTTATATGATGAAAAAGGATATTTTCTATCACACGCATATTTAGTCAAACGTAGTTTTCTAACAGGAAAAAGCTTATGGGACGAGCATTTAAGAATTAATCAAGATGGAGTTTTTTTTACAAAAATTATTGTATTTGCTGATTCAATTACTTTCTCAAACAATACATTTTGTCTATATAGAAAGACTTTCCAGTCTTCTGTAAGCTCTAATGGACGTAACTATATTTCACAATATGTTAATACCATAGATACTATTGAAAAAACACTGAAAAAATATTTTAATAAAACTCCTGCCACATTTAAAAAGTATAAATATGATTCATACAAAAGATTAAGAATATTTATTAAAAACTCAGACTCTTTCAAATATAATTTACAAATTTTAAAATTTTACAAACAACAAATTTTAAAATATAGAATTAATAAAACGACTAAATTGATTAGTAGAATTTTTAAAAAAAGTTCATTTCTTTATGAATAAGCCATTTATATCTGTAATTATTCCGCTTTACAATAAAGTTGAGTATGTAAGTGAAACGTTATATTCACTAATTAATCAAAGTTTTACTGATTTTGAGTGTTTAATTGTAGATGACAATTCCAATGATGGCTCATATGAAAAATGTTTGACAATAATTTCCTCACATCAAAATTTTAAATTAATAAGAAAGGAGGATAAAAAAAAGGGTGTTTCAGCTTCAAGAAATTTAGGTATTAGTTTGGCAAAGGGTGAATATATAATGTTTTTAGACGCAGATGACTTACTATCAGATAATTCTTTACAAATACGACAGCAAGAAGCTTTAGAATTTAAAAATTATGATGGTTTAGTTTTTAATACTGAAAAAATTAATTTTGATAATGTAAAGAGTTACATTTTTAACATTGACCCTAATGATGAAAACAAATTTAATTATATAAGTTTGTTTTTGAATCAACAATATGCATGGACCGTTATGAGCGGGTTATGGAAAAAAAAAATATTTAACAAAATTAATTTTATTGAAGATTTAGATATACTAGAAGACGTTGTTTTCCATTTGGAAATACTATTAAATGATTTCCAAATAAAAAGGATAAAAATTACTGATAACTATTATAGAGAAATTGACAGAACTAATAAGCTAAATGACATCAAAAGACCATTTAATTTATTTTTAGCATTTAGTTATTTAAATAAAAATTACAAAGATGAAATTCTACGTAATAATAGTTCTCATGCTTCATTTAAAAATTTTAATAAAAGAGTATATCTTGGAATGTTAAGTTATAAAGGTGAAAGATATAAAAAAAAGAAATCATTATTATATCTTAAATTACATACTGAGATCAGTACTTTAGATATGTATATGATAAAGTTACTGTATTTAACAGAAAAATTTAATTGTAAAATTAAGGGTATTGGCTTATACAAATTATCAAAACTTATAAAATCATTTATTTTCACTAAAAATTCTGAGTTAGCATGGTAAGCATCATAATGGCCACTTATAATAGGGCACACCTTATTGAAGAAACACTAGAAAGCATAGTGAACCAAACTTACCAAGACTGGGAATGTTTGATAATTGATGATGGGGGAAACGATAACACGGAAGAGGTTGCTAAAAAGTGGACAGAAGATGATACAAGGTTTACCTATACTAAACGTACATCTAATCACCAAAAAGGACTACCGGGCTGTAGAAACCAAGGTATAGAATTAGCCAAAGGTGAGTACATTATATTTTTTGATGACGATGATTTAATACACCCACAAAATTTAGAATTATGTGTAAATTATTTAAAGAATCATGATATAGATTTCGTTCACTACAATAAAAAACCATTTAAAACAAATGAAAGTACATCTTTTCATCACTACAATAAAGAAAATTTCGATTTTGTAATAAATTCAAATAATATTTATGACTCAATCACAGGAAAACTAGGACTAGCCTCTTGTACTATAATGTGGAAAAAAAAAGTATTTAGTAAATTGAAGTTTGATGAAAGATTACAATATGCTGAAGAATGGGACTTGTATAATCGATTATTAATTGATGGCTTTTCTGGTCATAAAATAAAAAATCAACTTTATTTTAATCGAAAACACGAAATGTCTAATACAGCTTCTTACTATAGTAATAATAATGAGAGAACAAAATCGAAAATAGATGCATCAGTAAGTATTATTAATAAATTGGATAAACATAATTTATTAAATATTAATTATATAATTTTTTTTCTTGGTATTAGACCAAAAAATGAGACCATGCCTATCCTTAAAGCCTTATTGGAATCAACATCATTAAGTTATAAGGATAAACTTTATACGAAATTTAGGTTTGCAGTTTTACCACAGCTTAAAGTTTTATACAGGATAAAAAATAAAAAATAAAAAATGAAAATCATCATCTGTTTTGGTACACGCCCAGAAGCCATTAAAATGGCACCTTTGGTAAGGGCCTGTAAAGAAAATAAAGCAATTGAAACCTTGGTATGTGTCACGGCACAACACCGCGAAATGTTGGACCAAGTTTTGGATTTTTTTCAAATTAAACCTGATATAGATTTAGATTTGATGCAAGCCAACCAAAGCTTGAACCAATTAAGTGCGCGCATCATCCAGTCCATCGACACCGTCTTGGAAAAAGAGCAACCCGATTGGGTCTTAGTACACGGTGATACCACTACATCAAGCATGGTTGCCTTGGCCGCATTTCATAGAGGAATCAAAGTAGGGCATGTAGAAGCGGGATTACGTACCTACAATAAATATTCCCCATTTCCTGAAGAAATAAATCGTCAGTTAACAGGCAGAATTGCTAACGCACATTTTGCACCTACCCAAAAAGCCTACGATTGTTTGATCCAAGAAGGAGTCCCAAAAGATGAATGTATCATTACCGGAAACACCGTGGTAGATGCATTGCAATGGGGGGTACAAATTACCCAAAGCCAACCACCAGAAAACTTACAAACGATACTAAATCTAGTACAACCGAATAAAAAACTTATTTTAGTAACGGGGCATCGTCGTGAAAACTTTGGTGATGGGTTTATTCAACTCTGTACAGCTTTGGCTGCATTGGCCGAACGACCAGATGTAGAAATTGTCTATCCTGTGCACTTAAATCCAAACGTAAGAGAAGTAGTACACGAGAAGTTGGCTAATAAGCCAAATATTTACCTCATTCCTCCTGTAAGCTATCCCGTCATGATAGGCTTACTAAAGGCTTGTGATTTAATTATATCCGACTCAGGAGGTATTCAAGAAGAAGCACCGAGTTTAGGTAAAATGGTATTAGTGACGAGAGCCACCTCTGAACGTATGGAAGGAATTGAACAAGGTTTCGCTGAGTTAGTAGGAACAGATGCTTCAAAAATTGTAAGCAAAGCGAAGCAATACCTAGACCAGCCCAAAAGCATACACAAGGAACAAAATCCTTACGGCTCAGGTAATGCATCTCAGCAAATTTTAAGCTACCTACTAAATACTAAATAGTCAAGTGAAAAAAATCCTAGTTCTTACAGATAGTATTGACATAAACGGTGGAAGTGGAGGAAAAGCTAATGTTGCTTTTATTAAAAATTTACATCATTTAGGTTATGATTTGTATGTTTATCATTATACACGTAAAAACATAACTTTAGAGGGAGTTAAGTGTTTTTCAATTGAAGAACATAAGTTCAACAGATTTTATTTTTTAGCAAAACTAATTGTTGTTTTAAAAAGACTATTTAAGATAAGCCTAAATTTATATTTTGAAAATAAGCGCGGCTTTTCATTTACTAATGAATATGACACCCTATCGATGGTCAAGGCCTTGAATAAGGTAAGTTTTGATCCTGATTTAGTTTTGACATTAAGCAAAGCAGCAAGTTTTAGACCCCATAGAGCATTACTCCATTTTCCTAGATGGCATAGTAAGTGGCTAGCTTATATTCATGACCCATATCCTTTCTATTGTTATCCTAGACCTTATGATTGGATTGGCCCTGGAGATAAAAAGAAGATGCAATTTATGAATCAAGTTTTTAAGAAAGCTAGTTATATAGGGTTTCCAAGTCAGTTATTATCCGAATGGATGTTTTCATATTATCCAACAGATACAAACAAAATTAAGATTATACCCCATCAAATTGATGAGAATTTGGTAGCTAATAAAAAAGATTTACCTGAAGATTTTAAAATTTCAAATATAAATTTAGTCCACGCAGGAGCATTACTTGGTCACAGACCGCCAACTGCATTACTCACTGCCTTTAAAAAATTGCTTCAACAAAAGTTGGTGCCTGAACATACAGTTTTATGGTTAGTTGGTGGTGGTTTAGGTGATTTTTCAACACAAATAGATAACTTTAAAAATACTTTTCCTAATAATTTAAAGACCTTAAACCAAGTACAATTTAAAGTTGCTTTTGCCATGCAATATTTTGCTGATTTTAATATTGTGATAGAGTCAGATGCGTATATATCCCCTTTTCTACCGGGTAAATTACCTCACTTAATTAAAGCCAATAAGCCAATAATACACATAGGTCCTGAATTATCAGAAATAGCTAGATTGATGAGCAAAGAAGAACATTTTTTAACACTAACACATACTGATTCGCTTAAGAGTTATGAAGTCTTAGCAAGTTTTATAAACAAATATCATGAAGCTGACTTAGAACGTATTATTTTTACAGATGTACTGGTAAACTACTTAAGCATTAAGAATCTTAAAAATACTATTTAAATTGATTAAGTACTCAATATTAATAACTACAAGAAACAGGGTAAAAGATTTAGCATTAACCTTAGATTCTTTAAAAAATATTTTTGCTCAAGGAAGTGTAGAAGTCATTATTTTTAGTGACGGTTGCGAAGAAACAACTAAATATATTAAACAAAAATATCCCTATGTAAGATTATATCATAATGAGAAAAGCATTGGAGCATCCCCCGCAAGAAATTTTTTATATGCAAAAGCTTCAGGACAATATTTAATTGGCTTAGATGATGATGCACATTTCGTTTCTGAAAATGTATTAGAAAAAATTGAAGAGTGTTTTAAGAGTAATAGTAACTTGGGCATCATAGCTTTTAAGGAATTTAGAGGTATAAATGTTAAAATTCAACTTGATAAAAATCCTAAAATTTATTACACCAATGATTTTATAGGTTGCGGATTTTGCGTGTTAAGAGAAGCTTATAAAAAAACTAATGGTTTTCCAGTATGGATGGATATTTATGGTGAAGAAGCCTGTTTATCTATTGAATTACTTGATTTGAATTTTTCAATATTATTTACAGAGTCAATTGCAGTACATCACAGGGTAGATAAAAAAAATAGAGAAAACCAAAAACATGGACTATTTAGATTTAAAAAGTCTTTACTTAACGGAAATAAATATTTTATTATTTATTATCCATTACAATTTTTACCAAGAAAAATGGCAAAAATATTTTTTCATAATTTTTTTAAATATGCATTAACAAATAAACAATTTTTTTTTGCTTTTGTAGAAGCTTACTGTCAACTTATCAAAGATTTACCTAAATTACTCAGATACAGAAGCCCCGTAAAAGTTGAGACGTTGCACTTGAAGAAGAATTTAAAACCGTTAAAATATTAATTTCAAAGTCATTACTAATTTTAGAACTATATAGTGAGAAAAGGAAGTAACCCCCAAAAAACGGCAAGAAAAATAGACTTATTATCAAGAAACATGATAATTATTGTAGTCTTTATTCCTGACGACTCAGAATATTATAAAGGTGTTTTTGATGTGTTCAAAACTTGCTTGAAATCTTTACAAACAACCATTAATAGCCACGCTAGAATAATGGTGGTAAATAATGGATGTAATCAAGAGACTACAGATTTTATAAATTCTGAATTTAAAAATGGCGGTATTGATTCTGTAATACACCATAAAGGGAATATTGGTAAAATGGATGCCCTAGTAGGTGCTGCTCGTTCGTGCAGAGAAGAACTTGTTACTATCACAGACACAGATATATTATTCACTACAGGTTGGCAAGAAGCGGTAGAAGAAGTTTTTGATAATTTTCCTAAGGCAGGTTCGGTTTCTCCAATACCTATTCAACACGACGCCCTGTTTGCAGGAACACATAGTTTATTGTTTGATGTTCTACGAGGAAAGATAAAACTAAAAAAAATTGAAATCCCTGAAAATTTTGAAGATCATAATCTCTATCTTGAAAGTGTAAACTGGGAGCCAAAGAAAGATATAAATCAAAAGTGGCCTGTCGTTTTTCTTAATGGTCATAAAGCAGTAGTTAGCAGTGGGCACCAAGTAATGACCGTCAGAAGAGAAATTTTTATTAAGTATGCTCCAACCAATCCATCTCGTACTCTTGTTGGTGGAGACTCAGAACATGTGTATGGAGATCAACCCATTGATATGTCAGGTTATTGGCGTTTGTCAACCTATCACAATTTTGCACATCA
The DNA here is from genome assembly GCA_051859645.1 of Psychroflexus sp. GTDB lineage: Bacteria > Bacteroidota > Bacteroidia > Flavobacteriales > Flavobacteriaceae > Psychroflexus. The sequence continues at coordinate 33,110 of JBHYFG010000012.1, read as the reverse complement.
CATGGGAAACACACTCGAGCCGTGGATGCGAGAAAAATTAAAAGTTAATAAAAAAACTGACAGTAAGAATAATGGTCAGTTTAATAACCAAAAAGATTATAATTTTTCATCATCTCGTTTATTTTTCTTCAAACTAAAAAAGAAAATTGTAAAATTTTATTTTAAAAACTTCAATAAATGAGTTTACGAAAAGTCTGCGTTGTTGTAACCGCACGTCCTTCCTATTCCAGAATAAAAACCGCTTTAAAAGCCATTCAAAAGCATCCTAATTTGGACTTGCAATTGGTGGTAGCCGCTTCAGCTTTATTGGAGCGATACGGAACGGCTGTAAATTATATCAAAGCCGATGGTTTCACTATCGATGCCAAGGTATTTAACGTATTAGAAGGGGAAAATTTAACCGCAGCGGCCAAAACTACAGGCATTGGTATTTTAGAGTTGTCCAGCGTGTTCGAAAATCTTCAACCCGATATTGTGGTAACCGTTGCCGATCGATTTGAAACTATGGCAACAGCGATTGCGGCTTCTTATATGAATATACCTTTAGCGCATATTCAAGGAGGTGAAGTAACTGGAAATATCGATGAAAAAGTGAGGCACAGTATTACCAAATTAGCCGATTACCACCTTGTGGCTTCCGAGGATGCTCAACAACGTGTATTAAAATTAGGAGAAGAGCCTAGTTCGGTTTTTAATACAGGTTGTCCATCCATCGATTTAGCCAAAGAAGTTCAGGGACTTAGCCAACTTAATTTTAACCCTTATGAAAAATATGGAGGAGTAGGAGCACAACCTGATTTAAGCAAGGGCTATTGGGTTGTCATGCAACATCCCGTGACCAACGAATATAAAGATTCTCGAAAGCATATAGAAACGACCTTAGAAGCCATTCGCCACCAAACAGTTTTTCCTGTGTTGTGGTTTTGGCCAAACGTAGATGCAGGTTCAGATGGTACATCAACAGGGATTCGAGCATTTCGTGAAAAACACGATTTAGAACATGTACATTTCTTTAAAAACATGCAAGGCAATGATTTTCTAAATTTGTTGGATCAGTCCAATGGTTTAATCGGAAATTCATCAGTTGGGATTCGTGAGTGCGCCTATTTAGGCGTTCCCGTAATCAACATCGGTAGCCGCCAAAATCGTCGCCAACGGGGAAATAACGTGATTGACGTGAATTATGACACCCAAGAAATCACTCAAGCCATGCACCAAATCAAATCCAACCCAAGACCTGCTTCAACAAACATCTATGGAGAAGGCGACGCAGGAGAAAAAATTGCAGAGGTCTTAGCTAATGTTGAGTTGAAGTTTCATAAGACGATAGTTTATTAGTGACTAGAGAATGGTGACTAGTGAATAGTGACTAGTGAATAGCTAATAGTGAATACTTGAAAGAGACTGATAGGCAGTGAATAGCCCTTGTATAAATATCCAAAATTCACAGTCCACAAACACAAAGTGTAGAGTTCACAGTTCACGGTTCATGGCTAAAAAACACGAATCACAGTTCACAGTCCACGAATCACAAGTAACGGTTCACAGCTCACTAAAACACAGTTCACAAATCACGGTTCACAGTCCACGAATCACAAGTAACGGTTCACAGTCCACGAATCACAAGTAACGGTTCACAGCTCACTAAAAACACAGTTCACAAAAAAATTAACCATTAAAATTTGATAAAATGGCACACAGAAATTTAGACGCTTGGAAAAAGAGTATGGATTTAGTAGATAAAGCTTACGAAATTGCTAAAGACTTTCCTAAATGGGAAGATTTTATTTTAAAACAACAGTTTTTGAAATCAGCGATATCTATTCCTTCTAACTTAGCTGAGGGGTGTGGAAGAAGCTCGGATAAAGAATTGATTAGGTTTATAGATATAAGTTTAGGTTCACTAGCAGAGTTAGATACTCAATATGAAATTGCAATAAGACAATCATACTTTACAAGAAACAATGATTTTGAGAGTTTACTAACTGACTCAGGAAAATTGATAATAGGATTAAAAAGATATTTACAGAAAAAGAAACAATAATTTAACGGTTTATTACTTGTCTTGTGATTAGTAAATAGTGACTAGTAAATAGTGAATAGTTAAGAGTGAAGAGTAAAGAGTAAATTGTGACCAATAGATAGCTTTTTTTTGTCTTTGCTCAACTCACGAAACACGAATCACTTGTCACGGTTCACAGATCACTAAATGCAAAGTTCACAGTTCAAAACTCACGGCTAACAGTTCACAATTCACAAGTCACAGCTCACAAAAAATACAGCTCACAGCTCACGATTCACAGCTCATTGCTCACGAAACACAAATCACAGTTCACGATTTACAAATTACAAAAATGCACAGTTCACAGCTCACTGTTCACCCTTCACCCAAAATCCTCGCCCTCATTCCCGCCCGCGGAGGTAGTAAAGGCGTCCCACGTAAAAACATCAAAGAATTAGGAGGGAAGCCCTTGTTAGCTTATACCACTGAAAAGGCATTAGCCTCTAAATTAATCAGTAAAGTGGTACTATCCACAGAAGATGAGGAGATTATGCAAGTTGGAAAGGCTTGCGGGGTAGAAGTTCCTTTTAAACGCCCTGAAGACTTAGCCAAAGATCAGTCAGGAAGTTTAGGTGTAGTACAGCATGCGATAGAGTTTTATGAAGAAAGAGGAGAATTTTTTGATGCTGTGATTTTGTTGCAAGCAACATCACCCTTTAGAGAAGAAGGTTTTATTGATAGAGCTATTGAAAAATTTATTAAGTCAGAAGCCGATGCCTTAGTAAGTGTACTTCCTGTTCCCCACGAATTCAATCCACATTGGGTATTTGAAGCCGATAATAATGACAACTTAAACATCGCAACCGGCGAAAAACAAATCATCAAACGCAGACAAGATTTACCCAAAGCCTACTTTAGAGACGGGAGCATATACATTACCAAAACAGAAGTTATAAAGCAAGGAAGCTTTTTTGGGGATCAACTTACCTACATTGAGTCTAATCCTGATTTATATGTAAATATTGATACCATGCAAGATTGGAAGAAAGCGGAGGAGTTGGTTTCAAAAATTGACTAGATTTGAAAATGATATTTTATTTTCTTGTTTAGCATCGAGCTAGTTTATACTGAGCGACAGTCGAATTAGAGTCGAGATGAGAGGGTTCTCGACGGAGTTTATCCTGAGCGATAGACGATGGGCTCGAACTTGAAACAAAAAATTGAACTCAAAACAAAATAGTTCTTAACAAATTTTACCCAGAGTCAAGTTGAAGGACTGGAACTTAAAAAATCATCACTCTGTTGTAGCATCGAGCTAGTTTATACTGAGCGATAGTCGAAGTAGTGTCGAGAAGTCATTCTTTAAACAACTTTAGTACCTAAATGAAAATCTATTACGTTTACATCATCCAATGTGCCGACAACACCTATTACACAGGGATGACAAATAACATCAGTAGAAGATGGCAGGAACACTGTTATAGTGAAGAAAACCCTGAATCATATACATATTCCAGAAAACCACTAAAATTAGTTTTCTATGAGATGTTTAATGACGTTAATCAAGCATATGAGTTTGAGCGTAAAATAAAAAAGTGGAGCAGAGCAAAAAAAGAAGCACTTATTAATGGTAATTGGAAAAGATTAAAAGAGTTAGCTGAGTGTAAGAATGAGACGCATTTTAGAAATAAACCTGAAGAAAGTAAATCTACTTAATGTTAGTTCCGTTTACTCATTACTTAGTTATAATTTAATCATGTTTGAGCTTCGAGCTAGTTTATACTGAGCGACAGTCGAAGTATCGAGATGAGAGGGTTCTCGACTTCGCTCGAACTTGAAACAAAAAATTGAACTTAAAATATCATCACTCTGTTACAGCATCGAGCGGAGTCGAGATGTGTTTTGAGCGCTTCTGCTCCTAGTTAAAATTTAGTCATGTTTGAGCATCGAGCTAGTTTATACTGAGCGACAGTCGAAGTAGAGTCGAGAAGTGGCTTTAATCGTAAATAGTTCTCGACTTTGCTCGAACTTGAAACAGTTGGCGTATTGTTTAACTTCGAGCTAGTTTATACTGAGCGATAGCTGAAGGGCTCGAACTTAAAACAATCGTCATTCTGTTTAGCATCGAGCGGAGTCGAGATGTAGTTTCGATCAAGTCTATTCTTAGCTCCTCAGTTCATAAAACAATCTAATTTTGTTTAGCTTCGAACTAGTTTATACTGAGCGACAGTCGAAGTAGAGTCGAGAAGTGGCTTTAATCGTGAATAGTTCTCGACTTCGCTCGAACTTGAAACAGTTGGCGTATTGTTTAGCTTCGAGCTAGTTTATACTAAGCAACAGTCGAAGTGTCAAGATGAGATGGTTCTCGACTTCGCTCGAACTTAAAACAAAAAAAGTCGTAATAAAACAAATAAAAAACTTAAAAATTTATGTGCGGTATCTCCGGTATCATAGGCCAAAAAGCCAATAAAGAAGACATCACCAAAATGACAGATGCGCTTTACCATAGAGGTAATGATGCCATTCAGCATTGGCTTGAAGATTCTGTTGCTCTAGGACATAATCGATTATCAATTATCGATTTACAAGAAACCTCTAATCAACCTTTTCAAAGTGATAATTCGCCTTGGGTCTTGGTCTATAATGGAGAAATTTACAATTATATTGAACTTAGAAATGAGCTAATTCAAGAGGGACATAGCTTTAATACCCAATCTGATACAGAAGTTTTATACCAAGCATTTTTACATTGGGGCGAAGATTGTTTGGAGCGTTTGAACGGCATGTTTGCTTTTGCTTTTTGGAATACAGAGACAAGAGAATTGTTTGCAGCTAGAGATCGCTTTGGCGTAAAACCATTATATTACTACCACGATAAAGAGAACTTTATTTTTTCGAGTGAAATTAAAGGAATAAAGCAACTCATTGAGGTAACAATCAATCAAAAAGTAGTAGCCAATTACCTAGCTTACGGAAGTTATGGGATGCTTGGCGAAACTTTTTTTGATGGAATTAATCAGCTACCGGGAGGACATTTATTAAGTTACAAAGAAAATAAGCTAGAAGTAAAACAATGGTACGATTTCGTTTCAAGAACCAACAAAAAAATAAAAGCACTTAAAGATATTTCTGAAAGTGAAGCCAAAGAAGCTTACAAAAGTCTTCTACATGACAGTATTCGGTTGCGGTTTAGAGCAGATGTACCCGTAGGTTTTACTTTGAGTGGGGGAGTAGATTCGTCTTTATTGCTAGCTTTAGTCAATCAACGTGAAGAAGCCAAAGACATCAAAGCCTTTACGTTTTATACTAATGACGAGCGATATGATGAGCTCCCTTGGGTGCAGCAAATGGTAACCAAAACAGCAACCCAACTAGAAAAGGTTCTTTTAAATGCTGATGAAGTAAAAAAACGTCATCAGCAACTTAGTAATATTCAAGACGAGCCCTATGGAGGTATTCCTACCATCGCGTATGCCAAAGTATTTGAGAAAATGGCTAGTCAAGGTATTAAAGTGATTTTAGATGGACAAGGAATGGATGAAGCTTGGGCAGGATACGATTATTACCAAAATAATTCCAATAACACCATCCAAGGACAAACCAATGCAAGTCCGTTTAAAACCGATGTGATGGCACCATCTTTTAAGAGTCTAGCTGAAAAGCCAAGCTACCCAAAACCCTTTGAGGACGATTTGCTGAACAAGCAGTACCGTGATTTGTTTTACACTAAGATACCAAGAGCCTTGCGTTTTAACGACCGAGTTTCAATGGCATCAACCACCGAATTACGTGAACCTTTTTTAGACTACCGTTTGGTGGAATATGCCTTTTCATTACCACAAAAAATGAAAATTAGAAATCAGCAAGGGAAGTATTTGCTTCGAGAGATTTTAAGCGATTACAGCAAAAATGCGGCTTTTGCTCCCAAACGACCATTACAAACTCCACAACGGGAGTGGTTAGCAAATCAGTTAAGTAGCATGGTCGAAGACGCCATAAAGTCTATCGAAAAAAGTAAATTTGCCCCACTATTTGAAACAGCACAATTAAAAGAAGAATGGAAAAAATACCAAGAAGGCGAACAAGATTCAAGCTTTCATTTATGGCAGTGGATAAGTCTTCAAGAATTGACTAAATAAGTATATGAATAAAAAAAATATAGGGATTGTTATTACCGATGGAGTTGGGTATAGAAATTTTGTAGCCACAGATTTTCTTTCAAAATTTGAGACCCAAAACATCAACATAGTTTTAATTTCTTTTTTACCTAAAAACGCTTACGATGCTTCGCTACTTAAACGACTTACTTTTGTAGAAGTAGAAGACCAACGAGAATCAAAACTAACTTGGTTCTTTAGAAAGCTAAAAGAATTAGCGCATCTTCAGCGACATAAAGATAAAAACTTTGGGTTTAAAGATAACTTAAACGCAAATAGAGCTAAAAAGTTTACGCTTAATTCAATTTTAGTTAGGTCAGCCTTTCTCATCACACATTTTTTAAACAATGAAACATGGATCAATAAGTTTGAAAAATGGCAACTTAGTTCTTATAAAAATCAAAATGAAACTCGTGAATTAGAAGAAACTATTTTGGGGCTTGACCTACATCATTTATTTTTTACTCACCAAAGACCTACCTACCTTGGACCTCTTATTTATATAGCCAAAAAATTACAGATTAAAAAATCGGCATTTATTTTTTCATGGGATAATTTAGCCTCCAAAGGAAGAATGGCAGGCAGTTTTGACTTTTATTTGGTATGGAGTGAATTAATGAAAAGTGAATTGCTAAAATTTTACGGTAAATTAAATGAACAACAGGTCTTTGTTGTTGGGACACCTCAGTTTGAACCTTATTTCACAGATAAGTTCATTACTACTAAAAAGGAATTTTGTGAGCGTTTTCAATTGGATGAAAAACTTAAAACCATTTGCTTTAGTTGTGGTGACATTTCAACTTCAAAAAATGACGAATTGTATATACAAATAATAGCAAAAGCCATAGATGAAGGAAGTGTTCCAAAAGTAAATTTAATAGTGAGAACTTCGCCTGCGGAAGACCCCATTAGATTTGAAAAAATCATCGAAGATTATCCACATATTCATTGGAATTTTCCTGCATGGAATAATTTAAGAAAAGAACACTCAGAGTCATGGTCGCAAAGAGTACCTTCAATGGAAGATATAAAAGATTTAACAAGTTTAGTAAGCCACGTTGATATCAATATCAATATGTTGTCCACAATGAGTTTAGATTTTATTTGCAAAGACAAAGCGGTAATAAATCCTGTGTTCGGTAATGCAAACAACTCACTTTATGATGATCAGCGATTTTTTAACTACCAACATATTCAAATAATGATGGAAAAAAATGCTACCTCGGTGGTTAAAAATGAGGCTGAACTTATTGAAGCAATTAATCTCTATCTAGCTAATCCTGAAAGAAACAAAAACGAACGTAAAGCCTTATTAGACTTAGAAATTAGTAAACCAATTCCAGGTACAGCCCAACGCATTTCAGATTTGATAAGTAGTTTTTAATGAACAAGCAAGCAGGAAATAAAATAGCAGTAGTTTGCCAATACGAACTTCTTACGAATCGAGTGGGTGGGATGGACTATTTCTTTTGGAAATTTGACAAGGTATGCAAAGAAAATCATATTGATATAGATTGGTTTTTTCCGAATCATGCTGATTTTGGGGAGTATAAAAATTTAAATATCATATCTTGTGATTACCAACCCGTAGAAAAATTCTTTTTAAACTATCTTCAAAAGAACACATCTAAAAAGTATGAATATCATATTTTTCATTTTGTTGAATTATTCACAAAGCATTTACAGCTATTAAAAAATACTAAGCCTAATACAGTACAAATTGCTGTTGATCATAACCCAAGACCTCTCGAAGGATATCCATTTAAAAAACAATTGACAAAAAAAATCAAAGGTATTCTTTATAGAAATTCTATTGACAAACTTATAGGAGTATCAGCATACACCTGTTACCACATCATCAATGATTTTGGAAAACACCTAAAAGGGAATACAAAAGTTATTTATAATGGTGTGTTATTAAATGACATCAAGTATAAGCCTTCTAGAGAAAATAAACCTAAACCAAAATTTTTAGTTGCTTCTCACTTAAGGGAATCCAAAGGTATCCAAGACTTGATTGAAGCGGTTAGTTTACTTCCAAATAAAATCAAAGAGGAAATTTTTATAGATGTCTATGGGGATGGACCTTTTAAAGATGAATTGATAAGGTTAATAATGGAGAAAGACCTTAAAAAGAATTTTAACCTGAAAGGAAGTGTAAATAATTTAAAACAAATGTATTGCAACTATGACATTATGTTGCAACCTACCCACATGGAATGTTTTAGTTTGTCAATTTTAGAAAGTTTAGCAGCTAATGTACCTGTGATTACTACGAATGTCGGAGGTAATGAAGAAGTAATCGATTCAGGCATCAATGGTATAATATTTAAAGCACAAGATACGCATAAGCTAGCCTCTATTTTAGAAAGTCTTTTTCTTGGTGATTATAATTTTTCAGATAATACGCGAAAACAAATCGAAGAAAGATTCAGTATTGATGCTATGGTAAGTCAGCATTTTGCTTTATTAAATTCTAATAGTTTTATTACCAAATAAAATTCATTAAAATAGCCTATTTAACTCCAGAATACCCTCACCAATTAACAAAAAATTCAGGTGGCCTTGGAACAAGTATTTATAATTTAGGTCATGCTTTGGTAAAACTAGGTTTCAAGCTTAGCGTATTAGTTAATGGACAAAGCCAAGATGAATTATTTTTCAGGCAATAAAATTATTATACAAAAATAAAACACAAATTTAACAGCTTTTATAGATGGTTTCCTCAAAGTCTATAATTTTAAACACTTCCAATCCATGCCTAACAAAGACACTGTTATTTGATTAAATTCAAAAGAAGAAATAGCAGACCAAATCTTAGAAGACCTCAACAATCCTGAAAAATGAGTAGCTAATGCTCAAAATTGGTTTGAAGTAATTAACCAACAACCAGCAAACCTAGCTTCAGAACGAATAGAAAAGGCGATTAGTTAGATAATTTAATTCAACGATAGAGTGTGAGAAAATTTATTTATCATTTATTATTAATTTGTGTTTTATTATACACAACTTTATTTTTTGTTGAATATATTAATGACAAATTTAATGCAAGTGTTGAAGGTACAGATTCTTATGTTTTGAATTCAATAAGAAATGGAATTGAAGCTAATCTAATCTTTTTAGGAAGCTCAAGGACTTCTACAACTTATTCTACCGTTATTTTTGATTCAATCTTAAATACTAAGTCTTTTAATTTGGGGTATTCAGCAGGTAACAATTATTCTCAGTCTTTATACTTGGATTTTTACTTGAAATATAATGAACATCCAAAAACTGTAATACAGAATATTGATTTAGCTCATTTTTCAGATTCAAGGATAGTACCCAATTTTTTTTATACTTTACCATTTTACAATGATTTTAAATCAGATTCGACTTATCAAAATTTATATTTAAATAGGTATATCGATATTATTCCTTATATAAAATATAATGGATGGCATAGAAACAATTTTTTTCATTTCAAGAGAAAGATAGTTAACAATAAAAATTCGAATTATGACTTCTATCATCCTTACCGGAAAAAATTTGAACTAGACAATCACAATTTAAAAAGGATAAAAGAGAACGATAGCAAACTAAATTTAGATTATGTAGAAAAAGCGATATCAAAACAGGTTAGTTTCTTTGAACAATATAATACTCAAATTTATTATGTTTGGCTTCCTGAACATGAAGAGCGTTACAAATTATATAGAGAAAAATGTGAAACTATTAAACGGATAATTGTAGATAAATTTTCAGATTGTCAAAAATGTTTTTTTATAGATCTTTCTGAATATAAGGAAGTGGTATCAAATCAAGACTTTTTTTATGATACTTTTCATTTAAATAAAAATGGCTCTGAACTCTTATCACTATATATTGCTAACTTTTTAAAAGAATAAATGCTTTTTAATTCATTAATATTTCCGGTATTTTTTACCGTTGTGTTTATTGCCTATTGGTCAATTAATAGGTATAATTTACTAAACCAAAACATACTTTTATTATTCGCAAGCTATGTTTTTTATGGTTGGTGGGATTGGAAATTTTTATTTTTGATATTCGCCAGTACTTTAGTCGATTACGGCATCGGACTAAAACTAGCAATGACTGATAAACAATCCCAAAGAAAGTTACTATTAGCGCTCAGTATGCTCTTTAATCTTGGCTTGCTAGGTGTTTTTAAATACTTTAATTTTTTTATTGAAAATTGGGTAGAGTTGATGCAGTTGTTAGGTTTGAATTCTAATTTAACCTCTCTTCAATTAATTCTCCCAGTTGGTATCTCGTTCTACACTTTTCAAACCATGAGCTATACCATAGATGTGTATAGAAAAGAATTAGCACCCACAAGAGACTTTGTAAGTTTCGCAGCATTTGTGAGTTTTTTCCCACAACTTGTTGCAGGCCCAATAGAAAGAGCAAAAAACTTACTTCCCCAAATACAAACGAAACGATTTTTTAATTATGAACAAGCCATGCAAGGCTTAGGATTAGTTATTTGGGGTTTATTTAAAAAAGTCGTAATAGCAGACACTTGTGCGATTTATGCCAATGAAATTTTTGATAAGTCAGAAAGCATGGACAGTTTAAGCTTGATACTGGGGTCCGTGTATTTTGCGTTTCAGATTTATGGTGATTTTTCAGGCTATTCTGATATTGCAATTGGAATCGCTGCCATGCTAGGAATCAAATTAATGCGAAACTTTAATTACCCTTATTTTGCAAGAGATATTGCAGAATTTTGGAGAAAATGGCATATTTCACTTACAACATGGTTCAAAGATTATTTATATATACCACTTGGAGGGTCAAGAGGTAGTAAATCCATGCAAATAAGAAACGTACTCATCATTTTTTTGGTAAGTGGTTTTTGGCACGGGGCAAATTGGACCTTTATTGCCTGGGGAGCAATCAATGCAGCTTATTTTGTGCCCTTGCTGATTTTTGGCCTGAACAGGAAAAACCAAGGCAACATTCAAATCAACAGTATAAAAAACTTTTTTTCTATTTCAATGAAAATTTCAATCACCTTTACAATAACATGTATAGCATGGGTGTTTTTTAGAGCGGAAAATATAAAGCATGCAGTTCATTATTTAGTTGATATGTTCTCATTCAAGTCTTTTGAAATAAAGTATTTAGGAATTGAACGAAATAATGTAGAAGCACTTTTTCTAATCGTTTTTTTTGTTTTTATAGAATGGTTAATGAAAAATAAAGAAGTGCCCTTACAAGGCCGATTTAGAATTTTATACTATGCTTTAGTTTGTGTTTTAATTATGGTACTTGGAGTATTTTCAAGCCCCGAATCATTTATTTATTTTCAATTTTAATGAAAAGGTTTATTAGAATAGTTATTTTATTAATGTTTGTTATAATAGTATCATCTTTCTTACTTGACTCGTTTTATACCAGACTTCATCATATAAAAACTCCACGTTCAAAAGCGAGTTATTTGCTACAGAATAAAGTAGCTGGGTATGATTATATTTTTTTAGGGTCGTCTAGAGTACATAATCACGTCAATCCGGAAATCATTTACGAAAGAACTGGTAAGAAAGCAATAAACCTTGGTGTTCATGGAGCTAAACTAAACGACTATGAATTGTTCTTAGAAATAATTAGTGAAAATAATATTGAATTTGAACGGATATTTGTTCAAATTGATTATGTATTTAATCATTTTAATTTTAATGATGTTTCTGGAGTAGATGTTATTCCATTTATGAATTCAAATAAGGCTGTAGAAAATCATTTAAAAAAATATAATGAAACCTATTCAATCTATAAATCAGTACCCTTTTACAGGTACATGAAAAACGATTTTGCTATAGGTTTTAGAGAATCAATAATGCTTTTATCAGAACGAAAATCAAAAGTTGATTTCTCTAACGGTTTTGATCCTAAACACATTAGAGGTGTTGATATGGCTACAAGCTTGCCAAGTAATATAGTTAAAGAAAACCCTATTTTTAATAGAATTGATAGTATTGCTTCTTTAAACAATATTGATATCACTTACTTTACAGCTCCCTTTTGTTCAGATACTAAAAACATAGGATACATAGATTCATTAGCGTTAAAAGTTCCTTATTTAAAAGACTATTCTAGGTCAATACTTGAAAATAAGTATTTTTATGACTGTAGTCACCTTAACATTGATGGAGCAAATTTGTTTACTGATATATTGATAGAAGATTTGCGTTTGTAAATGTTAGATAATTATTTAGAATTAGTTATTTACACAATCTTGTAATATATAAAATGAAAATAGCCTATTTAACACCAGAATACCCTCATTCTAAATGCAATAACTCTGCAGGTATTGGAACTAGTATTTATAATTTAGGTCATGCTTTGGTAAAGCTAGGTCACGAGGTTAGCGTATTAATTTATGGACAAAACCAAGATGAAGTATTTTTGGACGAAGAAATTACAGTACAGAAAATAAAAAATATTAAGGTTAAAGGAATATCACGTTGGTTAACACAAAAAAAAATTGAAAAAATCATCAATGGGCTTTATGCGGATAATAAAATCGATGTGGTGGAGTCGATTGATTGGGGCGGAATAACTTCTTTTATACAACCTAAAAAATGCCCCATTATTATCAAATTACATGGAAGCGATACCTATTTTTGTAAACTAGAAAATCGACATCTTAAAGAGAAAAATTATGTTCACGAAAGAAGGGCTTTAAAAAAAGCGAATGCACATTTGGCAGTGAGTGATTTCGTGGCACAAAAGACCAATTCTTTTTTTGGTTTGAAAATCAATTTTACAACCCTATATAATGGTATTAATTTAAAGCATTTTATAGCAGAAAATTCAGCCCAGGCGAATACAAACCAGCTTTTGTATGTAGGCACTTTGATTAGGAAAAAAGGCGTATTGGATTTAGCGCATATATTTAATAAGCTCATTACACTACAACCCAAAGCTGAACTTATCTTAATCGGAAGCGATGCAAGCGATATACAAACAGGAAGTCCATCTACCTGGGAGTTAATGAAAGAAATTTTTTCTAAAGAAGCACTCAAAAGAGTAAACTACAAAGGTAAAGTAGCTTACGATGAAGTAAAAAACTACATTGCCAAGGCGAGTGTATGTGTTTTTCCTTCTTATGCGGAAGCCTTTCCTGTAAGTTGGTTAGAAGCCATGGCGATGAAAAAAGCCATTGTAGCATCCAACATTGGGTGGGCGAGCGAAGCACTAGCAAACGAAGAAGAAGCTTTTTTAGTCCACCCAAGTCAACACGAAGAATTTGCTAAAAAAATAAACATTCTTCTTCAAGATAAAGAATTGAACAAGTCGTTTGGCGAAAAAGCATACCAAAAAATTTTAGATAAATTTACCAACGAAAAAATCGCTCAACTAAATTTAGATTTTTATGAAAAAGTGGTAATGCGATGATATAGTTTATGTCACTTCGAGCTCCTGAAAATTTTCCGAATTCTATTTAATAGTTATAACGTTTTTTAATCTTGTTTTAGCATCGAGCGAAGTCGAGATGAAATAGTCCTAGACTCTCCTTTAATTTCTTAAAATAGCAAATTTGTAATATATGTAATTTTACGAGAATACTCGATTCGCTATTTAAAACAAAACATTGATAATCAATAATTAAAATAAAAGCGTCATTAGTAATAATTTCAACGAACAAGAGTAGAGTTAAAATTGTATCGATAAAGTGAGGTCACTGAGTGATTTCAACGAACGAGGTGGAGTTGAGCTCTCGATAAAAATTTTCAATGCTTTCTCACTGAAGGCAATGAAAATTCACTCGAGCTGACAAACATCTATAAGTGAGGTCACTGAGTAATTTCAACGAACGAGAGTGGAGTTGAGCTCTCGATAGTTCTGCTGAGTAAAATCGAAGTAAAAATTTTCAATGCTTTCTCACTGAAGGCAATGAAAATTCACTCGAGCTGACAAACATCTATAAGTGAGGTCACTGAGTGATTTCAACGAACGAGAGTGGAGTTGAAATTGTATCGAAGTGACGGAATTGAAATTATACTGCGATTAAAATTAGCAGAACTATACAGAACTATGTCACTTCGAGTGTTTTGCTCTAAGAAAATTATCTTGTAAAGAAATATTCAAGTGGAGCAAAATGTATCGAGAAGTTAGCAACAAATTCATCTTAAAAGACGCTATACTATCCTGAAGCTTCAGGACAGCACGACAAAAAATAGAACAAGAAGATGAAACAACTTAATCTTCAACTTATAAAGACAAAAAATACAAATTAATGAATCTCAAAACATACACTAACACGAAAGGAGAAAATATTCTTTACGCGGGTAAGCCTGATTTACAACTTCTCGAAGAAGTTTCCAAGGGTCCGGGACATATTTGGCATTCTTCGCTAGATCAAGGATACAAAAACTCCTTTCAAGACTTAGTTTATTTTGCGGCTACTTTTTGGTGGCATTTCAATGATTACGATAATTTAGATTCTTGCATTTCTTGGCGTGTCAACCCAAATGCATTTGCTGTAAGAGAAGAAATATGGGGACAAATACATCATTTTGATATTGATTACTCAACTCCCCACATGAGAGGGCTTGACTTTGGCTTTAAAGCATTAAAATATTCAGGTGCAGTGGTCATGTATCAAAAAGGCTTATTTGCTGAATCAAAAGAAGATGTAGCAGTTAGTACTAGAGACCGCTACTTATTCTACCGAAAAAACATGAAGTATAGCCATGCGCTGTTCATGCTGTTTAGAAAAGGGTGTTGGAATATTAATGAGTGGAGACACTATTTATGGGCAAAAAATAATGCTACTCAAGCAGAAGAAAAATTGGTGGATAATAAACGACTAAATCCATTAGAAGGCAAGCCAAGTGTGAGTTATATCATTCCAACCATGATGCGTCAGGATTTTACACTTCAGTTACTTAATGACTTGAAAAATCAGTCGTACCCACCTACTCAAGTAGTTATAGTAGATGCCACTCCCGAAACTCAGAGAGATGAAAGCCTGTATGATTTTAATGATTATCAATTTGAAGTAAAATTAAAATGGCAAACCACAAAAGGCAGTTGCAGAGCAAGAAATGAAGCCATTGAACTGTGTACAGGAGAATACATTATTTTTGGAGATGATGATATTCGACTGCAACCCGATTATGTTGAAAATCACCTTCGGTTTCTACAAACCTACAGAGTAGGTGCTTGCAATGGTTTAGATGTAATGGCGGATCATCCAAAACAAGATTTAACAGATTTAGAAAATAAAATTGATAAATTAGAAGACTATAGATTTAGAGTAGCAGTTTCTCATAACTTTAATAATGCAAATTCCTGTGTGAGAAGAGATTTAGTAGATAAGTTAGTAGGTAACGATATCAATTATGACGGGGGTTATGGGGAAGATGCCGATTTTGGTATTGGCTTATTTAAGATTGGAGTGCCGGTTTTGTTTAATCCATTTTCTAGAAACTTACATCTTAAACCACCCGCTGGAGGATATCGATTTTGGGGTATGCAAGCCAAAATTTTGGGGAAGAAACGAAAAAAACAGCCATGGGAGTTGGATACCCCTGTTAAAAGTGTACGACCAGTTCCTAGTCCAACTATTATGTACCAATTTGAAAAGCACTGCACAGCAA
This sequence comes from Psychroflexus sp., assembly GCA_051859645.1. Classification (GTDB taxonomy): domain Bacteria; phylum Bacteroidota; class Bacteroidia; order Flavobacteriales; family Flavobacteriaceae; genus Psychroflexus. The sequence goes on along the minus strand of JBHYFG010000012.1, from coordinate 17,343 downwards.
GTCAAAAAAAGGAATATAAATACAAGCATTTTTTATTGTATCTGCAAAAAGGGGGTAAAAAAAACTTGCCTTTTAGAATACTTAATATTCCCATCAAGCTTTTACAATTTAAGAAGTCTGTTTTTTATGCCAAAAAACTAAACGAACTTGGACCGAGGTATAAATAGTAATCTTGTTAACTCTATGAAATTTTCATTAATAGTTTGTACCTACATGCGCCCTGATGCGTTGTTAATTCTTTTAGAGTCAGTTAGACTTCAAACGAATTATCCTGATGAAATCATTATTGTAGATGGGTCTGTTGACAATAAAACTAGGGAAGTCTTGAAAGAAGCAGACTATCTAAACTTACACTATTATAAAGTTGAAGAAAACCAACGAGGACTTACAAAACAGCGGAATGTAGGTATAAGTTTAGTGAATAGCCAAATTGAAATCGTATGTTTTTTGGATGACGATATCATTTTAGATAAAGATTACTTTAAAGAGCTTATTGGTACTTATAAAAAATACCCACATGCAGTAGCTGTTGGAGGCTATATTACGAATGAAGTGATATGGAAAAAGAGCGATGAAGAAGAAACAGCAAATTCTTTTATTTTGGACGGCTACAAGCGAAAATTAGGGATGCGTTTTTCTTGGAGAAAAAAAATAGGCTTATTTCCTAACCGCCCACCTTGTTTTTTGCCTAAATTTGGACATGGACTAAGCGTAAGCTTTTTACCACCGTCCAATAAAACTTATGAAGTAGAACAATTTATGGGAGGGGTTTCTTCCTATCGAAAAGAAATTTTTGAAAAGATTCAGTTTTCATCTTATTTTGAAGGCTATGGTTTGTATGAAGATGCTGATTTTTGTTTTCGTCTATTAAACTATGGAAAACTATTTGTCAATACTGCGGCAAAATGCGAACATCACCATCATCCATCAGGAAGACCTAATCAATACAAGTATGGCAAAATGATGATTCGAAATGGGTGGTATGTTTGGCGTTTACGTTGGCCTAGTCCAGGGTTAAAAAACGTGACTAAGTGGTATGTAATCAATTTGTTACTTGCTTTTATAAGGCTTACAAACGCCTTACAACCAAAACAATTTAGACCAGCAATTTCTGAGTTTTTAGGAAGGATGGTTGGTGTTGTTTCTTTAGCTTTTAATATGCCAAAAATAGAGAGATAATGCAAAGATGGGATAAATTCAAATACACTAATTACAAAGTTAAGTTTGCAAAACTAATTCTACCTTTTTTAAATGTATTTCCTCGTAAAATAAAAAAGAACGAGTCATGCATTTATGACCTATTAAAGAATTATAAAACCTTAAATGTTATAGCTTCAGGCCCTTCTTTAAGAAAGCTTGATTTGGAAAAATGTACAGAGAAAGAAATTTTTCTTACAACAAATTCCTCTTATCTTGCGCTTAAAGGAAAAAAACCATTTGTTCACTTAATTAATGATCACGGCTACTTGTTAAAATATTTAATTTTTGATTTGAAATACAAACCTGAGTTGATTATAATACTTAACTTTACTTCTGAAAAACCTTCAGGTTTAGCAGGTAAAATATTAAACGAGACAAACAACTATTTATACAGAAGAAAAAGAAAAAGCCCTATAGTAATGATTAATTTCTATAATCTTGGTGTTGCTAACAATAGAAACTATTTACAACAAATGCAAATGTTTAAATCAAGGTTAGAAGTCCAATCAAATTACAGTAATAGCGGACAGGTTATTTACACTTTGGGCGCTATGCTACTAGCTAATGGTTATGTAGAGAGTATGAAAGTTTATGGAATAGATGCTGGTGAAGGCGGGACAGTTCATTTTGATGGAAGAAAAACAGCGAATAACCACTCGGCTTTTAGAGATAAAAACAAAAAAATAATGGGAGATTTTTTTGAGCTTTGCCAAACTAAATTTCCTGAAATTAAAAATTACTCTTACTTCAAAAATAATACAGACAAGTAAATCATTATGAAAATATTAGACTGCACCATAAGAGACGGAGGTTACTATACCAATTGGGATTTTGACGCTCAACTAGTAGATAAGTACTTAAACGCTTTTAATCATCTACCTGTAGAATATTTAGAGGTTGGTTACCGCTCAAAGCCAATGCCAGGCTATTTAGGCAAGTATTTTTATTGCCCAATATCCGTATTGGAAGATGTAAAAGCAAAGTCCAACAAAAAGCTAGTCATCATTTTGAATGAAAAGGACGTTAGACCGGATGATGCGGAAGAGTTACTTACTCCTATCAAAGGATTGGTAACTATGGTACGTATGGCCATCGACCCAAAAAACTTTAAACGGGCCTTGGTTTTAGCTCAAAAAGTAAAAGAGCTTGGTTTTGAAGTCGCTTTTAATGTAATGTATATGTCTACGTGGAAAGAAGAGCGTGATTTTATCGATTTACTTCCACAAGTAGATGGTATAGCTGATTATTTTTATATGGTAGACTCCTTTGGAGGGGTTTACCCTGAAGATGTAAAAGAAACCATCGCACTTGTACGTTCTAAAACCAATGTAAAGTTAGGCTTTCATGGGCATAATAACTTAGAAATGGCGTTAGCCAATACACTTGTGGCTATTGATGAAGGTGTCGATATTGTAGATGCAACCATCACGGGAATGGGAAGGGGAGCAGGAAATCTTAAAACGGAACTATTACTTACCGCACTTCAGGCAAAAGGAAAACTTGAGTTTGATTACAATCAGCTAAGTAAAGTAGTAGATGCTTTCACAGAACTACAAAAAGAACACGAATGGGGTACGAATTTACCCTACATGGTTTCAGGTGCCAACTCACTTCCACAAAAGCAAGTCATGGAATGGGCGAGTAAACGTTATTATTCGTTCAACTCTATTATTAGAGCTCTAAACAACCAAAGTCAAGGAAAAGTAGACAATATTTCCTTACCCAAACTAACCACAAATGAAACTAACTACCAACGCGCTTTACTAGTTGGTGGCGGACCAAGTCCTGTAGAACATTCAGCAGCTATAGATCAGTTTCTAATTCAAAATTCTGATATTATAGTCATTCACGCTAGTTCTAAAAATGCGTTGAGTTTCACTGATATTCCTAACGAACAAATCTTTTGTTTGGTAGGCAACGAAGGTCACCGTATGGAAGAGGTGTTTGGAGATAGAAAGATTCAGGGAAAATGTATTTTACCTCCTTTCCCAAGAAAAATGGGAACCTATATCCCTAAAGCCTTAGAGAATAATGCATTTGAATTAAACGAGGTTAACTTTACATCAGAATATAAAGATTCACACACCGCAATTGCCTTGCAAACTACTTTAGAGTTAAATATAACTAATATTTTTATTACTGGATATGATGGTTATGAAGGCGATATTAAATTAAAAGAACAAGAGTTGTTTATAGAAAATAATTATCTATTTAATACATATCCAAATAAGCTTATCTCAATAACTAAGACAAAATATTCAAAATTGAAGGTTAAGTCGATTTATAGCTTAATAGCTTAAAAAATAAAAACCATGATGGATAATTCTAAAGTAAGTATTTTTATACCTACCCGCTCAGGTAGCGAACGAGTGAAAAATAAAAATACTCGGACATTCTGTGGGATAGAAGGTGGGATATTAAGGATTAAATTACAACATTTAATACAAATTGAAGGAGTTAAGGAAGTTATATTATCTACTAATGACTTAGACTCTATAAAAGTAGCTGAAACTTTTTTTCCGGAAAAAATTAAAATAATCAGACGACCTGATGAACTATGTAAATCTGAAACAAAGGTTTCAGATTTAATTAAATACGTGGGAGATGTTGTCAATAATGAGCATATTTTTTGGATTCATGCAACATCACCTTTTGTTGAAAAAAGGGACTATGAAGAAGCTTTAAATAAATATTTACAAGAAAACAAGAATGATCCAACATACAGTTTAGCAAGTGTAAGTAAAATTCAGCAATTCTTGTGGGATAATGATTTGAAAAGAGTAATAAATCATAATGTTAAGAATGGGGATTGGCCAAGAACTCAAGATTTAAAACCAATTTATGAAATTAATCATGCATTCTATATAAATTCAAAAACAAATTTTAAAAAATATAATAATAGAGTGAGTCCTAATATGGATGTATTTGAGTTGGATAAAATAAAACAAATTGATATTGATTGGGAGGAAGATTTCTTGCTCGCAGAACAGATTTATAAACATCTTAAAAAAAGTTAAATTGATTAAAGTAATTTTTTGGGATTTTGACGGTGTTTTAATGAATTCCAATGCAGTTCGATACAAAGGCTTTGAATTAGTATTAGCCGATTACCCTAAAGACCAAGTCAAACAACTCATGGATTTCCACCAAGCCAATGGAGGCTTATCGAGGTATGTGAAATTTAGGTATTTCTTTGAAGAAGTAAGGGGAGAGGAAATTACAGATGAAGAAGTCCAAGTTTGGGCAGATAAGTTTTCAGAAATCATGTTAGCCAACTTAATTAACAAGGACTTACTCATTGAAGAAACCAATAACTATGTAAAAGCTAATCACCTAAATTATAAAATGCATATCGTTTCTGGTTCAGATGGGAATGAACTCAGAAAGATTTGTAATGGTGTTGGGATAGAACAATACTTTAAAAGTATTGAAGGCTCACCAACGCCAAAGAAAAAATTGGTGAGAGATATCTTAGAAAAGGAAAAATATAAATTAGAAGAATGCATTTTGATAGGTGATTCAATTAACGATTATGAGGCGGCCGAAGTAAATAACATTCTTTTTAGAGCCTATAATAATTCTGAGTTAGAGGAAAAGCACCCTATGTTTAAATCAAGTGATTTTTTATGAAATTCTTGATTGTTACTCATGCTGAAACTTACAAAGTAGATGCTAAACTTTCTGCTTACGCCCCTTACGTAAGAGAAATGAATCTCTGGGCGAAATACGTTGACCAAATTGGTATTGTTTCTCCTGTCGGTGATTCTTTTGATAAAAACATCAATTTAGCCTACCATCATATCTGCATAAATTTTTACCAAGTACCTGCATTTTCATTAGTAGGCAGTAAAGAGATACTCAAGACGTTATTCAAATTACCTAACATTCTTGCTGTTATTTACAAAGCCATGAAACAAGCCGACCATATTCACTTGCGTTGTCCAGGCAACATGGGTTTGTTGGGATGTTTGGTACAAGTGTTATTTCCTAAAACTCCCAAAACAGCAAAATACGCTGGCAATTGGGACCCAAAGGCAAAACAACCTTGGTCATACAATCTACAAAAATGGATACTAAGTAATACTAAGCTTACCAAAAACATGCAAGTACTCGTATATGGCGAGTGGCCTAATCAAACAAAGAATATCAAGTCATTTTTTACAGCCACCTATAAAGAAGAGGAAAAGCAAGCTGTTAAAGTCAGAAACTATACCCATGACCTTCACTTTTGTTTTGTGGGGAGTCTAGCACCTGGGAAACAACCGCTTAAAGCGATTCGGTTAATTCAGGAATTACAACAAAAAGGCATAGAGGCTATTTTACATATCTATGGTAATGGACAAGAGCGGACAAGCTTAGAGAACTACATACAACAAAACAAATTAGAAAAAAGTGTTTTTTTATATGGCAATCAACCCAAAGAAAAAGTAAAAAAAGCCATTCAGCATTCCCATTTTTTAGTACTCCCAAGCAAATCTGAAGGTTGGCCAAAAGTAGTTGCAGAAGCTATGTTTTGGGGTTGTATTCCCATCGTAACCCCCATTTCTTGTGTGCCTTGGATACTCGACAATGGTCAACGTGGTATTTTGATGGATGATACAAATCTAGCGCAAACAGCAACTACAATTCTCTCATTCATCAAACAACCTACAAAGTTAGAATCCATGGCTGAAAAAGCAGCCAAATGGTCAAGACACTATACCTTAGATAAGTTTGAGGAGGAGATTAGGAAATTGTTAGCCCCCTAACCCCCGAAGGGGGAATATTACAAGCAGATTGTTGGGTTCACATTGCTTCAATCATTCAACCTGCCTCTCTATCTATTTAGATAGCCTAGTGAATTAATCCCGAGCAACGCAGTAAACGGGAAACAATAGGAGCAAAAAAAGCAACAGAAGCAACAGAAGCAACAGCACCCATAGTGACCATAGAAACCACAGCTTCAATGAAATAGCAATTTATCATTGCGTAATGGAATTAGTCCCGTGAGTACAGCGAACGGGACAACCGACAACAGTGAACCGACAACAGTGAACTGAGAACTGAGAACAGACAACAGCGAAGCGCCACAACAAGCAACTTGTTGCCAATACAACAGGGAGTTAAGCGTTAGCAAAAACGACCACCACAACCTCAAAAAATGCCCAAAACAAATAACATCCGCGTAATCCAACTCATCGATTCCTTAGACGCAGGAGGAGGGGAGCGAATGGCAGTAAATTTAGCCAACGCCTTAGTGGACAAAGTTCAATTTTCAGGCTTAGTTTGTACCAGAAAAGAAGGAGTTTTAAAAAGCTTATTAAGTAAAAAAACCTCATATTTCTTTTCTAATAAAAAGCGAAGTCTCGATTTTTTGGCCGTTAAGAAGACTCTTGCTTATCTAAAGCAAAATGACATTCAGTTTATTCATGCTCACGGAAGTTCGTTTTTTTTTGCATTTTTATTGAAGATATTTCAACCAAGTCTAAAAATTGTATGGCATGATCATCATGGAAATCGGGTTAACGAATCCCAACAACTAAACAACAAGCTTCTTAAACAACTTTCCAGAGGTTTTAAGCATGTTTTTTGTGTGAGCAATGAATTAGTTGAATGGTCAAAGAAAAATCTAAAAATCTCATCTGTTAGCCATATTAATAATTTTGTTAGTATTGAACAAGATGCATTATTAAATAATGATAATAACAGTGAACCGTATATTGTATGTGTTGCTAATTTGAGACAACCGAAGAATCATTTCAATTTAATTCGATCATTTCACTTACTAAAAAGTAACAAGCAATTTGAACAATGGAAGTTAAATCTCGTAGGAGATGATAAAAAAGACAATTACTCTACCGAATTAAAGTCATTAATTAGTAAACTAAACCTAAAAAACGAGGTATTTATTTTAGGGCAAAGATCTGATGTAAGTCAACTAATTAAAAATGCTAAAATAGCCATATTATCATCAGACATAGAAGCCTTACCAATGGCTTTAATCGAATATGCAATAGCAAAAAAGCCCGTGGTGGTAACAAATGTAGGGCAATGCGCTGAGGTAGTAGGTGATTACGGGAAAGTAGTACCTCCCAATAATCCCAAGGCTTTAGCAGAAGCGATTCAATTTTACATTGAAAACCCAACAGAAGCTAAAAATGATGCACTAGCCTTACACGATAAGGTAAGTAAAGAATTTAATCCTGAAACAATTATTCAGCAGGTGATTGGGGTGTATGAGGCTGCCCACTAACCCCAGTAGAATAATCGAAGCTTGGTATTTTTACACCATTTCAAAGGGTTTAGGGAAGGGGCGCTCGCAACGGCGTTATGAAATACTAGTTCTTTTTGTTTGCCCCGACCCTAAAGGGAGCAAAAAGCATTAAAATTAAAAATTAAATTTATTTAGTGGACTTATATCATGACAATAGTATGTTTAAAGGTGCTAAGCCCGATACTTTTAAAAAGGCTGAGTTACTTCGAAAGAAAATGACCTTAAGTGAGCTAAAACTATGGGAATTATTAAAAAATAAAGAAACTGTAGGCTATCGATTTAGACGTCAACACCCTTTAGGTATTTATATTTTAGATTTTTACAATCATTCTTTGAATCTGTGTATTGAAGTTGATGGAGAATATCATCAAAGTATAGAACAAATTGAATATGACCAAAAAAGAGAAGAGTTTTTAAAGTTTAATGGTATTTCTACAATTCGATTTACAAATTTTGAAGTTGATAATGAATTGGAAGAAGTAATTTTAAAACTGAAAAAATTTATAGAAAAAACAAAGCCATCCATCCTTTAACTTATGAAGTATTTTTATCTTTCTTGTTTAAGTTTACATCTAAATAACTAAAAAAAATGAGTTAATTAAATTTATCGGAAAAGTAGTTGCAACACCCTTTAGGGTCGGGGCACTTGCAACGGGTTTAGAATCAAATTCTTTTTATTTATCACGCCCCAACCCCAGTGAAATATGGTAAGCAGAGTGAGCAGTTAAAAGTGATGAGTGAAGAGTGAAGGGTGAACAGTGAGCAGTGATGAGTGAACAGTGAGCTGTAAAGAGCGAGGAGTTAAGAGTCGACAGTCTTCAGTCGACTTACAACAAATTCAAAGAAATAGCAATTTATAATTGCGTGATTGCCTGCACTCTCTATTTATTTAGATAGCTAAGATAATTTATCCCGAGAGCATAGCGATTCGCGAAGACAGACAACAATCACAACAGCGAAGCGTCACAACAGAAACCGAAGGTTTCCCCATAACAGCAAATAAGCGTAGCGACATCTACCTCACAACTTCAATGAAATAGCAATATATAATTGCGTAATCGAATTAATCCCGAGAAACACAGTTAACGGGGAGCAATAAAAACAACAGCAACCATAGATTCAATGAAATAGCAATTTATAATTGCGTAATTGAATTAATCCCGAGAAACGCAGTGAGCGGGAAGCGATAGAAACTAAAAAAAATGTACTTAATAGCAGAAATAGGACAAGCCCACGAAGGAAGTTTAGGAATGTTACACGCCTACATCGATGCCTTAGCCAAGGCGGGAGTAGACGCAGTGAAATTCCAAACCCATGTAGCTTATGCAGAAAGCAGTAAACACGAACCCTTTCGAGTAAAGTTTTCTACTCAGGATAAGACAAGATACGATTATTGGGAACGTATGTCGTTTACCCAAGAGCAATGGATAGAAATCGGTAAACATTGTAACGAAGTTGGTTTGGATTTTATTTCCAGTCCATTTTCAAATGAAGCAGTCAATATATTAGAAAAAGCTGGTGTTGAACAATACAAAATAGGCAGTGGCGAAGTCAATAACCTACTTTTATTAGAAAAAATTGCTCAAACTAAAAAGCCTGTCATTCTATCAAGCGGAATGAGTTCATGGGAGGAGCTGGATCAGAGTGTTGATTTTTTGAAAAGTCGAGGAGTGGAATATTCCATTTTACAATGTACTACTAGCTATCCAACACAACCTGAAAATTGGGGATTGAATGTGATTCAAGAAATTAAGAAGCGTTACCAGGTAAAAACAGGATTTTCAGATCATTCGGGGACAATTACATCAGCCATTGCAGCATTGAGCTTGGGAGCCGAGATAGTCGAATTCCATGTGGTGTTTCACAAAGAAATGTTTGGACCTGACGTAAGTTCTTCTTTAACTTTAGAAGAAGTTAGTCAACTCGTCGAAGCCCGTAATCAATTGCAGGAGGCATTCCGACAACCAATCGATAAAGCTGAAAATCAGCAATACACATCATTAAAACAAATTTTCGAAAAATCCTTAGCCATCAATAAGGATTTACCTCAAGGACATCTTATTACTTTTGGCGACTTAGAAGCCAAGAAACCCAAAGGATTTGGAATTGAAGCTAGTAAATTTCAACAAATCATCGGTAGAAAATTAAGTAAACCCAAAAAGGCATGGGACTTTTTAAATGAAGAAGACCTAGAGTAAGCAAAACCCTCTGCACCCTTAGCGTTCATTTCTCCGCGCTCTCTGCGTGAAACAAGAACCTGATGAGTTAGGAGTGAGGAGTGGTGAGTGAACAGTGATGAGTGAGGAGTGATGAGTGATGAGTGAGGAGTGAAGAGTGAGAAGTGAAGAGTGAACAGTGAAGAGTGAACAGTGAATAGTGAACAGTGAACAGTGAAGAGAGAATAGTGAAGAGTGAAGAGTGAAGAGTGAAGAGTGAGGAGTGAAGAGTGAAGAGTGAGGAGTGAGCAGTAAGCAGTTATGAGTGAGCAGTTATGAGTGAGCAGTGATGAGTGAACAGTGAAGAGTGAATAGTGATGAGTGAATAGTGATGAGTGAACAGTGAAGAGTGAACAGTGAAGAGTGAGGAGTGAAGAGTGAGGAGTGAAGAGTGAGGAGTGAAGAGTGAGGAGTGAAGAGTGAATAGTAATGAGTGAGCAGTGATGAGTGAATAGTGATGAGTGAACAGTGATGAGTGAACAGTGATGAGTGAGCAGTGATGAGTGAACAGTGATGAGTGAACAGTGATGAGTGAACAGTGATGAGTGAACAGTGATGAGTGAACAGTGATGAGTGAACAGTGATGAGTGAACAGTGATGAGTGAGCAGTGAAGAGTGAACAGTGATGAGTGAGCAATTTATAATTGCGAAAACGAATTAATCCCGAGAAACGCAGTGAACGGGAAGCTATAGTAACCAAAGAATCAACAGTAACCAAAGAAGCTATAGTAACCATAGAAACCAAAGAAGCAAAAACTTAAATTACTTTTCCCTATTTTTGTAAAGTGAAAATCAAAACCAAACATATCAATTTTGCTAAAGAGCAACTCAAGGTAAAGAACAATCAAGTTACTTCTTTGCAGTTGGTTATTCTTCATGTAGGTATAGGCTTAGCGGTAGGGGTGATTAAGCCTTTGGCATGGTTGTATTTACTTGGTACTTTTGGGTTTTTATTGTATCAGTTAATACGTCCTAACATTCAACCGGTACACATTGTAATGGCTTGTGCTTATTTGGTAGGCGCTGAAGTGTTTTTACGTATGACAGGTGCTTTTGTGTTTAATGAAATTGGTAAATATGCAGTAATATTGTTCTCTCTGATTGGCATGTATAAACATGGTTTAACAAGAGGAGCAACTTTTTATTTTGTTTTTATTTTATTGATGTTACCAAGCGTATATCTAACGTACCAGAATTTACCCATCGAAGAGAACTTTCGAAAAGCAGTAACTTTTAATATCTCGGGACCTGTTAGTCTGGGTATAGCTGCAATGTACGCAATGAACCGAAAAATTTCTTTTAAAGGTATGCTTGGTGTGTTGAACGCATTGGTTTATCCCATTATCACTATTGCATTTTATATTTTTTTAAGGGCGCCAAAGACAAGTGAAGTAGTAACCTCTACAGGTTCCAATTTTGCGGCCTCAGGTGGTTTTGGTCCTAATCAAGTAGCCACTATTCTGGGTTTAGGCATGTTTGTCTTGTTTGTTAGGTTATTAATACCTTACAAAGACAAAGTTTTAAGCGTGGTTATGTTAGGAATATTTGCCATATTTGGATTCAGGGCTTTAGTGACGATGTCGCGAGGAGGAGTGTTTACTGCGATATTAATGATGGTTATTTTTTCATTAATTTTTATGTTATATGCGCCACTAAAAGCAAAGGCTAAAGGGGTCGGTAAATTACTTTTCTTGGGTGGAGCAGCTTTTGTATTGTTTTCTTTTACCGTAGCACAAACAGGAGGGATGTTATTGAATAGGTACCAAAATAAAGATGCCAAAGGAAGAGAAAAAGATATCACTACGGGTAGGGGAGATATTATTTCTGAGGACATTGCTTTATTTTATGAAAATTCATACATGGGTGTTGGTCCTGGAATGGGGAAATTTATTCGTTTCGAACGAACAGGTAAACTTGCTGCTGCTCATAATGAGTTGAGTAGAATGTTAGCTGAGCATGGTTCATTAGGCTTGTTGGCACTATTGATTTTAGTTTTAGTACCTTCTTTTAAATTTTTAAGCAATCCTGCTAATTTATTCATCATCCCTTTTGCCTTATTTTGGTTACTAACGGTCAATCACTCCGCCATGCGGGTTGCAGCACCCGGAATGCTCTACGCGCTGTGTTTATTAGATGTTCAATATGCAACAAGAAAAAAAGAATCTAAAACTACTTTACCTAGGAAACAAGCTAGCACGGAAGAACCGCAACTTAACCCATCTTGAGACACTTAGTCTTGACTTAGCTAAAGAAGGCTTTCAGATAAAGAGCTATTCTTCTCAAGAAAATATACTTTTTAGGTTATTAGTAATGTGTATAGTTCTAATCCGTTACCGTAAATGGGCAGATTACGTGTTGATAGATACTTATTCCACTACCGCCTTTTGGTACGCTTATGTTTGCGGAAGATTTGCTAAGTTCTTACAACTTCCCTACATCTGTATCCTTCACGGGGGAAACCTTCCTAATCGCTTAAAAAATAATCCAAAACTATGTTGTCAACTTTTTGGCAATGCCTACCAAAACATTGCTCCATCTCATTACTTACTGCATCATTTTCAAGAAGCAGGCTATACAAACCTTACTTACATACCCAACACCATAGAAATTAGTAAATACAAGTTCAGACAACGTGAAAATTTACAAACTAAACTATTATATGTACGTTCATTTGCTCACATTTACAATCCAATCTTAGCCTTAAAAGTGCTAAAGCAACTTTTAAAAACCTATCCTGAAGCTGAGTTAAGCATGGTAGGTCCTTTTAAAGATGATTCTATTAGCGAGTGTAAAGCTTACGCTAATCAACACCAGCTCCCTGTTACTTTTACAGGAGGTATGCAAAAAGAAGAATGGCTAGCTTACGCCCAAGACTTTGATATCTTCATCAATACCACCAATGTAGACAACACCCCCGTGAGTGTGATCGAAGCCATGGCATTGGGACTACCTGTGGTTACCACAAACGTAGGAGGTATTCCTTATTTAATTCAAGAAGACGAGGCTTTACTTGTACCCCCCAACAATGTAGAAGCTATGACATCAGCTATTCTTCAACTCCTCAACAATCCACAACTCTCCCAACAACTCTCCCAAAAAGGCAGAAAAAAAGTAGAAGCATTCGACTGGCAAAAGGTCAAGCATCGATGGTTGGAAGTGCTTGAGGGATAAGTTTCTCTATAGTCGCTGTAGTTGCTATTGTTACTTTTGTTTCTATTGTTTCTATTGTTTCTATGGTTACTATTGTAGCTATGGTTTCTATTGTTTCTGTGGTTTCTATTGTTTCCCGCTCACTGCGTTACTCGGGATTAATTCAATTACGCAATTATAAATTGCTATTTCATTGAATCTATGGTTTCTATTGCTTCTTTAGTTTCCTGTTCACTGCGTTTCTCGGGATTAATTCCCTAAGCTATCTAAACAGATAGAGAGGGCAGGCAATTACGCAATTATAAATTGCTATTTCATTGAAGCTAAAGTTTCCCGTTCACTGCGTTTCTCGGGATTAATTCAATTACGCAATTATAAATTGCTATTTCATTGAATCTATGGTTTCTATTGCTTCTTTAGTTTCCCGTTCACTGCGTTTCTCGGGATTAATTCCCTAAGCTATCTAAACAGATAGAGAGGGCAGGCAATTACGCAATTATAAATTGCTATTTCATTGAAGCCATAGTAGCTAAAGTAGCTATAGTATCTATAGTAGCTAAAGTAGCTATAGTATCTATAGTATCTATAGTATCTGTGGTTTCTATGGTTTCTATGATTTCTATTGTAGCTATAGTTTCCCGTTCATTTCGTAGCTACTAGGTAGCTACTTCGTAGATACTAGCATGGAAGTGTATTGAATTAGTATTTTTAGTCATAAGTCAACATCCATATTTATCATCTTAAAATTACCCAACAACCAAACCCCCAAACAGCGATTCCACAAGCCACACACATCAGGTATGTGAATCATTATCAGCGAATAACACAAAGCCATCAAACTCCCCTTCGTGAAACTTTGTGTTGTTTTTCATGAACCTCCTTCGTCGGTTTAGCTCGTGTGCTTGTTATTTTTTAAAAAGGAACTCGTGAACTTCCTCGTCGGTTTAGCTCGTGTGCTTGTTATTTTTTAAAAAGGTACTCGTGAACCTCCTCGTCAGTTTAGCTCGTGTGCTTGTTATTTTTTAAAAAGGAACTCGTGAACTTCCTTCGTCAGTTTAGCTCGTGTGCTTGTTATTTTTTAAAAAGGAACTCGTGAACCTCCTTCGTCGGTTTAGCTCGTGTGCTTGTTATTTTTTAAAAAGGAACTCGTGAACTTCCTTCGTCAGTTTACCTTTCATAACGAAGTTCAAATGCATAACCCGGGTTTTAACAACAAATGCTATATGTCATCAAAACTTAGGTCTGAATATTTCTGCGCTGGTGAGTTTACAGCCAAGCTTTCATCGTAATGCGATTCAGAAATGACAGTTTCTCCCTTTTCCTGAATAATAAATTCACTTGCTTCCATAAGTGCCTGTTGAAATTCAGCAAAATCCTCTTTATACAAATAAATTTTGTGTTTTCTGAAATGAAATGAACCATCTTCGTTAGTAAACTTTTTACTTTCGGTGATGGTTAAATAATAATCTCCCGCTTTGGTTTCTCTAACATCTATAAAATATGTTCTTCTTCCTGCACGAATAACTTTAGCATAAATCTCCTCGTTATTCCTTTCCTGATCCCTCATGAATTAATAATTTATTAATGATTGTTTGAGCGCCAAAAATCTTAAAAAAAAAGAGTTTTACCAAGCCTAGGGCAAATTATTTATCGGTGAGTTGTTTTAAACAAAGGTCACGGTAGTATCCTTCTTGTTGAAATAGCTCATCGTGAGTTCCTTCTTGTAAAATTTTACCCTCTTCCAGCACAATAATTTTGTCTGCAGTTTTGGCAGAGGATACACGATGACTTACCACTAAGGCAGTTTTTTGTTTCGAAACTTCTTGAAGTTTATTGAAAATTTCTTCTTCGGTTTTAGTATCTACAGCCGATAAGCAATCATCAAACAAAACAATGTCTGGATTTTTAATTATGGCTCGTGCAATAGAAACTCGCTGTTTCTGTCCTCCCGACAAGGTTATCCCACGCTCTCCCAACACCGTGTCGTACTGCTTGTGGAAATTCATAATATTTTGGTGTACAGCTGCGTTTTTTGCAGCTTCGATGACTTCTTCTTCTGTGGCATCAACCTTTCCAAAACGAATGTTTTCTCTAATGGATTCACTAAACAAAAAGGCATCTTGTGGCACGTAGCCCAGTTGCTTTCTGTAAGCGTTTAATTCGTACTTTTCAATAGGAATATCATCAATTAAAATTTCACCTTCAGAAACGTCATAAAGTCGACCTACAAGCTCTAAGATGGTAGATTTTCCTGAACCTGTTTTTCCAATTATAGCAAGTGTTTTTCCGGCTTCAAGGCTAAATGAAATGTCCTTTAGCGCTTCAATATTTGTGTCCTCGTACGTAAAGCTTACGTTTTTAAATTCAATTTTTCCTGCTACTTTTCTAACTTCATTTCCCTTGTTTTGAATGCTTGGTACTTCGTTTAAAAAGTCATTTATTCGTTTTTGTGAAGCAGCAGCTTGCTGTATCATAGAGGTAATCCAACCTACCGAAGCTACTGGCCAAGTAAGTAAGTTTACGTACAACAAAAATTCGATAATCGTACCTAAATTTTCAATTTCTCCACTGATGTATTGCTTGCCCCCAATGTAAATCACTAAAATGTTACTTACACCAATTAGCAACGCCATTAACGGAAAGAAAAATGCTTGAACTTTTACTAAATCAATGTTTTTCTCTTTGCTTTGAATAGCCAAATCTTTGAAGTCGGTATTTACTAAATTCTCCATCCCGTAGGATTTTATTACGGCAATTCCGCTAAAACTTTCTTGGGTGTAGGTGTTAAGTTTAGAAAGTACTTGTTGTACGAGGGTACTTCGCTGATTGATGGCAACGCTTAATTTATATATGGCTATGGATAAAACAGGCAAGGGGAGAAGTGCATACAAGGTTAAAACAGGTGCTTTGCTCAGCATAAACGAAATAGCTACAATAAAAAGAGTAATAGTCATTACACCATACATAAGAGCTGGGCCAGTGTACATTCGTACTTTGGAAACATCGTCTGAGATTCGATTCATTAAATCTCCTGTTCGATTTCGTTTGTAAAAATTGAGTGATAATTTTTGGTATTGATCATAAATCTCATTCTTCATGTCGTATTCAATTCTTCTGGATACAACAATGAAGGTTTGACGCATGAAAAAGGTTAGTAAGGCAGATGCGGCAGCGGCCCCCAAAATAATTAATATATAGGTTAAAAGCTCAGATTTTACTAAGGACTTGTCCGTAATTTCTCCATTTACATAGCGTTCGATTACATTGGTAGATTCACCTACATAACGGGGAGTGAAAAGCATAAAAATTCGAGCTCCCACAGTTATTACAAAGCCTAAAATGAGTAACCATTTGTATTTTAAAAAGTACTTATTGATGTATGCTAATTCCTTCATTCAATTGTTGTTTCTACTTCATTTAAACTATTTGCTAGCATTGAAACGGCACAAAAGTAAGGTATTGATTCAATTTTATGAACGATTGAAAAAAGTATTATGCTTAATTTATCAACTTCAATACGTAGTTAGTAACATTACTTGAGCTACCTAATTTTTTTGAGAACATTTTTTTCTTCGTAATAAGAATATTCGCCATTTGGAATTTCAAAAGATTCTAAATTCTCATGCATATTTGCTAATAATATCTTGTAATAACAAAGGAGTTATTATTTTCGTATTTTAAATTATAAATGAATATGGGAGGGATTAACTTGCTTACTTTACTAATTATTGGCTTGAATGTTGCCATGTCATTCAAGGGATTTAATGATTATACTTTTTTTCATCGATACAAGTTCAGTATTAGAGAAATTTACCAAGGCGAAAAGTTGCGTTTCCTTAGTTCGGGATTTTTGCATGTAGACACAACACATTTGTTTGTAAATATGCTAACGCTTTACTTTTTTGCAGATACAGTCATTTTTTATGTGGGTGAGCTGTCCTTTATTTTGATTTACTTTGGTAGTTTATTTTTGGGTAACTTTTTGTCTTTCGCATTTCATAAAAATGAACCTACTTATTCGGCTGTTGGTGCAAGTGGTGCCGTTTTAGGTGTTTTATATTCGGCAATTTTGCTACAACCAGACATGATGCTAGGGTTGTTTTTTATCATTCCAATCCCTGCTTATGTGTTTGGTGTGGGGTATTTACTTTATTCTATTTAGGCAATGAAATCCAAAACAGATAATATTGGACATGATGCGCACCTTGGTGGAGCAATTGGAGGTTATTTAATCACTTTACTCCTTATCCCATCTTTGTTAGTTACAAGTTTTTGGATGGTCATTTTGTTGGCTGTACCAATTGTGATTTTGTTTTTTTACTACCGTTCGAATCGATAAAATTTAAGTTGAAAGCTATAGCTACTAAATTAAGTTTTCGACTTAACGATACTATATGAGAACAAAGGTTTCTAAAGAAGTAATACCAATTTGACTATCAAATGTCGTTAAGAGAGCGAAATTGCTTTTTTCATATATAACGTTGTGAATAATTTGCATCCCGTACGTACGGGACGGAAATTGTG
>JBHYFG010000011.1:0-132557 GCA_051859645.1 Psychroflexus sp. | reverse complement strand
TGGGATGGTACCTACAACGGAAAGCAAATGCCAACCAATGATTATTGGTTTAGAGTGGAATATACAGAGCCAAGTACAGGAGTGAGAAAAGAGTTTAAAGCGAATTTTACGTTGAAACGATAGGGCCTCTCCCCAACCCCTCTCCAAAGGAGAGGGGCTTTGAAAAGCAGAACGGGATGCCCCCTAAATCCCCCAAAGGGGGACTTTGAAAAGCATAACGGGAAAATGATTGTCCCCACCCCTTCGGGGAGGGTTAGGGAGGGGCTTTTAGTTGTTGCTTTTCCAAAGATATATTTCAAGATTAAGTTGAAGCTTTAAGAGTAGAAAGTTATCTTTGCGGCATGAAAATTAATAAGGAAATCAATAGAAGGAGAACCTTCGGTATTATCTCCCACCCTGATGCGGGTAAAACTACATTAACTGAAAAACTTCTACTTTTTGGAGGTGCAATTCAGGAAGCAGGGGCCGTTAAAAGCAACAAAATTAAAAAAGGTGCAACCAGCGACTTTATGGAAATTGAGCGCCAAAGAGGTATTTCGGTTGCGACATCAGTATTGGGATTCGAGTATAAAAACATAAAAATCAACATCCTAGACACTCCTGGACACAAAGATTTCGCTGAGGACACGTTTAGAACGCTCACGGCAGTAGATTCTGTAATTGTGGTAGTAGATGTAGCGAAAGGTGTTGAGGAACAAACTGAAAAACTAGTTGAAGTTTGTCGGATGCGAAAAATTCCAATGATTGTTTTTGTAAATAAATTGGACAGAGAAGGTAAAGATGCATTTGAACTTTTAGACGAAATTGAACAAAAACTTAACCTAAATGTTACTCCGCTTAGTTTTCCAATAGGAATGGGTTATGACTTCAAAGGAATTTATAATATTTGGGAACGGAATGTGAATTTATTCACAGGTGATTCCAGAAGAGATATTGAAGAAACCATTGAAATATCAGACCTTGAAGACGAACAATTAAACAAATTAATTGGTGCTACAGCTGCAGATAGACTAAGAGATGAACTTGAGCTTGTTGAAGGGGTTTACCCTCAATTCGAAAGAGATTCTTATTTAAACGGAAGCCTACAACCTGTATTTTTTGGATCTGCTTTAAACAATTTTGGCGTACGAGAGTTGCTGGATTGTTTTGTTGAAATTGCTCCTACTCCACAACCTAAAAACAGTGAAGAACGTTTGGTTAAACCAAACGAAGACCATTTTTCTGGCTTTGTTTTTAAAATACACGCCAATATGGATCCAAAACACAGAGATCGTTTAGCTTTTGTAAAAATCGTTTCAGGTAAGTTCGAAAGAAATCAACCTTACTTACATGTTCGACTTGGAAAAAAACTAAAATTCTCTAGTCCTAATGCATTCTTTGCTGAGAAAAAAGAAATTGTTGACGAAATGTTTCCGGGGGATATAGTTGGTTTGCATGATACGGGCAATTTCAAAATTGGTGATACTTTAACTCAAGGAGAAATTTTAAATTATAAAGGAATACCTAGTTTCTCACCAGAACATTTTAGGTACATCAATAATGCAGATCCTATGAAAGCTAAACAACTTAACAAAGGAGTTAGTCAGCTCATGGATGAAGGTGTTGCGCAATTATTTACATTAGAACTTAATGGCCGAAAAATAATAGGAACAGTTGGAGCGCTTCAATACGAAGTTATTCAATACCGATTAGAGCATGAATATGGTGCAAAATGTTCTTATGAACCAATAAACGTTCATAAAGCATGTTGGGTTGAAGCCAAGGATGAAAAAAGTGAAGAATTTAAAGAATTTAAACGCGTAAAGTCAAAATACCTAGCTCACGATAAACGGGGGCAATTAGTTTTCTTGGCGGACTCTTCGTTTTCACTTCAAATGACACAACAAAAATATACAGGCATTAAATTTCATTTCACCTCTGAATTTTCATAAAATCTGAAACACGATCACATAATTTAGTGGATAATGCTTATTTTAGTCAAAAATTAAACGATGGATTTAACACCATTTCATTTAGCAATTCCCGTAAAAGAGCTTCAACAAACAAAGGAATTTTATGTTGAAACTTTGGGTTGCGAAGTTGGTAGAAGTACCGAAATATGGCAAGACCTAAATTTTTTTGGACACCAACTGGTTTTACATATTGATGAAAATATGAATGCTTCTCGCCCTCATAACGAGGTGGATGGAAAACAAGTTCCGATTCCACATTTTGGTGTTGTTTTGGAGTGGGAAGTGTTCAAAAAATTTGCCACTTCATTAAAAGAAAAAAAACTATCGTTTGAAATTGAACCTTACATTCGATTTGAAGGTAAAACAGGAGAACAAGCCACTATGTTTTTTTATGACCCTTCTGGAAATGCATTGGAATTTAAAGCTTTTCGAAACCCAAATGAATTGTTTGCTCGCTAAAAATAACTTATTTAGCTAACTACTTAACAATATGACTAAAGGAACACTTTCGCCAAACCTTATACGACAATTATTTGTTATTTTTATAATTGGACTACTTGCTTGGTTGATTTTAGATCAAATTCTTCCGTATTTTTCTGGAGTTTTGGCAGCTTTTACTCTATTTGTACTTTTTCGAAGATTAATGGAAATATTAGAGAAAAGAGGGTGGTATTCATGGTTAGCTTCAAGTTTTATATTGGTTATATCTACACTCGCAATTGCATTGCCCATTTTACTTGTGGTAGTAATGATTGGTTCGAAGATTGGCTCACCCACAAAGAATTTCGAAAAACTTGTAAAAGCTTACGAAACACAAGCCCAAAGTTTAGAAGAGAAATATGGTTTTGATTTGGCCTCAAGAATAGACGTGGGTGCGATAACTGATTGGGCAAGTAGTAGTTTTCAAAGCATAGCAACTGGTACAATCGATGCTTTCATTGCTATTAGCATCATGTACTTTTTATTGTATTATATGCTCATTAACCACAAAACAATGCTTCGAACGCTTCAAGAGTATATACCTCTAAAAACGGACAATTTAAAGGAAGTAGGAAAAGAAGTAGCAAGTAAAGTAAAAGCGAATGCCATAGGTATTCCGCTTGTTGGGCTATTTCAAGGATTTGTAGCGCTAATTGGATTTTGGATTTTTGGAGTTCCTAATCCATGGTTTTGGTTTGTAATAACTTCCATTGCAAGTGTAGTACCCTTTGTAGGTACTGCATTTAGCGTAATTTCAGTAAGTATTTTACTGTATGCTAGCGGCGAAACTAATGCAGGAACTGGAATGTTAATTTACGGATTTGTTGTGGTTAATTCATCCGACAATTTAGTTCGTCTATTGGTATTGAAAAGAATGGCAAATGAACATCCGCTTATCACCTTAATGGGAGTAATAATTGGCTTACCGCTTTTTGGATTTATTGGATTAATTTTTGGCCCACTTCTTATTTCACTTTTGCTAATTGTGCTGAAAATTTATAAAAAAGAATTCAGCGAACATTAATTTATTCAACCTAATACGTTTGATAAATCCCTTAGAATTAAACTTAAGTTGTAGTAAACTTACAACCGGCGACAAACTAATGTTTTGAAGCTATAAACTAAATCCTTTTGGAATAACAGCCCCTTTTTTCACCACAATAATACCGTCTTTTACTATATAATTTGGGGTTTCATGGTTTTCGAGGTGTTTACCACCTTTCAGTTGTACATTATCCCCTACCCTGCAATTTTTATCTAAAATAGCATTATTTATAACGCAATTCTCTCCAATTCCCATTAAGATTTCTATGCGATTATTATTTATCTCATCGAGTGTTTCGTATGAGTCAGATCCCATCATGTACGTATTTGTAACTACCGAACCCTTACCTACACGTGACCGGATACCAATTACAGAACGTTCAATTTTAGAAGCGTGAATGATACAACCTTCCGCAATCACTGCGTTTTTTAAAGCGGTTTCGGCAATTTTTGAAGTAGGCAACATACGTGCACGTGTGTAAATACGCTTTTCCTTATCGTATAAATTGAATTTTGGAATATCATCTGTAAGGCCAAGGTTTGCTTCAAAAAAAGAATCAATATTACCTATATCAGTCCAATAGCCAGGATACTGGTAACTAATTACTTTGTGCGAATGAATGGCGCTTGGAATAATTTCTTTCCCAAAATCTACGGTATTCGGATTATTCATCAAATCAATTAAGGTTTTTCTATTAAAAATATAGATACCCATCGAGGCGAGGTAATGACGTCCCTCAGACTTCATTTGTTCATTTACTTCAGATTGCCAACCCTCAAGCTGTTCTGCATTTGGTTTTTCTATAAATGAAGTTATTTGTTGTTGCTCATTCGATTTTAAAATTCCAAAAGATGTTGCTTCTTTTGCGCTTACAGGCTGAGTAGCTATGGTTATAGCGGCATTTCCTTTTACGTGTTGCTCTATCATTTCATTAAAGTCCATCTGATAGAGTTGATCGCCTGACAAAATAAGTGCATATTCAAAATCATGATCTAAAAAATGATGCATACTTTGCCTAACTGCATCGGCAGTTCCTTGAAACCAACTGTCACTTTTCATGGTTTGTTCAGCGGCCAAAATATCTACGAAAGCTTGGCTAAAAAAACTAAAATGATACGTATTTTTAATATGCTTATTTAAAGAGGCAGAGTTAAACTGAGTAAGCACGTACATTCGCTTTAAACCACAATTAATACAATTAGAAATCGGAATATCTACCAACCTATACTTTCCCGCAATTGATACAGCTGGTTTAGAACGTTTTTCTGTAAGTGGGTATAAGCGTGAGCCTTGACCACCACCCAATATAATGTTTAAAACTTTATCGTTGTACATAACTAACCTATTAATTGTTCGTATAATTTTTTTACTTGTTTTGCTATCGCTTGCCAATCAAAATGATTTTCCACTCTCTTGCGGGCATTTTTAGCCATTTTTTTTCGCAACTCTTCGTCTGCGATTAACTGATTAATTGCTTGAGCAAGATCTTTTGAAAATACATCAGGCTCTATGGGCTCGAAGGGGGCTTCAGATTGTTGGTTTACAGGAACCAAAATTCCAGTTTCTCCATGGACAACCACTTCTTTTATACCACCAACTGCACTTGCTACAACGGGTGTTTCGCAAGCCATGGCTTCAATATTTATAATTCCAAAAGGTTCATAAATAGAAGGACAACAAAAAACTGCTGCATGAGTATATAACTGAATAATACTTTCCTTAGGAAGCATTTCTTCAATCCAAATAACATTCCTTCTTATTTTTTGAACTTCAGCAATTCGTTGCTTCATCTCGACAGCGATTTCAGGAGTATCTGGCGCACCTGCACATAATACAATTTGTGTTGATGCTTCAATGTGTTGAATGGCATTAACCAAATGAATGATTCCTTTTTGTCGAGTTATTCGACCAACAAATAGAACATAAGGAAGCGAAGTATCGATGCCATAAGCTTCTAAAACACTTGTCTCTTTTACAGGTACATACTGTTGAAGATCGATTCCATTGTATATGACGCTTACTTTTTTATCATCTACATTAAAATGGGTTAAGACCTCTTGCTTTGTTCCTTCAGAAACTGCTATAACAGCATCGGCCATTTCAATAGCAGTTTTTTCAATCCAAGAGGACATATCATATCCGCTACCGAGCTGCTCTCTTTTCCAAGGACGCATAGGTTCTAACGAATGCGTAGTAACTACTAATGGGATACCATAACAAAGTTTAGCTAAAATACCTGCAAATTGTGCGTACCAAGTATGGCAATGAACAACATCAAAATCGGTTGGTTGTGCATTCATCTGAATGCAAACTTGTAGCGTTTTAAAAAGCGATTGCAAGTTTTTTGGTGCTTTTTCAACATCAAGCCCGTCAAACTCAAAACCTTCAACTTTAAGTTGTCCATCATTCCTATTTTGATTACCAAAACAACGAACTTCCACCGAAAGCAGCTTCGATAGTTCTTGAGACAAATACTCTACATGTACACCAGCTCCTCCATAAACATAAGGTGGAAATTCACGTGTGAAAAATAAGACTTTCATAGGTTGCTGTTTTGCTGTTAATAGTTTCAATACTTAAGATAAACAACTTATCGAAAGTGTATATAAGCGTTTTTCTACATTTAAATGACCAGAATTTATGCACAAATCCTAATGTTACCTCTATTGAAAATAAACAAAATTCATTTTAAAATTTCTCAAGGTAAAATCGTTGTTGACAATTAATAAGATTTATATCATTTACCAATTGAAAATACAGTTGAAAGGTAAAGATTTCTTTGTAGAACAAAAAGAAAGAAATGTATTTAAATTGTTAAACTCAAAAAAAACGAGTAACTTCTTTCTATGAAGAATGATTTAGCTATACTCTGAAGTAAAATCAGTTCAGTGTTTACAAGGCTTTATTTAACTATTAATAAGAAGAAGAACAAGAAGAAAATAAAAATCATTCTTCACGAGGTCGAGGTTCGCAGTTGTAACTTCCAGTAATTTCAAACAACAATTACTATACTATTAAATAGCTTTAAAGCCTCTCCTAAAATTTAAACAAAGTGCTTTTGAAATACGAAAATGCAAGGGCGTTTATGCAAATCTATTTGTTCATTTTTCCATGCGCTAACACTCAATGTTCTTATAAATTCAGTTTCCAAAGTCAAATCGCAAGCAACTGTAAGTTTGGTTTGTGGGTGAAGTGTTTTAAGAAATGTGTCCAATAATTGATTATTTCGGTATGGAGTTTCAATAAATAACTGAGATTGGTTTTCTTCTAGTGAACGTTTTTCAAGAAACTTAATTTTCGATTTACATTCATTTTTGTCGATAGGAAGATAGCCATTAAAACTAAAACTCTGTCCATTCATCCCACTAGCCATTAAAGCTAATAAAATTGAAGATGGGCCTACTAATGGGACAACTCGAATGTTTTTCTGATGAGCCAATTCGACAACCTGGGCGCCTGGGTCAGCAACTCCAGGACAACCCGCGTCAGTAATTAACCCAACATCTTCCCCATTCAAACAAGGAGATAGAAATTCAGGAATTTCTATGGCTTGAGTAAACTTATTAAGGACGAAAAACTGAAGGTCTTGTTGATTTTTTGAAGGCACTATTTTTTTTATATATCGTCTTGTTACCTTTTCATTTTCAACAATATAAACGTTTATATCATCAATTTTTTTTCGGATAGAAAGGGGTAAAACTTCTAGTGGTGGTTGGTCTCCCAAGCGAGATGGGATTAAAAAAAGTCTACCTGTTTTGGGTTGTTGAGCTTCTTCCATAATAAAATGATTATTGATTTTGTAATCGTTCCACTAATATATCTGTAGCTGCATTCAATAAGTTATATACATGTAAAAATCCGCTTTCTCCACCGTAATAAGGATCTGGAACTTCTGCATTTTGAGCTGGTGAAATTAAATTCAGTATAAAATCAACTTTCTTTCTGTCTTCTTCGTTTCTAGCTAGCTTTAGAACATTGTGATAGTTTGATTCATCCATGACATAAATTTCATCGAAAAAATCAAAATCATTTTGAACAAATTGTCTTCCTTTGCAAGTTGTTAAATCAATTCCATGTTTTTTGGCAATAGCTATTGATCTTGGGTCTGGAAGCGCACCTACATGGTAATTTGCAGTTCCGGCAGAATCAACTAAAACTTGGCTAGGATTAACTTTGGATGCCAATAATCCTTCTGCCAATGGCGATCTACAAATATTGCCAAGGCAAACCATTAAAATTGATTTCTTCTTTTTTTGCATAACTTTCGAGTAGAAAAGATTCGAAATATATCTATGAAATAAACTAAAAAAGTAAAATTACGATTGAAGCTTAAGTTCTAAGTCTTCTATAAAGCGTTTGAATTGCTTGTCGGTACTTTCAAGGTTTTGAACTGTTTTACAAGCGTGTAATACAGTTGCATGATCTCGCTGACCTATGCTTTTTCCGATGTTTGCTAAAGAATTTTTAGTCAACTTTTTAGCGAAAAACATTGCAATTTGTCTAGCTTGAACAATGTCTCGTTTTCGAGTTTTCGACTGAAGCGTTTGAACATCCATATCAAAGTAATCACTTACTACTTTTTGAATTTCGTCTATGGAAACTTCTCTTTTTGACTTCTTTACGTAGTTAGCTACGATTTTTTCAGCCAAATTAAGGTCTACGTCTTGTTTATTGAAAGAAGAGTGAGCGATTAAGGAAATAATAGCGCCTTCCAACTCCCGAATATTAGTTCTTACGTTTTTAGCGACATATTCAACAATTTCTTCTGACATCTCCACACCATCTCGAAATAGTTTATTCTTAACTATTCCTAAACGGGTTGTAAAGTCTGGAGTTTGTAGTTCAGCAGAAAGCCCCCACTTAAAACGAGAGAGTAATCGTTGCTCAATCTCTTGCATATCTACAGGTGCTTTGTCACTTGTAAGGATAACTTGTTTGCCATTTTGATGTAGATGATTAAAAATGTGGAAGAAAACTTCTTGAGTTCCTTTTTTGCCTGAAAGTAATTGAATATCGTCTACAATCAAGACATCTAGTAGTTGGTAAAAATGAATAAAATCAGTTCTGCTGTTTTTCTTAACAACCGAATCTATGTATTGTTGTGTAAATTTTTCAGCCGAAATATAAAGCACTGTTTTCTCTGGATATTTATCCTTAATATCTACCCCAATAGCGTGCGCCAAATGTGTTTTTCCTAAACCACTACCTCCAAAAATAAGCAATGGATTAAACGAAGTTCCGCCGGGTTTATTAGCAATTGCACGACCGGCAGATCTAGCAAGGCGATTCGAGTCACCTTCTAAAAAATTATCAAAATTATAATTGTGATTAAGCTGCGAATCTATTTGCAAATTTCGGATACCCGGGATAACGAAAGGATTCTTTATGTCTGGGTTTTTAGATTTCACAGGCACATCCACACTTTGCGGAGCAACTTTTCCTCGTTGGGCGCTTGGTACACTTTCCGTGTAGGAATTGGAACCTATATCACTGTTATTTTTAGAGACAGTTACATAAACAAGTCGTGCTTTGGCGCCAAGCTCTTTTGTTAAAGAAGCCTTAAGTAAGCTTACATAATGTTCTTCTAACCACTCACAAAAAAATTTAGAGGGCACTTGAATACTTAGTACATTATCAACAAGTTTTACAGGTTTTATAGGCTCAAACCAAGTCTTAAATGCTTGTTGGGGAATATTATCTTCGATAAAACGAAGGCAATTTAACCAAACTGATTCTGCATTTTTGAGCATAATGAAACTGTAAATTTAATGTTAAGAGTTCGACTAAAGGTTCAAATTTTTCGGACTACAAATATGTGAACAAATTGTGTAATAAAAAACAAAATTGGACTTGAATTTTAAGTTTTTTTTTCGCATAACACATTTTAATTTTAAAACCTACATTTGCATCAAAAATATGAAGAATGATTAACAAAACAAGCACACAAATAGAAGTAAGGTATGCTGAATCTGACCAAATGGGCGTCGTACATCACGGTATTTACCCACAATATTTCGAGGTTGGCCGTGTACATTGGTTACAACAATACCAACTTCATTACCACAAGTTAGAAGAAGACGGAATTATGTTACCTGTTTATGATTTAAGCATCAAATACCTTAAATCTGCTAAATTTGGAGACGTATTAACAGTTCATACATATTTAAAGGAATTGCCAAATGTAAAAATGATATTTTACTATGAAATTTTCAACAAGCAAAACGAAAAAATATGCCAAGGAACTACAACCTTAGTTTTTGTAGATGCACATACAAGGAGACCTATGCGATGCCCCGCATTTATAACCAAGTTAATAGAAGGCTAAATTTTAATTATCGTTTTATAAGCCTTTTAAGCCCGACCTCAACTTAAAATTCAATCAATTTTTGAACAACTAAAAAATTGAGACTTATACTTATTTTGATTTGACCATAGCTACACAATAGCCAAATTTAAATCCGCAATTAAATTGTACGTTAAAGTTTAGTACACGACAAAAAAATAAAAACTTTAAAATTCCTTGATTTTTGCCCCGTCCCTCAACCTTGTTAAATACGCTTTGCGTAATGCGTTGCATTATTTAACAGAGTGAAGGGAGAAATCAAGGAAAATCAAGCTCCCTTAAGGGTTGAGGTAGAACCGATTTGACGACTTTCAATTTTTATCGTGTACAATAACGTTAAAAAACTCATTCCGAAGCAAACTCGCAAAATTTGAATTTGTGTGATTGCTTTACCATTTGATTGCTTTAGGCTATTCTAAAAAATTGATTACATTTGTCCTTGCTGAAAATTCAACTAGCATAACAATGGGATTATTTAAACAAAACCCTTTCGGTCATTATTTATTCTTAAAAAAGTGGTTGATACGCGTGATGGGTACAATGACTCACAGAAGGTATCGTGGCTTTAATCGTTTACAAATTGAAGGTTCAGAAATTATAAAAAACCTTCCTGATCGAAAAGTACTTTTCGTATCTAACCACCAAACTTACTTTGCAGATGTAGTTGCCATGTACCATGTATTTAACGCTTCACTAAGTGGGCGCGTAGATAACATCAAAAATGTTGGCTACTTGTGGGAACCTAAACTCAATATTTATTACGTTGCAGCAGCAGAAACCATGAAAAGTGGTTTACTACCTAAAATACTTGCATATGCTGGGTCAGTAAGCATAGACAGAACTTGGAGAGCACAAGGTCAAGAAGTAAACAGGCAAGTTAAATTTAGTGATATTTCAAACATCGGAAAGGCGATAAATGATGGATGGGTAATTACTTTTCCCCAAGGTACAACCACCCCCTGGAAACCCATTAGAAAAGGTACCGCACATATCATAAAAACATATAAACCCATTGTAATCCCCATTGTTATTGACGGATTTAGAAGATCGTTCGACAAAAAAGGAATAAACATAAAAAAAAGAGGAATTTTACAATCGATGGTAATTAAAAAGCCACTAGAGATAGATTATGATAACGAAAGCATAAACGAAATAGTTGAGAAACTAGAGTATGCTATTGAGCAACATCCTTCTTTCTTAAAAGTTATTCCTAAAGAGGAATTAGAGGCTGCTGAAAAACTAAACGAACAAAGAAGATACAGCGCAAAATTTGAAGTTGAAGACTAACAACTGCTTCAAAATTAACGAATCATTAGTGCTTATATAAGCAAAAATTCAAGGAAAAAATACTTGATTTGAGTATCTTTGCAGGCTAAATTTAGTTGGATGATTCAGCAGAAAATAAAAGATATACTCTTCTCTACTCGATTAATGGCCGTTCTATTCGTGATTTACGCTGTGGCCATGGCTATTGGCACATTTGTAGAAAACTCATACTCAACACTTACAGCTCGAAAATGGATTTACGACGCATGGTGGTTCGAAGTTATTATGGTGTTTTTTGTAATCAACTTTATTGGTAATATTTTCCGCTATAAACTGTGGAATAAAAAAAAGTTCACTACGCTAATTCTTCACCTCTCCTTCATTTTAATTTTACTTGGTGCTTGGATAACTCGTTACATTGGTTTTGAAGGTATTATGCCTATTCGGGAAGGAGAAGTTGCAAATACTATGCTTTCAGAACGCACTTACCTTTCTACTTACATTGATGGTGAAATAGAGGGAGAACCACTTCGAAAAAGTCAAGCCTTCGATCTTGTTCTAGCCCCGAAAATAAAAAATGAACAAGTAATCAAAACAAACTTCAACGGAGACCCAGTCCAATTTGAAGTCATTGAATTTATTCATAAAGCTGAAGAAACCTTTGTAGAAAACGAAAAAGGCGACAACTACCTTAAAATGGTAGAAACGGCAACAACTGGCGAACGCCAAGATCGATTTCTTAAAGAAGGGGAATTAGTAAACATTAGCAACATGCTTTTCGCTTTTAATAAGCATACCGATGGAGCGATTAACATTACAGGAACAAATGAAACTGGATTTACCATCCTCTCCCCTTTTGAAGGTTCTTACTTACGTATGGCAGATCAAGTTCAAGGAGAACTACTTGCCGATACACTTCAAGAGTTACAACTAAGATCGCTTTATAATATTGGCGGGATGCAAGTAGTATTTCCTGACCCTGTAAAACGTGGCATATACGACATTGCTCCCGCTGCAAAACCCATTGAGAACATGCCTGAAGGGGTTCGATTTAAAGTTACTGCTAATGGCAACAGCAAAGAAGTTAGTATGCTTGGTGGAAAAGGTTACCTTATGGATATGAAAAAGGTTGAAGTTGGCAACTACGAAATCTTCCTGCGCTACGGAAGCAAAGAATTGGAACTGCCTTTCGCCATAAAGTTGAATGATTTTATTGCTGAGAAACACCCGGGAACAGAGCACCGTGCAAATCCTAGCTATGCTTCATTTATGAGCAAAGTTGAAGTGATTGACGGAAGCAATTCTTACGATTACGACATCTACATGAATCACGTTTTAGACCATGGTGGCTATCGATTTTTTCAGGCTTCATTCGACAAAGATGAAGGTGGAACTATTCTAAGCGTAAACCACGATTGGTGGGGTACTTGGATTACATACATTGGGTATTTCTTATTGTATTTTGGACTTATGGCAATAATGTTCGATAAAAACTCGCGCTTTGGAGAGTTGAGAAAAAAACTTGACAAGATTAAAGTTAGAAAAGCAAAACTAGGCTTGTTGGCAGCTGTAATTATTAGCGGTTTTACCTCTTTAGATAGTTTTGCACAAGAATCCAACGAGACCGGAAGTTCAGATACTGCAATTTCAGCGCATGTACATGAAGACGAAAAATTTGATAAAGCAGATTATTTAGCCGAAATAAACAATGCAATTCGTTTAAATGCGGTAAACAAATCGCATGCGAGAGAATTTGGAAAGCTCATCATACAGGATTCTAGAGGAAGAATGAAACCTGTTCACACATTTTCTTCTGAATTACTCCGAAAGCTTCGCAAAAATGAATCCTACGAGGGATTAAATAGCGATCAGGTTTTACTTTCGATGACAGAAAATCCTACGATTTGGTATGGTGCACCCTTTATTTACTTAAAACCTAAAAACGATAGCTTACATAATGTTTTAGGAATAGATAAAGGTGAAAAATACGTTGCCTTAACCGATTTTTTTGAAGCAGATGGAACCTACAAACTCTCCCCTTTTTTAAGAGACGCCTACGAAGCGCAAGTTCCAAATGCTTTTCAAAAAGACTATATAGAAGCAGACCAACGAGTAAATTTGCTTTACGATGCATTACAAGGAAATTTAATGCGGATTTTTCCCGTTCCTAATCACCCTAACAACAGATGGGTATCCCTAAGAGACATCGAAAAAGAAGAAGAGGAAGTGTTTTTTGTAGAAAATGACTCTATTTACGTACAAAACATACTCCCAATATACCTTCAAACGCTTCAGATAGCAAAAAAAGAAAACGATTACACAAAACCAGACGAGCTTCTTACCAGCTTGAAAGCATTTCAAAAGAAGTTTGGTAAAGAAGTTATTCCTAGTGAGCGAAAAATGAATATCGAAATCGCTTACAATGATTTAGATATTTTCAACTTGCTATTTCAATGTTATTTGTACATTGGCTTACTCATGGTCATAGTTGTTTTAATTGAAATTTTCAGAAAAAACAAATTCACTAAATGGTTTGTGATTTTATGTAAAGTATCGCTAGTCTTATTTTTCATTGCGCATACCCTAGGTTTAATTGCTCGATGGTACATTTCTGGTCATGCCCCTTGGTCTGATGCATACGAAAGTATGATTTACGTTGCTTGGGCAACCATGTTTTTTGGATTCGCCTTTGGAAGAAAGAGCGATTTAACCATGGGAGCAACCGCTTTTATTACCGCAATCATACTAATGGTTGCCCATTGGAATTGGATGGACCCCTCGATTACCCCACTTCAACCTGTCCTTGACTCGTACTGGTTAATGATTCATGTGGCTGTAATTGTTGGTAGTTATGGGCCTTTTGCATTAGGAACAATTATCGGGCTTATCTCTTTATTCCTGATGATAACAACCAACAAATCAAATGTAAAAAAAATAAAACTGAATATACAAGAGCTTACCTACATTAACGAAATTGCGCTAACGGTTGGTTTAGTCATGCTGACCATTGGAAACTTTTTAGGAGGTCAATGGGCGAATGAAAGCTGGGGACGTTATTGGGGCTGGGACCCTAAAGAAACGTGGGCGCTTATTAGTATTTTCGTGTATGCATTTGTTATTCACATGCGCTTGGTACCTGGGTTAAGAGGTCTATGGGCATTTAACTGGGCTTCTGTAATTGCCTTCGGATCTATACTAATGACATATTTTGGGGTAAATTTTTATTTAACTGGACTTCACTCCTATGCAAGCGGAGACCAAATTATTAGCTATAAATTTATTATTATAAGTCTTGTAGTTTGGGTAGTAATTGGTTTTCTAGCTAAACGAAAATACAATCAATTTTATAAATCATAAAAAATACACATCTTTTCAAAAAAAGCTTCAACATGTTTAATATTGAAGCTTTTTTTTTGTTAAAAAGTATAACCAAAATGCTTTTTCAGTACATTCTGATGTTGTTGTTTTGAAAATCTTTTAATTTCTTAACTTGAATTTAACGAGCAATGATTAAACGCTATACACTTTACAAAGTCAAAGCAAAGTAACCTATTAAAAACACGTTTTGAAACTAATACAGACCCTACTCTTTTGTCTTTCGACAATTGTTTTATTTGCCCAAAATTATGAATTAAAAGGTATTGTTGTAGATGATACTGGAATCCCCCTAGACATGGCTTCAATTTCTGTTTTTGACGGAGAGACTCTAGTTGAAGGCGGGATCACTGATTTCGATGGAAATTTTAAGTACAATTTACCCGCTGGAAATTACCGTTTACAAATTGAATACACTTCCTTCGAAACAAAAAAAATTAATGTATCCCTAACTGAAAACAAAGATTTAGGGACCATTCGTTTGGTTACTGAAGTTGCTGTTTTAGACGAAGTACAAGTGGTGGTTGAAAGGACCGAGGTTGAAGTTAAGCTCGATAAAAAAGTCTACAACATAGGCAAAGATTTAACCATTAGTGGTGGTACAATTGCCGATGCATTAAACAATGTTCCTTCTGTTTCAGCAGATGTAGATGGTACCATTAGTTTACGTGGAAACGAAAACGTACGTATCTTAATTAACGGAAAACCTTCAACACTTGCAGGTTTTGGAGACCAAGATGTTTTGCAACAACTTCCGGCAGAATCCATCGAACGTGTTGAAGTAATTGCAAGCCCTTCAGCAAGATACGATGCAGAAGGAACCGCAGGAATCATAAACATTGTTCTTAAGCGTGATAAAACACTTGGTTACAATGGTTCAGCCCAGGTTAATGTGGGAACCCCTATGAATAATGGCGTTACCGTTAACGGAAATTTACGTACCGAGAAATTTAACTTCTTTAACACGACTACGTACTCCAAAAGAAGGCCGCCTGGAAATGCTTTTTTCGACAACACCTTTACTTCTGGAGCTTTTGATAGAATTACGGAAAACCGCTTTTACAACAGAGACTAAGAAGACCTTACAATTAACTTAGGAACTCAATATTTCATAAGCGATTACGAGTCCATATCAGCAACCATGTACCTAAGACCTGGATCAAGATTCGATTACAACGAAAACATAACCAATCGATTTATTGAAAATGAATTTGATAGCCGAACAAGTCGTGATGAGTTTGACGACAGAGATGACAACCGCTACCAAGCTTCTTTAAACTACGAAAAACAATTTGATGAAAATAACCGCGACCATAAACTTACCTTAGACGCTCAAGTTTCTTGGAGAAATAGTGACCAAGAAGTAAACATAGTCGAAAATCAGTTTGCAACGCAAGATGAAGATGGCTTTCTTTTGGCACAAGAACAAATTTTTGAAACGCAACGTCAAATCGGATACTTAATTCAAGGAGATTATGTCCTTCCTATTGGTGAAGATGCACAATTTGAAGCTGGTTTTAGAGGAGATTTTAATGACAATAACACCATTTTTGATTTAAATTTATTGGACGATGAGACTGGACAACTTGTTCCTGACGATTTATCGAACGAATTTGACTACTTCGAAAATGTCGCTGCCGTTTATACCCAATATGGTGACAAAATAGGCGATAACCTTTCGTTTTTATTGGGTTTGCGTTATGAATACACACAATTAAAGGGAAATACTACACCACTTTTAGGAGAATCTACTGGATTGGACCAATTTTACCCTGACGGCGACGTAGTAACAAATTTTGACAACCGTTTTAGCAATTTCTTTCCAACGGTTAACATGATTTACAAACTGGACGATACGCAAGAATTAACTTTAGGTTACAACCGTAGAATTAACCGTCCGAGAAGTTGGTTCATTAACCCATTTCCTTCGCGAACCAGTAGAACCAATATTTTTCAAGGGAACCCTAGTTTGCAGCCAGCTTTTGCTGACGCCGTAGATGTAGGACATTTAAAGCGTTGGGATAAGTTTACACTTACAAGTTCGATTTACTACCAGCGTGAGACCAATTCGTTTGAGCGAATTCAAGAAGATTTAGGAATCGTTACTAGTGATGGAATTAATGTAATTATCAATAGACCAATTAACCTATCGACTAATGAACGTGTTGGAGGAGAAATTGGAGCCTTGTATAATCCAACAAAAAAAGTTCGCTTTAATGGTAGCTTTAACTTCTTTAGGTTTGAAAGTAAAGGAGAATTTAGAGGTCAAGATTTTGGCGCTACCAACCTAAGTTTCTTTGGTAGATTAAGTAGTCGCGTAGAACTTCCTTGGAAGATCAATTGGCAAACCAATGGTTTTTGGAGAGGCCCTACAGAAAATGCGCAAACCAAAACCGAATCTATTCTTTCATTAGATTTAGCTTTTAGTAAAGATATTCTGAATGATAACGCAACTATTTCATTCAACGTTAGAGACGTTTTCAATTCCAGAAGAAGAATCGCTTTTACTGAAACTCCTTTGTTTACATCACAAACTGAATTTCAATGGAGAGAAAGACAAATTACGCTGTCCTTTATTTATCGCTTCAACCAACAAAAAAATGAACGCGAGAAAAGAGGTCGAAACGGAGGTGGAGATTTTGATGACGAAGGCGGTTTCTAATCAACTTTAAAATTTTTACTATTTACCAATTTGTTTATCAGGTATAGCTGAACAAACAAATTGGTAATATTCATTTTAAGCCTTTGTTAATTGTTGATGTTTTAGCTGAATTAAGTTATTTTTGAAGCTGAATTTCATCTGTTCATATGTATTGTTTTTAGTGAACAGATGTAACGCTCCTCGATAGCTATCGGAATGATTCTAATTTGTAAAAATAATTAGTACATGCGTTTCATGACTACACAAACCTTTGTCGAGCTACTAGGTAAACTGTTTATGAACATAATGAAGATTTTACAAAATAGGATTGAAATTAACTTTCAACAACAAAAATTGAGACATTGAAATTTACGCTAAAATCATCTTTTTCTCCAACAGGAGATCAACCTGATGCCATCAAAAAATTAGTATCGGCAATTGAAGCACAAGAACGCTATCAAACCTTGCTTGGGGTAACGGGATCTGGAAAAACATTCACCATAGCCAATGTGGTGGAAAAATTGCAACGTCCAACCCTAGTCCTTGCACACAACAAAACACTTGCAGCGCAATTATATGCAGAATTTAAAGCTTTTTTCCCAGAAAATGCAATCGAATATTTTGTTTCTTATTACGACTATTATCAGCCAGAAGCCTATATTCCAACCACGGGAACATACATAGAAAAAGACCTTTCGATTAACGAAGAAATTGAAAAACTTCGATTAAGCACCACCTCTTCCCTACTTTCTGGCCGAAGAGATGTGTTGGTTGTTGCTTCCGTTAGTTGCTTATATGGTATTGGTAATCCAACTGAATTTCAAAAAAATGTAATTCATGTGGAGGTGGACCAAAACATTCCTAGGACAAAATTACTTCGCCAGTTAGTGCAGAGTTTATATTCACGAACTGAAGGTACTTTTGCTAGAGGAAATTTTAGAATTAAAGGCGACACCTTAGATATTTTCCCTGGATATGCAGACCACGCTTACCGCATTCACTTTTTTGGTGACGAAATCGAAGAAATTGAAGCTTTCAACGTTGAAACTGGCGAGGTTACGGCTGCTTACGACAAACTAAACATCTACCCGGCAAATATCTTTGTTACTTCCCCAGATACGTTAAACAAAGCCATTGACCAAATTGCATTGGATTTAGGAAAACAAATTGAATACTTTAATAGCATAGGTAAGCCCTTAGAAGCAAAACGAATAGAGGAGCGCACCAACTTTGACCTAGAAATGATTAAAGAATTAGGGTATTGCTCTGGGATAGAAAATTACTCTCGTTACTTAGATGGAAGAAAACCAGGAACTAGGCCTTTCTGTTTGCTGGATTATTTTCCTCAAGACTACTTAATGGTGGTAGACGAAAGCCACGTAACCATTTCTCAAGTTGGAGCAATGTACGGAGGTGACCGTTCCAGAAAAGAAAACTTAGTCGATTACGGATTTAGGCTTCCAGCCGCAATGGACAATAGGCCTTTAAAGTTAGAAGAATTTGAAGCCCTACAGAACCAAGTTATTTACGTAAGTGCAACTCCAGCTGATTATGAACTTCAGAAAACAGAAGGAATCTACGTAGAACAAGTAATTAGGCCCACTGGTTTATTAGACCCAATTGTGGAAGTTCGCCCAAGCGAAAACCAAATTGATGACTTAATTGAAGAAATTCACCTAAGAACCGAAAAAGACCAACGTGTATTGGTAACTACACTAACTAAGCGAATGGCTGAGGAACTAACAAAATATCTAACACGCGTAAATATAAGAACTCGCTATATACACAGCGATATAGATACACTTGAAAGGGTTGAAATCATGTCCGATTTACGTAAGGGAATTTTTGACGTTCTTGTTGGTGTAAATTTACTCCGTGAAGGCTTAGACTTGCCAGAAGTTTCGTTGGTAGCAATTTTAGATGCCGATAAAGAAGGTTTTTTAAGAAGCAACAGAACACTAACACAAACCATAGGTCGAGCGGCAAGAAATCTAGAAGGGAAAGCCATATTGTATGCCGATAAAATTACCGATAGCATGCAAAAAACAATTGATGAAACAGCTTACAGGAGAAACAAACAAATGGAATATAATACCAAACATGGTATTACTCCAAAAGCACTTAATAAAGCAATAGAAGATAGTGTTTTAAATCGAAAAAAACCTGAACCCTATAAAATTGATATTTCACCAACGCTTGAAGCAGCCGAAGAAAAAGCGGCCAATTACTCCAAAGGAGACTTTGAATCTGAAATGAAAAAAATCCGACAACTTATGGAAAAAGCTGCAAAAGAATTGGATTTTATGGAAGCTGCGAAGTATCGTGACCAACTTAAAATGTTAGAAGAAAAAAAGAAAGCCTTAACCGAATAAGGGATTTGTTTAGCTTACTATTCGTTGTTGGTTGTTGGGTTTTCTTGAACTGTCGACAGTCTTCTGTTGAATGTCTTCTGTTATCTGTCTTCTGTTATCTGTCTTCTGTTGACTGTTGACAAGCAATTGTAAAATGTGGCTCGTATTTTTTTCCACATTCCACATCCCAACAACCAGCAACCAACAACCAAAATTTCATCTTTCACTCTTCACTCTTCACTCCTCACTTCTGTATTCGATATTTTCTGTTCGTAAACTGGGGTTTATTTCAAATTTCAGATGATTGACTCTCGCAAAGGCGCAAAGGCATAAAGCTGATAGGAAAAAAATATCAAACCTCTAACCCAACAACTCTCCTAACTTAAAAAACCTCCCTCTAAATTGCATCATCACTCTCATTTCTCATCTCTCATTTCTCATTTTTCATTCCCCCTTTGGGGGCTAGGGGGCCTCACTCATCACCCTTCACACATCACTCTTCACTCATCACTCTTCACTCTTCACTTCTCATTTAGGCATTCGTTATTCGACACTTCCAAAATGCGTAATAAGAAAATCTAGCACTTCTTCAATAACTTCATAAGCAATACTTAGGTCAGTTCGATTGTAGGTTTTAGCATTTTCCATATCATCGTTAGAAACATAGCGCAAAACGTGATTTACTTCATCTAACAGAACTAGTTTAGCGGAAGGATTTGATTCATGAAGTAATTCACTTTCTGAAAAATGAACTTGTAAATCGTTTTTACCGTGTAAAATTAACGTTGGAATGTTCAAGTTTGCTATGTACTCATTTGGGGGATAGGCCATCCAAGATTGCATAAATCGGTAATTCTGCTTTCCAAAAAAAACTTCTAACGCTGGATGAAAATTTTTTGGTGATTTATTTTTTTTAAGCAACGAAAAATTAACAGCAGCCTCATCTTTTAACACAGGAACTTGGCGTTGCAATTGTTCCAAAATTGCTTGGTCTATGGGTTGACCATAACCTGCAATACTAATAAAACCATCAATATTGGCACTTGATGCTGATATCATACCAACTAAAGAACCCTCTCCGTAGCCTATTAAAATAATACGTTGCTTCGTATTTTGTTTTCTAAAATGAGTAATTACACGATTCAAATCCTCGACATAATCCTCAAAAAGAACAGTTTCTCTTGAAACCGAACCACGTCTTGGAGTTAAAATTTTATCGTAGCGATAGGAAGCAAAACCTTCAACTGCGAGAGACTCCGCTAATAATTTAACTACATTATTTCGCTGGTAAGATTGGTTTCCGTTTCTATCTACTGGTCCTGAATTGGGTACAAAAATTACCACTACATTTGGTTTAGATTCCTCTATAAAACACAATTCACCCTTTATTGCACCTATTTCAAGGGATGATGATAGTATTTGTTGTGCTGAAATAGTTGAAATTGAAAGTAACACTGCGAAGAAAATAAATCGGCTCATTGTTATCAAATTTTTAAATTCTGATTAAACACCTCAAAAATACATCTGTATTTCGAATGTATAAGGTATTTTTGGATAAAAATTACATCATGAATAAATACATCAGCTTATTTTTTGCACTATTAATTTCTTGTAGCCTTTTTGCAAACGATTGGGGACAAAATGGCCACCGAACCGTTGGAGAAATTGCGTCTGCATACCTAACCAAAAAAACAAAGAAAAAACTCCTCTTATTGTTGGAAGGCGAAAGTTTAGCAAAGGTTTCGACTTATGCAGACGAAATTAAAAGTGAAAAAAGCTTCAACAATTACAATACTTGGCATTATGTAAACATTCCGTTTAACAAGAACTACGACGAAATTGAGAAAAATCTAAAGGGAGATATCATCGTTGGAATTGAAACGTGCCTTGAAAAAATTGGTTCAACTTCAACTCCCAAAGAAGAACGAAAGTTTTACACTAAAATGCTAATTCATTTAGTTGGAGATATGCACCAACCCATGCACTTAGGTCTAGAAGAAGACAAAGGTGGTAACGATATTAAAGTAAAGTGGTTTGGAAAAAATTCTAATCTACACAGGGTTTGGGACACGGATATGATTGAAAGTTACAACATGAGTTATACAGAGCTTTCACAAAATAAAGTAGTTTTTACGAAACAAGAAATCCAAGACATTTCTTCTGGAAAACTAATGGATTGGGTAGATGAAACTAGAATCTTAACTAAGAAAGTTTACGATTCTGCTAAAGATGGAGATAACCTTGGCTATCGTTACTCCTACGATTGGTTTCCCGTAGTCCAAGAACAATTGCACAAAGCAGGAATTCGACTTGCCGTCTTGTTAAACGAATACTTAGGCTAAAAAAAGGCTGCCCGATTGGGCAGCCTTTTTTAGTTTATGTCAAAACACTAAAGCAACGTAGACGGACAAACATACTCGGTTAACTTGGCCTCTTTTTCTTCCTTGATTGCATCAAAGCCACCACGAACATCTACAAAATTGTCAAAGCCTCTAGCCTTAAGCATAGAAGATGCAATCATGCTTCTATACCCTCCTGCACAATGAACGACAAAGGTTTCATCTTTAGGGAAGCTTGCTAAAAATTGATTCAACTGATTTAAAGGGGTATTTTCTGCACCAAGTAAATGATGAGAATCAAATTCACTTTTTTTACGAACATCAAAAATTTGAATGTCTTTTTGTTTACTTAAAGTAAGCATTTCGGCTGCCGAAATACGCTGAATAGCATCTACTTCCTTACCTGCTTCTTTCCATGTATTAAAGCCTCCTTTCAGGAAACCAATAGCATGATCATAGCCAACTCTAGCAAGTCTTATTATGCTTTCTTCTTCTTTTCCTTCGTCAGTTACCAGCAAAATTTCTTGTTTAATGTCGGGAATAAGCTCTCCTACCCACATGGCAAAATTACTATCCAGTCCAATATTAATGGAATTCGGAATAAACCCATCTTTAAAATCCTCTGCTTGTCGAGTATCTAAAATCAACGCGCGTGTTTCATTTGCTGCCGCTTCAAATGCATCAGCTGAAAGCGGTTGCTGCCCACGATCTAACACATCGTCTATACTTTCATACCCTTGAATATTCATTAGGACATTCTTAGGGAAATAACCTGGAGGAGCTGTTAACCCGTCCAATAATCTCTCAATGAATTCCTCTTTTTCCATTGGCTGAAGCGCATAGTTGGTCTTTTTTTGGTTACCTAATGTATCTGTTGTTTCCTTAGACATCATTTTTCCGCAAGCACTCCCTGCTCCATGGTTGGGGTAAACAATTAAATGATCCGCTAAAGGAAGAATTTTATTTTGTAGTGATTCATATAAGTATCCTGCTAATTTTCTTTCTGTTAAATCTTCAATAACGTGTTGCGCTAAATCAGGACGGCCAACATCTCCAATAAACAAAGTATCACCTGTGATAATTCCATGTTCATTTCCATTCTCATCAATCAACAAATAAGTAGTCGACTCCATAGTGTGCCCAGGTGTGTGAATTACCTTAATTCGGTAATTGCCAATACTAAATACTTGGTTATCCTCGGCTACAAGTGCATCAAAACCCGGTTTTGCAGTTGGACCAAAAACAATACTAGCACCAGATTTCTTGGCTAAATCCAAGTGTCCTGAAACAAAATCAGCATGAAAATGGGTTTCAAAAACATACTTTATTTTTGCGCCATCTTTTTCTGCTCTTTCCAAATAAGGTCCTACTTCTCTAAGGGGATCAAAAACTGCTGCTTCTCCATTACTTTCGATATAATATGCTGCATGAGCAATACATCCTGTATAAATTTGTTCTACTTTCATGATATTGATATTTTAAATTTTCTGTAAATTTAATTGAACAATGCACCTATGACGTGTTACCAATGTTACACAAGCAACTGAAAATCAACAAAAAATGACTTTTATCAGTTTTTGACGCCGAATAATTCACTCTTTATTTATGCAATAATCATATATATAGTCTTAGCACAAATTTTGTATTTTTTGGTGGGTTAAATCCTCAGTAAAGCTTATTTTTGTTTATTCATAAATTTCAATACAAACAACTATGAAATCATACGATGTTGCTGTAATTGGTTCGGGACCCGGAGGCTATGTAGCTGCGATTAGATGCGCCCAATTAGGCATGAAAACTGCAATTATAGAAAAATATGCTACCAAAGGAGGAACTTGCTTAAACGTAGGTTGTATTCCATCAAAGGCTTTGTTGGATTCTTCTCACCACTACGAAGATTCCATCAAACATTTCGAAGAGCATGGAATTGAAATTTCAGGAGACATCAAAGTGAACCTTGAAAAAATGATTGCTCGAAAAAATTCTGTAGTAGAGCAAACCACAAAGGGTATAGATTTCTTGATGGAGAAAAACAACATCGATAGTTACCAAGGTGTTGGTTCTTTTGAAAACGAACATACCATAAATATTACTCCTTCCGAAGGAGATGTGACGCAAATTGAAGCTAAAAATATTATCATCGCCACAGGAAGTAAGCCAAGAAACTTACCTTTTATCGACTTAGATAAAGAGCGAATCATTACTTCTACAGAAGCATTGTCTTTAAAAGAAATTCCAAAACACTTAATACTTATCGGAGGTGGTGTAATTGGTTTGGAGTTAGGTCAAGTTTATTCTCGTTTAGGAGCAGAAGTTACCGTGGTGGAATACATGGATAGAATCGTTCCAACCATGGATTCAGCTTTGAGCAAGGAAATGAGAAAAGTACTGAAAAAAGCAGGATTCAATTTTGCACTTTCGCACGAAGTTCAATCAGTTGAGCGGGATGGTGACAAAGTAACTGTAAAAGCAAAAGACAAAAAAGGAAACGAAGTTAGTTTTGAAGGAGATTACTGTTTAGTTTCTGTGGGAAGAAGCCCATACACAGCAGGACTAAATGCAGACAAAG
Source organism: Psychroflexus sp. (assembly GCA_051859645.1). Lineage (GTDB taxonomy): Bacteria > Bacteroidota > Bacteroidia > Flavobacteriales > Flavobacteriaceae > Psychroflexus. Next base: position 108,196 of record JBHYFG010000011.1, on the reverse strand, counting down.
CCGGTGTAAAAATCAATGACCGCGGACAAGTGGAAGTCAATGAAAAATTACAAACTTCTACTCCACATATATACGCTATCGGCGATGTGATTAAAGGTGCAATGTTAGCACATAAAGCTGAAGAAGAAGGAACCTTTGTAGCCGAAGTAATTGCAGGACAAAAACCACACATCGATTACAATTTGATTCCAAATGTTGTTTATACTTGGCCTGAAATTGCAAGTGTTGGTAAAACTGAAGAGCAACTTAAAGAAGAAAAAACCAATTATAAAGTTGGAGAATTCCCAATGAGAGCCTTAGGTCGTTCTAGAGCTAGTGGAGATATTGATGGGTTAGTAAAAATAATAGCCGATAAAGAAACCGACGAAGTTCTTGGCGTTCATATGATTGGCGCCCGTGTTGCCGACCTTATTGCTGAAGCTGTAACTGCGATGGAATTTAGAGCAAGCGCAGAAGATATAGCTCGCATGAGTCACGCACACCCAACTTACGCAGAAGCGGTTAAAGAAGCAGCATTAGCAGCAACTGATAACAGAGCTTTGCATATTTAGAAATAAATAAGTCTACAAATATCAAAAGCGAACACTAGTTGTGTTCGCTTTTTTTGTTTAATAATTAACATAATTCATTAAACAAAAAATTATTTTTGAAGCAATAAATATTGATTTTAAAGATGCTTCAACTTTCAAAAAACCAATTAATTAAACTCGAGCGCATTCAGCGAATGCATTTGATTAATTCTTGTACAGGAGTTAAGTCTGCTAATTTAATTGGAACAATCAACGATAAAGGTCAAACCAATTTGGCTATTTTCAATTCCGTAAGTCATTTAGGAAGCAACCCGCCCATGATCACTTTTTTGCTTCGACCAAAAACGGTTGAAAGACATACGTATGATAATATAATTTCGCAAAAAAGCTTCACTATTAATCAAGTGCCAATTGAATACATTCAGCAAGCCCACCAAACTTCCGCAAAATACCCAAGTGATGTAAGTGAATTTGAAGCTTGTGGATTTACAGCTGATTTTCAAGAAGGGATTATCGCTCCATTTGTAAAAGAGTCTAAAATTCAGATGGCTTGCGAGTACGTAAACGAGTACCACATCAAAGAACACGATTGCCATTTGATTGTTGGCGAAATTCAATTGATTCGTTTTGAGGAAGGCATTCAACATGAAGATGGATGGCTTGACGCTGCCAAAGCAAATTCAGCGGGATGCATAGGTTTAGATGGATATGTGTCACTTAATTTAGAAGATAGATATGCCTATGCAAGACCGGAAACAGTAATCAAAAGTCTATTAAAGTAAGATGGCGCATAAAAAAGTAAATCTCCCCACCAAAATTTGCATCACCTGCGGATTGAGCTTTACGTGGCGAAAGAAATGGGAAAAAAATTGGAATGAAGTGAAATATTGTAGTGAAAAGTGTAGGAGGAATAAGCCCCCTAACCCCGAAAGGGGGAAACCTATGCTTACTTGAGAAGTGAGATGAAATAGACAAAAATAATCACATGTAAACCAGAATGGGATGTCTCTCTTTGTTCGACATGACAATTTCTATCCAGCTTGTCATTCCGACGAAGGAGGAATCGCATTCGAGTAAAGACGTAATTCAGAAAAAAGCGGAAGCGAAGCGGTACTTCCGATAGCATAGCGTGACGGGAAATATCGAGTGAAGAATTAAGAAATGAGAGGTAAAGAGTGAAGGGAGTTGAACAGAGAGTGAAGAGTGAAATTTTTAAGAAGAATTAGATGCTAAATTAAATTAAGCATGACAAATAATAAAAACAGATGAAACACGCATGTATAAAGCTTCTTCATACAGGAGGATGATCTCGATAGCTATCTGGACGTGTCGCATCTGGCAACTAAAAAACAATAAAATAAACAGATGAAAGAAAAAATAAATATCGTTTGGTTTAGAAATGATTTGCGTGTTCGCAATAATGAAGCACTGTACAAGGCTTGCCAAGACAAACTACCTGTTGTAGGAGTCTATTTTTTTGATCCTGCACACTACGCTACTACTAAGTACGGATTCAAAAAAACAGAGAAATTTAGAGCCCGCTTCATTATTGAAAGTATTCAGGAATTGAAAGAAAATTTGGCCGCTATCAATATTCCTTTACATGTAAAGTATGTTTCTCCCGACCAAGGTTTTCTTGAGTTAAGTGAAAACTTCGACATACGTGGGATTTTCCTTCAAAAGGAATGGACTTCCGAGGAAGTGGCAACCGAACAGGCAATTCAAAAAACTATTCCACCAACAGGATGGCACCGATTTTATCAACAATTTTTGTTTCATCCTGACGATTTCCCTTATCCTGATGTTCAATTTCTGCCTGAGGTATTTACTGAATTTCGAAAGAAATGTGAAAAATTCTCTAGGGTTAGAACGAGTATTCCAATTCCGACGAAAAGACCTGATGAAAACCTTAGCCATATTCAATATAACTTACCAAGTTTATCCGATTTAGGGCTTGAAGAATTTGAAAAAGACCCTCGTTCTGCCTTTCCTTTTAAGGGTGGAGAAAACCAAGCTTGGAAAAGAATTGAAGACTACTTTTGGGAAACGAAAAAACTTCAATATTACAAGAAAACAAGAAATGGACTTGTAGGAACCGATTACAGCTCTAAACTTTCACCTTGGTTGGCCAATGGATGTATTTCGGCGGTAGATATTTATTGGGAAGTGAAACGCTTCGAGAAAGAAATCAAAAAAAATCAAGATACTTATTGGCTAATTTTTGAGTTGATTTGGCGTGACTATTTTAAATATGTATCGCAGAAGCATGGCAACAAAATCTTTTTCCAAGGAGGCATTCTTAACAAAGACTACGAATGGAAAAATAACGAGAAAGCCTTTCAACAGTGGATCAATGGAAATACCAACGAAGATTTTGTAAATGCAAACATGATCGAGTTGAAAGAAACAGGTTTCATGAGCAACCGTGGTCGACAAAACGTTAACAGCTTTTGGGCGAAAGAATGGCACCAAGATTGGCGAAAAGGAGCAGCTTACTTCGAATCTATGTTAATCGACTACGATGTACACAGCAATTGGGGAAATTGGATGTACAATAGCGGCGTTGGGAACGACCCACGTGATAGAAAGTTCAACATCAAAGGACAAGCAGAGCGATACGACGCCAACGGAAAATACCAACGTTTATGGTTACAAGAAAGCTTGTTTTAATGTAAAAATAAACAGATGAAAAAAACATTACGCTTAGTACTTGGAGATCAGCTGAATCAGCAACATTCTTGGTTTGATGAAAAATCGGATGATGTGATTTACTTCATGGCTGAAATGAAACAAGAAACCAATTATGTGAAGCATCACATTCAGAAAGTGGTAGCTTTCTTTTTAGCCATGCGTCATTTTGCAGAAGACATGCAAAAAAAAGGACATAGCTTTGTTTATTATGAATTGAATAATCCAAATAACACACAAGATTTAGCTAAAAACATTGAACAATTGGTCAATGAACATGAGATAGAAGTATTTGAATATCAACTTCCAGATGAGTATCGACTAGACCAACAATTGCAAGAAATCACCAAAAATCTAAACATTGAAACCAAAGCTGTAGATAGTGAACATTTTTATACAAGCAGAACAGATGTAGCTGATTTCTTTAAGGAAAAAAAAGAAATGACCATGGAATATTTCTACCGAGATATGCGAAAAAAACATGGTTTGCTAATGATTAATGAAAAAGACCCGGAAGGAGGCAAATGGAATTTCGACAAAAGCAATCGAAAGAAATGGACAGGAAAACCTGCAATTCCACCGCATATAAGCTTCAACAGAGAAGTAAAAGAGCTAATCGATTTGCTTCAAAGTGAAGGAATTGAAACCTTTGGGAATATTGATGAGAATCAATTTGTATGGCCTGTAAGTAGAAAAGAATGCTTAGAAAGTTTAGACTTTTTCTGTAAGAAGCTATTGGTTCATTTTGGCGATTATGAAGATGCAATGCATACCGATGAAAAGTTTCTGTTTCATTCACGCTTATCCTTCGCTATGAATGCGAAAATTCTTTCCCCAAAAGAAGTCATAGAAAAAAGTATCGATTATTACTACGAGCATAAAGAAGAAATAGACATCTCGCAAATTGAAGGATTTGTTAGGCAAATTCTAGGATGGAGAGAGTTTATGAGAGGAATTTATTGGAAAGAAATGCCCTCATTCGGAGACAAAAACTTCTTCGAACACACCAATCCCCTACCCGATTTTTATTGGACAGGCAAAACCAAAATGAATTGTTTGAAGCACGCCGTTAACCAATCATTAGATGAGGCCCACGCACATCATATTCAACGTTTAATGGTACTTGGAAATTTTGCCTTATTAACTATGGTCGACCCCGATGAGGTTGACAAGTGGTATTTAGGAGTATACATAGACGCTATCGAATGGGCGGAAATAACCAACACCCGAGGAATGAGCCAGTACGCAGATGGAGGAATTGTTGCCACGAAGCCATATATATCCTCAGGAAGTTACATCAATAAAATGAGTAACTACTGCAAAGGCTGCCACTATAAAGTAAACGATAAAACAGGGGAAAGTGCATGTCCCTTTAATAGTTTGTATTGGAATTTTATAGCTACACATCAAAACAAGCTAAAAGACAATCAACGCATGGGAATGATGCTTAACTTACTGAAAAAGATGGATCAAGAAACTCTTGAACGGCATCAAAAAAGAGCAAGTGAAATTATAAAAAACACTGAAAATTATTAATTTTTTCAATAAATTAACTACTTTTGGCAAATGCTATTTAATATTAATTGAACAAAAAAAGAATCATGAAAAAGACATTTATTACATTAAGTATGCTTGCATTTTTAGGTTTTAGCGCCACCAGTTGCGAGGAAAAAAAGCAAGAGCCAGCGGATCAAGTCGAAGAGGCGGCAAATGAAGCTGCTGAAGAAATGGAAGACGCTATTAACGAAGTTGAAGAGACTGTTAACGAAGAAACAGAAGATTCTGAAAGCATGCTAGAAGAAGGCATGGAAGCTATTGAAGAGGGAGCAAAAGATGTTATGGACGAGGCTGAAAACGCAATGGAAGATGCTAAAAATACAGCAGAGGATATTCAAAAAAAAGCAGAACAAGCTACTAAAGATGCATTAGAAAAGGCTGAAAAAAATGCAGAGCAAGCAGTTGAGTCTGCAAAAAAAGCTGCTGACGATGCAACCCAAAAAGTAAAAACCGAAGCAGAAAAAGCAAAAGAAGCGGGAAAGAGTAAACTTAAAATGAATTAATATCAGGTTTGATGTAAACCAAAAAAGTCACCTATTAAAGGTGACTTTTTTTGTCTGTAATTTTAAATTCTAGCCAAGCAATTCAGCTACTTTTTTACCAATTTCAGCTGGAGAATCAACCACGTGAATTCCACAATCTCTCATGATTGCTTTTTTAGCTTGTGCAGTATCTTCGCTTCCACCAACAATAGCGCCAGCGTGTCCCATTGTTCTTCCAGCAGGAGCAGTTTCACCAGCAATAAATCCTACAACAGGTTTATTGCTTCCGCTATTCTTGTACCAATTAGCTGCATCGGCTTCTAATTGACCACCAATTTCACCAATCATAACTACACATTCTGTTTCAGGATCGTTAATTAATAATTCTACTGCATCTTTAGTGGTTGTACCAATAATTGGGTCGCCTCCAATTCCGATTGCAGTTGTAATTCCTAATCCTTCTTTGACAACTTGGTCTGCTGCTTCGTAAGTTAATGTACCTGATTTAGATACAATACCAACTTTCCCTTTTTTGAAAACAAAGCCTGGCATAATACCTACTTTTGCCTCTTCGGGTGTAATTACACCTGGGCAGTTAGGACCAATAAGTCTACAATTTTTATCTTTTATATAATCAAAAGCTTTAATCATATCCTTAACAGGAATACCTTCAGTAATTGCAATAATTACTTTAATACCAGCTTCTGCTGCTTCCATGATAGCATCTGCTGCAAATGCTGGTGGAACAAAAATAATAGAAGTATCTGCTCCAGCTTTTTCTACAGCTTCTGCGACTGTATTAAATACAGGTTTATCTAAATGAGTAGTACCACCTTTTCCAGGTGTTACCCCACCTACAACATTAGTTCCGTATTCAATCATTTGACTAGCGTGAAAAGTTCCTTCACTACCCGTAAAACCTTGAACAATTATTTTCGAATTTTTGTTTACTAAAACGCTCATATTATGCTTATTTTTTGGTTCACAAATGTAACTTTTTTAACATAAATCTAAAAGCTAAACTGTGTTTAATTATGGTTAATATTCGATTTTAATTTAAAAAAGAAAAAGATTCAAAATTTTCTTCTGAATCATCACTAGGATTGCTAATTATAAATCCCTTCCATAGTTGGTTGTCTTTAATTTCCCAAATAGACATGAAATCGGCAAGCTGTTCGGTTTCTTCTAGTTCGGATACTTCCACCAACATTAAAAAGCGAATGCAAACTTTGTTGCCTTCAGCAATTAGGTGCGAAATTTTTGGTATCAATTTTTGGTAGGATTTACCCATTTCTAAAACTCGATTCTTAAACGATTCGTGATTAAGCTGGGAAAAGCCTGTACTTCCATTCCAATTTATTTCTGCATTAGGATGCATGTATTTTTTGAAAGTAGCTTCATTCAAATAAAAATCTGATTTAAAAAAATCAACTACAATCTGTTTGACATCTTGCATTACAATGAGTTTAATTTTTTAATAAGGTATGGCAAATTAGCCATTGCAGCGACCTCTCTAAATTTAATTTTTGCTTCGCCAGCTGGAGACACAAAATAAACGGTATTTTCTTTTGTGTTTTTGTTAATTCCAGACTGTGCTAGCAAGGTACTTCCTTTACCTAAAGTTAAACCACTTGCAATTCCTACTTGTCCCCATAAGGTAACTTCATCCTCTATAACAACACAACCGGCAATTCCTACCTGAGCGGCAATTAAACAGCGTGAACCTATAATTGTATCGTGACCCACTTGCACTTGATTATCTATTTTGGTATGGTCTTTTATTGTAGTTACACCAGTGACCCCACGATCAATAGTACAAAGCGCTCCAATTTCTACATTGTTGCCTATGTGAACATACCCACAAGAGTGTAATTTTTCAAAGTGAGTAGTTCTGTTTTTATAATAAAACGCATCTGCTCCAAGAACGGTCCCGCTATGTATAATTACATTATCACCAATAATAGTGTCGTCATTTATAACTACGTTGGCATGAATAAAACAATTTTCGCCAATGCTAACATTATTTCCAATAAAAACATTGGGCTGAATGTGCGTTGTTTTACCAATTTTGGCATTGGGCGAATGTAACTCAGTAGCTCTTTTTAGCTGGTAAAAGTGCTTGGTAATTTTATTAAAATCCGAAAAAGGATTTTCTGAAATCAATAATGCTTTTCCTTCTGGACACTCCACTTTTTTATTGATTAGCACGATGCTAGCTTCCGATTGAAGAGCCTTGTCGTAGTACTTAGGGTGATCTACAAATACGATGTCGCCTTTTTCAACAACGTGAATTTCGTTGATTCCTAATACAGGAAAATCTGGGTCACCAACATATTCAGCTTCAATTAAATCTGCAATTGCTTTTAGTGAGTGTGGCTCAGGAAATTTCATAGGATTGATTATTCTTTTACGCGCTCTTTATAAGTGCCTTTTTCTGTTTCAATTTTAATTTTGTCGCCTTCATTTATAAAAAGAGGAACATTTACCTCAGCGCCGGTTTCTACCGTAGCAGGTTTAGTTGCATTAGTAGCCGTATTTCCTTTAACGCCTGGCTCTGTATGGGTAACTTCTAACACCACATGCGCTGGCATTTCAACTGAAAGTGGTGCTTGATCTTCTGTGTTAATTAGCACAGTAACAACTTCGCCTTCTTTTAAAAGTTTAGGTGCATCAAGTGCTGCTTCAGGTAAACCTATTTGTGTATAATCTTCAACGTTCATGAAGTGGTACACATCACCGTCTTGGTATAAGAACTGAAATTTATGTGTTTCTACCCGAACTTCTTCAATTTTATGACCTGCTGAAAAAGTATTGTCTAAAACTTTTCCTGTAGTTACACTTCTAAGTTTAGTTCTAACAAAGGCTGGGCCTTTACCAGGTTTAACGTGAAGAAATTCAATAATTTTGTAAATGTCGTGGTTATATCGAATGCATAACCCGTTTCTAATATCACTTGTTGTTGCCATAATGTTAATTTGAAAAATATCCTTTCATGATTCCTCGTTGCGAATCTTTTATAAATTGAAGTATTTCATCTCTTTCGGGTGTTGCTTCCATTTCTGCTTCTATAATGGAAACAGCCTGAGAGTTGTTGTAATTTTTTTGATACAAAATTCGATAGATATTTTGTATTTCTCTTATTTTATCCGTGTCGAAGCCTCTTCTTCTTAAACCTACGGAATTAATTCCTACGTACGAAAGTGGCTCTCTTGCAGCTTTCACGTAAGGAGGAACATCTTTTCTAACCAATGAACCACCAGTTATAAACGCATGATTGCCTATGCTACAAAATTGCTGAACGGCTGCCATACCAGCTAAAACAACATAGTCGCCGCAAGTTATATGTCCAGCTAAAGTTGAATTATTAGAAAAAACGCAATTATCGCCAACAATACAATCGTGTGCTATGTGGCAATAGGCCATGATCCAGCAATTTTTACCCACTTGGGTTTTCATACGGTCAGAGGTACCTCGGTTAATCGTTACGCACTCTCGGATTGTTGTACCATCACCTATAATAGTAACGGTATCTTCATCTTGAAACTTTTTATCTTGGGGTACAGCAGAAATAACAGCGCCCGGGAAAATACTTACATTTTTTCCAATTCTAGCGCCTTCCATGATGGTAACATTGGAACCTATCCAAGAGCCCTCACCAATTTCAACGTTGTTATGTATTGTTGTAAAGGGTTCTATAACCACATTTTTGGCAATCTTAGCGCCTGGGTGAACGTATGCTAATGGTTGATTCATTTATTTATTCTTTAGATTTAACAATCTGAGCCATTAGCTCAGCTTCATAAGCTAGTTTTCCATTGGCATAAGCGTAAGCTTGCATGTGGCAAATACCTCTTCGAATCGGTGAAATTAATTCTAACTTAAAAATTAATGTATCGCCAGGGACAACTTGTTGTTTAAACTTCACATTATCAATTTTCATGAAATAGGTTAGGTAATTTTCTGGGTCTGGAACCGTATTAAGTGCTAAAATACCTCCTGTTTGAGCCATTGCTTCGATTTGAAGAACACCAGGCATAACTGGTTTTCCAGGAAAATGACCCACAAAAAATGGCTCATTCATGGTTACATTTTTCACACCAATAACATGCTTGTCCGACAACTCAAAAATTTTGTCTACTAACAAAAATGGCGATCGGTGTGGGAGTCTAGCCATGATTTCGTTTACATCATATAAAGGTTCACTATTTAAGTCGATTTGCGGAACTTTATTTCGCTTTTCTAACTTAATTATTTTTGACATTTTTTTAGCAAACTGAGTATTTATAGTATGCCCAGGCTTGTTGGCAATAACTTTACCACGAATACGTGTCCCAATAAGCGCAAGATCGCCTATTACATCTAATAATTTATGACGAGCTGCTTCATTTGGGTAGTGTAACTCCAAATTATCCAGTATTCCATTAGGTTTTACCGAGATATTGTCTTTGTTGAAAGCTCCTTTTAAGCGTTCCATGGTTTCTGGACTTAGCTCTTTATCTACGTAAACAATTGCGTTGTTTAAGTCGCCGCCTTTGATTAATCCGTGTTGAAGAAGCGCTTCTAATTCGTGTAAAAAACTGAATGTACGTGCATCAGAAATTTCTTCTTTAAACTGATTCATGTGACTTATCGAGGCGTTTTGCGTACCCAATACCTTTGTTCCAAAATCTACCATTGTGGTAACTTGGTAATTTTCGCATGGCATGACAAGTATTTCGGAACCTGTAGCTTCGTCTGAAAACGAAATAACTTCTTTAACCAGATATTCTTCTCGTTCTGCATCAAGCTCTTTAATTCCTGCTTTTTCTAAAGCTTCAACAAAAAACTTTGAAGAACCATCCATAATTGGTGGTTCTGATGCATTTAGCTCGATAATTACATTGTCAATATCTAAACCAACACAAGCAGCCAAGACATGTTCTGAAGTGTTTATAGCAACTCCATTTTTTTCCAAGCTCGTACCGCGCTGCGTATCCGTAACTAAATTCGCATCGGCAGGAATTACAGGATGTCCTTCCAAGTCTACTCGAACAAAATTGTAGCCACAATTTGCACCGGCAGGTTTAAAGGTTAGGGTTACATTTTTTCCTGTATGCAGACCTACTCCACTAAGCGAAACCTCTTTTTCGATAGTGGTTTGTTTAACGATTACTTCACTCATTTGGTGTAATTTTTTTTTCTAGTTGATGTACTTTTTGAGAAAGGCTGGGTAAATTTTTAAACACAACATAAGCTTTGTTGTAGTCACCATAATTTAAGGCTGGAGAACCTTGTAAGGTTTCCCCGTCTTTTACATTTCGACCAATACCAGATTGGGCTTGAATTTTTACGTTATTCCCAATTTGAATATGACCTACTATACCTACTTGCCCTCCAATTAAGCAGTTTTCGCCAATCTTGGTAGAACCTGCCACACCAGTTTGTGCGGCAATTGCTGTATGTTTACCAATTTCTACATTATGAGCAACCTGAATTTGGTTATCTAACTTCACTCCTTCTCGAATAATTGTAGAACCCAGCGTTGCTCTATCAATAGTGGTCCCAGCACCAATATCAACATGATCTTCAATAATAACGTTTCCGATTTGAGGTACTTTTTTGTACACACCATCTTGTCCAGGAGAAAAACCAAACCCATCAGCCCCAATAATTGCGCCTCCGTGTATAACACAATGGTTTCCTATTACAGTTTCTGAGTAGATTTTACTACCTGCGAAAATAATTACATTATCGCCAATGCTAACATTGTCTCCAATGTATGCATTGGGATAAATTTTTACGTTATCGCCGATACGAACATTGTTTCCTATGTAAACAAAAGCTCCAATATAAATACCCTCTCCGTAAGATGCGGACTCGCTAACAAATGAAGGCTGCTCGATACCAGACTTACTAAGCTTAACTTGGTTGTAGTATTCAAGTAAAACCGAAAATGATTTATAGGGGTCTTCTACTTTAATTAAAGTTGTAGTAATTTCTTGCTGAGCTTCAAACTTATTCGACACAATACAAATGCTTGCTGCTGTTGAATAAATAAATGAAGTGTACTTTGGGTTCGCTAAAAAAGTAAGGGAACCTTCGCTGCCTTCTTCAATTTTCGAGAGCTTGTCTACCTCCACATTCGGATTGCCAACAATTTCTCCTTGAAGAATCTCTGCTATTTGACTTGCTTTAAATTTCATTCCGACAAAAATAGAAAAAAAAGTTAATTAATGCTTTTTGGATAACATATATAATGTTTTACTACAGCTTTTGATAGTGCTTGAAGATTAAGCTGATCTGATGCTTTAGAAACATCTTTTGTTTTTCCATTTTTAAAATAAATCAAAATTTGTTGTTCATTTAGCTGATATGCAAGGTTAAATATGCTTCCGTCGAATACAAAATAACTTGCTTCATCTTCTGTAAGCTGGTATTTATGCATTAAAAAGTTCCGTTTTTCAAGAATTTTTTCTCGCTTTACAGGGTGTTTTTTTAGCTTAATTTTAAGTAGGTTTCTATTAAGAATCATTTTACAGAGCTTACTTAATACAAAGTCAGGGTGTTTTGACCAAGATTTTATGGCAGACATGATATCGTAATCGTCTAATAACGCAAACATATCTAGCGTTTCCTCTGTAAAGTTTTCTTTTGAAACACTCTTCGTCATAAAGTAATTCAGCGCGTTACTTGCTTCTAATTGTTGACCTTCAGCGACTAAATATTTTGCTCGTTTAAGCATTTTAATAAGTAATTGCTCGGCTACTAAACCAGTTTTATGCAAATAGACTTGCCAATACATTAGGCGTCTTGCTACCAAAAACTTTTCTATGGAGTAAATACCTTTTTCTTCAACAACCAATTGATTATTGGTTACGTTAAGCATGGTAATAATTCGTTCGGAATTTATGTTTCCTTCTGCTACACCGGTGTAAAAGCTATCTCGCTTAAGGTAATCTAACCTATCTATATCCAATTGACTTGCTAGTAATTGCCACAAGAATTTTTTTTCATGATTGCGCTGAAACAAGTCGATTGCCAATGATAATTTTCCGTTAAACTTTCGGTTAAGTTTCTTCATAAATTGAAGCGAAATCCATTCATGACTAACGCCTTCTGCAATACTATGTTCCATGGCGTGAGAAAACGGGCCGTGACCTATATCGTGAAGTAAAATCGCTATATACAATGCCTCCTCATCTTCACAACTAATTTCAACCCCTTTAAAACGAAGGACTTGCACTGCTTTTTGCATCAAATGCAAACATCCTATTGCGTGGTGAAAACGGGTATGATTTGCGCCCGGATATACCAAGTTAGATAAACCCATTTGGGTAATTCTGCGCAAACGTTGAAAGCAGTCTTCTTCAATTAAATCAAAAACAAGCGCGCTAGGAATGGTAATAAAACCATAAATAGGGTCGTTTATAATTTTAAGTTTGTTTATTTGATTCAAATTTTTGATATTTATAGCAAAGATACATATATATGAATAAGATTAAAGTCCTTTGGGTAGATGATGAGATAGATTTATTAAAACCTCATATTCTTTTTTTAGAAAAGAAAGAATACAGTGTTACTACTTGCAACAGTGGAACGGAAGCCATCGAAATACTGAGAGAAGAAAATTTTGATATTGTTTTCTTAGATGAAAATATGCCTGGACTTACAGGAATAGAAACGTTGGCCGAATTAAAGGCTATTAGAGACACCATTCCGGTGGTTATGATTACCAAAAGCGAAGAAGAATATATTATGGAAGAGGCCATTGGTTCTAAAATTGCCGACTACTTAATCAAGCCCGTTAACCCTAATCAAATCTTGCTGAGTTTAAAGAAAAATCTAGATCACTCAAGACTTGTTTCGGAAAAAACCACGCTAAATTACCAACAAGAGTTTGCAAAAATTACAATGGAACTTTCTCAAGTAAATTCTGTTTCCGATTGGGTTAATTTGTACAAAAAATTACTTTATTGGGAACTTGAACTAGAATCTATTGAGCAAACGGGTATGGAGGAGATTTTAGCTTCGCAAAAAATTGAAGCTAACAATGAATTTTTCAAATTTATTACTAAAAACTACGCTTCTTGGTTTGACAATGAAAGTGAAGCCCCTATCCTATCGCATACCTTGTTTAGAAAGAAAATTTTACCCGAAATAAATTCGTCTCAACCGAGCTTATTAGTTGTTGTAGATAATTTGCGTTACGACCAATTTAGAACCTTTGAAAAAGCTATAAAAGAAGTGTATGCTAAGAAAGAAGAAACCAGTTTTTTTAGTATTCTGCCTACAGCGACGCAATATGCTAGAAACGCTATTTTTTCTGGTTTAATGCCTTCTGAAATGGAAAAATTATACCCTCAATATTGGTTGAATGATACCGACGAAGGAGGAAAAAACTTGTACGAAGAAGAATTTTTAGAGACTCAATTAAAAAGATTGGGAGTAGATATAAAAACTGCATACCACAAAATTACAAGCCTTCAAAAAGGGAAGAAACTTGCGGAGAATTTTAGGAGTCAAAAAGAAAATGACTTAACAGTTGTTGTCTATAATTTTGTAGATATGCTTTCGCATGCTAAAACTGAAATGGAAGTAATTAAGGAACTAGCAGGAGATGATAAATCATACCGTTCACTTACCTTAAGCTGGTTTAAAAATTCACCCTTATTCTCAATCATTCAACAAGCCAAACAAATGAATTTTAAGCTTATGCTTACCACCGATCATGGCACTATAAATGTACAAACCCCTTCCAAAGTAATTGGCGATAAAAATACGAGCCTGAATCTTCGTTACAAAACTGGTAAAAGCTTAACTTACAACGAAAAAGATGTTTTTGCTGTAAAGGATCCCAAAAAAATACATTTACCGAGTATAAATATGAGTAGCTCTTATATTTTTGCAAAAGGAGACTATTTTTTAGCTTACCCAAATAATTATAATTACTATGTAAATTACTACCGAAACACATACCAACACGGAGGTATTTCATTAGAAGAAATGATTATTCCGTTTGGAGTTTTCGAACCAAAATAAAGAAGATGACTTCTGTTTTGAACTTAAATAAAGCTATTTTTAGTTGAGTGTTTGAACTAATACACACTTTAAGTCCAAACATAAGTTTCTTTTTGCACTGAATAATAACATACAGCTATTGCAAATTTTGGCAGTAAACAAAGTTAGTAGTAATTGCATGAAATTTTAAAAGAAGTAATGTTTTAGCGTAACAAAAACAGGATGACACGAACTTATAAACTTGATGAATTAGCAGAAATAGCCACATGGGTAATTGAAAACTCGTTACACAAAAGCCTACTTTTTTATGGCGAAATGGGCGTTGGCAAAACTACATTAATCAAAGAAATTGTACATCAATTGGGAAGTAAAGACCAAGTTTCTAGCCCAACGTTTTCAATAGTAAATGAATACGATGCTGGAAGCTTTTCGATTTACCACTTCGACTTTTACCGAATAGAAGATGAAATTGAAGTTATGGACATTGGTTTTGAAGATTATTTTACTCACGAAAACGACTGGCAATTGATGGAATGGCCAGAATTAGTTTCTAACCTTTTGCCAGAAAATGCAACAAAGCTATGCATTAAAATTAACGAAGATAATCTCCGTATTATTGAGTTAAGGAACTAATACCATTTATCAAGTAAAATTACTGGTAGAAGTAAAAACATTATTTTTTTGAGTTTTTAATTAAGTGAACAAGCTTTTGAGTTAGGTTTTTTCGGTGATACTTATCAATTCCTTTGGCAGAAATACTTAATTTTCCCTTTAAAAAAGATTCAAAGTAATGGAGTATAGCTTCTTTCATTTGCTCTTTCTCGTCATACAAAAAGCAACGCCCAGACTCAGTTTCATGAATTAATTTGGCTACGTCCCAATTTTTTGGACCAACTGCAAAAATTGGTCGTTGCGCGCTCATGTATTCAAATAGTTTCCCTGGAATAATCCCGGCTGTATCGGGCGAATCTATTTCAATTAATAATAAAACTTGCGACTGTTCTTGGTACTTTAAGGCTTCGTCGTGCGATACATATCCTAAAACTTTTACATAATCTTTTAACCCGTAGGATTCAAGTGTTTCAAGCACCTTTTCGCTTACCTTACCAATTAAGTGAAGTTCAAAAAAGTGTCTAAAATGTTCATTTTCCTCGACACAATTTGCTAATACCTCCCACAAAACTTCAGGATTCCTATCGCTTAATAAGGACCCAATATGCGCAATTGAAAAAGACTCGTCTAACTCTGTTTCATCAATATTTCTATAATCATAACCATTTGTAATTACCTCAATAGGTTGTTGTGTTATCTCTTCAAATTCTTTTTTCGTTTGAAAACTTGTCACTAAAATTTGGTCGGCAGAAGTAAGTACACTTTTCTCTAAATCAAGGTGTTTTTGGTGTGAAGATTCAGATAATTTTAGCTTTTTATGGTAGCCAATGCTTGTCCAAGGGTCCCGAAAATCGGCCATCCAATAAAGGGATGGAAACTTTTGCTTTAGTCCCAATCCTATTAAGTGCATGCTGTGTGGTGGCCCAGTAGTTATTAGTTTTGTAATATTATGCTCCTGAATGTAACTGGATAAGAACTTAACCGAAGGATTTACCCAAAATTTTCTAGCATCGGGAATGAAATAATTTCCCCGAATATACAACATCACTTGCTGAATTTTGGATTGCTTCTGATCGTCAGGAAGTATTCCTGCACTTAAGGTCTTGGTATCGTCTTTTGCCACCAACTTAGAAAATGAAGCCGGCTCAATAATGGATTTTTTAATAACTTTTATTGCAGAAGAAACCTCTCGTTGCAAACTTTCATCACGTAATGGATAGGATGGATTTTCTGGAACATACACATGTGGTGTAATCCCAAAACTAGGAAGGTATTTACAAAATTTCAACCAACGTTGCACACCTGGACCTCCAGCAGGTGGCCAATAATACGATACAATTAAAACATTTTCCATTAGTGGTTAGCTTGTGTTTTTCTTCGCTTTACTTCCATGGCTAATCCAAAAATTAGGGCACCTATAAAAATTGCGTTTCCAGCCAAACTAATTTTACTACCCAAGCTTATTACAGCTGGCTCAAACTTAAACACTATTTCTCCTTCTCCTTCTGGTATTACTACGCCTCTTAGTAAATAATTCACTCTAAAATGCGAAATTAATTCCCCGTTCAAGTAGGCATTCCATCCTTTAGGATAATATACTTCTGAGAAAACGGCAATTTTAGACGATGAATTTTTAAAGCTATAGGTCAGTTTATTTGGCTGGTGAGTTGAAAGTTCAATGTAATCTTCATCGCTAAAGTTGAAATCAGAAGATTCAATAAATTCTTTAAACGATTGATGAATTACTGCTTCTGAGCTTGTATCTAAATTATTCAGCGACATTAATTCCTCGTTAGCATCTTCTACCCAACGAATGTTTTGTATAAACCAAGCGTTTCCGTTCGCAGTAGGATTTTCATCTGCAATAAATTTCCCTTCATCGTTTTGCGTGATATCGTACTTCACATTCATCATATTGAAAACCTCTTGGTTTCCTCTAATCATGTGGTAATCGAATAAATGCTGAATGCGTTGAGGTTTAGCAGCATGGTAACCGCCAATCGAATGGTGAAAATACGAAGCCCTGGCCGAATTAAATGGACTTGAAGTTAAATCCAAGACCCGATAACGAGTAGTGTCCTTTTGAATCTCCAAATCGGCTTGATTAGGCGAAAAGGGTTTTTCCATGATAGATTTTGCCACAAAGTCACTTTCGTTTACGTAGCGTCTATCAATCCAAACCAAGTCAGCAATTATTATGATTCCAACCGCAATTAACAAGGCATTTTTACTCAATTTTTCTTTCATAAATCCAAACAGAAGCAAGGCAACAAAGAGAACAACAACTAAGCTTCTAAACGTATCGGCGCGCATTAAAGAACGCCTATCGTCTTTGAGTGCGCTTAAAAAATTAGGCCCCAATTGTTGAATGATTTGAGCATCTACAGGCGCTGAAAAACTAAACAAGCTCCCGCCAAACAATACTATTCCTAAGAATGTACCTCCTAAAATTAAAGTTGATTTTTTGAGTGCATTCCATTTTTGTGAAGAATCTACAGAAGATGATAAAAATTTTGAAAGCCCTAAAATAGCTAGAACAGGAATACACAACTCTAGTATTACTTGAATAGATGACACAGCTCTAAACTTATTGTATAAAGGGACATAGTTTACAAAAAACTTTGTAAGTACAGCAAAATTGTCGCCCCAAGAAAGTAATAAGCTTAGTAAAGTGCCCCCAACTAACCAGTACTTTGCCTTGCCTTTTACTAAAAACAAAGCCAATAGAAACAAGAAGAAAACACCTGCACCAATGTAAGCGGGTGCCGCAACAAAGGTTTGCTCTCCCCAATAAGTGGGCACTCTTTCAATAAAATTTAAAGCGTCGCGTCTACTTGCTCCAAGCTTGATTAATTCACTGTAAATTGCAGCGTCTTCATCCAACGACTGAGCGCTTGCCCCCCCCATAAAGTTAGGAATAAGCAAGTTTAAAGTTTCCAAAACGCCATAACTATATTCAGTGATATATTCGTAGCTAAGTCCAGAATTACTTGCTTCCTTTTGAGCTCCGTCTGGGGTTATTGTTATTTCTGATGGTCCTCGCGTTGAATACTTTGTGTACTCATTAGTGCTCATTAAATTGGTAGAATTCATGAGTAATGCTACAAAAAAAGCAACTAACATAGTAGCTATTGCTTTAAAAAAATTTGGTAATGTTTTGTTTTTAATCGCATCATAACAATAAACGCAACCCATAACAATTAGCAGCAAACCTAAATAGTACGTCATTTGAAAGTGGTTGGCTACCAGTTCAAGTGCCATCCCTAACGTGAACACTATTCCTCCCCAGAAAAAATGCTTTTTAAAACAAAGTAGGACGCCTGAAATTACCAATGGCATATAAGCAATTGCGTGTGCTTTTGCATTATGGCCAACACCAAGGATAATGATTAAGTAGGTTGAAAATCCAAAAGCTAAAGCTCCAACAAAGGCAATTTTTGGGTCTATTTTAAAAATTAACAATAAACTATATATCCCGATAAAGTAAAGAAATAGGTAATCCGCAGGCCGTGGTAAAAATCGAATCCCACGATCCAAATGTTTCATCAAATCGTTAGGATAATAAGCTCCTACTTGGTACGTTGGCATACCACCAAACGCATTATCCATCCAATACGGCTCTTCTCCATCATTGGCAGCTCTAAAGTCATTTTGCTGCTTTGCCATACCCGAAAATTGAACAATATCCGACTGATAAATTACTTTACCTTGCAAAACAGGATAAAAAAATAAGAGTGAAGCGCCTATAAAACCAAGAACGATAAGAAAGTGAGGAAGTATTTTTTTTAAGTCAAACTGCATAATTGTGTATTTATATGTAAACAAAGCTTAGTCAATTTCTTCAAAATCGATGTACTCTCCTACTTTTTTTGTTGCTTTCTTAGACGATTTGTTATTGATAACATGTGCACTTTCATTTTTAGTATTTTTGGTATAAGTTGTATTTTGAGTATATCTTGCTTTAAATTCTTGTTTGAATCCTTGTTCAAACTTTTCGCCTAGCTTTTTAGCTGCATAAGCTAACAACCATGGCTTCAGTAAGCGAAAAGCAAATTTAAAAAGGTAAAAAAAAAGTAAAAAATAAAGTATAAAAAGTAAGATACCTTCCATGATAATTGTTTTGGCAAAAATACTATTCTAAAGTTAGAATGATTAAAAAAATTCAGTTTATCTATAGTTTTAAAACTTAAACTATTTATCAATTGAAATTACCGCAATAAAACGCTCTTTTTTCCTTTCTATTTCATTATAAAAAGAAACCATAGCTTAGACTATACTTGATTTCTCTAATTCACATAAAGAAAGAAATCATTCCCGAAATGGTCAGGACAGGCTGTTTTCTTTTGAAGTAATTTCAACTAATAACTGGTAGTACTCAAAATAAAAAACCGCTTTTTAAAGCGGTTTTTTAAGAAAATGAAAAATGTGCTCCTTATTTTACAATGGTCATTTCATCTATCAAGTGTTTTGCATTCGCATACTTATCGATTATAAATAAGATAAAGCGTGCATCAACATTAATGGTACGTTGCAACTTGGTATCAAAAATAACGTCACCTGCCATTGCTTCAATGTTTCCATCAAATGCCAAACCAATTAGTTCTCCTTTTCCATTAATAACAGGCGAGCCAGAATTTCCTCCAGTAATGTCGTTATCAGTTAAAAAATTCACAGGCATATATCCATCAGCATCTGCATAATCGCCAAAATCTTTACGGTTATATAAATCGATTAGCGGCTGAGACAAATCAAACTCTGCATCACCAGGTTGGTGCTTTTTCACCATTCCGTGTAAGGTAGTATAGTTGTTTATTTTAGCATCATTTCTGCTATCTTTAGGTAGCGCACGTACTTTTCCGTAAGTTAGTCTTAGAGTAGAGTTAGCGTCTGGATATTGAATGGTAGAAAGGTTGGACTCCTTTAAACCTGCAACTAATTTTCTAAATCCACGATTGTATTTCTCCTCGGCTTCAACTAAAGCATCATCTTTGGCATTGTATTGTTCAATAAAGCTAGAAGATAAAATAAATAATTCGTCGTTTTCAATTAAGGCTTCATTTGGTAAATTCAAGAATGCTAACAAACGTTCTTTTGAAGTAAATAAACTTAAATTGAAGGCATTTTCGACATATTCAGCGAAATCAGTTTCAGCATCCACTAATTCTTGTACTCTATCTGCCAAAGAATAACCAGCCGCTTTTTGACTATACAATTGAAGTTGTGCAATCATCACGTCTTTTTCTAATGGCATATAAAGGGTCTCAAAAGATTCGTTTATCATTTCCTCTAATCGAGATTTGAAGAAAGGCTTCTGAGCTTCTGGTGCGTTAATGTACTGCTTCAATCCATTTCCTAGGCGGTATGGAGAAATTGCAAAACTACTTCCTCGTAATAATGTCATTAGGTAATTGTCATGTTTTGCTTTTTCGTTCGTAAGTGCGTAGTAATTATTTATGTCTGAAATAACGGAACCATATTCAGCTTGATTTGCTTTTTTATTGGCCCATTTATCAAATTTTTTCTCTGTTTTACGCTTAGTTTGTGCAGTTTTTGCAGCAGTAAGCGCATCAATCATACCTTGTCTATTTTTCCAATAATTAGCGATTCGTGCATAAGCAGAAGCATAATCTAATCGAACTGCATCATCAGCGTCCATGTGTTTTTTCATGGCATCCATACTTGTCTTACTCCCCTCTACCCAAGCTGGATATGCATAATTTACATTTTGTTCGATACCTTCTGCGGGCATCCAACGGTTAGTTCGCCCAGGGTAACCTAAAATCATGGCAAAATCGCCTTCTTTTACTCCTGCTAAACTTATAGGTAAGTGATGTTTTGGACGGTAAGGTACATTTTCTGTCGAATATTCAGCAGGGGAATTATCTTGATTGCTGTATACTCTAAACAGGGCAAAATCGCCTGTATGTCTTGGCCATTCCCAATTGTCTGTATCGCCACCAAATTTACCAATACTTTCGGTTGGAGTACCTACCAATCTAACATCAGTAAAATCTTCATAAACAAAGTAGTAATATTCATTTCCTTGAAAAAACGGACGAACAGAAACGGTGTATTTTCCGCCTTCGTCATTTTCCTTTTGGATTTTCGCTGTTTCTTGGTTAATGACTTTTTCTCTTTCTGCCTCCGTCATTTCATCGTTTACTAAACTTAAAATACGCTCGGTTACGTCGTCCATACGTACAAAAAAACGAACAGTAGCGCTTTTTGGCTTTAATTCGTCCTGCTTGGTTTTTGCCCAGAAACCATCTCTTAGCCAGTTGTTTTCTGGTGTCGAAAGTTCTGCTATTAAGTCGTAACCACAATGATGGTTTGTCAACACCAAACCTTGGTCCGATATAATTTCTGCGGTACATCCACCATTAAATTGAACAATGGCATCTTTAAGACTTGAATTATTTACGCTGTAAATTTCTTCAGCAGTAAGTTGAAGTCCCATTTTTTGCATATCTCTATGGTTTAAACGCTCGATATGCATTAAAAACCACATCCCTTCGTCAGCAACTACTTGGGTAGGAACTAATAATAAAAAGGCTACAAAACCTAAAAGTAATTTTCTCATTAATTTGTATTTAAATAAGTTGATAAACGTTGGCGAATATACCACATTTAGCTAAATAAATTTTTATGGGAGGTGAAGAAACACTACTTAACCACTAAAAATCTTTGGGAATCACACCTTTAAAAATTGACTGCACTTAATCGTTTTAGCTATTGAGCAAAATAAATTGTTAAAATTAAACAACCTAAACCAAAAAATGTTCGAAAAATTTTGAAGTACTAGCATAATTCTTAATTTTATGCAAAATAAATTAACACATGAGACACCCTTTACACCTTTACTTCGTTTTGTGTTGTTTGCTAATTTTTTCTTGTGATATTCCTCCAAAAGAAAAAAGTATCCAAACAATTGAAACCCAAACAATCGACCACTCTACTTCACAAAATGCACTTGACTATGCCGGAGTTTACAATGGAAAAATTCCTTGTGCTGATTGTGAAGGGATTGAAGTTGAACTTGTTATTTATGAAAATGAAACCTATCATAAATCTTCCGTTTACCTTGGGAAGTCTGCAGACACTATTTCCGAAAAAGGAGAATTTTCGTGGAATGCAACAGGTACAAGCATTTACTTGACTTCCGGAAATGGAAGTAAACAAGGTTATGTTGTAAGAGAAAATGCCTTGGTTATGCTCGATCAAGAAGGTAACATCATTCGTGGCGAATTAGAAGACCTCTACATCTTAACTAAAACAAAATAAGCCCAGCAAATTACTACTTCTGTTAATATATTTCATAACAGAAATAACTTATTTGATTTATTGTGCTCAATTACTAAGTTACTTTATAAGTACAACATCAATTTTAGATACAGATAAAGTAAGCTAGCCCGACAAACTGAAGCCTAAGCCATAAATCCAAGCAGAAAGTAATGGGCGTAAACTGTTTTTTATGTATGAATAAAAAATCTACATTTATTAAAGATTGGGAAGACTCCCGAAAAATGGGTAGACTTAAATATGCATTGCTTCATGGAAGTATCTTTGGATTTATTGTAGGCTCATTTGCCATGTTAGTAGCCAACTACACCTCTGCAAGTGTCAACTTAAATCTGGAGGAACTAGTTATAAATTATGTGCTATTTTTTGGAATAAGTATTGTTGGTTATTATATAATCATATGGCCAATTAATGAGTATTATTTTAAACGCTATTTAAGTAAATATAAAACAAAAGAAAAAAGGAAAACGTAACGTACTCGACTAAAATCAATTATTTTTTAATTTATTTTATTTGTCGTTTACTATGCCAAGTTTTATGAGAACTTACCTAATTCTTCATCAATGTTTGCTATTTCTCTGTATGGCTTTCAATATAGAGATTTGAACTATGGATGAATCTTTTTTTAGTTCAGATAAAGAAAAGAATCATAATTTCCTTTTCCTGTAATTTCAACTAATGATTTGGCATCAGACCCGTAGGACTGGTAATATGAATGGGTACGTAATACACTTAAAAACACTATTATAAATGATTCATTATCTATTTTACTAAGCTAAAAATTTAATTAGCGTAAAACAATTTCTAATCAACTTTACTTGACACACTTCCGTCTAAAAAAATGGTCTTTAATTGGTCGCCAGAGGTTACCTCATCAACAGATTTTAGTGGTATTCCGTTTTTAGTAGTGATGGAAAAACCACGTTTAAAAATTCGTTCAGGAGAAAGCAAATCGACTTTTGTTTCAACTACAAAAAGATGCTGGTTTTGCTTAGCAAGTAGTTCTTTGGTAAGTACTTTCAATGTATTTTTTACATCGCTTAATTTACGGTTTTCAGCAATTAATAATTGATGTGGATACTTATCTAGTATTGCCGTGGCATCCTCTAACTGATTGGATTTTCGCTTAACATATAAAGTCAGTTGTTTGTTAAGTGCTTCATTTTTTAAGTTTACAGCCGTAGATTGCATCTTCAAAAGCATTTTGCTTTGCTGGACTAATCGGTGTTGCAAATTTTGATTTTGCACAACTTTACGCTGAAGAAAAGCTAAACTGAGCCGTTTCAATTGCTCTTCAGCTTGTTGAAGCAGTTCGTCTTTCGCTTTAAAATGTTGAAGAATTTCGTAAGCTAAATCGGTAGGTGTAATACAATTTTTATGAGCAACCATTTCAACTACGGTTTCGTTGGTAGAGTGGCCTATTCCTGTAAGAACAGGAAGTGGAAAAGTTGCTACTCGTTTAGCAAGCTTATAATTATCGTAGCAATTCATTCCTACATCGCCGCCGCCGCCTCTAATAATAAGTACCAAATCGAACTTATCTACACGTGTTTCAATTTGGTCCAACTCAGAGAGCATGGTTTCTACAGCTTTGTCGCCTTGCAACAAAGAGGGAAACAACTGGTAATGAACCGCATATTTTTCACTAAATTTATGTATAATTTCCTGAAAATCCTGGTAACCCTTACTGGTGTTGTAAGATATAATTGCCAAACGTTTTGGTAAATCTGGAAAAGGTAATTGTTTGTTTTGGTAAAAAAAACCTTCTTTTTTAAGACTCAAGATGCACTTTTGCTTTTCAGAAGCCATTTCGCCTAGTGTAAAACTAGGGTCGATATGGCTGATTTGAATAGAAAATCCAAAACTTTGGTGGTAGTCCAACTTGCCCTTCAACAAAACACTCATCCCCTCTTTTAAGGGAGTTTGAAGGGTTTCAATAAATGCTTTATTAATTCGTTGGTACTGAATACGCCAAATTGTGCTTCGCATTTCTGCAATGATGCTTCCGTCTTTTTTTTCGACTAAATCAGGAAAACAATGCCCAGATTTTGGGTAATAATTAAGTTTAGCAATTTCAGCTTTTATCCAAAAGCTTCCCTTGTAATGGGTGCTAATCATGTTTTGGAGGCTTTTGCCAATATCAGAAATACTAAATATGCTACGCTCCAAAACTTACATGGTTTAAACCCGTCCTTTTAAGGCATTAAACACCCATGCATTGGCTAAAAACCCAACACCCACAGCCGAAAATCCCCAACCTGCAATTTCAGAATACTTAAAGGCTCCCAAAGCAATTAAGCCTAATCCCACAATAATCATTATAAATGTAGCCCAACTTAAGACTGTATTTTTATTCATCATTCCCATATATTGCCATTTTTGAAGCTAACAAAAGTAAAAAATTAATTCGATTTTCAAAGTGAACTTAAACGATAAGCCAAAGACCATTTATCGTTTGAAATTAAAGTAAAAGGTTTTACTTCCCTAAAAAATTATTAATTAGTAAGATGGGATTGATTAACTGACTAATTTTGGCGTTCAAAAAAAATAAAAATGACAAGTTTAGAAGCGCTTAAATGGAGATATGCTACAAAAAAGTTTGATGCAGATAAAATCATCTCAGATGACAAAATTTCAATTTTAAAAGAAGCCTTCAACCTAACCCCAACCTCCTACGGCTTACAACCGCTTAAATTGATGGTCGTTAAAGATAAAGAATTACAACTTCAACTAAAAGAAGTTAGCTACCACCAAAAACAAGTACATACGGCTTCGCATGTACTAATTATATGTGTAGAAACAAGTCTTGACGCATTGTTTATCGAGCGAAACTTTCAGCTTATTAAAGAAATAAGAAACACCCCAGATGAGGTACTTCAACCTTACAAAGAATTTTTACTTGCAGATTTTTCGAAAAAAACAGCAAACGAATTGGAAATCTGGAGTACTAATCAAGCTTATCTAGCACTGGGGAATTTGTTAACGGTTTGTGCTTACGAAGGAATAGATGCTTGCCCAATGGAAGGCTTTTTACCTGAAAAATACTCTGAAATTCTTGGGTTAGATAAACAGAACTTAAAACCAAAACTCGTTGTTCCAATTGGTATTAGAGCTGAAGACGACATGTTTGCAAGCCTCGAAAAAGTAAGAAGACCGCTTACCGAAACTGTAATTGATTTTTAATTTCGATATACTTTTTCGCTATACTTAAACACAAAGCTTATCCTTCAACATTATCATTTTCAGTCTTGCCCCGACCCTATCCCATATAAATTTTTGGTGTATTTCTCGGGACAAGAAAGAACCTGATTTACTTGATTTCTTCCTTGTAAGCTCATAATTCTAATTTCTTAGTTCTTAATTCTTAGTTCTTAATTCTTAGTTCTTAATTCTAACTTCTTAATTGTAACTTCTTAATTCTAACTTCTTAATTCTAACTTCTTAATTCTAACTTCTTAATTCTAACTTCTTAATTCTAACTTCTTAATACTAATTTCTTAATTCTAATTTCTTATCACCAGATAGGTATTCCCACTTTGGGGATTAGGAAGCCTCAATTCGCTAAATTTCACTTTATTTTCATTGTACTTTCTCTTGTTCTGTAGAACTTGTTTATTTTTGTGCAAAACAGAAAAATGAAGGTACATTTTATAGCTATTGGAGGGAGTGCAATGCATAATCTTGCTTTAGCTTTACACGATAAAGCATACGAAGTTAGCGGAAGCGACGATGAAATTTTTGAACCCTCTAAATCCAGGTTGGCTAAAAAAGGTTTACTACCACAAAACATGGGTTGGGACGAAAGCCGAATTAACGAAAGTCTCGACGCAGTAATCTTGGGAATGCACGCAAAAGCAGATAATCCCGAACTTATGAAAGCAAAAGAGCTCAATTTGCCTATTTATTCCTATCCTGAATTTATTTATGAACAATCCAAGCACAAAACAAGGGTTGTTATTGGAGGTTCGCACGGCAAAACGAGTATTACTTCTATGATTTTGCACGTGCTTCATTACCACGAAAAACAAGTTGATTATATGGTTGGAGCGCAATTGGATGGCTTTGACAATATGGTGCATTTAACCGAAGAAAACGATTTCATCTTGTTAGAAGGAGACGAATATTTGTCGTCTGCGCTAGATCTTCGTCCAAAGTTTCATTTGTATCAACCTAATATTGCTTTGTTAAGTGGAATCGCTTGGGACCATATTAACGTGTTTCCCGATGTAGAGAATTACATCGAACAATTTCAGATTTTTCTAGAGAAAATGACCAATGGTAGCACGTTAGTTTACAACGAAGAAGACCCCGTTGTTAAAGAATTGGCCGAAAAAGCCGAAAAGCCAACAAGGAAACATGGTTATACTACTCCGACTTACCATGTAGAAGATGGCATTACTTTTTTAGAAACCCCCGAAGGACCAATGCCTTTGGAGGTTTTCGGAAAACATAACCTTTCTAATTTAGCAGGTGCTAAATGGATTTGTCAACACATGGGAATAGATGAAGAAGATTTTTACGAAGCAATCGCAACTTTTAAAGGAGCTTCTAAACGATTAGAAAAAGTGGGTAACACCAACAAAGCAACTATTTTTAAGGATTTTGCACATAGTCCTTCTAAAGTTGAAGCAACTACCAAAGCAGTTAGGGAACAATTTACTGAGCGTGTACTAGTAGCTTGTTTAGAATTACACACCTATAGTAGCTTAAATACTGATTTTATTGATCAATACCGCCACACATTAAGCGATGCAGATGAGGCAATTGTGTTCTATTCCCCAAAGGCGATAGAAATTAAAAAACTAGCTCAAATTGACGTTGCGGCTATAAAAAAAGCATTTGGAAGAGAGGATTTACAAGTTTTTACAGAGCCGTCCGAACTGCACAATTACTTAAAAAATTACACCTACAAAAACCATGTTTTGCTTATGATGAGTAGTGGTAATTATGGCGGATTAAACTGGGACAACTTAACAGAATGGTGCAGTTAATTTAAAGCTATTCTACCTTGTGTATTAACATCTTTTGCAGTTGAGGACAGGTAAAGATAGAAATGCTAATTTTTATACATTTCAATTTTTCAGGTACAAACTAAACTCAAAGCCATGATAAAAAAATTTCGCTTTCTTGCGCTAATGTTGCTATTTACGTGTCATCTAAATGGGCAAAACTTAGCATCAAGTCTTTACGAAATAGATTATTTCCCAAAAGAAATGCAGTTTGCTGTCGACTTTATTAACAAAACCTGTGATGAAGTTCTTGTTTATAACTACACACCAAGTTCATTTGAGCTGAGAGGAAAACAAGCGATAATGGTAAAATTACCGCTGAAAGATAAATTTTCAATTAGTATTGAAAATGATGCCAATGAAATAGTTCCTTTTTCAAAAAACATCTACTACGAACACTACTTTCGTTTAGCTAGAATGTTGCCAAATTTCGAGATTGAAGAAGACTTGTTTAGCCTACCTTCTATTTTTAACCTAGCCGTTCTTTACTTTGATGCGAACTACTACGATATTTTGCCTGAACTTACTAAAATGCGTAAAGACCTGCGTACTTATGACGATTATTTTGATGAGCAGCTTATTTATTTCGCTGAACTTGCTGAAGATTTTGGGATTGATCCTACAATTTACAAAGGATTTAAAGAAAATGTAGACATTGAAACCTTAATCATTCGAGAAATTGACCAATTGTTAGTAGATACCCTACTAGACCACTTATCAGATAACGAAATTGATACTTTATTAGATACTTTTTTTAGGCGTCAAATTTTTGAAAAATTCACAACAGAAAAAACACTACAAACCTTGGATTATATATTTAACCGAGAAGATGTAGTGGGTATTATTGAAGCAGAAGTCCTACAACCAAATGTAAAGTTAACCAACTTAAACAATGTGTTTTTAAACTTACCAAGTAAGCAGATGGTGGTTATTTCGGACCCAAGTAACCGAGTAGAAATAAAAACCATCGAAATTAGTGTAAATTTTAAATTAATGCAATTAACTATTGATTTTCATACCCAAAATGTAGTTGAAGTAAAACTTCCTAAAGCAACTTTCTCAGGTGGTAAAGTCAAACAAAAAACCATAAAAACAAAGTTGGTTCGTATGGAAATTGCTGCGAAAAATAAACTATTGAAAGTAAAGGATACCAATGCTAAAAGCGATTTTTACAGCGTTTCACTTAACTAGAAATTCGCCAAAACCCTATGGTTTAAAATTAACTTTATTCACATAAAAACATTAGTTTTGTCCATATGAAGTCGATTTTATATAAAGAATTAAACTCGTTTTTTGCGCATCCCATTGGATACGTGGTTATTGGTATTTTTTTGTTGTTTTGCTCGCTCTTTTTGTGGGTATTTAACGGAGAATATAACCTATTTAATTACGGATTTGCACACTTAGCGCCTTTTTTTGAATTACTTTCTTGGTTGCTATTATTTATGGTACCTGCCATAAGTATGAAGAGTATTTCTGAAGAAAAAAAACAAGCCACACTCGAAATTTTGATGACCAAACCGTTAAGCTTATGGCAATTATGCCTTGGAAAGTTTTTTGGCAATTGGTTAGTAGTAAGCATTGCATTACTTCCTACCCTTTTGTTTGTGCTAAGCATACGTATGTTGGCAGAAGACGAAGCGGTTATTGAATACGGTAGTTTTTTTGCTTCCTACTTGGGAAGTTTATTGCTATGCGCCAGTTTTGTTGCCATTAGTTTATTTGCTTCAGCAAGTACAAACAATCAGTTAATTAGTTTTTTGTTGGCAATTTTTTTATGCTTTCTTTGTTTTTTTGCTTTTGAAGGCATTACCCGATTTGGACTCTTCGGAAATGAAGGAATTGGACTAGAATACCTAAGTTTAAGTTTTCATTTTAAAAGCATGACAAGAGGGGTTATAGATAGTCGAAACCTCATTTTCATGGGTTCTGTAATTGCTTTTTTCCTTTTCCTTACTAAGTTTCAACTTCAAAAAATGAAAGGCCAATGAAAAAATCAATTCAACAATTAGGATTACTCATCATTGGTTTAGTGGTACTTAACAGCCTCGCTAATCGTTACTTTAAACGCTTCGATTTTAGTGCTGACCAACGCTATACGTTATCTGAAGTTTCTAAAGAAATCATCACTGAAGCGCGAACACCCGTTTCAATTCGTGTGTTTTTAGCGGGGGATTTACCCGCCAACTTTAAGCGGCTTCAATTGGAAACACGTTACTTACTAGAGGAATACAAAGCCTTCAACCCCTCTATTCAATTTTCGTTTGTAGACCCCTTAGCAGAAAATAATTCACCAGAAGAAATTGCTAGCGAATTTTACCAACGAGGCATGAAACCTATTCAAATTAATGAAGTTGAAAAAGGAAAAGTCTCAGAACAATTACTGTTTCCCTGGGCCACGATAAGAAAAGGAGACGTAGAAATTCCTGTGAAGTTATACCAAAACAGAACGGGGCTTACAGAAGAAGAATTAATTGGCATATCTATACAAGAATTAGAGTACCAACTAACGGATGCATTTACTAAATTACTTAAAGAAAGAAGCAAAAAAATTGCTGTTTTAAGAGGCAAAGGACAATTAGCAGACGCCTATATTGCTGACTTTTTAAGCGAATTAAAGGACTACTATTATATTGCCCCTTTTGATATTTCGAAAGCAAACAATCTCCCGGAAGAAACCTTGGGACAACTTAACGAGTTTGACTTAATTTTAGAAGCAAAACCAGAGCAAAGCTATACCGAAACAGAAAAGTACGTCTTGGACCAATTTATCATGAACGGTGGCAACGCCGTTTGGCTAATAGACCAGGTAACCGCAGAAAAAGATAGCCTTTACAAAGACGGTTTTAGCCTAGCATTTCCTAAAGACCTTAACCTAACCGATCAATTTTTTAGTTACGGCGTACGCATTAACCCTCAATTGGTTAACGATTTATACTCCGTGCCCATTATTTTAGCACAAGGCAGCGGTAGTCAAACCCAATTTAATCCGTTTCCTTGTTTTTACGAACCTTTAGCGGAAGCGGCATCGGCTCATCCTATTGTAAATAACTTAACGGCGGTACATTTTAATTTTACAAACCCAATAGACGTATTAAAAAACGACTATCAAATTACGCCCCTACTTACCTCCTCGCCTGTGACTAAAGTAGAAGGAGTACCTCGCGAGCTTAACTTGGCCATGGTAAGAAAGAAGCCCAACCCAGAGGAGTACCAAAATGGTAGTCAATTACTTGCTGTTTTAGTTGAAGGAGAATTTAACTCACTTTACAAAAATCGGGTTTTACCTTTTAATTATGCTGCTCACAAAAACAAAGGTAACTTTGCGCAACAAGTGTTTATTTCAGATGGTGATGTAATTAAAAATGAGGTAAAAAAAGGAATTCCTCAAGAATTAGGTTTCGATTTTTACACAGGAAATACTTACGGAAATAAAGAGTTTTTAATGAACACCTTCAATTACTTACTTGGAGACGAAAATTTAGTATCGTTAAGAAACAAACAATTGTATTTAGCCAAACTTTCACTGGAAAAGATTGACCAACAAGCTGTTTTCTGGCAAGTTTTTTACCTAGTTGGCCTACCACTATTCGTTTTTTTAAGCTTTGTTCTGGTGCAATGGCGCAGAAAAAAGAAGTATGCGTAAAGTAATTTATGTGCTTCACTTATTGTCTTAGCTTTAAAATCTTTATAAATCTAGCTTAATGTAAGATTTAATACACTAATTCGTCCTACGCAATTGTTTTTATTTTTATGTTTGCATTAACAAACATTAGAAAGTTATTATAAATGCAAAAAATGGATTTTAAAAAATTATCGATTAGGGTAATTTTATATACTGGTGTATTCTTTGTTCTCTCCTTTATTAACCGAATAGATTTTAGAGCAGCCGATTTTAAAGAGGGCTGCGCTACCGAACTTGGTCAAGAAGCATTATTAATCTTAACAATAGTTGCTTTTTTACTAGTCGCATTTGTCTATAAAAAGCTCAAATTTATCGGTATACTTGCAGCTTTGTTTTTCCTGACTCATCTTATTAGAGAACGTGATGCTAGTTTCGATGAAATTTTTGATGGCTTGTGGCAACTTCTAGCCTTCCCAATCGCTGGACTTGCGGTTGTAATTTTAGCAATGAATTGGAAAAAAGTTTTGGAAGAATTCAAACTTTTATACAACGATTACAGTTTTGGAGTACTCTTTATTGGCGTGCTTCTTTTGCATGTGTTTAGTCGACTTTTTGGAAAAGGAAAGAATTGGGAAGCACTAATGGGAGATGACTACGAAAGGGTTGTAAAAGATGCAGCAGAAGAATCGATAGAATTACTTGCTTACGGAATTATTTTTATTGCTGCAATCGAAATTCTTTTTTTAAGCAAAAAATTAGCAAAAAACACCGCATAAATGGATAGCTTAGCCCAATTGGATATCGATTTGTTTTTGTGGTTAAACAACTTTGGTAGCGAGCCATTTGATAAAACATGGAAAATAATTACCGAAAAGTGGACTTCCATTCCTATTTACATACTTGTTGTTTATTTACTTAAAAGAAACTATTCTTGGAAAGTCGTTGGGTCAATTACACTGGCGGCAGTTGTAATGATTATTGCAACAGACCAATTAGCAAGTTTTGTAAAAGATATGGTACAACGGCCAAGACCTTGTCACGAGGATTTTATAAGCTTGGGAAGATTTGCAGCTAAACGCTGTGGAGCTTTTGGTTTTTATTCAGCTCACGCATCATCTACCGCAGCATTGGTAGTTTTATTAGGAAAATACCTACAACCATACTACAAGTTTGCTTATTTATTGCTTATGATTTGGGCTTTAATTCTTTCGTATAGCAGGATTTATCTAGGTGTCCACTACCCTAGCGACATCTTGGTGGGTTGGTTAACAGGAGTTAGCATGGGTCTATTAGTGGTAAAACTTACCAATTTTATCCTAAAGAAATATGTCCGCCAGACTTGATCTCACTTATTGAAAAAGCACTTTGTGTATTCGAGATATGAGGAATATGAGTGAGTGTATTCACCATAAATTCACGATAAGCTTCTACATCTTTCACTCTAATTTTGAGTAAATAATCATAGGTACCACTCACGTGAAAACATTCCAAAATCTCAGGAATTTTCTTCACATTAGCTTCAAATTCAATGAGGTTTTCTTGGGTGTGTTTTTCCAATTGAATCATACAAAAAGAAAGAAAAGATTTACCCACCAACTTTGGGTCTACAATAGCTGTGTACTGTTTAATTATTTTTTCCTTTTCTAATTTTCTAATTCGCTCAAATACCGCTGTTTTAGACAAATTTACCTTCGTAGCTAAGGCCTGAGTTGTTAATTTAGCATCGTTCTGAAGCAAATCAATCAATTGTTTGTCTATTTTATCTAATGTGTACATTATTCCTCAATTATTGATAAATACCTTCAAAAATAGAATATTTTTCTAAAATAAAAAGTAAAACCAACTTTTGTTCTGTATTTATAGCGATCTATTGACCAATCACATAGACAAGTGTATTTTTATGAAATAATTGAAAAAAAAATATCAATACTTATAAATACCTGTAATCATGAAAGCACACAAACCAGCAGATCAACTACAAGACCTTCAATTTTTTGGGGAATACGGAGGAGTAAATCCTTCAATTTCAGACTCTTCTACCTACACTTTTTTAACTGCAAAAAGCATGATGGATACCTTTGAAGGGGAAACAGATGGCTGTTATTTATACTCACGACATACTTCGCCAAGCAACATCTACTTAGCTGAAGCTTTAGCGCGAATGGAAGGCACCGAAGCTGCACACACTTTTGGTTCTGGAATGGGAGCAATTACTGCAGTACTTATGCAACTTTGCAATGCTGGAGACCATATCGTAACGAGTCGAACCATATACGGAGGTACTTATGCGTTTCTGAAAAATTTCGCTCCAAAGTTTGGAATTTCTTCAACATTTGTGGACATTACCTCACTGGAAGCTATAGAAAATGCAATTACACCTTCAACAAAGGTTTTGTACTGTGAAGCATTAAGCAATCCTCTTTTAGAAGTTGCTTCAATTCAGGAACTATCTTCACTCGCAAAAAAATACAACCTTAGTTTAGTTGTCGATAATACCTTTACTCCTTTGTGTGTTTCACCAGCAAAATTAGGAGCTGACGTGGTTATACATAGCTTGACAAAATTTATAAATGGAAGCTCCGATTGTGTAGCAGGCGCTGTGTGTGGTACACAAGAATTTATAGACCAAATGCGAAGTGTAGTAGATGGAGCGGCCATGCTATTTGGGTCTACGTTGGATAGTTTACGTGCTTCTTCCATTTTAAAAAATCTTCGTACCTTACCCGTACGCATGCAAAAACACTCTGCCAATGCGCTTTACCTTGCTGAAAAATTAACCGAACTTGGCTTAAAGGTAGATTATCCTGGTTTAACGAAACATAGAGGACATGAAAAAATGAAGCAACAGCTGAACTCCGAATTTGGGTTTAGCGGTTTGCTAACTTTAGATGTTGGAAGTTTAGAAAAAGCTAACGAAGTAATGGAAATGATGCAACACAAAAATGTTGGTTATTTAGCCGTAAGTCTTGGCTTTTACAAAACCTTGTTTTCTGCCTCAGGAACGTCTACATCTTCTGAAATTCCTGAAGACGAGCAAGCTGAAATGGGATTATCCGAGGGATTAATTCGCTTTTCTATAGGATTGGATTTCGATATCGAGCGTACCTTCCAAACCATGACCGAGTGTCTTGAGGTTTGCGGTGTTTTGAAAACTGAAAAGTCAAATTAACTTAGCTAAGCAAGTAAACTTATGCTGTTTTAACAATCGTATTTTATTTTAAATACCCTGTAAAAGAAACATTTTTTTTCTTCTACGGGGTTTTTAGTATACAGAAGTGGTACTAATACCATTTTACGAATTGAAATTAGTGGTATAAAATTGTATCTGTCCAGTTGCATAAGGGGATGCTTAAGAAAAAGTATTGTAAATAGTTAGGTGCATCCCAACGAAATCGTTTATTTTGCAATCTAGTATTGAAACCTAGGTATTCAAGTAATAACTGAATTTTTTGAACTAGGTGCGTAAGTAAACAAACTTTAAAAGTAAAATGCTAATTTCTAAAGAAGTAATTCAATAGAAGTTGGGTATCAAAAATAATTGAAACAAAATGACAACGGCAAATTTATCACTTTCTCACTTAGTAAGACCTTCAAGCTTAACCGAAAAAGCACCATTATTACTTCTGCTTCATGGGTATGGCAGTGATGAAAATGACCTGTTTTCTTTCGCATCTGAATTGCCAAAAGAATACCTTATTGTATCGGCAAAGGCACCACTACCACTTGCACCTTATGGAAACGCTTGGTACAGTATAAACTTTGATGGCGATGGAGGAAAGTTTAACGACACGGAAGAAGCCATACGTTCAAGAGATTTGATAGGTAAGTTTATTGATGAACTAATAGCCACCTACCC
The DNA here is from genome assembly GCA_051859645.1 of Psychroflexus sp. Classification (GTDB taxonomy): domain Bacteria; phylum Bacteroidota; class Bacteroidia; order Flavobacteriales; family Flavobacteriaceae; genus Psychroflexus. Next base: position 73,541 of record JBHYFG010000011.1, on the reverse strand, counting down.
TATCAACGAAAGTAATGTTTCCCTTTTGGGCTTTAGTCAAGGTGCCATTTTAAGTTACGCGTTATCCTTAACTTACCCTGAAAAAATAAGAAACGTTATTGCGCTAAGTGGTTATATTGACCCAGCGATGATTTCAGGAAACCCTTCTGAAAAAGATACCTCTAAGCTTCGTATTTATGCGTCTCACGGAAGTGTAGACCAAGTTATTCCTGTAACTTGGGCTAGGCGAAACAAAGACTTTTTAACCACCTACGGAATCGATTTTGTGTACGAAGAATTTCCCGTTGGACATGGTGTTAGCCCTCAAAACTTCCAGAGCTTTAGTCGTTGGCTATCCGAATGTAAAGCATAAGTCTATACAAATTAAATACTCGAACACTTGGTTTTATTGAATGTAAATTACGAAGTATACGAGGCTCTAACTTTGATGTAATTTTGTAATACAAACCAGTTAAATTCCATTTTTTTAATTTGTTATAAGCTTTAAGTAAAGGCGTATAATCATTGGGAATCATTTTTCTACTAACTAAATAGTGTAAGGTTTCAATTGCTTTTTGCTTCTTTTTTATGAAAGTTTCGTTAGTTTCTATTTCCCTTACTTCAGCAAAGGATTCGATGTGTCTTATTTTTGCGCCACTTTTTTCCAATTGATATGCAAAATAAACATCCATACCATACCGATTGTCCTCCGGGATTTGTAGCATATAAAACAATCCTTTTTCAATTGCAAAACAAGTAGAATTCATGGAAACATGAACAAGTTGTTCCCGAGTTTTTAAGGGAATATGTTCACTCTGGCTTCCGTAATAATAGCGAAGTCTGCGATTTTCTTCGTCGGGTGGCATAAAACCAAAAAACACGCCTCCAAATATCACATGTGCTTCATTGGAAAGCATTGCTTTAACATACTTTCTAATAAAGTTTGGCTTGTGAGGAATGGTATCTACATCCATAAACAAAAGCCATGGGTAAGATGCTAAATTAGCCAAATAGTTTCTCGCATAAGTACGGCCTCTGTTTTCAGACAATTTAACAATATGTATAGTTGGGACATCTGAAAACAAGTTGTAAATACGGTGAACTTCTTCATTGGTAGATCCGTCGTCTAAAACGATAATCTCATTCTCTACTTTTTCTTCAGTGGTAAATAAGTAGAGCATTCTTAACAACGAACGTATGTTCGTGCTGTTGTAGTTTGGAATTAAGATTGAGTACATTGGTTAATTATAATTTACTAAATGGATATTAACTCAGTTGAAACAATGCTTCAACCGAGGCGTTTCTGTCTATTTTTCCTGTTCTTGTTCTTTCAAATTCGGTAATGTAGTGAATTTCCTTTGGTATTTCGAACTTACCTATATCGTCTATTTTTTTAATTTCTTCTAATAATGCAGACTTTTCTGGTAGTTTTTCGTTATTTTTTGCAAGTAAAATTACTTTTTCTCCTAACTTTTCGTCTTCAACTGAAGCGATAATGAATTCTGTTTCTATACTAACTTGAATCTTTTTTTCTACTTGTTCAGGATGAATTTTCACTCCTCCAGAATTGATTACATTCCCTAATCTTCCTTTCCAGAAAAACTGTTTTTCATCAACCAATTCAATTACATCATTTGTTACGACGGCTTCATCTAGCAACTGTTCTGAATGAATTACTAAACAGCTGCGTTCATCTACAGAAAATTTAACTTCTCCTACAGATTTAAAAGGTTTAACTTGTTTAGCGGTTGAAGAATTAATTCGTTTATAAGCAACATGCGATACGGTTTCTGTCATTCCAAATGTCTCATAAACTTTGGTGCTTCTACCGCGCAACATGGACTTTAGTTTTAAGGAAACAGGCGCTCCGCCAACGATTAATTTTCTAATTAAATGCAATTGATTAAGAGAATTGGACAATTGAAGCGGGGTTAATGCGCAAAAATCATATTTAGTTGTTACCCCCTCTAGTGCTTTTACTTTTGGTTCAACCATATCCAAATGCCAACCTAAAGTCATCGCTCTAACAATCATCATTCTACCCGCTACATTGTTAGCTGGAATACAGCATAATACTTTTGACTTAGCCGGCATTTTAAAGCAATTAGCAGTAAGATGAGCACTGTAAATCATTTTTTCGCGCGAAACGAAAATTTCTTTTGGCGCTCCTGTAGACCCTGATGTTCTTAATTTTATGGTATCATATGATTCATTTAGCCAATCCAACAAAAAATTACCAGCTAACTCCTCATAAGCTAATCCCTCCTTTATAAATGAATAAGCAACAGAGTATAACTCTTGTACCGAATAATGATGTCCATTTAGTTTAAAATCTGGATGAATCTCAGGAATTTCTGTTTTTAACATAATCGCTTTTCAATATTGTTATCAGCATATAAAAGTACAAAAAAAATCAACATAAGGAAATTCTAACTAAAAATAATTACTTGCTAAGCCAGATGCTAAACAGACTAAAGCTATTTAGTAATTGGGCTTTCGTATTATTCTTCACTGCATAAGGCTTCAAAATAACTCAGTAAATTTTTGGCTAAAGCTTTTTTATGATTTCAATTGACAAAAGGTATTACACTAAACTTAAATTGCATTAAGAAACTAAACTTTACCAATTAGTCTTTTTTTCCAATTATCCCACTTATAAATCTTAGCAAGAATAAAAATAAAAAGAGGATAAATAACCAACACAGGCAACAAAACATCAATAGTTAAGTTGGGCTCAGCTGTTGAAATAAAAATTGAATCGGTCTGAAAAGCTGTCCAATCGGCTGTAACTAACAATGCGGTAACAAGATTATTTCCTGCATGAAAACCAATTGAAAGTTCTAAACCTTCGTCCATTAATGCCATAATACCAAGCAGAAAACCTGTACCAATGTAGCTTATCATAATAATTTTACCTAGTTTATCGACTTCTGGATTTCCTAGGTGAAGGAGCCCAAATAAAACAGATGTAATTACTAATGCGACACCTCTATTTTTTGATAGCACACCTATACCTTGCATTAAATACCCTCTAAACAAGAGTTCTTCAAACGTGGTTTGTATGGGCACTAAAACAATAGCTATTAAACAAAGAACAAAAAATCTTTTGGGATTAAAGTTGAAAATATATCCTTCAGGATCATTGTAATAATCTAATAAAGTGACCGCTAAAATTAATCCACCAATTAAGCCGAAACCTACCCAAAATCTACCCCAATCAAATCTTGCACGGGTAGTAATCAAATCTTTAAAAGACAACTCATGAAAAATCTTAGTCACTAGCCAAACTCCAAAAAATCCAAAAGCAAAAGCAAGTAAAAGAAGAAATAAGGTTAGGTTTTTATCGAGAGTTGACATTAGAGTTTCATAGCCTAAATTTGCTAAACTCCCACCATCTGTTGCTATTTTTGCGCTTACGGCCATGATGTGAAAAACTGTCCCAAACTGCCAAATCATAAAGATTAAAATGAAGCCCAAAAGATAACGCCACCACTCTGTTTTCCCTTTTTTTGCAAGTGCGATATAATTCATATGTATAGTAATTTACAAAAGTTTGACTATAGGTCTACCTAAAACAAAAAATGTTACATCATAAACTGAAGATAAACCATCAACGATTGCCAAAAAATCATAAAATTAAAATTTGCATTGTGTACGTTCAATATTTAATTTACTTTTGAAACATGATTAATACTAATACTCATTTTTGGTGGTGGAATAATTTACGTCAAACGTCGTGAAGATACCCCTATTAATGTATATACATAAAAGGCTTGTCAAACACGACAAGCCTTTTTTTATGATAAAATTGAACCTAAAAAATGATGAATAAAGTAATTACAACATTTACTAAGTAACACAAAACAAGTTTTACTCAGAAATAATGTACATTAAAAAAATAATAACAAAAGATAATGAGCTATAAATTACTTACCACATACCACCAGATGTTAGCCGATACGCTTACGCCTGTTAGTATGTACTTAAAAATCAGGGATGTTTTTCCGCAAACCATTCTTTTAGAAAGTAGCGATTACCACGCAAACGATAAGAGCTTCTCTTATATTTGTTGCAACCCGATAGCACATTTTAAGGTAGAAAACGAACATATTTTAGTAGAGTATCCAGACAAAACTACCAACGAAATTTTAATTGCAAAGCGTGAACAAGTAATTGAAGAGTTGCATAAATTTAGCAAGTCTTTCGAGGTGGAAGACCAAAATTTAGGATTCTTGCACAATGGTTTATTTGGCTTTACAAGTTTTGATGCGGTAAGGTATTTCGATTCTGTTAAGTTTAATAAAAATAAACAAATTGGGCTACCAGACCTTCACTATTCTGTTTACCAAAACATTATTGTAGTAGATCATTTTCATAATAAAGTTAGTGTTTTCGACCACCGTTACCAAGGTGAAAGTCAACTTGACTTCTTACTATCTTCACTACATCAGTTGCAATTTACGCATTACCCATTTCAGTTGAAAGGCGAAATATTTTCCACTCAAACGGATAATAATTTCATGGAATTAGTTCAGAAAGCAAGGCAACATTGTCAACGCGGAGATGTATTTCAATTAGTCATGTCGCGCAGATTTACACAAGGTTTTACAGGAGACGAATTTAACGTGTACAGAGCCTTACGCAGTGTAAACCCAAGCCCCTATTTATTTTATTTTGACTACGGGAATTTTAAAATTTTTGGAAGCTCGCCAGAAGCACAGTTAGTTATAAAAAATCAAGTTGCGGAAATACACCCAATTGCAGGTACATTTAAGCGAACAGGCGATGATGAATCCGATGCAGAAATGGCTCAGCAACTTGCAGCAGATCCAAAAGAAAATGCAGAACATGTGATGCTAGTCGATTTAGCTAGAAACGACCTTAGCCGAAATGCAACCAATGTAAAGGTAGAGCGCTACAAGGAAATTCAGTACTTTTCGCATGTCATACACCTAGTGAGTAAAGTAATTGGCAACACAAAAGATCCTGAAAAACACTTGCAAATTGCAGCCGATACTTTTCCTGCCGGTACATTATCTGGAGCGCCAAAATTTAAAGCACTGGAACTTATTAACCAATACGAACCGCACAACAGAGAAGTATATGGAGGTGCCATTGGCGTAATTGATTTCAACGGAAATTACAACCATGCTATTGTTATAAGAAGTTTTGTAAGTCACAAACAAAAGTTACATTTTCAAGCTGGAGCTGGTGTGGTAGTAAATTCTAAACCTGAAAGTGAATTAGCAGAAGTCAATCACAAACTTGGCGCATTAACAAAAGCGCTTAAATTAGCAGAAAACATTTAAAAAAGGTGCGAAAATAAATACAACAAACGCTGAACAAAGGTTTCAGTTAAAATACAACACAAATAAAGGTATAAATGAAAATATTAGTAATCGATAATTACGACTCGTTTGTTTACAACTTAGTTCATTATTTAGAAGAGTTTTCTTCAGAAGTAATGGTGCTAAGAAATGACGAAATTGTACTTTCTGAGGTAGTTTCCTACGACAAATTACTTCTTTCACCTGGGCCAGGAATACCTGATGAAGCTGGCTTACTTAAAGAAGTAATTAAAACCTATGCAGGAAAAATTCCAATGCTAGGTGTTTGCTTAGGTCAGCAAGCAATTATGGAGGTTTTTGGTGGAAATTTAGAAAATTTGTCTAGGGTATATCATGGCATTTCAACTGAAATTACAAGATGTGTAGAGGATGAAATTTTATTCGAAGGGCTTCCTAAAAAATTTCATGTAGGAAGGTACCATTCGTGGGTAGTAGAAAAACAACTTCCTTCTGTTTTAGAGGCAACTTCCTATGATGATGAAGGAAATATCATGTCTTTACGCCATAAAGAATACGATATCAGAGCGGTACAATTTCATCCCGAATCGGTTCTTACTCCCGAAGGTAAACAGATGATAAAAAATTGGATCAATGCCTAAACCAACTAATCTTTTTAATGCCTATCAATATCTTCTATTACATTAGAAAAAAAGTAATTACAGCATTAGCTAGGCTTATTAAGGTTTTGAATTGTGAAAAATTAAGTAAAGAAATATTTAGTCAAAATAACAGATAACTAAAAATGAAATCTACATTAGTAAGACTCATACAGCACGAACAACTTAGCAAAGAAGACGCACGAAACGTATTAATTGAAATTGCATCAAAAGACTACGACCAAGCTAGTTTAGCTTCATTTTTAACTGTTTTTATGATGCGTAAAATTAGTCTTGAAGAACTTCGAGGGTTCAAAGAAGCGTTGCAAGAACTTTGCATTCGAGTACAGTTAGATGAGTACCAAGCCATGGATGTTTGTGGTACTGGAGGCGACGGAAAAAATACTTTTAACATTTCTACTTTAGCTGCTTTTGTAGTAGCTTCAACTGGAATAAATGTGGCCAAACATGGAAATTACGGAGTTTCATCTGTAAGTGGAAGTTCGAATGTATTGGAGTTTCTTGGAATTCAATTCAAAAAAGAAGAAGACCACCATAAAAAATGCCTCGATCAGGCTGGCATTTGTATTTTACACGCACCCCTGTTTCATCCTGCCATGAAAGCAGTAGCACCAGTTCGAAAATCCTTGGGACTAAAAACCTTTTTTAACATGTTAGGACCATTGGTAAATCCTAGTTTCCCAAAAACTCAAATGGTAGGAGTTTTTAACTTGGAATTGCTACGTATGTATGCGTACATTTTTCAACAAGAAGAAAAAAATTATAGCATCGTGCACGATTTAGAAGGTTACGACGAAATTTCACTCACTGGAAAAACAAAAATTTTTCAGCAAGCAGACGAGCTTCTTTTACATCCATCAAATTTTGGTGTTTCATCACTAAAAAATGAAGAAATATTCGGAGGTGATACTGTACAAGAAGCTGCCCAAATTTTTATGAGTGTGCTAGCCGGAAAAGGAACCGAAGCCCAGACTAATGTTGTAGCAGCAAATGCTGGCTTAGCTATTTGTACAGCAACCAAGAAAAACGTACAAGAAAGTTTTTTAATAGCGAAGGAAAATTTACTAAACGGAGCTGCTTTAAAAACTTTTAACACCCTTAAATCCGTCAACTAAAATGCATATACTAGACAAGATTTGCGCGCATAAAAAAAACGAAGTTGCGTACCGTAAAAAACAAGGCTCTCTTCAATCACTCAAAGAAAGTGAATTTTTTGATCGAAAATGCTATTCGATAGTAGATGCACTCGCTAATTCTTCTACTAAAATTATTGCTGAATACAAAAGGAAATCTCCTAGTAAGCAAAACATTAACCTAGAAGCATCTGTGGAGCATGTTGTTGAAGCTTACCAAAGAGCAAATGTGGCTGGAATTTCAATTCTAACGGACCATTCTTTTTTTGGTGGTTCTCATGAACATTTAAAAGCAGCAAGGAAAATAGCAACCATCCCATTACTGCAAAAAGACTTTGTAATTGATGCGTATCAAATATACGAGGCCAAAGCTTATGGCGCTGATTTTGTCCTACTTATTGCAGCCATATTAAGCATCGAAGAAATTCAGCATTTATCAGGATTAGCACACGAACTCGGAATGGAAGTTTTGGTAGAAATTCACGACGAAGTTGAGCTACAAAAAGTGTTTTTTACTTCGGTAGATGTGGTTGGAGTAAACAACAGAAATTTAAAGACATTTGAAGTAGACATGAATAAAAGTAGTTTATTAATCCATCAAATTCCTTCTGAGTTTGTAAAAATAACAGAAAGCGGAATTGCTCAACCAAAAGATTACGCTTTCCTTAAAAAAGCGGGTTTTGAGGGCTTCTTGATGGGCGAAACATTTATGAAAGAAGCGCAGCCAGCAAAGGCAATTAGCCATTTTATGAACCAAGTTGAACAATTATAAAATAAAATAATGGAAGACCGAATTAAAATCAAAGTTTGTGGTTTAAAATATCCTAAAAACCAAGAATTAATCAGCACCTTATCAATTGATTATATTGGCTTTATATTTTATAAAAAGTCGAAACGCTATACCCTTCGTATCAGTGAAAAACTGCCTGAACATATTCAAAAAGTAGGTGTTTTTGTAGATGCTCCGTTAGATGAAATAATTGCGTGCATGAAAAGTTTTAAATTGGATGTCATTCAACTTCACGGTAGTGAAAACATAAGCGAAATTAAGGAGCTGAGGGAGAAATTAAAAGAAAAAAACTTTCATTTTACACAAATTTGGAAAGCAGTAGCCATAAAGGATGAAAACGATTTAGAACTTGCTTCCTACTACGACAATTATGTAGATGTTCTACTGTTCGACACCAAAGGACCACTTCCAGGTGGAAATGGAGTTAAATTCGACTGGAATTTACTAGATAAAGTAAGGCTTACTAGTCCACTTATGTTAAGTGGTGGTATAAAAATAGACGACACCGAAAGCATAGAAGCTCTGGCTAAGCAAAATAAAATTTGGGGAGTAGATATAAACAGCGGATTCGAAATTAATCCTGGTTTAAAAGATTTAGCTCGAATAAAACGCTTTGTTGAAGAAGTAAGCTTTACCTAAACGATGTTGGAAAGTAAGTACAGAAAATTACAAAAAAAAGCTAATAAAAAATGATAGTATGATAAAGAATGGATATTACGGTGAATTTGGAGGTGCATACATTCCTGAATTATTATACCCTGCCGTTGAAGAAGTTAGGCAAAACTATGAACGTATCTTAGAAGATGAAAGCTTTAAAAACGAATTTCATGCCTTGTTGAAGGATTACGTTGGTAGGCCAACTCCCTTGTATTTTGCTTCTCGATTAAGCGAACGCTTTAACACAAAAATTTATTTAAAGCGAGAGGACTTATGTCATACGGGAGCCCACAAAATAAACAACACCATCGGGCAAATTATTTTGGCTAAACGACTTGGCAAAAAGCGAATAATTGCTGAAACTGGTGCTGGACAACATGGAGTTGCAACGGCTACAGCTTGCGCGCTTATGGGATTGGAGTGCATTGTATATATGGGGGCTGTAGATATTAAACGCCAAGCACCTAATGTTTCCCGAATGAAAATGTTGGGCGCTAAAGTAGTAGCCGCAGAATCTGGAAGTAAAACCCTAAAAGACGCTACTAACGAAGCTATTAGGGATTGGATAAATAATCCAGAAACAACGCACTATATAATTGGTTCTGTGGTAGGACCTCACCCCTATCCAGATTTAGTAGCTCGTTTACAATCTGTAATTTCTACCGAAGTAAAGAAACAATTACTTGAAAAAGAAGGGCGCGATTATCCCGACCACCTTGTTGCATGTGTTGGTGGTGGTAGCAATGCAGCGGGACTATATTACGACTTCCTTGAAGATGAGCGCGTTAACATTATTGCAGTAGAAGCAGCCGGTAAAGGAATCATGACTGAAGAAAGTGCAGCAACTACAGCCTTAGGAAAAATGGGCATTATTCATGGCAGCAAAACCCTGTTAATGCAAAATGGCGACGGGCAAATTACAGAGCCCTACTCCATTTCTGCAGGATTAGATTATCCCGGTATTGGTCCAATGCACGCCCATTTGTATACTTCAGGAAGGGGAGAATTTATTAGCATAACCGACGAAGATGCAATGCAAGCAGGAATAAATCTTAGCAAAACCGAAGGAATTATTCCTGCTATTGAAACTGCACATGCTTTTGCCATTTTTGAACAACGAAAATTTAAGTCTGATGAAATTGTTGTAGTAAACCTATCGGGGCGAGGAGACAAAGACTTAGCGACCTATATCGACTATTTTCAATTAGACAAATAATACTAAAATTACGTAAGAACTAAAATTAATTAACAGCACATATTTATACAATGAATCGAATTGATAAACGATTAGCTGAAAATCGCAAAGTAGTAAGCATCTACTTTACGGCTGGTTTTCCTGCTATTAACGATACTGTTCCTAGCATGATTGCGCTTCAGGATGCTGGAGTCGATATGTTGGAAATTGGACTACCTTACAGCGACCCATTAGCGGATGGACCCGTCATTCAAAAAAGCTCGGAAAAAGCTTTAAAAAATGGAATGTCTACAGAAAAGCTATTCCAGCAACTTGAAAATGTTCGAGAACAAATACACATCCCGCTTGTGGTCATGGGCTATTTTAACGCTATGTTTCAATATGGTGTTGAAGCATTCTGCAAACAATGCGCAGCAATTGGTATTGATGGAATAATAATGCCCGACCTTCCGTTGGAAGTGTATGAAAAGGAATACATGTCAATTTTCGAACACTATAACCTACACTTTATTTGCCTAATTACACCTCAAACCCCTGAGGAGCGAATTCGGAAAATTGACACATTGAGCAAAGGTTTTATTTATATGGTTAGCACGGCTTCAACTACTGGAAATTCAGAAGGATTTGGCGAAGAACAGATGCAATACTTTAAACGTATTCATGATATGAATTTAACTAAACCATGTATTGTAGGGTTTGGAATAAAAGATGAAAAAAGTTTTACACAAGCAACAACTTTTGCCAGCGGAGGAATTATTGGTTCAGCGTTTATTAATCATGTAAAGGATAAAGGAACGCAAGGTATTAAAGATTTTGTTCGGCTGATTGTACCATTTAACAATTGAAAACTGATGAATTAGAAGCGAGTTACTTCTGTAGTAAACTTACTCTTTATTTTTAGAATCCATTAGTATGGTAACAGGACCATTATTAGTAAGTGAAACTTGCATCATTGCGCCAAAAATTCCAGAATGTACCTTACTTCCTAAGTAAGTTTTTAGTTCCGATATAAATTCTTCGTATAAACTAAGGGCGACAGAAGGAGAAGCTGCTTTTATGAAGCTTGGTCTGTTGCCTTTTTTTGTAGATGCGTGTAAGGTAAATTGGCTAACTACCAGAATTTCACCCGTTATATCAAGAACGGAAGCATTCATTTTTTGAAATTCATCTTCAAAAATACGCATGTTAATTAGCTTCTTAACAAGCCAACTAACATCCTCTTGCTTATCTTGCGCTTCAATACCAATGAGCACTAATAATCCCTGACCTATTTTGGCAACAACTTGATTGTTCACTGCCACCTGAGCTTCACTAACACGTTGTATAACTAATCTCATTAGCTATTGTTTGAATAAATGTCCTTGCGGTAATTTTCATCTTCACCTTCTAAAATTTGCAAGTAACTTTTATACCTTGAATAAGCAATTTTATCTTCTTCAAGCGCTTGTTTAATGGCACATTTGGGTTCATCTACATGCAAACAATTATTAAACTTACATTCCTGTTTTAAAGCAAAAAACTCAGGAAAGTAATCGCTTATTTCTGAAGCTTCCATATCAACAACACCAAAGCCTCTTATTCCGGGGGTATCAATTATTTGTGCATCAAAATGAAGATCATACATTTCAGCAAAAGTTGTGGTATGCTGCCCTTGCTGATGCTGTATAGAAATAGAGGAAGTTTTTAAATTCAAATTAGGCTCTAAAGCATTAATTAAAGTTGACTTACCAACTCCAGAATGGCCTGAAAAAACAGAAACTTTCCCAAGCATCATTTGTTTTAATTCCTCTAAATTATCTCCAGCAACCGCAGATATACCTAAACATGTATAACCAATGCTACGGTACAACTCAGCTAGGTATTTAAGCTCTGCAAACTCTTCTAAGGTATAAGCATCAATTTTATTAAATAAAAGCACCGTTTTTATTCCATAAGCCTCTGCTGTTACTAAAAAACGATCGATAAATGTGGTGGTGGTTGGTGGGTTGTTGTAAGTAACTACTAAAAAGGCAAGGTCTATGTTAGCTGCTATAATATGGGTTTGTTTAGATAGGTTAACCGATTTTCGTACAATATAATTATCGCGGTCTAGTATTTCATTTATAATACCTATTTCCTCATCTCCTTTTTTCTCAATTTCAATAATTACCCTATCACCAACAGCAACTGGATTAGTGCTTTTTATTCCTTGCAACCTAAATTTTCCTTTAATGCGGGAAGGAATAAAAACTCCCTTTTCGGTTTTTACATTATACCAGCTTCCTGTCGATTTATAAACAATTCCCTTCATATATGATATTGAAGCCACAAAATAAGCAAAGTTTAGGCAACTTTACTTATTCTCTTTTAATAAATGAGGAAATTTCTTTTTAAATTTTTCCAATCGGGGGTTAGACACCTTTTGAATATACGAATTATTTGGGTGTTTTTTCTTGTAATCCTGATGGTAATCCTCCCCTACCCAAAACTTTTCAAAGGGCATAATTTCGGCAGCGATAGGTTTGTTTAGTTCTTGCTGAAGGGCTTCAACTTTTTGAAGAATAATTTGCTTCTGTTCCTCGTTTTGATAAAAAATAATAGATCGGTATTGCGAGCCTATATCAGGACCTTGACCATTTACTTGAGTTGGGTTTTGCGAACCAAAATAAACGTCTACTAAAGTCGCAAAGCTTACTTTAGTGGGGTCGTAAATAATCTCAACCGCTTCGGCATGTCCCGTTTTCCCTGTATTGCTAAGTTCGTAGGTTGGGTTTTTGGTATGTCCTCCCGCATAACCAGAAATGGACTCCTCTACTCCGTAAACACTTTCATACACAGCTTCTACGCACCAAAAACAACCACTTGCAAAATAAGCTTTAGCCAACCCATTTTCTAAAGGAACCTCGACAGGTTGAACCTCTTGTTTTTTTAAATTGGGTTGTGCTATCTGTTCTTGAGAACAAGCAAACAATGCGAAAGACAAGAATAAGACTATAACTTTTTTCATCACTTATTTTATTTAATTTACATTATCATTGATAAAGCAAAACTATAATTACGGCAACTGATTAAAAAGAATAAAAGTGTTAATAAATCACAAAGTTTAATGGTCCTACAGAACTGGTATTGCATAAAAATTAGAAAAACTACTTTTTAAGGTAGATTCCATCTTCTTCAATTCGAATTTGGCGGTCTTTGTAAAGCGATCCGATAGCTCTTTTGAAGGATTTTTTACTCATTTTTAGGAGTTTCTTTATCAATTCTGGATCCGACTTATCATGCAAGGGTAAAAAACCGTCTGCTTGTTGAAGGATTTCAAAAACTTGCTGCGCATTTGGTTCTATGCTTCTGTAACCTGGACGTTGCAAATCCAGATCAATTTTATTGTTTTCTCGGATTTTAGTTACATAAGCTTTCATTTTGTCACCCACTTTAAGCGGTCTAAAAATCTTATTGCTGTATAAAAGTCCTAGATGGATGTCGTTAATTATGGCGTTATATCCTAAATCAGTTGGACTTGAAATTAGAATATCTACTTCCTCGAAAGCTTCAACAGTAAGTTCCGTGTTGTCAACAAAGTGATGAACCTTACTAGAAGCAACCAAACGATTGGTTATTTCATCTAAGTAACAGAAAATCAGGTATTTTTCACCAACTTTCATCGGATTTGCTTGTTCTCTGTAGGGTACAAATAAATGCTTCTCTAAACCCCAATCTAAAAATGAACCATGTGCGCTAACATCAACACAAGTTAGCATAGCAAATTCATCAAGTTTTACGTACGGTTCTAGCGTAGTGGCTACAGGACGTTCTTCGTGATCTAAGTAAATAAAAACACGTAAAGTGTCTCCTATTTCGAAAGATTCAGGTTTGTATTTATTGGGAAGAAGAACTTCATTCCCTTCGGTATCTATTAAAAATAAACCAGGAGGAGTATCTCTATCTATCGTTAATTCGTGGTGTTCTCCTAATTGAAACATAACATAATTTTCATGCAAAGATAGGCATATAAAACCATTTGAAATAAAACTACATCAGGTATTACAAAGGCTAAATTTTACGCTCACTTATAGCTTTTCAAGTAAAATAAAAATATAAAGCTAAGCTAAGAGAGCAATTAGAATGAAAAATGAAGAAGAAGTAACTATTCCTAATTTACTCTCTAAATTAGTAAAATAACGTACTTTTGAAAAAAAATAAAAATGAATTTACAACACATACCAAAACTGCAACACTTAGATGCAAATAACTTTTTTTTACTTTCAGGACCATGTGCTATCGAAGGTGAAGATATGGCCTTACGCATTGCTGAAAAAATAGTTAGCATTACAAACGAACTTAAAATCCCCTACATATTTAAAGGCTCATTCAAAAAAGCTAACCGAAGTAGAGTAGATAGTTTTACTGGGATTGGTGACGAAAAGGCGCTTAAAATTTTACGCAAAGTTTCCGAAGAATTTAATATTCCAACAGTTACTGATATTCACGAGGTAAGCGATGCTAAAATGGCAGCCGAATACGTAGATGTGCTCCAAATTCCCGCATTTTTAGTTCGCCAAACAGATTTAGTAGTTGCTGCGGCTGAAACGGGAAAAGTAGTGAACTTAAAAAAAGGACAATTTATGAGTCCTGAAAGCATGAAGCATGCTGTAACCAAAGTTTTGGAAAGCGGGAACCAGCAAGCCATGATTACCGACAGAGGTACGATGTTTGGCTACCAAGATATGATTGTAGATTTTAGAGGAATTCCAACTATGCGAAAGTTTGCCCCTACTGTTTTAGATGTAACTCACTCTTTACAACAACCGAATCAAAGTTCTGGGGTAACTGGAGGAAGACCAGATATGATTGAAACCATTGCAAGAGCTGGGATTGTGAATCATGTGGATGGACTTTTTATCGAAACACATTTTAGTCCAAAAGATGCAAAAAGCGATGGTGCTAATATGCTGGATCTTCAACACCTTGAAGGATTACTAAAAAGATTGGTTCAAATTAGGCAACTTATTAATCAGTTTTAAGAAAAACAAAAAATTGCCTTAAGCTTACTTTTCATAAAGTACAGCAAGCTGACAATTGTCATATTTTAAAAAACTCATGTTGTATATTTTTGTCTCATCAAAACATACGAACATGAGTTTATTTCATTTATACCTCTTATTTGTCAACTGGACTAACGGTGCCATTGTTATGACGGTTGTATTTGGGCTAGTTATTATTGCACTTATTGGTGCAGTTATGATGTTGGCCAAAACAGATCGCAAAAAAGAGAAGAGTTTATAGCAATTAGTTTTTTATTTTTACCCCAACCTATTTTGTTTGTTGTAGGTTGGGGTTTTTTGTGCTAATACCATTTATCAATTGAAATTACCATAACAAAACACCCTCTTTCTCTTTCCGTTGCCTTACAAAAAAAACCATCATAGCAATTGAACCTTAAAATGAGACTAAAATAAATTGAATTATTTGTTGACTTAATTAGGCAAAAAAATCATTCCCGGGGAGTCGGGACAGGCTGTTTTCTTTCCCCGTAATTTCAACTCATAACGGGTATAATTTAATCGGCCTCATAAATACTCAATACTCTAGCAGAAGGATCCACAACATCTCCGCACCATTTTGGCAACCATTGGTAAGGGGTTAATTCCGAATGTTTGCCATAATATTGATGAAAAACTTTAGCATAAAAATAGGCTTCTTTGGTCAGTGGAACTTTTTCAAATGAATTTTTATTTTGTACAAATTCTTCGTCTGAAACTAGGCAATCTACATAAGACTGAATAATGCTACTCCATGATTTTTTGACATCACTTACGCTATCAGAAAAACCATTTTTCCGTCTCCACAAAACTTCATCTGGAATTAAATGATCAGCTTCGAAAGCCTTTCTGATCAAATATTTTTCCATTTTATGAGCATTAAACATTCGTTCTTCTGGAGGAATTGTCATGTAATATTCAACAAAAGCCCTATCGGCAAAAGGAACTCTAGCTTCTAAACCTGCGCTAGAAATTGAGCGATCTCCACGTTTCATATCAAAAAAGTGAATGTCCTTTAGCAATCGTACCGCTTCATCCTGAAAAGCTTGCGGATTTGGCGCGTTTTGAAAATACAAATACGAACCAAACTCATCGGCAGTTTCACCAGAAAAAAGCACTTTAACATCCGAATGTTCACTTACATACTTTGCTATAAGCTGATGACCAACGGAAGCTCGAATAGTAGTTACATCGTAACTTCCTAGCAAATACACAGTTTCTTCTAGGGCTGCCAAAAAATCTTCCTCAGTTGCTTCCACCGAATGATGTTTACTTCCTATGTGTTGAGCCACTTTTTTAGCGGCGATTAAATCTGGGCTACCAGGCAATCCAATAGAAAAAGTCTCTAAAATTTTACCTTCATTTCGGTAAGCTTTAGCTAAAATACCAGCAACTAAACTACTATCTAAACCTCCACTTAATAAGCAACCAACAGGACGTTCGCTCATCATTCGCTTTTCTACGGCTTTTGTTAAAAGTAAATTGATTTGTTTGCAATACGTGGCTTCGTCTGCCTTTACCGAAATGTAGTCATGAAAAAAATAAGGTTCGAATGCATGTTTTGAAGATGTCCAATAATGCCCTGGAGGAAACTGCTGCAATTCTTCGCAAAACGGCAAGGCTTTACTCTCCGAAGAAAAATAAATTGCTCCTTGCGCATCGCTTCCCATATATAAACCACGAACCCCCAAATGATCCCGAGCAACAATATACTCATTTGTAATTTCATCATATAAAACAAAAGCAAATTCTGCTTCCAGCTCGTCAAGCATTTTAGAAATTCCAATTTTTCGATACAAACCAATAAGCACTTCGCAATCTGAGCCCGTTGTTAACTGAATTTCGTATTTGTGTGCCAATTCTTTATAATTAAAAATTTCTGCATTAGCAATTAACCAACAATGGTTTTTATACATCGGTTGATTACCGGAAGGTGAAAGTCCATTTATAGCTAAGCGATGAAAACCAAAATAGGTTTTTTCGTTAATTGCTTTAAACTCTGAATAATCAGGTCCTCGATGCTTTATTTTCATAAAGGCATCCACCAAAAAAGATTCACTTAAATCTGAATCGATACTTGCAAAAATTCCACACATAATATCTGTATTTATTATTTATAGCAAATTAGCGCATAATCGAATTAATTTTCAATACTTTCATCCAATTAATTGAAATAATTTACTTTAATTTGTTTTTAATAAATATTATTAATTATGTTAGACAAAACAGACCGCCAAATATTAAATTTATTAAGTCAAGATGCTCGTATTTCATTAAAAGAAATAGGAAACAAGTGTCATCTTTCGAGTGCAGGAGTGCATTTACGACTAAAAAAGTTAGAAGAGAGTGGAATTATTACGGGTTCGAAGTGCATCATTGACACTTCAAAAGTGGGGTATCAAACCCAAAGCTTTATCGGAATTTATTTTGACCGAGCTAATATGTATAAAAAGGTGAGTGATCAGTTACGAGAAATCCCCGAAGTAATAGAATGTAGCTACACAACGGGGAATTTTTCTTTATTAATTAAAGTCTTGTGCAAAGATAACAAGCACCTAACCGAAATTTTAAGCAACAAAATTCAGGTTATTGAAGGCATTGCACGAACAGAAACCTTTATTTGTTTAGAACAAACATTTCAACGTGAAATTCAACTATCCGAAGAACAATAATTAGTTAATTGTTTCTATTCGCTTTACGCTACCACCTGAGTTTGTAGACTTATTTAAGATTGCTGGTTCGCCACTAATTTTAACAATGGCACCGCTACTTGCACTCGCGTTTGCATCTTTTAAGGCGTAAATATGAACATTAGCGCCAGAAGAAGCTTCAACGCGAACTACTTCCGTTACTAAATTTTCTGCTTTAAGAAGTGCGCCAGAGCTTGCTTCTATTTGTGCCTTTTGAACTTCACCATCTAATGTAACACTTGCACCGCTTGAGATTTCAGAAATAAGGGTTTGCGTGTTCAGGGTTAACTCAATTTGAGCTCCACTAGATACTTCTAAACGTAAATTTTCAGCATTCCATATGCCTGAATGTAGTAGACTTGCACTTGAATTGACCTCAACTTGCTGTATTGGTGAATTGTAGAAAACTTGAACAATTTTGCTATCGGCGCGTCGAATATTTCTTTTTGCTGAAATAGTTAATCCATTTTCATTTTCTTTCAACTGAAGCTCATCATTAATCAAGTTTTCATTGGCTTCAATGAAAATTTTATTTTCTTCTGAAGGAATTAAAACCACCTTCCAGCCTTTTTCTAACGTAATTTTTTCATGGGCTTTAATTGGCACTTCCAATTGTACAATTGCTCCTACTCCATCCACTGAATTTTCTGTAAATCCAGTGCATTGTACAATTAAAAAACTAGCTACTGATACGATTAAATACTTAATTAATGTTGTCATGTTTTAAGGTTTTTGTCTGTTGTCTACTGTTCACTGTCGTCTGTTGTCTGTTGTCTGTTTTCTGTCTTCTGTCGTCTTTTTTCTGTTGAATGTTCTCTGTTTTCTAACTACTGTTCACTGTTAAGTTCCCGTTCATTCTTCACTTTTCAGTTCCCTCTTTTGGAGTTAGGTTGCCTATCTTTTCGCTATTCAAAGTTTTTAGTTACTTAAATAACTCAATTACACAAGTTTGATTTCAAATTTAGAATTTTATGTATAAAATTTCTTATTTCTCAACTCTTATTTCTAAACTCTTATTTCTAAACTCTTATTTCTAAACTCTTATTTCTAACTTCTCGAATTTTCAGTATTCTTAGTACTTAATACTTAATACTTAATACTTAATACTTAATACTTAATACTTAATACTTAGTACTTAGTACTTAATACTTAATACTAGACTCATAGTACTTGAGTCATTTTCATTATTCAACCTTACTACTCTCTTCTTTTGTGGAATCTTCTTCTTCTGGGCAGCTTACGCACTCAAATTTTCTTTCGTTTAACCTAACGTAATGGTCTTTCAACTTCTGGAAACGCACTTTATCAGAATAATTAAGTTGGTTGTAAAGTTGAGTATTTAGTTTAAATATTACTTGTTCTGGAATAAATATTTTCGTGTTTACTTTTAGGTTATTCTTCGACACTTCTTCTGGAGCTGTAAAATAAGTAGGTATTTCTACTGTGTTTTCTTCTGTAAAACTTGGTTCATAATTTATTAAAGAAGCATTATCGCTTGCATCCATAATGTTGTAAGAGCTAGCAACTTTGCTCCAGACAACTTTAAATTCGTCCGTGGTTGATACCTTTAAACTAATATTAACTTGATTGCTTACGTAAATTAAATTTTCTTGGCTTTTAATTAGTTTTGTTTGCTTAAAATTGTGATGGTCATCTAAGTTATATTTGTCGTCATTCATTAGTTTAATAACTAACGTATCGTTGGGTTGTACAGCAAAAACTTCTGAGGTAATTACTTCGCCTTTATGCATTTCTTTCATACCTAAACGAACCCCCAATACACTTAACGTTGCAACAGAAACGAGCAAAAGAACTAAGTTGGTAAGTAATAACTTCTTTGAAATACTTCGCTTTAATGGATTTAAAAAGAAAAGCCCCAATTGAAACAAAATAATAAGTGGTACCAATGAAATTAAACAATACAAAATGAGCTGAAGAATTTTTGGTGCATCAAACGGAAAGAAATCTGGTGAGTACATATCAAAAATATCAAAAGATGAAAAGGCTCCAAAACTTAAGAAAAAGATACCTAGTCCTATAATTGAAAAAGATGAAAAAAGGATAAGCAATGCACCCAAAATTTTCAGAATAATCAAACCTATACTTTTTAATACTTCGCCGCTTTCTTTAACTACTTTACGTGTAGTTGGTTCATGCTCTTTAGCAAAATCACCTACTTTTTCTTTAGCATATTTAAAATCCTCCTTTACTTTCCGTTCGATATTATCGAAATTTACGGGTTCTCCTTTCATAGAAAGTTTATCGGCTGTTGTCTTTGCTCGAGGGGTTACAATCCAAAGTATAATGTAAATGAGTAAAAATACTCCCTGAGTAAAAATACTAAACACAACCCACAACAGACGTACCCATACTACTTGAATTGAAAGGTATTGAGCCAAACCACCACAAACTCCTCCAAGGTAGTAATTGTCGGGGTCTCTAAATAGTCTTTTAGTAGAAGTCGTGCCTGATTTTGGTTGATGATTAGGAATTTCATCATCTTCTACCTGATAATCTTCCGGTTGACCCATGATGGCGATTACATCATTTACATCATTCACAGAAATAACTTCTCTGTCGGATTTCATGTGTTGGGTAAATAATTCAGCGATACGCGCTTCAATATCAGCAATGATTTCTTCTTTACTTTCTTCATTGCTCAAGTATTGATTTATTTTTCGCAAGTATTCACTTAACAAACGGTATGCTTCTTCATCTATATGAAAAAACAATTTTCCTAAACTGATGCTGGTTGTCTTATTCATCGGTTGTCTCTTTTTGGTTGGTAATATGGTTGACAGCAATTTGCAAATCTTCCCAAGTTTGGGATAATTGCTCTAAAAATGTTTTTCCTTCTTCAGTAAGTGTGTAATACTTCCGTGGGGGTCCGCCTGTACTTTCTTCCCAACGATAGGCAAGTAAGTCGGCATTTTTTAGTCGTGTGAGTAGCGGATAAATCGTTCCTTCGACGACAATTAATTTAGCTTCTTTCAAGCGCTCAAGAATCTCAGCTACATAAGCATCGTTCTGCTCTAATACAGAAAGAATGCAGTATTCTAAAATCCCCTTGCGCATCTGAGCTTGTGTGTTTTCTACATTCATATATGGTATTTTATTGACGGTTGTCGGTTGTCGGTTGTCGGTTGTCGGTTGTCTGTTCACTGTTTACAGTCGACTGTTCACTGTTCAATGTTATTCGTTTTTCGATATTCGATATTCTTTATTCTTTATTCTTTATTCTTTATTCTTTATTCGATATTCAATTTTTTCCATTGCAAAGATATATCTATTAAACACTACTTTGTATTACATAGTATTATAATTTAACTTTTTATTAACTTTAAGTTGTTGTCGTAATATTCTCAAAATAATTTTAAATCTCTGTTTTTAAGCACTTTAAAAATACATTCAACCTAATCTTTAAAAATCATGTAACAAATCTTACCTCTTCCCTACTTATTCATCGTAATCAACTTTTATACACAATACGATGGCAAAACTAACTTTAACAAATGTCTCAAAAACTTATGCTAATGGTGTAAAAGCCTTAGATAATGTAAACATCGAAATCAATTCTGGTATGTTTGGTTTGCTTGGCCCTAATGGCGCAGGTAAATCAACCTTAATGCGAACTATCGCTACATTGCAAAATCCTGATGAAGGGGAATTGTTTTTAGACGAAATAAATATCCGTGAAGATAAAATGCAACTGCGTAAAGTTTTGGGCTACCTCCCGCAACAATTTGGCGTTTATCCAAAAATGTCTGCCGAAAGCTTATTGAATTATTTTGCAGATTTAAAAGGAATCAGCAGTAAGTCAGAAAAAAAGCAAATGGTGGAATATGCCTTAGAAGTCACCAACCTTACTGATGTAAAAGATAAAAATGTGGCTGGTTATTCAGGTGGAATGAAACAACGTTTTGGTATCGCTCAGTTGCTTTTAAACAACCCACGCTTAATTATTGTGGATGAACCAACCGCAGGACTAGATCCCGCAGAAAGACATCGTTTCTTAAACGTACTACGTGAAATTGGGACTAATAATATTGTAATTCTTTCAACACACATTGTAGATGATGTAAAGGAATTATGTACCGATATGGCCATCCTAAACGGAGGGAAAATACTGAGCAAAATGTCACCAAAAGAAGCAGTTGAAAACTTAGAAGGTAAAATTTGGAAATGTATCACCGATCGTGATGGCGAAGAACAACTGAATGCTACGCATAATGTGATTTCTTCTAGCTTCAATCAAGATAATTCACTGAATGTAAGAGTATATAGCGAAACCAATCCTGGAGCTGAATTTAGTGCTGTAACACCTGATTTGGGAGATGTTTATTTCACACACTTAAAGCAATCAGAAAACCTAACTAAAGCCTAATCTTATGTTTGGAAAAATTGCAAAATTCGAATTAAAGTATTGGCTAAAAAGTCCACTGCTTTACACCTACGCAGCCATTATGTTTGCCCTCTCCTTTTTCATTATGGGAGAAGCCATCGGAATGTTTGACTCGGGAACAGTTTCTGTAGTTGGTGTTTCTAAAATGAATTCGCCTATCATGCTTTTAGGGCTTTTAGGTGCGATGACACAAATCTTGTATTTCTTGTTACCTTCTATTGTTGGAAGCTCCATTTACAAGGATTACAAATACGAAATGTACCAAGTGCTATTTTCTTATCCTTTTGGAAAAAGAGATTATTTACTAGCAAAATTCTTTACCAGTACATTAATGGCTTTGTTCGTAATGTGCTTTGCAGCGCTTGGAATTCTTAGCGCTACATTTTTCCCTGGTGTGAACGAAGATTTATTACTTCCTTTTAGTGCCTACAATTACATCCAACCCTTGCTTATTATAGTTATCCCAAATTTGTTGTTTTTTGGAGCTATTGTATTTGGAGTAGTAACTTTTTCAAGAAATATTTTTGTTGGATTTATCACAGTGTTAATTCTAATTGTTGTTCAAGGATTAGCCGACTCCTATTTATCCGATTTAGATACCAAAAATATTGCAGCTCTGCTTGACCCATTTGGACAAGCAGCAGTAAGCTACGAAACTGAATATTGGACAGTTGCAGATCAAAACTCTAAAACTATTCCATTTTCAGGTTATTTGTTGTACAATAGATTACTTTGGCTAGGAATAAGTGTGCTTATATTCTTATTAATTTACAGAAGTTTTGAGTTCCATCACCAAGGTTTTTCTTTCAACACGAAAAAGAAGAAAGGAGAATCTGTAACCAAAAGTAACTTTGGATTCAAAAGAAATTTGGTGATTCCTGAGGTTAATTTAGATTTTACTTTCCTAAGAAACCTTAAAATAGCTTGGAAACACTCCACTTTTGAGTTGAAGTATATCCTGAAGAATTGGGCATTCATAAGTATTGCTGCCGTTGGTATTTTAATCACTTGGCTAGGACTTAGCTTTGGTAATATGATTTACGGTACCGAAACCTATCCTGTTACTCGTATAATAGCAAGAGATGTTATTGGTAGTTTAGGACTTTTCAACCTGATTTTGATATTCTTGTTTTCAGGAATGTTGATTCATAGAGGACGAATAGCCCACATGGATCAATTGCTTGATGCCACTCCTCAACCCAACTGGGTGTATGCTTTCTCTAAGTTTCTAGGGATTGTCAAACTCATTTTAGTAATGTATGTTGTTGGTTTAATTATGGGTGTGCTGTTTCAAACTACAGAGGCTTATTTTCAATACGAGCTAGGTTTGTATCTAAAACTATTCGCTATTGATTTACTTGGTTGGCTGCCTTATATCGCTTTGTCATTTATGATTCATAGCTTAATCAAAAACTACATTGTTGGTTTTGTAACACTACTTGCCTTGAGTATATTTTTAGGATTGCTTTCAGGATTTGGTGTAGAACAAGATATTTTTAATTTTAACTCACGAAGCGGACTTAGTTATTCTGATATGTCTGGTTTTGGTAGTATGGTGAGTGCTTATATCATTTACCGTATATATTGGTTTGCTTTTGCCATTGCCCTTTATGTAATTGGCTTGATCTACTACAGAAGAGGAATTACAGCTAGTATCAAAGATAGGTTTATCAATGCAAGACAAAATAATAATTTGACTTACAAAGCGAGTCTCTACCTAAGCTTGATAGTTTTTCTTGGCATTGGAAGCTATATTTACTATGTGGATAATATCGAAAACGAACGCATTAGTGGAAAACAATTTGAAATTAGACAAGCTGATTTTGAAAAAACCTATGCATTTTTGAAAGAAACTCCCCAACCTCGAATTGTTAGTTCGTATATTGAGTTGGACTTGATTCCTGAAACGCGAGATTATGAAGTAAGAGGAAAGTACATCCTTCAGAATAAAAACAATGTTGATGTAGATTCTATCATCATAAATCACGGAAAGTCGCTTAAAGAATTAACTTTTGATAGAGAAAATGAAGTCGTAAAATTCGATAGCGTTTATCAATTCAAAATTGTAAAACTGAAAGAACCGCTAGCTTCTGGTGATTCGCTTGTGTTGAATTTTACGATGAAAAACAAACCAAACACCTTACTAAGAAACAATTCATTTGTTGCTTACAATGGTACATTCATAAACAATTCTGTCTTCCCAAGTTTCGGCTACAGCGAAGGTTACGAAATTTCGAATAATGACATTCGTAAGAAATATGATTTGCCTTACAAAGAGCGCATGAAATCTCCCTTAGATTCTACCGCTTTAGGAAATACCTATATTTCCTCCGATGCCGATTGGATTGATTTTGAAACCATTGTAAGTACATCACCAGAACAAATTGCTATTGCGCCGGGGTATTTAGAAAGAGAATGGGAAGAAAACGGAAGGCGTTACTTCCACTACAAAATGGACGATAAAATCTTAAATTTCTACAATTATATGTCCGCTGCATACGAAGTTGTAGAAGATGAAGTAGATGGAATTGCTTTGCAGATTTTTTACCACAAGGGACATGAGTTCAACTTGGACCGTATGATGACGAGCTCCAAAAATTCGTTGAGATACTACAATGAAAATTTCAGCCCATACCAATTCAGGCAACTACGTATTATTGAACTCCCAAGTACGCAAGGAACATTTGCACAAGCATTTGCCAACACGGTTCCATTTTCAGAAGGCATTGGGTTTATTGCCCGAGTTGATGATGAAGACGATAACAAACTAGATTACGTGTATTCGGTTACCGCTCACGAAATAGCGCACCAATGGTGGGCACACCAAGTAATTGGAGCCAATGTGCAAGGAGCAACGGTTATGTCGGAAAGTTTAGCAGAGTACTCTTCGTTAAAAGTCTTGGAAGAACGCTACGGAGCAGGGCAAATGCGCAGGTTCCTAAAAGATGCTTTAGATAAATATTTGAGTTCAAGAAAATATGAAAGTCAAAAAGAACTTCCTTTAATTTTGGTCGAAAATCAGCAATACATTCATTACAACAAAGGGTCTTTAGTCATGTATGCAATGAGTGATTATTTGGGTGCCGATACCTTTAATGAAATGTTGAGTGGCTATATAGATGAAGTTGCTTTTCAAGAACCACCTTACACAACATCCTTAGAATTTTTGGAGCATGTGAAAAGAGCAACCCCAGATTCGCTTCAGTATTTAGTTACCGACATGTTTGAAACCATTACCTTGTATGATAACAAAATTGAAGAAGCTTCTGTTGAAGAATTGGAAGATGGTACATTCAAAGTAACGATGGAAGCCTTGGTAAGTAAGTATAGAACTTCTCCTTTAGGTGATGAAATTTATACTGATGAAGCCAATAAAGGCCTCGAATTTATTCATAAAGAAAAGGATACCATTCGTTCTGTTCCTTTACAGGACTATATAGAAATTGGTGTTTTTGCTGAAGAGCGTGTAGATGGGAAAAAAGAAGAAAAAGTACTCTATCTAAAAAAGCTTAAGTTTGAAGATATTCAAAATGAAATCGAATTGATTGTAGACGAAAAACCGACAAGCGTTGGTGTTGACCCTTACAATAAGTTGATTGACAGAAATTCTTCTGACAACAGAAAGAAGCTTTAGTATAATTCAAAAAGTAAGTAGAATAAATAAGCCCTCGTGAAAAATCATGGGGGCTTTTAGTTTATGATTAGTTGTTTTAAAAAAACTTGGTTTAAATTTTTGCTAATGATAAAATTAAAACACTAGTATTCACGAATCAGGATTTGGTTTTGTAAAAATATTTGGATTATTAAAAAGAAATCGGTAATTGAAAAATGAAGAGTGCAATACCAAAAATAGAAGAAAAATATTCAATCATAATCCTGTTTGGGTGAAGTTTGAAGTGAATTAGACTTTTTTGTTATAATTGTATCTAATTTCTAACTTATTCCCAATGCCCGAAAAACTATACAACAAACTTAAGCGTCTTTACTTAATGGTAACAAGACTAAGAGATAAGCCTTCGAGTAAAAAAGAGCTTATGGACTTGCTTGAAGAACACGGGCTTCCCATTGAATCTGCAACTTTTGAACGGGACAAAAAGACATTGAAAGATGATTTTGGGTTAGAGTTAGTATATGATCCCACACATCAAAAATATGCTTTTGAAGCGATTGAAGCTTCTGAAATTTCGCAGTTAGTTAAGTTTTTACAATTTAGTCAATTGTCACAAGCCTTAAACGCTAATTTATCTTCATCAAAAAGGATTTTGGATTATATCGATTTTGAAAATGAATACTTGTTAAAAGGAATCGAAAACTTAAACGAACTAATTATAGCTACCAAAAATCACCAAAAAATAAAGTTCAAACATTTTTCATTTCAAACTAGAAAAACTCATAGCATTACCCTTCAACCTTATTTAATCAAGCAAACCCAAAGCAGGTGGTATGTAATCGGTCAAACCTCCTATGGGAAGTTACGAACCTTTGGTATCGATCGAATAACAGATTTAACCCTTACTTCTGATAGTTTTACTCCACCTAAGGAAAACATTAAAGAAATTTTTGACGGATGCATTGGAGTTTCCGAATATTGGAAACAAAAAGAATTGATACAAATTGCATTTCACATTTCTCAAGAACCATATTTGGAGCACTTACCGCTACACACAAGTCAAAAGTTAGTGAAAAAAAATGAGCATGAAATTATCTATGAATACCACCTTGTAAATAACTTCGAGTTGCGACAAAGCATCCTAAAATACGGAGAATTAGCAAGGGTAGTCAAACCCAAAAAACTGGCTAAAATGATACACAAGTTTCATGCTTTTGAATAGGCTATTAATAGAACAAGACAAAAAATAAGTGATTTTAAACTCCTTGATTTTTTGCCCTAGCCCTAAAGGGTAAATCAAGGGAGTTCATTTTTTAATAAGAGTTGATTTAAACTTATTCCTTAAATCAATTTTATAAATGTACTAAACGAGTAATTGCAAATAAAGCACATAAAATAGTGTATTTTAAAGCACTTATTGATAATGTAATCGAGTACTTTATAGCCAATGGCGATGCACATTACAAAAACTTTTCACTAATTGAAACCTCTTTTGGTGATTTTAAATTGTCTCCCGCCTACGATTTATTGAATAGCCGTATGCATATTGACGATAGCGATTTTGCTTTAAACGAAGGCTTGCTTCCTCCACAATTCGCCAAAGGAAAAATTCGTCAACAATTTATAATTCTTGGAGAAAAGGCAGGACTTTCCAAAACTCAAATAGATAAAACATTAACTTCTCTTACTTCAAAAACCGAGGAAGTAAAACAGCTTATTCAGCATTCATTCCTTTCCGAAAAATTCAAAAGAAACTACGAACAGACTTATTTAACACGTTTAAAAAAACTTACAAAAGATTGTTGATTTTTTTCTTACCTCTATCACAATCTGACAGACCCCCTTCACACCTTTGTATTTCAAAAACAGAAGAACATGAAATACGAAGCATTAATCAACAAGCAGAACAAGTTAGAAGCCATTAAAATTCAACTGAAAAAAGAATTCTTTGGCATAGACCATGTCATTGAGCAAGTCATTGATACCATTAGTCCATGGTATTTATTCAATGAAATTCAAGAATCGCCCTTAGTTGTCAATCTTTGGGGACTTACAGGAACAGGAAAAACCGCTTTGGTCAAACGTTTGGTAGAATTGTTAGAAAAAAAGCAAGGATTCTTTCATTTTGATATGAACGAGCTTCCTCGAAAATCCATTAATAGAGAGTTAACTACAGCTCAAAAAGTGTATGAAGAGGATGATTATATTATTTGCTTGGACGAATTTCAACATGCTAAATCCATTGATGAAGAACAAAAGGAGGTAATGTCTAAATCTGAATTCAATGTATGGAATTTCTTGGATACAGGAGAATTCGATTTTGAGTCTTACGGCTATGGATACAACAACTCTAACTTTATGAGTAAGTACCATAATTTGAGTACGTGGATTGACTATGGTTTTAAAATTCAAAATGGAAAAGTTGAACTGAAGCAACAACCTCAAAACTTAGAAAAGTACATTAAATATTACTTTGACTTAAAAGAAGAGAAAGAAAGTGTCATCTTTTTAGACACAAGTACACGTGTTAAAATCAGTAAATTATTTCCTGAACGATTCAAAAATACTATTGAATTTGATGAGTACTATTTCAAGTGTGATGAACATGAAATCCTTCAACTGCTTTATGCGTCTTCCCGACGAAAAAAAGAAAAGGAGAAAGGACAAATGAAGAATGCCTTAGTTTTTGTCTTAGGAAATCTAGATGAAGCCTATAAAATGAGCCATAATTTCAACCCTGATATAAGTGCGGACAGCTTCTATAAACTTTCTTTACGCATCAACATCAATCACATTAAAAACGCCTTGAAAAACCGTTTCAGAAATGAGCAAATTGCACGCTTAGGAAACAACCATATTATTTATCCCGCTTTAAGCGAAGATGCTTTCACAAGCATTATTCAAGTTAAGTTAGATGCAATTACCAAGAAGTTTAAATCGAATACAGGAATTGACTTGCGATTTACAAATTCGGTTTTTAGTATGCTTTTTGAAAATGGAGTGTATCCAACACAAGGTGTCCGTCCGTTGTTGAGTAGCATCAAATCTTATATTGATGCAAAATTAGGTACGATACTTACTTATATGATTAACAATGAAGTAGAAGCCGATGAAGTAGAAATTGATGTGAGAAAACAGCAACTCTTGGTAACTTACTTTCGGAACAAAGAAGAAGTAGATTTCTACAAAGTGAAAATCGATTTGCCCTTAGAAAAAATTCGTGAGAAAAAAGACATCAACAAAAAAGCAGTTACCGCGGTACATGAAGCAGGTCACGCCGTGATTAGTATTCTGTTGCAAAATGAAATACCTACTTTACTCAATGCCAACTCAACGGATGTGAGTGCTTACGGATTTATGTTCTCTGACGAAGAAAAAAATACAATTGCTAAAAAAGATTTAGTCGATTTAGCAGCCTTATACCTCGGAGGATTAGAAGCTGAAGCTTTAGTTTTTGGGGAAGATCATATCACCTTAGGAGCAAATTCAGATTACAGCGAAGCTACTGAAGTTATTTCAGAAGCTTTAAAGCAAAACGGCATGAGTAAATTACTCGGCTTCCACAAAAAAATTAGTCTTCAAAATCCACATGCGCTTGAATCCAAATTGCCTCAAGTAGAGGAAGAAATCATTCAGCTACTTCATGAAGCAAAACTAAAAGCCAAACAAGTGCTCACCAATGAAAAAAAATTACTGCTTAACATCGCTGTGCATCTTTTTGGGAATAACAGCATGCATAAGAAAGACTTGGAGGTAATGATTGAAGATTACGCACTGGGAATAGATTTAAGGAAAATCAAAGCAAAACAAGAAGAAAAATTCTACGTAACTCAACTAGAAAAAGCCATCAACCAACTTCCTAAAGATAATGTTTCTATAGAACGCCAACTTACAGACAGCTTATACAACTTCTGTAATTTGAATAAGCACAAAGTGGAGTAAAAAATGTAATTAAAATTTAAAAAAAGATCACACCATGAGACACTCAGTAAAAGAAGAAATGAAGCTTATAATTCAGGAAAACGACGAGATTTTAGAACAGCTTGAAACTATGAAATCAAAACTCTTAATGCGTCAGGCTTACTGCAAGCTTATTCGTTTAAAGCAAATAAGAAAGAAGTACAATGAATTACAAGACGAAATGAAAGCTATACAAGGAGAATGGCAATAAATTTTATGGCAAAATGAGTATATTTGAATAAAATCAATCACAAAGAGTAACTTTTAATAATAAGAAGTCTTTAGAAAAAACATATAATTTAATAAATGACAACAAATAAAATTACTGAATTATTGGAAAGCCTTACTGAATTAAATGCAAAAATTAAAAAGCGTTTAAAAAAGGAAGAGGGTTTCAATATTTTTAGAGCACTTCACAAAGAGAGTGATGAGGTAAGATTACACTCAAGGTTCATTTCGGTTTTATTATCGCCTTACAGTAGCCATAAAAGCGATGTCTTTTTGAAAAAATTCATAGAATTGTTTGAAATTAAAAATTTCGATTTAGAAGGAGTTAAGGTTTTCCCATCTGAATTTCAAAAGTCGGAATACAAGAATATAGACATATTGGTAATTAACGAAAAAAACAAAAAAAACAAAAAGGCAATAATCATAGAAAACAAGATATATGCAGGAGACTCCAATAACGAAGAAGGAGGTCAATTAGAAAGATATATCGATGAAATTCATAAGCATAAAAACATTCCCCTTAAAAATATATTGGTTTTCTACCTAACACTTACAGGACACGATCCAAGTGATCAAAGTATCGGGAAATACAAGAATTCTGATAAAGTTAAATTAAAAACAATTTCCTATAAAACAGACATCATCCAATGGTTAAAAAGTTGCTTAACTGAATTATCTCAAGATTCTTTTATTGCCGAATGCATTAAACAATATATTAAATTACTTAAAGACATGACATTAAATAATACAGAAATTAATGAAAGAATTGAGCTTAGAAATTTAATAGGGGCTTCAATGTCAAATACTGAAAGTGCTAAACTTTTGTACGATAATTTTGTTCATATAAAATGGCATACTGTAAGAAATTTTTGGAACGAATTGTCCAATATTTTAAAAGGAAACTTCTCTGTTTTATCAGAACCTTATGATGATGACGTAACAAAATCAACGCATAATAACAGTAAAGTAATTTCTTACGAGCTAAAATTTAAGACTAGCAAACAAGACGTTGTCCTATATGTATGGAGTGGTCAAGAAAATCCTGTTTGTTGGGGTATCTTTTTTGATGGGTTAAGTGATCATCAAAAATCTCAAATCAGGAATTTAAATAAATTTAAAGAGCTTGAAGATAATTTCTTAGCTTTTTTTGAAAAAGAAGAAGACAAGCAAGTTTATCTATACGACTTTTCACACCAAGGCACATTTAATTTAATAAATGATAACTACAGAAAAAATCTTATCCGAGGTTATGCAAATGAAATAAAAAAAACAATAAAGATATTATCAACTAAAAAAACATGAATCACAACACCCTACAAGAATTTCTAGATACAGTTCAAATTCCTGAGTTTAAGTCAACACCTAAAACATTTTTAGAAATTGCAAAACAACCCCATTACGAGAATGTGATTAGCAACATCTATGCTTTTTTTCTAGACCCTTCTGAAGAACATGGTTTAGAAGATTTATTTATCAATAGCCTAATCAAATGTTTAAACGAAAAAAAAGGAAGCATTTGGATTGAAGATTTTTCTGAATTCGAAATTCATACCGAATATTCGATTAAAGGTGGTAGGATAGATATTTTATTACTTAGTGCAGAATCAGCCATTATTATTGAAAACAAAATTTATCATCAATTAACCAATAGTTTGAGTAACTATTCAAACAAAATTGGAAAAGAAATTGGCAATCAAAATTCGGTGTATGGTCTTGTTTTAGGATTAAAAGAAATAAACACAAATGAAGAGAACTTTGTAAGCCTTACTCACAAAGAATTGCTAGAACAGGTTTTTGAAGATCTCGGTGCTTATATGCTCAACGCATCAGACAAATACCTTACCTTTTTAAAAGATTTTTACCAAAACATACTTAACTTAAGTCACAAAACAATGAAACAAGAAGACGTAGAATTTTATTTTAAAAACCAAGAAAAAATCAACAATATTATTGAGCTTGAAAAAAATTATAAGAAATATATTAGAGATCAAGTTAATAGAGTAAATTCAAGCTTTGAAGACCTTAAGCTTGAAGAAGTAAGAAAAAATTCTGAAATGTATAATCTGGGTAGAAGATTTAATTCAAAAGTGCCAAAATTATGTATCAAGGTAGGTTTTAGTCGCTTATTTAAAAAAGAACAACAAATTAAACTTTATATTGAAGTAAGAAGACAAACATTAAAGCTTGTAAAAGAAAACTTTGATGAAATTACTAAAACTCTACCCGATAATTTTAAGCTAGATGAAAAGGTGAAAAATACTTCAGATTCTTGGTATAATATTTACGAAAAAGCCATTGATTTAAACAATAATGACATTTTAAATCTTAGTGAATTTATAGCTAAAAAAATACGTGATTTAGGAATACACAACGCTTTTAAGGATATTGAGAATAAGCTGAATCTTTTAAAAGCGGATCATGCATAAACTAACTGGTAACCTGTACATTCAAGATGAAAAAATAAATAAACATTTTTCTAAATGTAAATTACTTCAATAAATCAAATTAGCTTATTTCTCCTCTAATTGTGTTTTTTTTCATTTCTATAAAAATAAAAAATTGTACAAACTCAAAAAAATAACGTAAATTGTAGCAAAAAATAGTATGGAACAATTAAGTTATACACATTTATTTACAGGTAGTGAAACAGAAGCTTTAGCTATCAAAAGTATTTTAGAGGAAAACCACCTCAATTACATCGAAAAAAATCACGTTCAATCGGGTTTACGAAGTGGTTTTGGCGGTCATAGCGTAGAAATACATGTTTTAGAAAACCAACTTACCAAAGCAAAAGAATTGATTAGTTAAGTCATTTTTCAGAAAAAAATCGATTTGCCTTGTTATTTAGCCATTTACTTACAAGCCTATCCTTACAAACAATATTTGTTAATAAGTGCAGTTTCTAAATGATATAATTAATTGTATTTTTACATCCGAAAACTAAACATAGATGGGTAAAATTATTGCTATCGCCAACCAAAAAGGAGGTGTTGGAAAAACAACAACAGCTATTAATTTAGCTGCTTCACTTGGGGTATTAGAAAAAAAAGTTTTGCTAATTGATGCAGACCCTCAAGCTAATGCAACCTCCGGCTTAGGTATTGATGTAGATTCAGTGGATGCGGGAACGTATGAAATTTTGGAGCACACTAAAACTCCCGAAGAAACAATTATTTCAACAAACTCGCCAAATCTTGACTTAATACCGGCGCATATTAACTTGGTTGCTATAGAACTCGAATTGGTAGACAAAGACGAAAGGGAGTACATGCTAAAAAAGGCCTTGCAACAGGTGAAAGATAAATATGATTTCATCCTTATTGATTGCGCGCCTTCTCTTGGATTGATGACGCTTAATGCGCTAACAGCGGCAGATTCGGTTGTTATCCCTATCCAATGCGAGTATTTTGCCTTGGAAGGTCTAGGCAAACTTTTAAACACGATAAAAAGTGTTCAAAAAATACATAATGCAACCTTAGATATTGAAGGATTACTCCTAACAATGTACGATTCTAGACTTAGGTTGTCTAATCAAGTAATCGAAGAAGTTGAAAAACATTTTGAAGATATGGTGTTTAAAACAGTTATTCAACGAAATGTTAGGCTAAGCGAAGCGCCAAGTTATGGCGAAAGCATTATTTCTTATGACGCTACAAGTCGTGGAGC
Source organism: Psychroflexus sp. (assembly GCA_051859645.1). GTDB lineage: Bacteria > Bacteroidota > Bacteroidia > Flavobacteriales > Flavobacteriaceae > Psychroflexus. Next base: position 40,248 of record JBHYFG010000011.1, on the reverse strand, counting down.
AAATAATTACTTAAGTTTAGCAGAAGAAATTATAAAGAAAAACAAATAATAATGGCGAAAGCTACCAGAAAACAAGCCTTAGGAAGAGGTCTTTCTGCTTTATTGAAAGATCCTGATAACGACATTCAATCTGCAAAAGACAAGAATGCCGATAAGGTTGTTGGAAATATCGTAGAGCTAGATTTAGATGCTATTGAAGTTAATCCTTTTCAGCCACGTACAAGTTTTAATGAAGAGTCGCTAAACGAACTGGCTTCCTCTATCAAGGAATTAGGTGTTATACAACCCATCACCGTTAGAAAGCTTGGCTTTAACAAATACCAACTCGTATCTGGAGAAAGAAGGTACCGAGCTTCCAAACTTGTAGGGCTAACTAGTATTCCCGCTTACATAAGAATTGCCAACGATCAAGAATCGTTAGAAATGGCTTTGGTTGAAAACATCCAACGCCAAGATTTAGATCCCATAGAAATTGCGCTTTCATACCAACGCCTTATCGATGAAATTCAGTTAACGCAGGAAGAAATGAGCGAACGCATTGGTAAAAACAGGTCGACTATTGCTAATTATTTAAGGTTACTGAAGCTCGACCCCATTATTCAAACCGGAATGAGGGATGGATTTTTAAGCATGGGCCATGGTAGAGCAATTATTGCCATTAGCGACCTGTCGCTTCAACTAAACGTATACGAACAAATTATTCGGGAACAACTTTCGGTTAGAGAAACAGAAAAACTCGTAAAATCACTTACTTCAAAGTCACAAAAAAAGAAGCCCACCCCTAGCCTTTCAGAAAATAAAAAAGAAGTACTTCAGCAATTTTCTTCTTACTTTGGAGCCAAAATTGAAATGAAAGTTTCTACCAAAGGAAATGGAAAATTAATTATTCCTTTTTCATCAGATGAAGATTTAAAACGCATTCAGAAGTTAATCAACGACTCGCAATAATTAATGTTCATGAGGTATTTTATTTTTTTCGTTACCTTCTTAGGTTACTTCCTTGTAAATGGACAATCGACAGCCAATGATTCCATTTATGAAGGCTCAATGCTAATAAAAAAAACACCCTCGTTAACGGAAACCGAGCCAACATTTGTTTATGACCCGCTTCGTCCCGCAAAAGCTGCATTTTACTCAGCTATTGTTCCTGGTCTTGGCCAAGCCTATAACAAAAAATACTGGAAAATACCTCTAGTGTATGCTGCTATTGGTACGACGATGTACTTTTATGTAGACAACACCAACTTATACAACACTTACCGAGAAGCCTACAGATTGAGGTTAATTGGGCAAGTAGACAGGTTTAGCGAACAACTTACCGACCAGAATTTAATAGATGCGCAAAAATTATTCAGAAAAAACCGAGATTTGTCGTTACTTTTTGTCGTCGGAGCCTACATATTAAATATTGTAGATGCGAATGTAGATGCGCATTTAAGCCAGTTTAATGTAAGTGAAAACCTTTCATTAAAACCAAATGCAGAACAGGACTTTATGACTGGTAGGCTTAACTTTGGCTTAAGTTTTAATTTTAACCTGAATTAATTTGGTAAAAGAGTTGATTAAGAAAATGTGTGGACTACAAATCATAAGCACCTGAACAAAATTAAAGTGCACACAAGAAATAAAAAATAAGAAAATGAAAATTGCCCTTTTAGGATATGGAAAGATGGGAAAAACCATCGAAAGAATTGCGCGAGAAAGAGGTCACGAAATTGTATTAAAAGTTGAAAGAAACGAAGACTTAAAGCAAATTGACTTGGCTGATGTTGCAATTGATTTTAGTATACCCACTGCTGCCTTCGATAATATTTCAGCAGCACTCAAAAATCAAGTATCAATAGTTTCGGGAACAACGGGTTGGCTAGAAAAATACCACGATGCAGTAGAAATTTGTAATCAGACCAAAGGCAAATTTATTTATGCTTCAAATTTTAGTTTAGGTGTAAATTTATTTTTCAACTTAAATGAATACCTCGCTAAGTTAATGCGTAATTTTCCCGAATACAATGTAAAACTAGACGAAGTACACCACACCCAAAAACTTGATTCGCCAAGCGGAACAGCCATAAGCTTAGCTGAACAAGTAATTGCTCATACCACATACAAAAATTGGATACACTCCGATGAAGCTCCTAAAGAAAACGAGCTGCCAATATACGCAGAACGGATGGAAGATGTAAAAGGTATTCACCATGTTAGCTATAATTCAGCGATTGACGAAATAAAAATAAGCCATACCGCACACACCAGAGATGGTTTTGCGCTTGGCGCTGTTATTGCTGCCGAATGGCTTTTTGAACAAAAAAACACAGGAGTGTATACCATGAAAGACGTACTTAGCCATCGCATGGCATAAACTTTAGAAAAATGAATATTACAGAATTATTAATTTTTATCTTACTTATCCAAGTAATTCACTTTGCTGGAACTTGGAAACTATATAAACTTGCTGGAAGAAATTCTTGGGAAGCTGCAATTCCTATTTACAATGCAGTGATTCTTTTGAGTATGATTAAAAAACCTAAATGGTGGGTTATACTTTTATTTTTCCCTATTATTAACCTTATTATGTTTCCCGTATTATGGGTGAATACACTCAAGGTTTTCGGAAAAGATAAAGCCGTAGACAAGTGGCTAGTTGTGCTAAGTTTAGGATTGTATCTTTTTACACTCAATTACAATCCGAACACCAACTATGTAGGCAACAAAGAAATCGAAAAAGAGAAGAAAGAAAATGAATGGGTAGGCTCTATTCTATTTGCAGTGGTAGCAGCTACAATTGTTCATACTTACGTCATGCAACCCTTTACCATTCCAACTTCTTCACTTGAAAAATCACTTTTAGTTGGCGACTTTTTATTTGTTAGTAAATTTCATTATGGGGCTAGAACGCCACAAACACCCATTGCACTTCCAATGGTACATGATAGCATCCCACTAACAAATTTACGTTCGTACGTAAATAGCGTACAACTCCCCTACTTCAGAATCCCTGGTTTTCAAGAAATTAAACAAAATGATATTGTTGTGTTTAACTGGCCAACCGACACCGTAAGGATGTTTAGAGACGAATCTGGTAAGCACTATTATAAACCCATCGACAAGAAAACAAACTACGTAAAACGAGCCGTTGGAATTCCTGGTGATTCCCTGGCCATAGTTGATGGTGTAATTTACATCAACAACGAAGAATTAAATTTGGGAGAACGAGCAAAGCCACAATATTCATATATTGTTCAGGGGAGAGACGAAGTGTTCTCGCCGACATTTTTAGCAACTCGCTACGACATTACAGATGGATTAAGTTACCATGATAAAAACAAAAATCAATTCCTTATCCACGCCATTTCAGAAGATGCATTAAAAACCTTTAAAAATCATCCCAATGTTGTCTCGATTGAACGCTTAGTGTACCCTAAAAACTACAAAGAGACAAGCCAGAGTAGAAAAACGGGAAAATTCATTGATAAAGCTATCTTCCCAAATGACGGTAAACGCAATTGGAACCGTGACCAGATGGGCGCTTTATACATTCCTAAAAAAGGAGCAACGGTAAAATTAGATGAAGAAAACATAGCGTTTTATCACCGAATAATTGAAGTTTATGAAGGAGAAGAAATGGGAATAGTACAGCAAGTAACTACCGCAAACGGAAAAGTACTTATCAATAATTCTCCTGTTGAAAGCTACACCTTTAAACAAAATTATTACTGGATGATGGGAGACAACCGTCATAATAGTGAAGACAGCAGATACTGGGGATTTGTCCCAGAAAATCATATTGTTGGGAAGCCTGTATTTATATGGTTAAGCTTAGATCCTAATGGTAGCGGAATTAATAAAATTAGATGGGACAGAATGTTTACTACCGTAAGCGGTGAAGGTGAAAGAACCTCTTACTTCCCTTACTTTGCTATTGCTTTAGTTTTGTATTTTGGTGTACGCGTGTTTAAAAAGAAAAAAATCACTGAATAATGACAAGTTTGGTTGTAGTGCCCTCCTATTTTGCTTCGGTAGATGTTTTATGGAAACTAAAGAAAGCTGAAAAAATATGGCTTGAAGTATGTGATAATTACCAAAAACAAACCTTACGGACAAGACAATATATTTATGGTGCAAACGGGAAATTACTACTAAACATACCCGTAAAGCATCGAAAAGATATACAAAAGGAGCGGCAAAAAATGGCGGAAGTCGAAATTGATAATTCTTTTCCATGGCGAAGTAATCATTTAAAATCCTTACAATCAGCCTACCGAACATCGCCTTATTTTGAATATTATGAAGACGAGTTTGAGGCTTTATACGCTCAAAATTACAACCACTTACTCGATTTTAATTTGGCATGTTGGAAACTAATGCTTCAGCTTTTTGATATTAACGCTAGCATTGAACATACCAATGAATATAACGTGCAATTTACTGATGCTGAAGACATTCGGCACTTATCTATTGCAAAACGTGAACCTATATACAACATACCAGCCTACATTCAGGTTTTTGGGCCAAAATTTGGGTATTTGCCAAACTTAAGCGTGTTGGATTTACTATTTAACGAGGGTCCAAACGCACTTCAAGCTATTACGCCAAACTAAGTGCTAATACCTTTAATTTTTAAAAGGACTTAAAAGAAATTCAAATAATTCAGAGTTTAGTAAAGGACAAAAATTACCTAACATAAGAGTTATTTTTTGAAATTACTAGCATGAATATCTGCAGAATGCAATTCGCTCTCAAATAAAACCCGAAATTAAAAGTAACACTAGTAATTATTTTAAACTAGAGGAAAAGAAAAAAAGGGCGTTTTATTACGGTATTTTCAATTGATAACTAGAATAAAGTTAAAATCCCTCACTTAGTAGATTAGAAAAACCGAGGTTAAATTTTCGCTAATTATAAAGCTGTATTACAAGGATTCAATAATCAGCTTGTATTTTTAACAAAAAAAGATATGTTTGGATTATTTAAAAAGAAATCAGAAATAGACAAATTAAGAGAACAATATAAAAAACTACAAGAGGAATCTTTTAGGCTTTCAAAAACAAATCGCTCCGAATCAGATAAAAAACTAGCTGAAGCAGAGGAGGTTTACAAAAAAATTGAAGCTTTAAAAGCCAACTCATAAAGTTTACCTGTATTGAAATTCTACTGTAAGCAACAGCTACAAAGAATGCACTACTTAATACTATAAGATACAAAAAAAGAGTCGAATTAAATTCGGCTCTTTTTTTATGAAAATTATTCTAAGTTAGAAGTTATTTGTATCGCATCCATTTTTCCATCATAACTAACCCATCCGACTGGCTTCCTGTGTGATGCCACAAACCGTTATCCATTTTCCTGTTAAATTTCAGGCTTCTTCCCACGTTATTTTGGTTTTTAGAGAAAAACTCAATGTTTTCAGTATAGGTTTTGTTATCCTTGGTCCAAGTCCCCCCAGATGAACCGACAAACTGCCCTGTTTCGCTATTTAATGCAAGGACTTGGTAGCGGTTGTTGGTAATCATTTTTAGCGTTTTTCTAGGAGCATATTCTATTCTACGCCAATTTTCATCACCTTCGTCTCTTTTCTCGTGTATACGCCAACAAGTTACCATTTCATAATCTGTGGCTTCATCAAATTTTTCCCAACGTTCAAACTTTCCTGTCTTTAAGTTTGTAAGAGTAAGCACATCATCCTCTAAAATTGCCTTGTAGGATTTACGGGTACCCGAATGTTTGGGCTCATTAGAATCTATTTCTATTGTTTCGGTGTAACTAAAAACCTCAAAAAAATAAGTGCCTCCGCCCGCTTCAATAAAGTTTCCTGTAGTTTTATCGTAAGTCGCATAGGTAAAATAGGAGTTACTGTACAATTTTATTGTTTCATTTGTAACTTGATTTCCATCTTCTTCAATTAACCGCCAAGCGCCATTTAGGTGTTGAGCATAGGTAGAAATTGAAAAAAACATCGTGATAAAGGCAAAAAAAACAGTTTTCATTTCGTGTAAATTTAAGTTTAAAAAAATACAGCTAAAATTATACCAAATCTTAAAATCAACTTTTAAATATGATAATTTTAAGAGTAAAAATTGAATCAGTCAGGCAAAAGCTAACGAGCGTATAATTTATCCCAAATTCCCCTTGCTTCCTCTAAATCTTCGGGGGTATCTATCCCTACGCTAATCTCATCTACATGAACCATTTTTATTTTTTTTCCATTTTCTAAATAGCGTATACATTCAATCTTTTCGGCACTTTCTAGTGGTGTCATTGGTTGGGTATAAAAATCCAATAGGGCCTGCTTTCTAAATGCATAAATACCAATATGTCGAAAATAAGTAACATTAACGTTGGTGTCTCTGTGAAAAGGAATTGGAGACCTTGAAAAATACAAAGCGAGCTTATCTTGGTCTGTAATTACTTTTACATTATTAGGATTTTGAATGTCTTTTATTTCGGTTAAGGGTGTCATTAATGAGGCTAGGTCTATGGAGCATTCAGAATCCTCCTCAAACACCTTCAGTAGCTTTTCTAAACTATCACGGTTCGTAAACGGTTCGTCTCCCTGAACATTTACTACAATAGAAACATCTAAATTTTCAACAGCCTCCGCTATTCTGTCGCTTCCACAGGTATGTTCTTTTTTACTCATAAAAACATTTGCTTGTTTAGCTTGCATTAGGTCGAAAATTTGCTGAGAGTCTGTAGCTACCCATACTTCATCAAATAAACCAGTTTTTAAAGTTGCCTCGTAGGTTCTTAAAATAACAGGTTGACCCCCTAAATCTTGCAACAGTTTTTTAGGAAATCTGCTCGCTTCTAATCGTGCTGGAATAACTGCAATTATTTTTTGTTGAATCATCTTACTCGTAAAGTTTATTTAATTAAAATTCATCATTTACTTCATCTTCAAAAAAATCATCATTAAATCCAATAAGGTAGAGTTTAGATTTAGCTCGTGTTATGGCTGTGTATAACCAACGTAAATAATCTTTGTCTATACCACTGGGTAAGTAAGGTTGCTCGACAAACACTGTATCCCATTGCCCTCCTTGTGACTTATGACAAGTAATTGCGTAACTGAACTTAACTTGCAAAGCATTGAAAAACTTGTTTTGTTTCACCTTTAAAAATCGTTTATATTTTGAAGTTTCATTTTCATAGTCCTTCAATACCTCTTGATACAAGCTATTGGATTGTTCATAGGTTAATGAAGGTGCATTAGCCGTAAGCGTGTCCAACAAAACAACCGTTTCAAAGGGAGGCATGGAAGGATAATCTACCATTTGAACTTTTACTTCTGCAAAACGAAATCCGTACAATTCCTTACGAGCAAAAATTTCAAGAATTTCAACTATATCGCCATTTGCTATGAAACTTGCATCGCTCTTTGGGTCAACCCAAAAATAATTATTTTTAACTACCATTAAATTATCGCCAGCCGAAATTTCATCCTCCTGGAAAAGGATGCGTGACCTAATTTGCTGGTTGTATAAATTTGCACGTTTATTAGATCGAACAATTATTGCTGTTTCTTGGTGACCGTTGTTATTGTACGCATCATTAATTGCATCCATGATTTCATAACCATCAATCAACCTTATTAAATCGTTTTGGTTGGTTAGCTTAAATTGAAAACCTTCATAAAGTTCGCTTAATATGGCATCTCTAATTCGGGTAGCATTTACTAAAATATCACTTTCTAAACCTTGCCGTACCACTTCGTCTAACTCTAATGAAATGGTTTTCATGCCAAATTGAAGCTCCAATGTTTTTTCGTTTAAAGCCGGACTTAAATCGGCTTTTACTGGTGGAAGCTGAGCAGTATCGCCTATAAAAATTAACTGACAATTTTCACCAGCATAAACATATTCGACCAAGTCGTCTAGCAAAGACCCTTTTGCAAACAAGTCGTCTCCTGTAGGAATATCCGGCACCATAGAAGCTTCATCTACAATAAAAATGGTATTGGTATGTTTGTTCTGTTGAGTTACAAAACTAACGCCTCCTCCCTGCTCGCTTTTAGGGTAATATATTTTACGGTGGATTGTTTGTGCATTTTGTTGACTATAGGTCGAAATAACTTTTGCTGCTCGTCCAGTTGGCGCGGTTAAAACGAGTTTTTTGCGAACGCGCCAACAATTGTTTACAAGTGTTTTTATAAGTGTAGTTTTACCAGTACCCGCATAACCTTTCAAAACAAATATGTGATCGGTAAGTCCAAGCACAATAAACTTTGATAGCAATTGAAGTCCTATTTCTTGTTTGGGAGTGGGCGGATGGCCTAAATTTTTTTTTAGATGAAGATAAAATTCGTTTTCGTTCATAAGTAACAATTCGATTTCAAAATTAGCATTTTTATTTTGAAGAATTTATAAAAATACAATGCGCCATTAGATTTAAAGTAAAATGATGTAGAAAAAAGGTGTTTAGTTTAATTTTTAATTAAGTTAACGCTTATTTTAACGAAGAAACTTTTATCATTAAAAAAAAATTGTAGATTTGCCTAGAACAAAAATTAGATAATTATACGCTATGTTTCAAATCATTCTTTTTATTTTAATTGGAATTGCACTTGTGTTTGGGTTGGTAAAATTGATAGACAAATTTTTACCCAAAAAATTACGCCCAATTTTAAGTATTTTATTGTTTGTTTTAATTGGTATTCTAGCTTATTACAACTACAATGCAATTTACGGTCCTGTTGAATTTAACAAAGAAAAAGTAGTACGTTACGAGCGTGTTATCGATAAACTTAAAGACATCAGAGAAGTTCAAGTGGCGCATAAGGAAGTTGCTGGATATTACGCTAAGGACTTCAACGCATTATTAAGCTTTTTAGATACTGCCCAATATACCATTACCCAACGTGTAGATGTAAAAGTATTAGACGAAGAGCAAACGAAAGCCTTTGGAGTTGATATTTATGTAGATAGAGTTAGAGTAGACACTCTTGGATTTAGAGGAGTTAAGGATTCGTTATTCGGTTCCTCAGACCGTTACAAAAGAATGATGGAAGTGCCTTTTTCTAGAGACGAAAATGGAAACAGAAGAATCGTACAGATGGATGCTGGTTTATTAAAACTAAAAAACACCACCGTTCCAGTTTTTGAACTTAAAGTACCTAAAGATTGGATTTTACATGACCTTGATCAAGATTTAGTGATACAAGAGAAACAAGTGATTGCCGTTGACGGTATAAATGGAGCATTTATCAGAGTTGGTTCTATGGAAGAGGTAAGTACCAATGGTAACTGGCCAACAACCTATGGAAAAGCTGAAAGATAATACAACCATATCATCAAATACATTATCCATCTTGATTACTCAAGATGGATTTTCTTTTTGTATTTTGTCCTATGAAAACGAGGTGATTCAAGCTGAAAAAATTGGTATCCCGAAAACCTCCAACTACGCTAAAGAATTACTTCTAAAACTACAAGAAAAAATAAATGTCGAATTTGTCCTTAACAACCAACTTAAAGCAGTAAAACTTACCTATGAAAACGACACCTTTAGCCTAGTACCAAATCTTTTTTTTGACCCCACTAAACTAAGTCACTACATTAAGTATTCAACAGCAATTTTGGCTAATGATTATTTCGCGTATGACTCGCTTCAACAACTGCCTATTACAAATATTTATATACCATACGTGCATATTAATAACTACTTGCACGAAATTTTTGGAGAATTTGAGTACCAACATCACTTAAGTTTATTACTAGATTCACTTTATAACGAAAAAAACAAATCAGAAATTTGTTTCGGAGTAATTACCCGCAATTATCTTAACCTACTTTGCTTTAAAAATAAAGAAGTACTGCTTTGCAATGCCTATGCTTTTGAAACAACAGAAGACATTGCATATTACTTACTCTTTGCACTGGAACAGCTAGGAGTTAATCGTGAAGAACTTCAGCTTTATTTATCAGAACACACAGAAAACGAATTATTATTGGCTTATGTAAAACCCTATGTAAAAACAGTAAAAAGCTTAATGCTAAGTGATTTTCTGAATCCAAAAATTAAAAATACACAACTTCTCAACACACAAGTTGCAGACGAACTACTTTTACTAAACCTATGAGAATAATTGCTGGAAAGTTAAGGGGAAGAAAAATTATAGCCCCAAAAAAGCTACCTGTTAGACCCACGACAGACATGGCTAAAGAAGGTTTGTTTAATATTTTGACTCACCGTTTACATTTCCCTTCCTCTTCTTTATTGGATTTATATTCAGGAATAGGTTCTATTTCCTTAGAATACTTTTCTCGCGGCGGGAAAAACATTACTTCTGTAGATGCTGACAGTGGATGTGTGAAATTTTTACAGGAACGCTCAGACGAATTTGAAGCTGACATTACTTGTATCAAAAGTGATGTATTTCAATTTTTAGAGCGCCACAAAGGAAAGTACGACTTAATTTTTGCAGATCCACCCTACGCTTATACTTTAGAAGAATTTGATCGTATTGTAGAACTTGTATTTACTAACCAATTACTTGCAGAAGATGGTACACTTATTATAGAGCATCCCAAATATACCTTATTAGATGAAGTAAATCATTTTGTTGAAAAAAGAGGTTATGGGGGTTCTGTTTTTTCTTTTTTCAATAAGCCTACTGAAGAATAAATTTTACTAGTTATCTATTACACCATTTAGCAATTGAAATTACTGGTATTAGAAATTAATTAGGGAATAGGTAGTGAATTAATGACTAATAAAGTTCAACTTTTTCAACATCACCAAAGTGCACCTGAACCATCTCATTTAGGGAAGTTGACAATGAAATACCTTTATAATCTGCTTTCACAGGGAATTTTTTATGGCTTCTATCAACAAGAACTGCTGTTTTTAATTGCTGTAAAGGTTGATTTAAAAAATACTTCACAGCATAAATTAACGTAGCACCAGAATTCAACACATCATCAACAATAATTACAGATTTACCAGCATAATCCTCTGGCTTAAGGGAGCATATAATTTCATCTAACGGATGTTGTTTGTTGATTTGAATTTCTCCCAAAACAATATCTGTTGAATGAATTTCGCACAGAACATCACGTAGTTTCTGAGCAAAAGCAAAACCAGAGTTTGCAATCCCAGCAATTACTAATTGTTTTTCGTTCATGTGGTCTTCAAGAATCTGATATGCAATTCGCCTTACTTTTTGGAGAATTTGTTGTTGGTTTAAAATTAATGTGGGCTGGCTCATTTTTTTGTGAATTTTATAAACAACTCTTTCCCTTCTCTTGTTGGATGGGAGTTGTAGCATTGTGCTAATTTATCAATACTAAATTTATCTGAAAAATAATTGAGGTACTCCTCTTTACTTCCCCCAAAAGGAGGCCCTTGTTCAGTAAGAGGAAACTGAAAAAGCAAACCTACAATAAAACCACCATCAGTCAATAAAGATGCTGATTTATCTGCGTAAGCTTGACGTTGAGACGGTTGTATAGCACAAAAAAAAGTTTGCTCAAGTAACAAATCGAATTGCTGATCTATAGCAAAAAAATCCCCTATAATACAATGTTCAGTAGGAAAGGATGGGCATCTTTGAATTAAATCATCGAATGCAGAGGCGACTAAATCTGCTACAAAAACATTTTTAAAGCCATTATTATGAAGGTATTCTGCCTCATAAGCCCTACCCGCTCCAGGGATAAGAATCTTTAGCTGTTTATTGCTTAACTGATCAATATAATCTTTTAAAGGTGGAGAAACTTCTCCAAGATCCCAACCGGTGGAACCTTCTTCGTATCGTTGTACCCAAAAATCAGCTTCCATGTCAATCAAAATCAATTATCTCGTCATCATCTAAGAAATCGTCTATCTCCCTACGATCTTTTTTTGTTGGTCTACCAACCCCCTTTTTTCGGTAGTAATCTTGTGCATATTTTACAAGTTCTAGTTTTTCTAAGTTCTCTGCTGGAGTTTTATCAACACAATATATGCTTGTTAATTTAGCCCCAACTCTAGCCTTAGGAATATCTAGGACTTCAACTACATAGTTTATTTGATTTTTTCTAATGGACAAAGTGTCTCCCGGAAAAACCTCTCGAGAAGGCTTCACGGACTCACCTCTAATTTTAACATGGCCTTTTTTACAGGCTTCTGTCGCTATGGTCCTTGTTTTAAAATAACGCACACACCACAAGTACTTATCTACACGCATAGTTTGTTAGCTCTAGTCTTTGAAATTCAAAATTACGAAAAAAACCAAGTCAATTGTAATTTTTAAGATAGTTATAATTAGGGGAAAGGCTAGAAAAAGCCTGTTTAAAAGTTACAAAAATTGTATATTGCGCTCGAAAATTAGATGGATATTTTTCTTAAAAGCTTGAGTTGAAATCACAAAACAGAATAGCTGCATCAAAACCTGTAAAACGAGTAACTCTAAATTTGTTTTGTTGTATAAGCTAATATCAGAAAAAACACTTTAAAAAAATAGAAGAAACAAATGAAACATAGTAAATACATCATTCTTGGGCTTATTTTTGTAGGACTTTTAACCCAATGTCGTCCCGATGACGACTCTAATAGGTTAGCGCCTACTAGAGATTTAGAAGAAGTTAGGCAGGAAAACAGCGATGAAATTATCAACTTCTTAGAAAGCCATTATATAAGTTTTGAAGAAAATCCAGACAATCCGAATTTTGACAGAATTCGCTTTAGAGCTATTGATGCTATTGACATTCAAAATCCCCCAGAGGACGATACTCCGATTATAGATTCTGAATTTTTGCGACAAAAAACAATAACTCAACAAGGGGTAGACTATGAGGTGTATTACCTGGTGTTTAGAGAGGGAGCCGCGGAACAACGTCAACCTACTTTTGCAGACTCAACCCTAGTTACTTATGAAGGTTTAACCATTAGGAACACTGTTTTTGATGGTTCTCCAAACCCTGTTTGGTTTGATTTAACCCAAACTATTCGTGGTTTTGGTGTCGGAATTACAGACTTAAGAGGAGCTACCAACTTTATTTCTAACCCAGATGGCACCGGAGCATTTTCAGATGATTTTGGTATTGGTGCTGTATTTATACCATCTGGACTTGGTTATTTTGCCGTACCGCCTCCTGGTTCTGGAATACGTCCTTATGAGCCAATATACTTTATATATCAAATGTATCGCTCACGACTTACTGATCACGATAGAGATGGTATACCGAGTTATATGGAAGATGTAAACGGAACTGGAAGACTAGATGACGTAGATACGGATGGAAATGGCGTGCCTAACTTTTTAGACGCAGATGATGATGGCGATGGAATACCAACAAGAGATGAAATTATTATTGAAGAAGATGGTACCATAATATTTCCAGACTCAAACGGAAACGGAACACCAGATTACTTAGATCCAACTTATCCAGGCTAATTTTAACCTACATAATTGATAAAAAGAGGGTGACTGTTTTACAATCACCCTCTTTTTGTTATCATCTGTTTATTTTTTTTAGTGGTACGATTTCGTATCCATCCGAGCAACAATATTATAAATTTACAATCTTAGGGGGTTAGATGCGACACGTCCCGATAGCAATCGGGACGTGTCGCATTATATTATACTCAAAATACAAGTAAAAAAAATAATTTTAAGTAGTATGTTAGTTTACCTTAATTTAGGGAATTCAACCGGATTAGCTTCGTGCATAATCGAGTAGACTTTTTCAAAAATATCCTCTAAAGAAGGTTTCGAAAAATAATCTCCATCTGTTCCGTAAGCAGGTCTGTGGGCTTTTGCCGTTAATGTTTGTGGCTGGCTATCTAAGTATCGATAAGCATTTTGTTCTTCTACAACTTTCTGAAGAATGTAAGCTGATGCTCCACCTGGTACATCTTCATCAATTACTAACAATCGACTAGTTTTCTGAACACTCTTTACAATGTCATGACTTAAATCGAATGGAAGTAAAGATTGTATATCGATAACCTCGGCTTGTATTCCAACTTCAACTAATTCTTTGGCTGCTTGTTCAACAATACGTAAAGTAGAACCGTAAGATACAAGGGTAATGTCGCTACCTTCTCTGATGGTTTCTACTTTTCCTATAGGTGTTTTAAACGCTCCTAGATTGGCAGGCATTTTTTCTTTTAAACGGTAACCATTTAAGCATTCAACAATTAACCCTGGTTCATCGGAAGCTAGTAATGTATTATAAAATCCAGCTGCTTTGGTCATGTTTCTTGGTACCAAAACATGAATACCTCGAACAAGGTTTACGATTCCTCCCATTGGAGAGCCAGAATGCCATATTCCTTCCAGTCGATGACCTCTTGTACGAATAATCAATGGTGCTTTTTGCTTGCCTTTTGTTCTGTATGCTAAAGTTGCTAAATCATCGCTCATGATTTGTAAAGCATATAACAAATAATCCAAGTATTGAATTTCAGCAATTGGTCTTAAACCACGCATTGCCATACCAATACCTTGGCCTAAAATGGTAGCTTCTCGGATTCCTGCATCTGCAACACGAATAGCACCGTATTTTTCTTGCATTCCCTCAAGACCCTGGTTAACATCACCAATTTCTCCAGCATCTTCACCAAAAATTAAGGTTTCAGGAAAATTATTAAAAATTGTATCAAAATTATCACGTAAAATTAAACGAGCATCTACTTCCGCTGCGTCTTCAGCGTAAGTTGGCAACACCTCTTCTACAGACGTAGCATTAGACTCGGTATCAGTAAACAAATGGCTACTGTAATCAGGTTGAGTACGCTCAAAGAAATCGTTAATCCATTCAATTAAGGCGTCTTTCTCAGTGGAATTTTCACCAATTACATAGCGCAATGCTTTTCTCGCTGTAGAAATAATAACCGACCTTAAGGGTTCGGTAGTAGATTTTAAATTGGCTACAAGCGGAAGGATAAAACTTTTATTTGAGGATGATTCGGCTAAAGCTTCAATAAGTTGAATGGCTTTTTTGCTTTCTTCTTTTGCAATTTTACCAAAAGCTTCCCAAGCTGCTTTTTTACCGTCTCTAACTTCTTTTTTGATTGCATTTTCGATGGCTAAAAGATCTTCTTCCGAAGCAATTCCGTGCTCTAGAATCCAGTTTCTAAATTGTACATTACAATCGTACTCCGTCTCCCAAGCTAATCGCTCTTTACTTTTGTAACGCTCATGAGAACCAGATGTTGAATGTCCTTGTGGTTGCGTAAGTTCTTTAACATGAATAAGAACAGGTACGTGTTCTTCTCTTGCTACAGCAGACGCTTTTTGGTAAGTCTCAATTAAAGCGGTGTAATCCCAACCGTTAACAATAAATATTTCGTACCCATTTGTGCCTTTTTCGCGCTGAAAGCCTTTTAGGATTTCTGAAATATTTTCTTTTGTGGTTTGGTGTCTTGCATGAACAGAAATTCCATAATCGTCATCCCATACATTGATAATCATAGGAACTCCTAAAACACCCGCTGCATTAAATGTTTCCCAAAATAAACCTTCGGATGTACTTGCATTACCAATGGTTCCCCAAGCTATTTCATTTCCGTTTACAGAGAACTTACTCGCGTCGATGTTTTTTTCAGCACGATATACCTTAGAGGCTTGTGCAAGCCCCAATAAACGTGGCATTTGTCCAGCGGTTGGAGAAATATCTGAACTTGAGTTTTTTTGTTGAGTTAAGTCTTTCCAATTGCCATTCTCGTCCAATGAGTGTGTCATGAAATGTCCACCCATCTGCCTTCCTCCAGACATAGGCTCGTGTGTAATGTCTGTATTGGCGTACAATCCAGCAAAAAATTCCTGAATAGTTAAAGCGCCTATTGCCATCATAAAGGTTTGATCACGGTAGTAACCCGAACGAAAATCGCCATTTTTAAAAGCTTTTGCCCAAGCTAATTGAGGTAATTCCTTACCATCACCAAAAATACCGAATTTAGCTTTTCCTGTAAGCACTTCTCTCCTACCTAATAAACTGCATTCTCTACTTGTAATGGCAATTTTATAATCGTTTATCACCTCTTCTTTGAAGGCTTCAAAACTTAATTCTTTATCTACTAAAGGCTTATCTTTACTCATGCTGGTATTTTTAATTGTTGCGAAGATAATAAATTTAGGCTTTCAATGAATGACCTAAGCCAAGCGAAATTATACTTTTTATAATTATTTTAGTGATAAGAGGTTGTTTTTTATCAATTATTCAAAAAACAAGAAGCAAAACTCTGAAAAACAAAAAAGCTACTTAAAAGTAGCTTTTTGAATTACACATATAGTTAAATACATTATTACATATGTATTTTACAAACTTGTTTGATATGCTGCTAAGTAAACTTAAAAAGAACATAGAACTGATTAAGTCTCTCTAGCAAAATTACACCATTTGCTTTACGCCTTAGGTAACATTTTTATAATGCCAAGTCCTTCAACACCAACATAGATAAACCCGTCTGGGGATTGCTTTACGCTTCTAACTCTGCCAATATTTTTGAGTAAACGTTCGCGCTTTATCACTTTTTCTCCCTCTAAAACACAATGTTCTAGGTAGGCAAATTTCAACGCACCAACAAGTAGGTTACCTTTAAGCTCGGGATATTTGTCTGAAGTTACAAACGTCATTCCACTTGGAGCTATAGAGGGAACCCAAGCGTAAATAGGTTGCTCCATTCCATCCTGATGTGTTTTTTCGGTAAGAATTGTCCCATCATAATTGATGCCATAGGAAATTACAGGCCATCCATAGTTTTTCCCTTTTTGTATAATATTAATTTCATCTCCTCCTTTTGGTCCGTGTTCATGAGTCCAGATTTTACCAGAAATTGGGTGCATCTCCATTCCTTGTGGATTTCGGTGGCCATAAGAAAAAATAGCTTTTTTAGCGCCACTTTCATTTACAAATGGGTTGTCATTAGGAATACTACCGTCTGCATTAAATCTATAAATTTTCCCGCCATCTCTTGTTATATCTTGAGGATTTTCGTCTCTATTACCCCTGTCGCCAATACTAAAATAAAGGTAACCGTCTCTATCAAATTCAATTCTACTTCCGAAGTGATAAGGCTTATCAGTCTCTGGCGATCCTTTATAAATTTCAATAATATCAGTCAAGCTATTGTTTTCTAGTTTGGCGCGAATTAGACGAGTATTCGCTTTCCCGTTTTCTCTACTTTCGGCATAACTAATGTAAACCCACTTATTGTTTTCGAAATTAGGGTGAAGTTTAACGTCTAACAAACCACCTTGTCCCATTACTTTTACAGTTGGAACATTTGATATTTCTTGGAGGTTGCCATTCTTTATTAGGTACATGTTACCCTCTTTTTCTGTAGCAATAATACTTCCATCTGGAAGGAAATCCATACCCCACGGAATTTCTAATTGGTCTGTAACAACTTCAAATTTATAATCTTGCTCTACTTCTTGAATTTCTTCATCTTTTTGAGCGCAGGAAATTTGGCTAATAAACAGTAAAGCGAATAAGAAAGTGTAATAGTTGTTCATAGGTAATACTCGTTTTTAATTTCATGCAATGTAAAACTATTGCAACTTGTTTTGTATTAATATTATTCTAAAATTAAGCATTTGAAACCTTACATTGGTAGTAGAATTTTTCTTTATAGCCCCGATTGAAACGGCAGCCTTTTGAAGGATTTGTAATTTGTTTTGTGTAAGATAGGTTGCGACCAGCGGAAGCTACTTAGCTTACTTACAAAACATGCAAATACAAAAAAGCTATAGTGGAAAGCGGGTCTGGTGTTTCTTATGAATGAATCGTTTGTTGCTCCTTGAATCAAAAAAAAGCCCCTTAAAAAAGAGGCTTTATGAATTAGTTCAAATGTTTCATTTCAAAATCTTCGTGCGCCCGAAGGTTGTTTAGTACTTGATTAAAGTTGGCAATGTCTATGTCGGTTCTTTCTGCAAAATCGGCAGGAACAATTGCAATTCTAAACACTTGGTCTAAGGTGAAATCTTGCATACTGGTTAATAATAAATCTGCTGTTCCGTCCATAAATAGTTCTACATCTAAAAAGGTGTGATTAAACCCATAGTATACAATTCCTTGAGGAACAAAGTAAGTAGCTGGTAGCATTTCCCAGACATCTATCGGACCAGAGGAATCTGGAATTACATCTGCGAGCCTGTAAACCAAAACGACATCGCTTTCAAAAACTTCGATATCCTGAGGAAAATCGAATGCAGCTGAAAACCCATTTTGATTGGTAAAGTTTACACTTACTTCATACACTTGGCCTAAAATGTTTACTCCGGCTGGGCCTTGAGGTCCTTGAGGCCCCATTGGGCCACGGTCGCCACTACAAGAAAAAAGTAAACTTGCCAAAACTAAAACTCCTACTAACTTTTTCATGATCATATAATTAATTGTTGGTATTAAAATCTAATGAGACTGAATTTACGCAATACCTTAAACCTGTGTCTGTTGGACCGTCATCGAAAACATGTCCTAAATGACTTTGGCAATTGGCACAAACAATTTCAGTTCTTATCATCCCATGGCTTCGGTCTTGAATGTATTCTATTTTTCCTT
The DNA here is from genome assembly GCA_051859645.1 of Psychroflexus sp. Lineage (GTDB taxonomy): Bacteria > Bacteroidota > Bacteroidia > Flavobacteriales > Flavobacteriaceae > Psychroflexus. The sequence goes on along the minus strand of JBHYFG010000011.1, from coordinate 21,763 downwards.
CTAATGCTTTGTCAAAACTCGGCCACCCACAACCACTATCAAATTTAGTGCCACTTTCGAAAAGTGGAGTTTTACATGCATTGCATACATAAGTGCCTTTTTCGAAATGCATGTTATACTTTCCTGAAAATGGACGTTCTGTGCCTTTTTGGCGAAGAACATAATATTCTTCAGGGCTCAGTTTATCTTTCCAACAATCATTTTCTTTACTCATCGTTCTTATTATTAAAGTCGTCGTAAGAAATAAAAAGCATCGCATCGCCATTAATGCAGTGGCGCATTCCTGTTGTTTTTCGAGGACCGTCATTAAAAATATGGCCAAGATGTCCACCACACTTTCCACATAAAGCCTCGTCTCGCTTGTACCCTAACTTTAAATCGTAAGAAGTTGCTAAGCTGCCTTCAACCGCTCGGTCAAAACTTGGCCAACCCGTTCCGCTATCAAATTTATGCTTGGTTTCGTAAAGGGGATTTTGGCATGCTGCACACACAAAATAACCGGGTTCCTTAATATTGTTTAAAGGACTGGAAAAAGGACGCTCCGTTCCCGCTTGTCGCAAAACATAGTATTGTTCTGGAGTAAGAAGTTCTTTCCACTCGGCATCTGACTTTTGAACTTCAAATGAAAACGCTTCATTTTCATTTTGGCTTGCTTTTTCGTTTTTTTGAGCAACGGATTCGCAACTCTGAAAGAAAAGCACTAAAAAGAATAAATAAATTACTTTACGTACCATCATTTTTTTCAGCTAAAATAACAAAAAGCTTACCACTTTAGATTAGTTTATCTTTTTTTAAGGATTTTATACCGTTTATCAAATAAAATTACTGGCATTAGTTACAACCCCTATGAATGCAAGAATATTCAACTAATTACGAAAAAAAGCGTTAACTTAGGTTTTCTTCAACTACCTACTGAAAGTAAAATGAATTTGGTCCAATACCTACTGTGTTTGCGTACTCTAAATCTCCTGAGAGTGTTCTTATTTCAATAAACCCTTCACTCGCAAAATCAGTAGCATCAGATAAGTAAATTTTCCCTTCGTGAACTTCAAAACCGTAAAATGAACCAAAAGCTGAGCTGCTTGAATAGGTAAATATTGGAACTGATGGCGCTATATCCAAATCTATTGAAGTTGAATATGCCGAAAGGCCAACAGTAAAGTAAATATTTCCTTGGTGTACGCGTAAATTTCTTGCTCCCTCCAAAGCTTCAGGAAGTGGCAGCGTTTTTACTACCGCAAAATTAGTTAAATCTACTTTTACTAATTCAGTGTTTGTTGAAGCATACAAAAAGTTACCTTCTACGCGCATGTCACTCAAACCCTCACCAACTTCTAAGCTTGCTTCAACAACTAGGGAGGAAGGGTTAACTTTAGAGATGCTATTTCCAAAGCCATAAGATGCATTCTGAACGTATAAGCTGTTAGCATGGGCAATAATGTATTCTGTTGTGTTGCCGTGTACCGCTGTGTTTTCTACTGTTAAGTTTTCCAAATCAATTACAGCAATATAATCGTCTTCTGTACTTGAAAAGCCAGCTATGTTTGTTACGTAAGCTTTTCCGTTTAAGGTTGTACCAAACATAGGGACGCTTAAATCGGTATCTATTACATCAATTAGTTCAAGGGTAAAACGATTTACAACGCTTATGATATTAGAACCATTTGATATAATAAAAGCCCTTTCGTCGTCAAAAAACATCGACTGTACAAAAAAGCCTAAATCTTCTCCTTGGTTTACGCTTCCAAAAGCATCTTCGGTTAAGGTTTCCAGATCTGAACTTAAATGACTTAAGGATCCGGTTGCTCCGCCTCCCCCTTCGTTCAAGATAAATGTACCTGTAGAAAACGGGAGATTTGGGTCGGGAGTTGGCACATCTGTAACTGGCGTAAAATCATCGTCATTGCTACATGAAGTAATTACTAACATACTAAATACGAATACTAAAAATTTTAATTTGGTCATTGTTTAATTGTTTATATAGTTAATAAAAAAATTGAATTTGCACTAAAAAGCTTCTTCCGGGCATAGGTAAGTTTTCTACGCTTTGGTAGTTAGTATTTGCTATATTGTAAGAGCGTAATCCTAGTTCAACAAAGGAAAATTTCGGCAATTTGTAATGCACTCCAACATGCTGAAGCAAATAATCTTGCAACGTAAAATTTGGATGATTACTCGAACGTGTAAATACTTCTCCCACATAAACCAGTTGTGTATCAAAATTCCACTGTTTCCACTTAAAACTCATTGCAGCATTGGCTTTATGGTAAGGGATATAGCGCAACTGATTACCCGTAGCCTGATTAACAGAAGAAGTGTAGGTATAATTGGCGTTTACTTGCCAAAAAACAGTTCCAAATTGTTTATGAAAGCTAGCTTCTGCTTCTACTCCTTGAGCAACAACATGATCTGTATTAACGGGTTGCCAAACCGAATTTTGATTGGGTATCCAGCGAATCATGTCGCGAATGTCTTGATGAAAATAGGTGAAGCCCAACTTCCATTTTTGTTTTTTCACCAAAAACCCTATTTCGCCTTGAGTTGAATTTTCAGGTAGTAAATCAATATTGCCACTTCCTTGCCAAAACAAATCATTGAAGGTTGGAATCCTAAAGTTTTTAGACCAATTAGAGCTTAAAAAAAGTGACTCTAAAAGCTGGTACTCGGCACCCAAAGCATAAAGAAAAGGACTGTTGTACAAGTTGGCATATTCACGCCTAAAAGAAGCTTCTGTTACCAATCGACTGTTCCATTTAAGTTTTGCTAAAAAAGAAGCCGCAAAAATTCGCCTAGTATCCTCTTGCAAATTATCGCCACTTGCCGTTGCTAGATTTCCCTCCAGCAAAACATTAAAATGCCAATTCCGTTTATCGTAGCTTAAATCATACCGTGCTATACGTGTGTTGGCTAGATTGGTAGTCGTAAAAGATTGATTGGTGTTTTGGTTGTACAAAAACGATTCGGAAAGTTGAGCAAATCGCAAGTGAGATGAAAAATAATTGAATTTCGTCTCCCACTCCAGCATATTTCTAAAATCCTCGTTGGTATATGCAGATGGGTTTTCTGATGCACGTAAAATAGGAAAGTTCCTGAAATTTCGTGTGTACCAGACGTGGTAAGTAAGTTTGTGCAAAGGGGTTAATTTTACGCTTGCGGAAGCTTGCAAAGAATTTCGTTCGAAAGCAGCATTGGTATTTTTTGGAAGATTGCGATTGGAGGTAGGAAAATTATTTTCGGAAGTATTTCGACTTAAATTTATTGAAATACTTGTATTTTCTGTCGATTTCAAAAACTGATAACGGGTATCAAAGGTTTCAAAACTCGCGTAAGAAGACTGAAAAAAATGCTGCTGCTTATTGTCAAACTTAAGTTGATTAGTTAAATGTACACTTCCTCCAATTGCGCCCGAGCCGTAAACAACACTTCCTCCACCGGATTTTACAACAACTTCACTCGCATTATTTGCGAGAATGGTGTTAAAATCTGTTTGGCCATTGAATTGCGAATTTATATTAATTCCGTTCCAAATAACTGCCGTTTGTTGCGCGGTTGTGCCTCGAAATGAAGCAGAAGAAACCATTCCGTATCCATTCTGATTAAAATAAATAGGAGTGTTAAAATTAAGCACGTCGGTTAGGCTTGAAGGATTTCGATGCAAAACCGAATCGTTCAAGTGCAACTGTTTCTGACCTGTTGCATATTTTTTAAGTTGGCGGTCGGATACAACAACTTCATCTAGATGTTGAATAGAGTCAAGACTTATCTGTGCATTGCCCGAGCAAATCAACAAAAAAAACGCAACTAAAATGTTAGCTATTTTTCTGTTCATAATTACCTCAATCTTTATCCCGAAGATTGCGTATTGAATTTAGATGTGGGCAGGTCTCCTGGCTCGCGTCCTTTAAATCACCTTCCCATTCGGTTACCGAACAGTGGTTTAGAAGTACTTTTAAAGGCATACACCTAAGGTGCACAAAGCTTACAGTTGCGGGAACAGCTTTCGATTTAAACGAAATTCCCTTTTAATCCATTTCAAAAACCATTTGAAATTGAACCAACATCGCCGCAAAAGTAATTTATTTTTTCTGGAAAATGTGAAATATCACTATAAATACGTTAAAACACCTTATCAAAAATTTAAAAAAATCGTAGTTATCTAAGGGCGTATTACTGGCTTTTCGCTGCAAGTACGCAGTATAACAAAAGATTTTTTACGAATCCGTAACGCTTCTTAGGTCGCATTACGAATTTCTCAAAAATCAATTTGTTATCCTTTGCGGGCTTTTCGCTGCAATCCCTAACGCAAGTCGACTACCTAAGAATAGTTGAGTAAAAACAAAAATGCACCTTAATAGTGCATTTTTTCTATTATTTTGCACTATTGTAGTGCGTTTTTTATATTTTTGCGTCAAACTACTAGATATGAATCAATTAATTGAGTATTCTACTAATCTACTTAAACAAGTTGATACTAAATTTGTAAGGTATTTACACAACGAAATCAATTGGAACAATAGATTAATTGGAATTATAGGAGCTAGAGGTGTTGGCAAAACAACCTTAGTACTCCAATATATCAAGCAATCACTCGATAAGAAAAAGGCGCTTTATGTAACAGCGGAGGACTTGTATTTTAGTACGCACACACTCATTGAGCTAGCCACTGAATTTGTCAACTATGGAGGGAAATACCTAGTTATAGATGAAATTCACAAATACGAAAAATGGTCAAAAGAATTAAAGTTAATCTACGATTTACATCCAAATTTACAAGTCATATTTACGGGTTCATCTGTTTTAGACATCAAAAAGGGGAATGCAGATTTAAGTAGAAGAGCCATCATTTACTTTATGAAGGGTTTATCATTTAGGGAATACCTAGGTTTGTTTCATCAAATTAACTTACCTACATACAGCCTGACAGAAATACTTCAAGTAAAAACAGATTTTTCTTCTCTTGAAACACCTATACCCTATTTTTCAGCCTATTTGAAATCAGGTTATTATCCGTTTTCCTTAGAAGATGATTTTGAAATTCGTCTTCGTCAAATAATTAATCAAACCATGGAAGTTGATATACCTTTCTTTGCGGGGATGAATATTTCGACAGCAAGAAAAATTAAGCATCTTCTAAGCATCATTGCCACAAGCGTTCCCTTTAAACCAAATTTTAGTAAAATTGCTGAAATAGTAGGAGCAAGTAGGAATAATATAGCTGATTACTTAAACTACTTAGAAGAAGCCGGTCTTATCATGCAAATTTCGCTACCTAAAATAGGTATAAGAAGTATTGGTAAAACCGAAAAAATCTATCTGGAAAACACGAACTTAGCAAAGGCTTTAAGTGAAGACAATACGAATGTTGGAACACTTAGAGAAACATTTTTTCTTAATCAAGTTAGCGTAAAACATACGATTAGTTTATCAGCAAAAGTTGATTTTCAAGTAGATGACTTCCAATTCGAAATTGGAGGTAAAAACAAAAAGAAAAAACAAATTGAAAACATACCTAATTCATATATCGTGAAAGATGACATCATTAATGGTTTTGGAAATGTAATTCCGTTGTGGCATTTTGGATTTTTATATTAGAACCCAATATTAAAAACTTTAAAATTTTTGCATTTTCTATAAACTTATTTCGAGATTAAGTCATAAGACTTTCTCCAACAGTAGATTACATTACGGGATGCACTAATCAACCTCCCACTCCTTAGCAGTACGATAAACCACTCCTTTAAACAAAGCTACAAGCTCTTCGCCTCTTTTAACCTCAACTACTTGAAATCCGAGTTTGTTTTTGGTGACATCAATTTTAGTTTCAGCGGTAATGTAATCGCCTTCTGCTAAAGCTTCAATATGGTTGATGGATGTTTCAATAGAAACAGCGAATTTTCCATGGGTATTTGCGGCGAATCCAAAAGCGGAATCGGCTAATGAATAAGTGATTCCCCCATGCGCTTTTTGCATGGAATTCAACATCTCTTTCCGAATGCGAAGACCTAACTTGCAATAACCAATTTCTACTTTAATAATTTCAATCCCCAACCACGTACTAAACGGGTCGAGAGAGAGCATTTTATGGGGTATTTTTGTTGATGACATTTTTTAATTTTTTTTCGCTAATAAATCATTTTATCTATACCTCAAAAACTTCTCTACTTTCCTTCATCTTTCTTAATAGCGGACTGCATCGGTACCTATCTTCTCGGTAGGTATTGTATAAGTTGTCCATTTCTTCTACACACCAATCAATGCCCTTTTCATTGGCCCATTTCAATAAACCTTTGGGGTAATTAACGCCTTTGGTCATGGCTAAATCGATGTCTTTAGCAGAAGCAATATTTAAAAATAAAGCGTCGGCTGCTTCGTTGATAAGCATTACCAAAATACGGTTAAAAATTTTATTTCCTAAAACTTCATCTTGAATTGGATTCGCTTTTTCAGCGCCTTCGGCATAATTGTAGTACCCCCTACCCGATTTTCTTCCTAAATACCCTGCTTCGGCGTGTCGCTTTTGCGTAAATGATGGCTTGTAACGTGGGTCAAAGTAAAAAGCTGTAAAAACGGTTTCTGTTACCGTATAGTTGACATCATTTCCGATAAAATCCATTAACTCAAATGGTCCCATCCTAAATTTACCAATACTTTTCATGGCCCAATCAATGGTGGCGAATCCTTGTTCTCCTTCGGGTAAACCTTCAAAGCCTTCTTCATAAATGCGCAAAGCTTCGCCATAAAAAGGACGCGCTACTCGATTCACAATGAAACCAGGCGTATCTTTTGCCTTTACAGCTACTTTTTTCCATGATTCTATGATTGAAAAAACGCTATCAAATACCTCGGAGGATGTTTGCACCGCGGGAATTACTTCTACCAATGGCATTAAAGGCGCAGGATTAAAAAAATGAATTCCTATACAACGCTCAGGTCTTTCTAAACAAGAAGCGATGGAAGCAATGGAAAGCGAAGATGTGTTACTTGCTATAACCGCATCTTGTCGTTGAATGGACTCTAATTCCCTAAATACTTTTTGCTTGATGTCTAAATTTTCAACAATGGCTTCAATGGTCAAGTCGGCATCGTGTAAGTCTTGCAAACTCTCTACGTAACTGATGTTGTGCTGAATTCTATTTTTTTCTTCTCCGTCTATTCTTCCTTTTTCTACCAAACGAGATAGAATCTTTTCTAAGGATTTTTTGGCTTTTTCTAAGGCTTCTTTTTTGGTATCGAAAAGTTTCACTTTGCAATTAGCTGTTGCTGCTACTTGTGCAATTCCACTTCCCATGGTTCCGCTTCCTATTATTGCTATGTTCATGTTATTTCAAAATTAAAATTTGTTATTTGTTATTTCAAAATTAATAGTATTGTTTCTTAAATTCAATGTCACATACAATTTTTGAATTTAAAATTTTTATGCTTATTGAGGGATTCATATTTATGCTATGTGAGAGATATTTCAAAATTAAAATTTGTTATTTGTTATTTGTTATTTCAAAATTAATCAAGCAATCTCATCTATAAATTATAAGATAGATTTCTTAATCTTTACATTCTCATCTTATTTTTAGTAGTACTTATACTTTTAGAAAAAATCTTAACTAACTCAGTTGCTTCATCAATTTGCGTCTGAACATCAACCGAGGCATCGTATAAAGAAGCCCTACTTTGTATTGTTAAATTAGACTTTGATTCCCTCAGCTCCTTTAAACATATTTGCATTTTAAAGATGTAGTCTTTACTAGATGACGCTCCAATTGCTTCTGAATAATTAAGAGCTGAACTTGATGAGGACCTTATAAGTTGACCATTTAAATAATCTGCTGCATAAGATTTTTTTGCCTTTTCAGCTAATTTTATGCAAGCAACTGCAAAATCAATTAATCTATTTTCTAATTGGGATGATGTCATATAATTATTCTGTTAAAGTTAAAGTTAAATTTGAAATTTGAATTGTTCAATCTGAAATAACAAATTAATTGCCTTTAAACTCCGGTTTTCTTTTTTCGATAAAAGCGGTGACGCCTTCGTGGTAATCTTTGGTTTGGGCGGCGGCTATTTGGTATTCGGATTCGAGGGCCAATTGCTCTTCGAGGGAGTTTTGCATGGATTTGTTGAGTGCTTTTTTCGTAAATGCCAATGCTTTGGTGGGCATTTGTGCTAGTTGAAGAGCGAGTTTGTTGACTTCATCTTCAAAGGTTTCTGAGGAAAAATAAGTGTAAATCATACCCATTCGTTCAGCTTCTACGGCATCGACTTTATCGCCTAGCATAGCTAAGGCAGAAGCGCGCTGAAAACCAACTAATCGTGGCAAAAAGAAAGTTCCTCCTGAATCGGGAACTAAGCCTATTTTTGAAAAGGCTTGAATAAAGCTTGCTTTCTCTGAAGCTACCACAATATCGCAAGCTAGTGCGATGTTGGCTCCAGCACCGGCTGCTACTCCATTTACTGCTGCAATTACAGGTTTTTCAATGTTTCTAATGCGGGTGATGATTGGATTGTAGTGTTCTTCTAAGATTTTTCTGAATCCAGGATTTTTTTCAGGATCGGTGACTTCGCCCAAGTCTTGACCTGCACAAAAAGCCTTGCCTTCGCCCGTCAAAACAATTGCTCTAACTTCTTGATTTCGGATGCAATCATCCAAGGTTTGTTGAAGCAAAAGCGCCATTTCTCGGTTAAAACTGTTGAATTTAGAAGGTCGATTAAGTTTGATATATGCTATGTTGCTGCAAATATCAAGTAATATGCTCTGTTCCATGAAAGTATGTTTTTAGTAACTTTTAAAATGTAAATTGTGAATTTACAAAAAACAGAGGATTTTGGCTATGATAATTTATGATTTAGTATAAATGAAATAGTTAAATAGGTATTTAAGCAAAAAGTTTAAAAATAATAAAGTTCTTTTACACAGAACTCGCCAAGTTTTGCGCAGCGTAAGTTTAGATTTTCAAGTTTACAATTTCAAAATATCCAACTTATTTATACGTCTAAAAAACAAACGCTAACCTTCATATTGTAAACTTATGAATCAATACAACATAATACTTGGTACTTACTACTTAATTCTTAATACTTAATACTTAATACTTAATACTTAATTCTTAATACTTAATACTTAATACTTAATACTTAATACTTAATTCTTAATTCTTAATACTTAATACTTAATTCTTAATACTTAATTCTTAATTCTTAATTCTTAATACTTAATTCTTAATTCTTAATACTTAATTCTTAATTCTTAATTCTTAGTACTATATCCCCAACATTAATTATCCTCAATATCGCTTAAATGGATTTTGAGTGCTTTTACGCTGATTTGTATTTCGATAATGGAAATAACCAAGGAAATCATAAGCAAAACTAAGGAAACACCGAAGACAATACTCCCTACTGTAAACCAATATTCGTAAATCGCAAACATGCTTACCACGCATAATAACAAGGAAGCAATGCCTGTCAATTGCATGTTTTTAATCAGGTACACTCGACGTTGAAGGTTAGATAGCTGTGTTTTTATTCTTTGGTCTTTGGTTTCTTTATAGCGTTGGTGCAAACTTCTTATGAGTGCAGCAAGGGCTAAAAATCGATTGGTATACGCCAACAACAAAAGTGAAATCGCAGGAAATAAAAGCGCAGGCGTTGTTAAGGAGATTTCCATTCTTTTTGTTACAAAGAAAAGTAAATAGAATTGAAAAGGGCGTTTTATTTACCGTAATGTCCCGTCCTAATATATTGATACACTAAAAAACGGTGTATATGTCACGACCAGTAAACAATGGGTATCACAAACGAACCCAAAAAGATTACACGCTTTCTTTTAAGCTTCAAGTTGTTCAAGAAATTGAACAAGGATTACTAACTAGGACTCAGGCCTTAAACAAATATGGCATTCAAGCTGGTTCTACTATACGTTCTTGGTTAAAAAAATATGGTACTTTTGACTGGGAGAACAAAACCCCTAGTACAATGTCAAAAACACCTGAGCAAAAGATCTTAGAATTAGAGGCTAAAGTTAAGCTGCTTGAAAAACAAAAAGCAAGAGCAGAACATTTAGCTGAACGTGCTGATAAAAAAGCTATACTATTCGATATGATGGTTGAAATGGCTGAAAAAGAATACAATATTGCCATCAGAAAAAATTACGCACCCAAGTTATCGACCGATACAGACAAGAGCACAAAGAAACAATAGTTTCTACCTGTGGATTACTTGGGGTAAATAGACAGGTATATTATAGATTAAAGCAAACACTACAAAAAAAGCAACATATAGCAAGTCAAGTGATTGATCTTGTTTCAGGTATTCGTATGCGAATGCCAAGACTAGGAACTAGGAAGTTGTATTATCTATTAAAAGATCAGCTTGAGTCCTTAAATGTAGGCAGGGATAAGCTATTTAGAATCCTAAAAGCAAATCATTTATTAATAACACCAAAAAGAAGCTATCACATAACTACAGATTCCCATCACCGATTTAGAAAGCATAAAAATACAGTAAGCAACATAAAAATAGAACGACCTAATCAAGTATGGGTTTCTGATATAACTTACGTAGGTAATCGTTCAAATCCCTTTTATTTAGCGTTAGTAACAGATGCTTATTCTAAAAAAATAGTCGGGCATAATCTTTCCAATAGTCTAAGTGTGGAAGGCTCTTTAAATGCATTAGAAATGGCTTTAAAAACTAGGAATAATGATGATTTACCTTTAATCCATCATTCAGACAGGGGGCTTCAATATTGTTCAAATGAATACCAGAAATTATTGAAAGAAAACAACATAAAGACAAGTATGACAGAACAGTATGACCCTTATGAAAATGCTGTAGCAGAGAGAATAAACGGAATATTAAAACAAGAATTTGGAGTAGCTAGACCTCTCAAAAACATAAACGAAAAGAGTAAATTGATTGAGCAGAGTGTACAGATTTATAATCAAGAAAGACCTCATTTATCAAACAACATGCTAACTCCAAATCAAATGCACAAACAGTCAAAAGTAAAAATGAAAACCTATAAATCAAAAATTCCTTGCATCGGCACCGATGCAAGGAATTAATTGTAACTTTGAATAGTAATAATCTGTATCGATTATTTAGGACTAGTCAATTTCATAAGAATTGAAAATTGAAGCTTAATAAACTAAACTTCGTACATTTTATTTCTTAACTCCTTTAAACTTTTATCGGACATGTATTCGTCAAAAGTAGTGTATTTATCAATTACACCGTTTGGTGTTAATTCGATTACTCGATTGGCAACCGATTGAGCAAATTCATGATCGTGGGTAGTGAATAAGATATTGCCTTTGTAATTTTTTAGCGAGTTATTAAATGCTGTAATAGACTCTAAGTCAAGGTGGTTAGTTGGTTCATCAAGAATTAAAACATTTGCTCTTAGCATCATCATTCGGCTAAGCATACAACGAACTTTTTCTCCCCCTGAAAGGACTTTGCAAGATTTTAGTGCCTCATCACCACTAAATAACATTTTTCCTAAGAAACCGCGTATGTGTACTTCTTCTCTTTCTTCTTGAGTTTTTGCCCATTGTCTAAGCCAGTCGACTAAGTTAGAATCAGTATCAAAAAAGTGGCTATTGTCATTAGGAAGGTAAGATTGAGAGGTTGTTACTCCCCAATTTACAGTTCCTGCGTCCGCTTTTAAATTATCTGTTATGATCTGATAGAATGCAGTTGTAGCTCTGGAATCGCGAGAATAAAAAATAACTTTATCGCCTTTGGTTAGGTTAATGTCTACTTTATCAAATAGCTTTTCCCCATCAATAGATGCAGCAAGCCCTTCAATGTTTAGAATTTGGTCGCCAGCTTCTCTTTCGCGCTCGAATATAATGGCAGGATATCTTCTGTTAGAAGGTTTTATGTCTTCAAAATTCAATTTTTCAAGCATTTTCTTTCGCGAAGTAGCTTGCTTCGATTTTGAAACGTTAGCGCTAAAGCGTTCAATAAACTGTTGAAGCTCTTTTTTCTTTTCCTCCGCTTTTTTGTTTTGCTGCGAACGTTGTCTTGCAGCTAATTGAGAGGATTCGTACCAGAACGTGTAATTCCCAGAATAGTGTGTTATTTTTCCAAAATCGATATCTGATATGTGTGTACAAACAGAATCTAAAAAGTGTCTATCGTGGGATACCACTATAACTGTATTATCATAATTAGCTAAGAAATTTTCTAGCCAAGTAATTGTTTCGTAGTCTAAATCGTTAGTTGGCTCATCCATGATAAGTACGTCAGGATTTCCAAATAAAGCTTTTGCAATTAAAACTCTAACTTTTTGCTTTCCATCTAAATCCTTGATCATGGTATAGTGGTTGGCGCTATCTATACCAAGGTTAGAAAGTAAAGAGGCAGCGTTGCTTTCTGCGTTCCAGCCATCCATTTCTTCAAATTCAACTTGTAGTACACCCACGCGCTCTCCATCAGCATCGGAGAAATCTTCCTTAGCGTAGATTTCATCCATTTCTTTTTTGATGTTGTACAATGGTTCATTTCCCATAATGACGGTGTCTAAAACCGTAAACTCATCATACATGCTATGATCTTGTTCAAGCACAGACATACGCTTGCCAGGCTCTAAAAAAACATGACCAGAAGTAGGTTCCATTTTTTTAGATAAAATCTTCAAAAAAGTAGATTTTCCAGCGCCGTTTGCGCCTATGATGCCGTAACAATTTCCGCTTGAAAAGCTTGTGTTTACTTCGTCAAATAAGACTCTTTTACCAAATTGTACCGATAAATTAGATACTGAAAGCATAGGTTTAAAATTTTTGCAAAAGTAGGCATAAAAACTCATTCCTTAAAACCATTCTGTATAATAGTGTTTTAACTGTGAGTTAACATATTAAGGCAACTAGCTCTTCTATATTTGCTTAAAAAATTAATGCGAGTTTTTGTTTTTTCTTTACTCACTTTGCTTGTTTGCTCTTGTGAGTTTAGCAATAAGACCACGACCAAAATAGGCGGGCAAATCATCAACCCGTTGGACGGAAAAATTACCTTGTTAAAAGATGGTGAGGTTTTAGACTCTATTATGCTTGCCAGCGATGGTAAATTTAATTTTGACTTTGATTTAAGCGAAGAAGGGGTCTTTTTTTTTAGGCATCAACACGAAACCCAAATGCTTTATTTAAAACCAGGCGATAGTTTGGTTTTGCGAATTAATACGGTTGAGTTTGATGAGTCGCTGACCTTCGGAGGAGACTCTTCTAAGGAAAACAATTTCTTAATTGAACATTTTCTTGAGAACGAAAAAAATAATCAGCTAATTTTATCTTATTACAAAATAAGTCCAACTGATTTTATTTTTAAATCAGATTCTATCCGCAACGAAAGGCTAAAGCAAATTGAAAAATTAGAACAGCAAGAAAACCTAACACCATTTTTTAAAAACATTGCATTAAAAACCATTGATTTAGAATACTTTGACATGAGAGAGCGCTATGCTTTCCTTATTCGTAAATATTTTCATGAAAAGGCTTCTTTTATTGATGATGAATATTTTGCTTATCGTAAGAATGTTAATTTTGACGATAAAACCATGATGAACCATTTCGGCTATCTGCGGTTTTTAGATAATTACTTTAAAAATCAATCTACTTTAAATTGTCCTCCTATAGACGAAGATCGCTACTGTTGGAATTTAAACTCATACCACAATTTAAAAAAGCGCATCGAATTAGTGTCCGAACTTTTAGAGGACGAAGTGCTCAAATTCAGATTTTTTAATCGTTTTATTTCTAGAGAAATTATCCTTGCAACAACAGACGAGGACATAAATGATGCCCTTAATGTAGTTAACAATTTAGATTTTTCTGAAGAAAAAAAGCAATACCTTACTAAGCTAGCTAATTTTCAAACTTCATTTTTGGTGAATAAAAACATAGGGCATTTGGAATTGCTAAATGCCGAAGGCGATACCGTTAAAATTGCTAATATTTTAAATAACAAACCATCATTGATTCATGTTTGGTCTTCTAGTTCTCCTAGTTTCTATAATGCTCGATTTACTCAAATTAATGACTTAAAGGCTAAGTATCCTGAAGTAAATTTTATTTCAATAAACATAGATTTTCAGCGACCTGAGGTCTGGAAAAATACACTTCCTAAACTTGGCGATGATAAACATCACTTCCAAGTTGTTGGTTTGGACAGCAATAAAGATTTGTATGCAAATTACTTAAATAAAGTACTGTTTATTTCTAGCGATGCAACTGTTAGACATGGCGAAATGCTTCTGAATAGTTTAGGTATAGAATCTTTATTAGTAGCTTTTCTAAACACTGATTACGATTTATAAAACTTAAGTTTTTTTGCGATTTTTTAATTAGCAATGCAAAAATAAAAGCGGTTCAATTTGTCCTAATTTGCTTATTGTTTACTAAAAAAATAAAAGCTAAAATTGAAAATTTTAGCTTTTATACAGCGTCATTTAGTTTAATTGAGGTCCAGCTTTTACAAGATTTTCTCCTTCAGGCAAATCGGTATATTTTTTAAAGTTTTCAATATATCTTCCAGCTAAATCAATTGCTTTTTCTTGCCATTCTTCAGTGTTTTTGTAGGTGTTTCTCGGGTCTAAAATGAAGGGACTAACATTTGGTAATGCAACTGGTACGTTTAAGTTTAGAATAGGAATATGAGACGTGTCTACTTGCTCAATACTTCCATCTAAAATTGCGTCGATAATTGCACGGGTATCTTTAATAGAAATTCGCTTCCCGGTACCATTCCATCCAGTGTTTACTAAATATGCTTTTGCATTGTGCTCCTTCATCTTACCAATTAACGTTTTTGAGTACATCGTTGGGTGAAGAGATAAAAATGCTTCTCCAAAGGCAGGAGAAAAATTTGGTTGCGGAGCAGTAATTCCCCTTTCTGTACCAGCTAACTTTGAGGTGTAACCGCATAAAAAGTGATATTGTGCTTGGTCTTCATCCAAAATAGATACGGGAGGCAGGACTCCAAATGCATCAGCCGACAGGTAAATTATTTTATTCGCATGTCCAGCTTTTGAAGGCAAAACAATCTTGTTTATATGATGTATTGGATAGGAAACTCGGGAATTTTCTGTAATGCTCCTGTCGGAATAGTCAATCTCCCCATACTCATTTACCACTACATTTTCGAGTAGCGCATCGCGTTTAATTGCCCTCCAAATGTCTGGCTCGTTTTCTTCAGATAAGTCAATTACTTTTGCGTAGCAACCTCCTTCATAGTTAAATACTCCATTATGGTCCCAGCCATGCTCATCATCACCGATTAAATAACGCTTTGGATCTGCTGAAAGTGTTGTTTTTCCTGTTCCTGAAAGTCCAAAAAACAAAGCGACGTCTCCATTTTCTCCCACGTTTGCAGAGCAATGCATAGATGCCATGCCTTTTAAGGGTAAATAATAGTTCATCATGGCAAACATGCCTTTCTTCATCTCGCCACCATACCATGTACCTCCGATAATTTGTAGTTTTTCTGTTAGATTAAACATTACAAAGTTTTCGGAATTTAACCCTTGTTCTTTCCAATCGTGATTTACGGTTTTTGAGCCGTTCATAACCACAAAATCCGGCTCACCAAAGTGTTCTAGCTCATAATGTGAGGGTCTAATAAACATGTTTGTCACAAAATGTGCTTGCCATGCTACTTCCATGACAAAACGCACTTTTAGCCTTGTGTCTGGGTTTGTGCCACAAAAGGCATCTACCACATAAAGTCTTTTCGAATTAGAAAGTTGTTGTAGAACTAAATTTTTGCAATGTTCAAAAACTTGTGGAGTTGTTGGTACGTTAACTTGCCCGTCCCAATGTATGGTGTCGCGTGTTACATCATCTTCTACAATGTATCTATCTTTTGGCGAGCGTCCTGTAAATTCTCCGGTTTTAACAGCAATTGCTCCTGTTTCTGTTAAGGCTCCTTTTTCGAATCCTTTATTTCGCGGAGACATTTCAGCTTTAAATAACTCTTCATAAGTAGGATTATAAACAACTTCTTGGTAGCCAGTAATTCCTAAATTGTGTAATTCCTGAATGATTTTGATATTTTTCATGTTTATATGTTTTATGATTATTCCCTTTTTTTCTCTTTCAAAGATCTATTTATTTTATTGAATTAATTATGATAATAATCACGTCCTTTGTTTTTTATAGGTTAATTATAATGAGCTGAGGTGAAGCTACTTTCTTTGTTGAAGCATTTTTTGTGATACCAGTCTTAGTTGAAATTTCTTGGAAAGAAAATAGTCGGTTGCGACTACTTTGAGGATGATTTTTTTTGTAAATAAGAAAAATCAAGTATAGCTTTAGCTTTGATTTTTAGTTTCTTTTTTTGTTGAAACAGAAAAGGGAAAAGATTGTTTTATTGCAGTAATTTCAATTGATGAATGGTATCGCCTTTATAGCTATGGATTTTATGAATTTAGGTAGTTTTTTTGTAATAGAATATACTATTTGGTTTTCTTTGATTTTTCCTTAACCAAATTAAATAGACAATATATAGTTTATTGTCTTATTTAATTTGGCAAAGGTAAAATTTAAGTTTACTAGAAGTTAAAATTGATGTTCTCTACTTAAGTAGTTTTTTATCTCTTTTAATTTTCTGGAAAATAAGTACAAGCCTTTTGTTAGGTTGTTTCATTAAGCATTGGATAATCTGTATACCCTTTTGCTCCAGGGGTGTAGAAAGTATCTTCATCCCATTCTTGTAATGCTGCATTTTTCTCAAAACGGATGGCTAAGTCTGGGTTTGAAATAAATAATTTTCCAAAAGTAACAGCGTCTGCAAATCCATCTTCGATTACTTTGTTGCCTTTTTCTTGGTCGAATCCAGCGTTTATTAACAAATTACCTTTGTAGATGGGTCTAAAGTGTTTTGCAATTTCAGTTACTAAAAATGGGACATCACTAACATCAGTAAAAGGTTCAGAAAGATGTAAGTAGGCAAGCTGGTAATCGTTCAATTTCTCTACAATATATTCGAAGGTAGGTATAGTCTCCTCATCTGCTTCCATTCCGAAAACCGTGTGTAAAGAAGGGTTTAGTCGAATCCCTATTTTGCTAATAGGTATTTCTTGTTTTACTTCATCCAATACTTCGAATAGAAACCTCGCTCGATTTTCAATTGAACCTCCATATTCATCAGTTCTTTGATTGGATGAGGTGTTAAAAAATTGATGAAATAAATAGCCATTTGAGGCATGAATTTCTACTCCATCAAACCCTGCTTCTACAGCGTTTTTAGCGGCTTGCCTAAAGTCTGCAATGGTTTGTAGAATTTCTGCTTTGCTCATTGCTTTTGGTGCTACCGTATCTTTAAATCCTTCTGGCGTATATGATTTTGCATTTGGATTTATTGCACTCGGTGCTAAGGGTAAGTTTCCGTTATGAAAATCAGGGTGGGACATTCTCCCTACGTGCCAAAGCTGTATTACAATTTTACCTCCCTTATCGTGCACTGCTTTGGTTACTTTTTGCCATCCTTTAACTTGTTCGGCTGTATGAATTCCTGCGGTGTTAATGTAACCAACGGCTTGTTTAGAAACTTGTGAACCTTCTGTGATTATTAGTCCTGCCGATGCTCTTTGTTGGTAGTAAGTAGCATGTAACTCGGTTGGTGTATTTTCAGGATTATCTGCTCTGCTTCTAGTTAGAGGAGCCATGACTACCCTGTTTTTAAGTTGAATATCCCCTAATTGAATTGGTGCTAAAAGTGCTTGTTTGCTCATGTTTTTTTTGGCAAAGCTATCTGTTAAGCTAGTATATCTGGTTAATTAAAATCTAATTTAAAATTAATTAACGTTTAGGTTATACTGGTTATTTTTGAAATTATAAGACAGGAAAATTACCTAACAAGAACATTTTAGGGTTGTTTTTTTCTTTACATGAATTAGAAAAATAAATCAATGTCTTTTTTAAATGAAACAGAAAGAAATAAGGTTGTTTTGTTAGGGTAATCTCAATCGATAAATGGGATTAGTGTTTTTCAAGTTGAAAAAGTTATCTGATGGCGTAATTTTATGAAATGATGTGCAGCCCGCGTTAGGGGTTGAAGTGAAAATCCCGTAAAGGAAGCCTGCTGTTTTTTTTTGTTTTACCAAGCGACGATTGAAGCTTGGTAAAACGACTAAAAAAACAAAAGGCGTCCTGCGGAATTGAAACGAAAAACCCGCTCGAACGCCCAATTGAAATTTATAAACAATTAGTAGTTTAGTTAAGTAATTTAGGAAAGAAATTCCTTTTTCAAATCCTCTACTCGGTCTAGTTTTTCCCAAGTAAATAACTCTACTTCCTTAGTAACTTTTCCGGAGTAGGCTGACTCAAAATTTTTGGTTACTACTGTTGGTTGTTTACCCATGTGTCCGTAAGCGGCTGTTTCTGTGTAAATTGGGTTGCGTAGCTTGAGGCTGTCTTCAATACCCGCTGGCGTTAATTTAAACATGGATTTTAATTTTGCGGCAATTTCGCTATCTTTTAGTTTGGTTTTATTTGTGCCGTAAGTGTTAAGGTAAACAGAGGTGGGTTCTTTTACTCCAATGGCATACGATAATTGCACTAAGGCTTCGTCGGCTATTTCAGCTGCGACTAGATTTTTTGCAATATGTCTTGCAGCGTATGCCGCGGAGCGATCTACCTTACTTGGGTCTTTTCCTGAAAATGCTCCACCTCCGTGGGCTCCTTTTCCGCCGTAGGTGTCAACAATTATTTTTCGACCTGTTAAGCCTGTGTCTCCGTGAGGTCCTCCTGTTACAAAAATTCCAGTCGGATTAATGTGGTAGGTAATATGATCATCAAAAAGCGATTGAATGTCTTGTGTAAATAAGGCTTTTACACGTGGAATTAGCAAGTGTTGGATGTCGTGTTTAATCTTTTCGAGCATTTTTTCCTCGCTTTCATCAAACGGGTCGTGTTGGGTAGAAACTACAATGGTGTCTATCCGAATAGGTGTGTTGTCGTCATTATATTCGATAGTTACTTGTGCTTTAGCATCTGGTCTTAAGTAGGAAATCTGCGTGCCTTCGCGTCTTAATTTTGCTAGCTCTTGAAGTATTTTGTGGGAAATGTCCAAGGCTAAGGGCATGTAATTTTCTGTTTCGTTAGTAGCATAGCCAAACATCATCCCTTGGTCTCCAGCTCCTTGGTCTTCGCGATTTGCTTTATCTACACCTACATTAATATCCTTAGATTGTTCGTGAATAAGCGAAATAACTCCACACGAATCGCCACTAAACTGATATTCTCCTTTGGTATATCCAATTCGGTTAATTACCTCGCGGGCAATTTGTTGAAGGTCTATGTAGGTTTTACTTTTTACTTCTCCTGCTAATACAACTTGTCCCGTTGTTACAAGCGTCTCGCAGGCAACCTTGGAGTTTTCGTCGAAGGCTAAAAAGTTATCAAGCAGGGCGTCGCTAATTTGGTCGGCAATTTTATCTGGGTGTCCTTCAGAAACACTTTCTGAGGTAAATAAATAAGGCATAAAAACGTCTTTTATATATAATTGAATTACTAAAATAAAAATGATGACTGCAAACTTATGCCTATAAGAAGTACTGTTTTAGCATTTTATAGAGGTTGCAATCAGTCAAATTTTTCCTCGCTTGCAAAGGTATGAATTTTGATTGATTCTAAATAGGTTTAACTATTTTTTTGGTGAACCCTTTACTTTGTTGAAGCTAGTTTTAGGTTCGATATAGAAGTATTGTACTTGACGATTTAACTTTTTGCTTTTATTTTAGTCGAAGTATTATAAAATTTAAAATTTCGGCTATGTTCTGGTTATCTAAAAGAATTTTATTTCTTGTGCTTATGCTTGTTTTTCAGTCTCTGCTTGCGCAGGATTTTGTTGTAAGCGAACATTATAACAAGCAAGAAGTTCAAATTAAAATGCGCGATGGAGTTAAACTTCACACCACTATTTACTCACCTAAAGATACTTCCAAATCGTATCCTATTTTAATGCAACGTACCCCTTATTCTAGTCGCCCTTATGGCAAAGATCAGTTTAGAAGGAGCATTGGTCCGAATGAGTATTTAATGAAAGAAGGAAATATTATAGTTTACCAAGATGTAAGAGGTCGCTGGATGAGCGAAGGGGTGTATGACAATATGCGTGCTTTTATTCCTAATAAAAAAGGAAAGCAAACAGATGAGGCAAGCGATACATACGACACGATAGATTGGTTGGTGAAAAATGTAAGTAACAACAACGGGAATGTAGGAACTTGGGGTATTTCTTACCCTGGGCATTATGCAGCCTTCTCTGTTTTGTCGGGTCATCCTGCACTTAAAGCCGCTTCTCCTCAAGCACCTATTGGAGATTTTTATTTCGACGATTTTCATCACAATGGTGCATATATGTTAAGTTATTGGATTGCAACCGCTGTTTTTGGATATATGAAGGACGAACCAACTGATGCTTCGTGGTACGAAATTCCAAACATAGGAACTAAAGATCCTTATCAATTTTTTATGGATATAGGGCCTTTGTCTAATCTGGACGAATATTATAAAGAAGACAATGTTTTTTGGCAGCAGTTAAAACAGCATCCCGATTATGACGAGTTTTGGAAATCTAGAGGCTTAGTACAACACATGCGAAATGTATCTCCAGCTGTGATGACAGTTGGTGGTTTGTTTGATGCAGAAGATTTATATGGACCTTTTGAAATTTATAAAAGTTTAGAAAAAAATAGTGATAATTTCAACATTATGGTTATGGGGCCTTGGAGTCATGGGGATTGGGCTCGAAAACGTAAACGCCAATCTGTTGGGAATATGTTTTTTGGTGAAGATCTTTCCGAAGCTTACCAAAAAGATATAGAAACCATTTTTTTTAATTATTTTTTGAAAGGTGACGGCGAAATGAATCTTCCAGAAGCATACGTCTTTAACACGGGATTACATACTTGGGAAACATTTGCATCATGGCCTCCTGCGGAAGTTGAAAAAAAGAGATTTTACTTGGGAGAAAATCAGCAACTTACATCTTCCCCTAATTCAACTTCTAAACAGGAATTTATAAGTGATATAACCAAACCTGTTCCGTTTACGGAAGATATTAAAGTTACCTTTACACCGCGTAAGTACATGACAGACGATCAGCGTTTTGCAGCACGAAGACCTGATGTTATGGTGTATGAAACTGAAGTTTTGAAAGAAGACCTTCATCTTACAGGTGAGATTTTTGCTCATTTGCAGGTGGCAACTACAGGAACGGATGCCGATTGGGTTGTAAAAGTAATTGATGTTTATCCTCATGAAGGTGTTGAAGAACCTGAAGAAATGCAAGATCATTTAAGCATTAGTAATTACCACATGATGGTAAGGAGTGAGGTAATTCGTGGTAGGTATAGGGATAGTTTTGAGGAACCTAAGCCTTTTGTGCCAAACCAAAAAACTGAGGTTAAATTACAATTGCAAGACATTAATCACACAATTAAGAAAGGACATAAACTACAAATTCAAATTCAAAGTACATGGTTTCCGTTAATTGATAGAAACCCTCAGAAGTTTGTTCCTAACATTTTTGAAGCTACTGATGTAGATTTCGAAACCCATAAGCATACTATTTTTAACGACTCGTATATAGAATTTATGTTGCGGAAGTAGATTCTGGATATTACCATTTACCAATTGAAATTTCCGCAATAAAACGCCCTTTTTTCCTTTCTGTTTCAATATGAAAATGGGTCAACAATTATTTATGGGGAGTAAAGTATATTTGTTACTTTAACCTATAGATTAAATTAGATGAATATAGAACT